>NZ_JAJHPU010000018.1:169237-197372 GCF_020831405.1 Pseudomonas oryzagri | reverse complement strand
AGCTTATCGCTTCGTCTCAACCGAGGCCGCGCATTCTACAGCAGCCTTTCAACCTGTCAAGCGTGTTTCGAAAATTTTCTTTTCGATTCAACCGCTTGTGCTTCAGCGAACAACCTACACCACCGAAGCGAGGGAGGTGAATCTTACAGCAACCCAGATCGCTGTCAACCCCCTCCGCAGCGCGCCTCCAACCGAAGCCGGAAGCGCCGACAAGGCCGCAGCCCTGCTGCTCCCGCCGCCTAACCTGAAGATAACTCCTTGATATTCAAGGGTTTTTCAGCTCGTCACCGGGAGTGGTGCGCATTATAGAGACTCAAATCGGCACGTCAACACTTTTATTCGGCCCGCAAGGTCACCCGAGCAAAAGCCTTCTTTCCAGCCTGACATACATGAGTGTTGCCCAGCGCGAAAACGAAGTCGCGATCCACCACCGCACCGTCGACTTTCACACCACCCGCATTAAGCATGTCGCGCGCCGTGGCCGCGTTCTTGACGAGACCTGCCTTGTTCAGTACAGCTGCAATCGACAGCGGCTCGACCGAGACCAGTTCCACTTCCGGCAGATCCTCCGGCAGCTCGCCCTCCTTGAGACGATTGCCTGCCGAACGATGCGCCGAGGCGGCCGCCTCCTCACCATGGAAGCGGCTGACGATTTCCTCGGCGAGCTTGATCTTGATATCGCGCGGGTTGGCGCCGCGCTCCACGTCGCGACGGAACTCGTCGATCTCTGCCATCGGCCGGAAGCTCAGCAGCTCGAAGTAGCGCCACATCAGAGCGTCGGGAATCGACACCAGCTTGCTGTACATGACCCCCGGCGCTTCCTGAATGCCGATGTAGTTGCCCAGCGACTTGGACATCTTCTTAACGCCGTCCACCCCCTCGAGCAACGGCATGGTCAGGATGACCTGCGACTCCTGGCCATAGGCGCGCTGGAGCTCGCGCCCCATCAACAGGTTGAATTTCTGGTCGGTTCCACCCAGCTCGACGTCTGCGCGCAGCGCCACGGAGTCATAGCCCTGCACCAGCGGATAGAGGAACTCGTGGATGGCGATCGATTGGTTGCCAGTGTAGCGCTTGTGGAAGTCATCGCGCTCGAGCATGCGCGCCACGGTGTACTGCGAGGCCAGGCGGATGAAGTCGGCCGGCGACAGTTGGTCCATCCAGCTCGAGTTGAAGGCCACCTCGGTCTTGGCCGGGTCGAGAATCTTGAATACCTGGGCCTTGTAGGTCTCGGCGTTCTCAAGCACCTGTTCGCGAGTCAGCGGCGGGCGAGTGGCATTCTTGCCACTGGGATCACCGATCATCCCGGTGAAGTCGCCGATCAGGAAGATGACCTGATGCCCCAACTCCTGAAACTGGCGCAGCTTGTTGATCAGGACGGTATGCCCCAGATGCAGATCGGGGGCGGTCGGATCGAAGCCGGCCTTGATACGCAGCGGTTGACCGCGCTGCAGCTTGGCCACCAGTTCCGCTTCAACCAGAATCTCTTCCGCGCCACGCTTGATCAGCGCCAGCTGTTCTTCGACCGATTTCATGATGGAGCCGCCCATATCCACAGGAAAAAATGGGCAGCAACGATACAAGATCGCGCGAAATTTACAAAGACTGTGCAGTCAACCACGGCCGTGCATCGCGAAACTGACAGCCGCGGTTGCCTCAAGGGCCGTTCAGTTATAGCTTAGGGGGTTATTGCACCCGAAAGAATCCCACCCACCATGACGGATACGTCCAGGAACACACCCCCATACCCGCGCAGCCACTTGCTGGCCGCGAGCGGCATTGCGGCGCTGCTGAGCCTGACCTTGCTGGTGTTTCCCAGCAGCCAGGTAGAAGCCAAGAAAGCCCTGCTCTCATTCGATATCCAGAGCCCCGCCACTCTTGTGAGTGAAGACGCAGCCCCCACGGAAGTAGTCACCGCCGAGGCGCCCGCAGCCGAGAACACCGACGAACGGTCGACGGAAATTACCACCCCACCTGCTCGCGAGCGGGTGATTACCGTGACCAGCGGCGATACCCTGTCCAGCGTCTTTGCCAAGGCCGAGCTGCCGGGCGACACCCTGCACAATCTGTTGGCCGAGAATCGCAATGCCCGCCAACTAACCCAGATCAAGCCCGGTCAAGTTTTCATCATTACTCGTGACGACAAAGGCGAACTCGAATCCCTGAGCTCGCGGATGGATACACTGCAAAACGTGCAGATTACCCGCACCGCCAAGGGCTTCAGCGTCAAATACGAGCAGATCAAACCGGCCATTCGCCAAGCCTACGCCCGCGGCACCATCGACAGCTCGCTGTTCCTGGCCACCAAGCGCGCCGGCCTGCCGCACGCCCTGGCGCTCGAACTGGCGAACATTTTCGGCTACGACATCGACTTCGCTCTCGACATCCGCGACGGCGACGAATTCGAAGTGCTCTACGAAGAGCAGGTGGTCGACGGCAAGACCGTCGGCGCCGGCAACATTCTGGCGGCGCGCTTCAGCAACCAAGGCAAGACCTACAGCGCCGTGCGCTTCACCAACCGCCAGGGTAGTACCAGCTACTATCGCGCCGATGGCAGCAGCATGCGCAAGGCCTTCATCCGCACCCCGGTGGATTTCGCCCGGATCAGTTCGCGCTTCTCCTCCGGCCGTCTGCACCCGGTGCTGAACAAGATTCGCGCCCACAAGGGTGTCGACTACGCCGCACCGCGCGGCACGCCGGTCAAGGCCACCGGTGACGGCAAGGTCATCCTCGCCGGTCGCAAGGGAGGTTATGGCAACACCATCGTCATCCAGCATGGCCAGCGCTACCGGACCCTCTACGGCCACCTGAACGGCTTCGCCAAGGGTGTCCGCAACGGCAGCCAGGTCAAGCAAGGTCAGCTGATCGGCTACGTCGGCACCACCGGCTTGTCCACCGGACCGCACCTGCACTACGAGTTCCAAATCAATGGCAAGCACGTCGACCCGCTCAGCCAGAAGCTGCCGATGGCCGACCCGATGGCAGGCGCCGAGCGCAAACGCTTCCTCCAGCAGAGTCAGCCGATGCTGGCGCGCATGGATCAGGAGCGCGCCTCAATGCTGGCCCTGAACAAGCGCTGAGCCATGTCGCTTTATCTGGGGGTGATGTCCGGCACCAGCCTCGATGGCCTGGATGTCGCGCTGGTTGAGCAGGAGGGGACACAGATGCCCCGCCTGCTCGCCTCCCACTACACGCCCATGCCGGTAGAGCTGGGGGCACAGCTGCTCGCGCTGTGCCACAGCGGGCCGGACGAAATCGCCCGCAGCGCCCTGGCCGAGCACGCCTGGGCCGAACTGGCCGCCCAGGCGATCGACCAGTTGCTCCAACAAGCCGGGCTGTCCGCGGAGCGGATCCGCGCCATCGGCAGCCACGGCCAGACCGTGCGACACGAACCGCACCGCGGCTTCACCGTGCAGATCGGCAATCCGGCGCTGCTCGCCGAACTCACCGGCATCTGCGTCGTCGCCGACTTCCGGCGCCGCGACGTGGCAGCCGGCGGCCAGGGAGCGCCGCTGGTGCCGGCTTTTCACCAGGCCCTGTTCGGCAGCGAGCGGCCGCGCGCCATTCTCAATGTCGGCGGCTTCAGCAACCTGACCCTGCTGGCTCCCGAACAACCCGTGCGCGGCTTCGACTGCGGCCCGGGCAACGTACTGCTGGATGCATGGATCCAGCAGCAGCGCGGCGAACGCTTCGACCAGGACGGCGCCTGGGCCAACAGCGGCCAGCCGGTCGAGCCGTTGCTGCAGCAGATGCTGGCGGACGCGTTCTTCCGGATCGCCGGCCCGAAGAGCACCGGTCGCGAGCGCTTCAACCTCGCCTGGCTGCAGGAGCAACTACGCCAACATCCGCCGCTGCCGGCGGCGGACGTTCAGGCAACCCTGCTCGAGCTGACCGCCTGCAGCATCGCCGAGGCTTTGCAACACAACCTGCCAACCGCCGAGGAGCTGCTGGTCTGCGGCGGCGGCGCGCGCAACCGGCGTCTGATGCAGCGCCTGGCCGAACAACTGCCCCACTGCCAGGTGGCCAGCACCGACAGCCGCGGACTGCCCGCCGACTGGATCGAAGCCATGGCCTTCGCCTGGCTGGCCCACTGCTGCCTGGAAGGCATTCCCGCCAACTGCCCCGAGGTTACCGGCGCCCGTGGCCGACGCATCCTCGGCGCCATCTACCCGGCCTGAGTGCAGAAACGACAACGCCGCGCAAAGCGCGGCGTCGTTCGACAGCAACGGGGGTCAGATCGAGAACGATTGCCCGCAGCCACAGGTGGTGCTGGCGTTGGGGTTCTTGATCACGAAGCGGGAGCCCTCCAGACCCTCCTGATAGTCGACCTCGGCGCCGACCAGGTACTGGAAACTCATCGGGTCGACCACCAGGCGCACCCCATCGCGCTCGACCACGGTGTCCTCCTCGTCCTGCTCCTCGTCGAAGGTGAAGCCATACTGGAAGCCCGAGCAACCGCCACCGGTAACGAACACCCGCAACTTGAGGCGCGGATTGCCCTCCTCCTCGATCAGAGTCTTCACCTTGTTGGCCGCCCCCTCGGTGAACATCAGCGGGGTGGGGGTGAAGGTTTCAATGCTCATGTCCAAACTCCAGGCATATCGCCGTCTTGCAGCACAGAGGCGACGCATTATCGCTCACCGAGCGAAACGGTCAACTATTAGGTTGGGCGCACCGCGAGCTGGCGATACCCGAGGGCACGACCAGCGCCAAAGCGCTTTGCGTAGATTCTGCCGCAAAGCGCGGCACTTTACTGCAGCTCCGCCCAGCGGAAACTGCGCTCCAAGGGCTGCCGCTGTCCTTCCACCGCGGCGCGCACGCGTACTTCCTGCGGTGCGAAGCCTTCCGGCAGCAGCAGTTCGGCGAAGCTCGCCCCCTCGGGAATGGCCTGGAAATGGCGGAAGGCGAAAGCCAGGCCCTCGGCCGGCAGATCAGCCGCCAGCTCCGCCAGGCTCAGCTTGGCCGCCTTGCCGCCGAGGCGCCCCTGCAGCTCGACCTGCAGGCTGCCCTGCAGCGGCTGCGCATCCGAGCCCACGCGGCCGAGCAGGATCTTGAAGCGGAAGCGACGCGGATCCTCGGTCCCCTGCAGCTCGAAGGCACGGATCTGCAAGCCTTCGTGATTGCTCGCCGGCGCCACCACGTCCCGGTAGGTCGCCAGCTCCTGCTGCAGCTGGAAGATCTGCTCCTCGAGCAGCTTGATGGTCTGGCGATTCTGCTCGCCGGCCTGCTGCGCCAGCTTGCTGCGACTTTCCATCACCGCCTGCTGGCGGCGCAGGCGATCCAGTTCGGCGCTACGCAGCTGCAGCTGTTCGGCCTGCACGCGGGCCTGGTCGAGAGTGCCGCCCACGCGATGCTGGCTATGCCAGTAGCCGGCCAGATAGGCCGCCGGCAGCGCCAACAGCAGCGCGACCGGCACCAGGCGCCGGCCGCGCTCGCGGTGCGCCAAGGCACCGGCGCCCTCGCCGCCGGCGTTGTCCATCAGGGCAGCAGGGCCGCGTGCGACAGGCCCATACGCTCATCCAGGCCGAACAGGATGTTCATGTTCTGCACCGCCTGGCCGGAGGCACCCTTGACCAGGTTGTCGATCACCGACAATACCACCACCAGGTCGCCGCCCTGCGGCCGGTGCACGGCGATACGGCAGACGTTGGCGCCGCGCACGCTGCGGGTTTCCGGATGGCTGCCGGCCGGCATCACGTCGACGAACGGTTCGTTGGCATAGCGCTGCTCGAACAGCGCCTGCAGGTCGACGCTGCGGTCGGCCACGCGGGCGTACAGGGTGGCGTGGATGCCGCGGATCATCGGCGTCAGGTGCGGCACGAAGGTCAGACCGACCTCGCCACCGGCAGCACGGCGCAGACCCTGGCGGATCTCCGGCAGGTGGCGGTGGCCCTTAACCGAGTACGCCTTCATGCTCTCGCCGGCTTCACACAGCAGCGAGCCGACGCTGGCGCCACGACCGGCGCCGCTGACCCCGGACTTGCAGTCGGCGATCAGGCTGGCGGTGTCGGCCAGGCCGGCCTCCAGCAGCGGAATCAGACCGAGCTGGGTAGCGGTCGGATAGCAGCCGGGCACGGCAATCAGGCGGGCGCCCTTGATCGCCTCGCGATTGACCTCCGGCAGGCCGTACACCGCCTCCGGCAGCAGGGCCGGCGCGCCGTGCGGCTGGCCGTACCACTGGCTCCACTCCTCGGCGTCCTGCAGGCGGAAGTCGGCGGACAGGTCGATCACCCGGGTGCCAGTGGCCAACAGCTCGCCGGCCAGGGCGTGGGCGACGCCGTGCGGAGTGGCGAAGAACACCACGTCGCAGGCGCCCAGGCGCGCCACGTCCGGCACGCTGAAGCGCAGCTCGTCGTAGTGACCGCGCAGGTTGGGGTACATGTCGGCGACGCGCACGCCCTCCTCCGAACGCGAGGTGATCACCTCCACCTGCGCTTGCGGATGCTGGGCCAGCAGACGCAGCAACTCCACACCGGTATACCCGGTCCCCCCAACAATGCCGACCTTGATCATCTCGTGTCCCCGCGGACCATCTGTGGAAAATATAGTGCTCCATGATAAGGCCGCAGCCCGACCCGGCCAACCGCGGGATGACGGGGCGCCCGACCTGCGACTACCATCTGCGCAGCCTCCATCCGAGAAGGACTCCCGCATGCTCTACCTGTGGCTCAAGGCCCTGCACATCATCGCCGTCGTCTGCTGGTTCGCCGGCCTGTTCTACTTGCCGCGCCTGTTCGTCTACCACGCGATGAGCGAGGACGCCGCCAGCCGCGAGCGCTTCTGCGTGATGGAGCGCAAGCTGTACCGCGGCATCATGACCCCGGCGAGCATCGCCGCACTGGTATTCGGCATCTGGATGCTGGTGCTCAACCCCGGCCTGTTCGCCAGCGGCGCCTGGCTGCACGTCAAGCTGACCCTGGTCGCCCTGCTGATCGGCTACCACCACGCATGCGGCGCGATGCTCAAACGCTTCGCCCGCGACGAGAACCGCCACACGCACACGTTCTACCGCTGGTTCAACGAAGTGCCGGTGCTGTTCCTGCTGGCTATCGTCATCCTCGTGGTGGTCAAGCCGTTCTGATCCACCGGTTCGGCGAGCCAGCGGCCGCAGGGCAGGGTAAACTGCGCCCCTTTTGCGCGGCCAGCCAGGCAGTCACGGAGACCCGCATGCCCCAATATGCCCTGATCACCGGCGCCTCCAGCGGCATCGGCCTGGCCCTGGCCGAAGCCCTGGCGCGGCGCGGTCACGCCCTGATCCTGGTCGCCCGCGAGCGGCCGGCGCTGGAAAGTATCGCCTGCGAGCTGAGCCAGCGTTTCGGCGTCCAGGTAATGTTCCGCGTCTGCGACCTGACCGAGCCGCTGCAGCTGTCCGGACTGCTCTACGAGATAGAGCAGTGCGACTATCAGGTCGACCTGCTGGTCAACAACGCCGGCGCCGCCTGTGCCGGCGGTTTTCTCGACAACGACTGGCACGACGAGCGCAAGCTGCTGGAGCTCAACGTGTTCGCCCTGGCCCGCCTGTGCCATGCCCTCGGCAATGCCATGGCACGCCGCGGCGGCGGCAAGATCCTCAATGTCGCCTCGCTGGCCGCCTTCCAGTCAGGCCCCTGGCTGAGCAGCTACTACGCCAGCAAGGCCTTCGTGCTGCACTTCTCTGAAGGGCTGCGCGAGGAGTTGCGCAGCCAGAACGTGCAGGTCTCGGCGCTCTGTCCCGGCCCGGTGCGCACGCCGTTCTGGCGCAACGCCGGTCTCGACCTGCGTCCGCTGAAGGACAGCCCCTGGCTGATGAACGCCGAGCAGCTCGCCCAGCTGGCCCTGCAGGGACTGGAGCGCGACCGCGCGCTGATCCTTCCCGGCTGGCGTAACCGCCTGTTGGCCGGCGCCGCCCAACTGCTGCCGCGCGCCTTGGCGCGCCACCTGGCCACCCGCCTCAACCGGCGCCTGCTGCCCGGCTGAGCCGGCGTCAGTCGGCACGCACCGTGCGTTCCGCCGCCCAGGCGCGCAACGCAGCCAGCTCCTCGGCCATCACCACCGACAGCGGCGCGGTCTGCTGCAGGGCCTGTAGCAGCAGCGCCTGCTCCACCGCGCACTGCCGGGCCTGCGCCGCATAGAGCGCGCTGACCACCGCCTGCTCGATCTCCGCCCCGGAAAAGCCGGCGCTGGCCGTGGCCAGCAGCGTCAGATCGAACTGCAGGGGATCGAACTCGCGGCGCGCCAGATGAATGCGGAAGATCTCCGCGCGCGCCGCCGCATCCGGCAGGTCGACGAAGAACAGTTCGTCGAAGCGCCCCTTGCGCACCAATTCCGACGGCAGACGGTGGATGGCGTTAGCGGTGGCGACCAAGAACACCGGCGCCTTGCGCTCGGCCATCCAGGTCAGCAGGGTACCGAGCACCCGCTGGCTCACCCCGCCGTCGTGCTCGCCGCTGGCCAGCCCCTTCTCGATCTCGTCCATCCACAGCACGCAGGGCGCCATCTGCTCGGCCATCTTCAACGCATCGCGCAGATTGCGTTCGGTCTCGCCGAAGTACTTGTTGTACAGGCAGGCGAAGTCCAGGCGCAGCAGCGGCAACCCCCACAGACCGGCCACCGCCTTGGCCGCCAGACTCTTGCCGCCGCCCTGTACGCCGACCAGCAGCACCCCGCGCGGCCGATCGCCGGTGTCGGCGGCGAGGAAGGCCTCGCGGCGCTCGCCCAGCCAGCGCTTGAGGTTGCCCAGGCCGCCGACGTCGGCGAAGCGCGCGGTCTCGTACTCGAAGCCGAGCACGCCGTCCATGTCGAGCAACTGGAAACGCGCGCGGTTGAGCTCTGGCAGGTCGTCCTGGGTAATGGCGCCATCGTTGCAGATCACGTTGCGCGCCAGCAGCCGCGCCTCGGCATGCGCCAGGCCGCGCAGGTTCTTCACCAGTTGCTGCAGGGTGCGGTTGTCGCTGCGCACGCGCAGGCCCTGGTTGCGCTCGCTCCAGCGCTGCGCCTCGTCGCGGACGATGGCCATGAGTTCGTCCTCGCCGGGCAGCGCCAGGCTGAAGCGCGCCGCCAGACGCTGCAGCTCGCCCGGCAGCTTGAGGGCATGGGAGACCAGCACCAGGGTCGGCCGCTGGTTGCCCTCGGCCATCGCCACCTCCTTGAGCAGGCGCACCAGGCGCGGACTGTCATCGAGGAACGGGTGCAGATCGCAGAACACGTAGAGGTTGGCCTGCCGGTCAGCCTTGACCAGGCGCAGCGCCACCTCGGGCTCGCGGCTGTCGCCCTCGCCCAGCGGCTCGCCGCCGAAGCCCAGGCGCTGCACGCCCTCGGTGACCGACCACAGGTACAGGCCCAGACCGCGCTTGATCGCCAACGCACTCAAGGTCTCCAGCACCCGTGACTCGTCCCAGGACTCGATGACGATCAAGCGCACGCGCGAATCGAGCACCAGGCCCAGGTCATGAATATCGTTCTTCACACTGACTCCTTGTGGGGGTGGGCGGCGGCGGGCGTGGCCGGTAAACTCGGTCCACCCGCAACCAATGGAGAGACGCCTGTGGATTGCCTGTTCTGCAAGATCGTCGACGGCGCCATTCCGGCGCGCAAGCTCTACGAGGACGACCAGGTGGTCGCCTTCCACGATATCGGCCCGCAGGCGCCGGTGCATTTTCTGGTGATTCCGAAAAAGCACATCGCCACCCTTCACGATATCGGCGAGGAGGACAAGGCCCTGCTCGGCCACATCGTGCATACCGCCCAGCGGCTGGCCCGCGAGCAGGGCTGCGAGGAAGGCTTCCGCGTGGTGATGAACTGCAACGAGCACGGCGGCCAGAGCGTCTACCACATCCACATGCATGTGCTTGGCCAGCGCCAGATGCACTGGCCGCCGGGCTGATCGCGCAGCCCTGATCCCGCGCAAGGCGGCTATCGGCCGCCTGCGCCAGACTTGCCGCCGTCGCCCTACCCGGAGGTCGCCATGACCAGCCAACGCCACTACTCCCCGGCCGACCGCCTGCTGCTGCAGGCCGATGCCGCCCTGCGCACTCTGCTGCCGTTCAGCGGCCAGCCGAGCCGCCCCTCGCCCGCCCGCGACCAGCAAGAGGTGGCGCTGGACGAGGCCGAGGCCAAGCACGTCTGCGGCCTGATGCGCATCAACCACACCGGCGAGGTGTGCGCCCAGGCGCTGTACCAGGGCCAGGCGCTGACCGCCAAGCTGCCGCAGGTGCGCCGGGCCATGGAGCAGGCGGCCGACGAGGAAATCGACCACCTGGCCTGGTGCGAACAACGCATCCGCGAACTGGGCGGCCGTCCCAGCCTGCTCAATCCGCTGTTCTACGGCCTGTCGTTCGGCATCGGCGCCGCCGCCGGGCTGGTCAGCGACCGGGTCAGCCTCGGCTTCGTCGCCGCCACCGAAGACCAGGTGGTCAAGCACCTCGATCATCACCTGGCCCAGTTGCCCCACGGCGACGGCCGCTCGCAGGCGATCCTCGAGCAGATGCGCGAGGACGAACTGCAGCACGCCACCGCCGCACTGGATGCCGGCGGCCTGCGCTTCCCGGCGCCGGTCAAGGCCGGCATGAGTCTGCTGTCCAAGGTAATGACCAAGGCCACCTACCGAATCTAAGGCCAGCGGCAGAAACGCAAAAGGGCACCCTCGGGTGCCCTTTTCGTTTGCCTGAAGCCAACGGCTCAGTGCGGCATGTTGCGGCCGTAGAAGATCTCCAGCATCTCGTGCCGAACCCGCTCTTCCACCTGCTCGCGCTGCGCGGCGGAAAGATTGCTGGCGGCGTCGCCGAACAGGTAGTTGTCCAGGTCGAAGTCCTTGAGCAGCATCTTGGTGTGGAACAGGTTCTCCTGGTACACGTTCACGTCGGTCATCTGGTACGCCTCCTTGGTGTCGTCGGAGAGGTACTTCTGGATCGAGTTGATCTCGTGGTCGATGAAATGCTTCTTGCCTTCCACGTCGCGGGTGAAGCCACGCACGCGATAATCGACGGTGACGATGTCCGAGTCGAACGAGTGGATCAGGTAGTTGAGCGCCTTGAGCGGCGAGATCACCCCGCAGGTCGACACGTCGATGTCGACACGGAAGGTGGCGATGCCTTCCACCGGATGGATCTCCGGATAGGTGTGCACCGTGATGTGGCTCTTGTCCAGGTGCGCCAGGATGGTTTCCTTGAGCGGGCCGGGCGACTGCTCGATCTGGCTGTCGGTGGGCTCCACCGGCTGCTCGGAGATCAGGATGGTCACGCTGGCGCCCTGCGGATCGTAGTCCTGGCGGGCGATGTTGAGGATGTTGGCGCCGATGATCTCGACCACATCGGTGAGGATCTGCGTCAGGCGCTCGGCGTCGTAGACCTCGTCGATGTACTGGACGTAGGCCTGCTGGTCTTCCGGCGTCTCGGCGTAGCAGATGTCATAGATGTTGAAGCTCAAGGTCTTGGTCAGGTTGTTGAACCCATGGAGCTTGAGTTTGCTTTTCACCGTCGGTAACTCCCCAGGTGTATGCGGCGTTGCCGCGGTTGTGGCGTGCCCGTCAACTGCGCGCGGCAGCTGCGTAGGACGACTTGCACCTCTTCGCCTTGGCGACTGGCTATAAAGAAGGCGCCGCGCCATCCATGGGGATCACGCGGCGCCTTGAAAAAATAAGCGCGACATTATGCAGATGGCCGGCCCCCTCGCCTAGAGCCTGCCGGCAGATTGTGGCGGCGCGCTCAGGCGGCCGGCTCGACGATCTCGTAGCTGTGGCTGATTTCCACCCCGCCGCGGGCCAGCATGATCGACGCCGAGCAGTACTTCTCCGCCGACAGTTCCACCGCGCGCTTGACCTGCGCCTCCTTGAGGCCACGGCCCTTGACCACGAAGCGCAGATGAATCTTGGTGAACACCTTGGGGTCCTCGGCGGCGCGCTCGGCCTCGAGGAAGGCTTCGCAGCCCTCGACCGGCTGACGGGCCTTCTTGAGGATGTGCACGACGTCGAAGCTGCTGCAACCGCCGAGGCCGAGCAGCAGCATCTCCATCGGCCGCACGCCGAGGTTGCGGCCACCGCTCTCCGGCGGACCGTCCATCACCACCACGTGACCACTGCCCGACTCGCCAAGGAACATGGCCTCGCCGGCCCACTGGATACGTGCTTTCATCAGCTTGACTCCGCGCTGGTGTATAAATGGAGGGCGCCAGCTTAACACAGCTCTCCGCGGGGCTTCTTTAGTCGAACCTCTGTGATCTGTCACGCAATTTGACCCTACTGAATGCGGGGAGGCTGTTAAGGTGACGCCACTTTACTGGCACACTGCTGGGCTCTAAAACAACAAGAACTCGCCTGCGGCACGGGCTTACACCTCTTTTTATTTTTCGGGATCGGGCATGGTTGCTATTAGCCTCACACCAAAGATCAAGAACCTCGACAAGCTGCTTGCGCACTGTCATCGCCGTCGCTACACCGCGAAGAGCACCATCATCTACGCCGGGGATCGCTGCGAAACGCTGTTCTTCATCATCAAGGGTTCGGTGACCATCCTCATCGAGGACGACGACGGCCGCGAGATGATCATCGCCTACCTCAACCAGGGCGATTTCTTCGGCGAGATGGGGCTGTTCGACCTGGAGGGCCGCGAGCAGGAGCGCAGCGCCTGGGTCCGCGCCAAGACCGAGTGCGAGGTGGCCGAGATCAGCTACGCCAAGTTCCGCGAGCTGACCCAGCAGGACCCGGACATCCTCTACACCCTCGGCAGCCAGATGGCCGATCGCCTGCGCAAGACCACCCGCAAGGTCGGCGACCTGGCCTTCCTCGACGTCACCGGCCGGGTGGCGCGCACCCTGCTCGAACTGTGCAAGCAGCCCGACGCGATGACCCATCCCGACGGCATGCAGATCAAGATCACCCGCCAGGAAATCGGCCGCATCGTCGGCTGCTCGCGGGAGATGGTCGGCCGCGTACTGAAGAGCCTCGAGGAACAGGGGCTGGTGCACGTCAAGGGGAAGACCATGGTGGTGTTCGGTACCCGCTGAAACGCCACCGCCTTCAGCAAAAAGGCCGTCCCGGTTGCCCTGGACGGCCTTTTTGTTGCCCTGCCGATCAGCCGGCGGGGAAGAACAGCCGGCGCAGCTCCTCGCCTGGCTCTTCGGCGCGCATGAACGCCTCGCCGACCAGGAAGCTCCACACGTCATGCCGCTCCATCAGCTCGACGTCGGCGCGCGACAGGATGCCGCTCTCGGTGATCACCAGGCGGTCCTGCGGGATGCGCGGCAGCAGGTCGAGGGTGGTCTGCAGCGACACCTCGAAGGTGTGCAGGTTGCGGTTGTTGATGCCGAGCAGCGGAGTGTCCAGATGCTTGAGGGCGCGTTCCAGCTCCTCGCCGTCGTGCACCTCGACCAGCACGTCGAGACCCTGTTCCCCGGCCACCTGGGCCAGCTCGACCAGCTGGACGTCGTCCAGGCAGGCGGCGATCAGCAGCACGCAGTCGGCACCGATGGCGCGCGCCTCGATCACCTGGTAGGGATCGATCAGGAAGTCCTTGCGGATCACCGGCAGACTGCACGCGGCGCGCGCCTGCTGCAGGTAGGCGTTGGCGCCCTGGAAGAAGTCGACGTCGGTGAGCACCGACAGGCAGGTGGCGCCGCCGGCCTGGTAGCTGGCGGCGATCTGCGCCGGATCGAAGGACTCGCGGATCACCCCCTTGCTCGGCGAGGCCTTCTTCACCTCGGCGATCACCGCGGCCTCGCAGCGCGCGGCGCGCTGCTGCAGCGCACGGGCGAAGCCGCGCGGCGCGGAGGCCTCGCGGGCGCGCGCTTCCTGCTCGGCCAGCGACACCTGGGCACGGGCGGCGGCGACTTCCTCGACCTTGCGGGCGACGATCTTTTCCAGCACGGTCGGCACGCTCATGCCTGGTTCTCCACTTTGAACACGTTGGTGAAGGCGGCCAGCTCGTCGAGCTTCTCGCGGGCCAGACCGGTGTGCAGGGCGTCGTGGGCCAGCTGCACGCCTTCCTTGAGGCTGGTGGCGTGGTCGGCGGCGTACAGCGCCGCACCGGCGTTGAGGATGATGATCTCGGCGGCCTTCTGGCCGGCCTCGCTCTGGCGGCGGCCGAGGGCGTCGCGGATCAGCGCCAGCGACTGCTCGGCGCCCTCGACGTTGAGGCCGATCAGGCTCTGGCTCTTGATGCCGAAGTCCTCGGGCTGGATGCGGTACTCGCTGATCATGCCGTCCTTGAGCTCGGCGATATGGGTCGGCGCGGCCAGGCTGATCTCGTCGAGACCGTCCTGGGCGTGCACCACCAGCACGTGCTGGCTGCCCAGACGCTGCAGGACCTCGGCCAGCGGCCGGCACAACGCCTGGTTGAATACGCCGAGCACCTGGTGGCGCACCCCGGCCGGGTTGGCCAGCGGGCCGAGCATGTTGAAGACGGTGCGCAGGCCCAGCTCGCGGCGCGCCGGCGCGGCATGGCGCATGGCGCCGTGGTGGGACGGGGCGAACATGAAGCCGACACCGACCGTCTCGATGCAGCGCGCTATTTGCGCCGGAGTGAGGTCCAGGTAGATGCCGGCCGCCTCCAGCACGTCGGCGCTGCCGCTCTTGCCGGACACCGCGCGGTTGCCGTGCTTGGCCACCTTGCCGCCGGCGGCGGCGACCACGAAGGCGGCCGCCGAGGATACATTGAAGATGTTCATGCCGTCGCCGCCGGTGCCGCAGGTGTCGACCAGCCGCTCGGCGTCGACCTGCACCGGGGCGGCCAGTTCGCGCATCACCCGCACGGCGCCGACGATCTCGTCGATGGTCTCGCTCTTCATGCGCAGGCCCATCAGGAAGGCGCCGATCTGCGCGTCTGTGCACTGGCCGGTCATGATCAGGCGCATGACGTCCTGCATTTCCGCGGTGGAGAGGTCGAGGTTGTTGACCACCCGGTTGAGGGCTTCCTTGATGTCCATCAGCGCACGCCTCCGCTCTGCTTCAAGAAGTTGGCCAGCAGCTCGTGGCCCTGCTGGGTGAGGATCGACTCGGGGTGGAACTGCACGCCCTCGACGTTCAGCGTCTTGTGGCGCAGGCCCATGATCTCGTCGACAGCGCCGTCCTCGAACTGGGTCCAGGCGGTGATCTCCAGGTCCGCAGGCAGGCTCTCGCGGCGCACCACCAGCGAGTGGTAGCGGGTCACGGTGAGCGGGTTGGCGAGGCCTGCGAACACGCCCTGGTCGCGATGGAACACCGGGCTGGTCTTGCCGTGCATGGCGGTGCGCGCACGCACCACCTCGCCGCCGAAGGCCTGACCGATGCTCTGGTGGCCGAGGCAGACGCCGAGCAGCGGCAGCTTGCCGGCGAACTCGCGGATCACCGCCAGCGACACGCCGGCCTCGTTGGGCGTGCACGGCCCGGGCGAGACCACGATGCGCTCGGGATTGAGCGCCTTGATCTGCTCGACGCTCAGCTCGTCGTTGCGCACCACCTTGACCTCGGCACCCAGCTCGCCGAAGTACTGCACCAGGTTGTAGGTGAAGGAGTCGTAGTTATCGATCATCAGCAGCATGGCGGGCTCCCCTCACTCTGCACTTTGTTCGGCCAGGGCCACCGCGCGGAACATGGCGCGGCGCTTGTTCAGGGTTTCTTCCCACTCCAGCGCGGGCACCGAGTCGGCGACGATGCCGGCGCCGGCCTGCACGTGCAGCTCGCCGTCCTTGATCACCGCGGTGCGGATGGCGATCGCGGTGTCCATGTTGCCGTTCCACGCCAGGTAGCCGACCGCGCCGCCGTAGACGCCGCGCTTGACCGGCTCCAGCTCGTCGATGATCTCCATGGCGCGGATCTTCGGCGCCCCGGACAGGGTGCCGGCCGGCAGGATGGCGCGCAGGGCGTCCATCGCCGACAGCTCCGGCTTGAGCTGGCCGGTGACGTTGGAAACGATGTGCATCACGTTGGAGTAGCGCTCGATGACCATCTGCTCGGTGACCTGCACCGAACCAGTGGCGGACACCCGGCCGACGTCGTTGCGGCCCAGGTCGATCAGCATCAGGTGCTCGGCCAGCTCCTTGGCGTCGGACAGCAGGTCGGTTTCCAGGGCCTTGTCCTGCTCCTCGGTGACCCCGCGCGGGCGGGTGCCGGCGATCGGCCGCACGGTGACCAGGCCGTCCTCGACGCGCACCAGCACCTCGGGGGAGGAGCCGACCACATGGAAGTCGCCGAAGTTGAAGAAGTACATGTACGGCGTCGGGTTGAAGCAGCGCAGCGCGCGGTACAGGTCGATGGGCGCGGCGGCGAAGGGAATCGACATGCGCTGGGAGATCACCACCTGCATGCAGTCGCCGGCGAGGATGTACTCCTTGATCGCGCCCACCGCGCACTCGTAGTCCTCGCGGCTGAAACTGGAGCGGAAGGTAGGCTCGGCGCCGGCCGGTGCGGCCAGGTCGACGCCCAGGCGCGGGGTGATCGGCTGGCGCAGGCGGGCGAACAGCTCCTCCAGGCGCGCCAGTCCCGCCTCGTAGGCGTTGGCCTCAGAGGGATCGGCCAGCACGATGGCGTGCAGCTTGCCGGCGAGGTTGTCGAACACCACCACCGCGTCGGAAACCATCAGCAGGATGTCCGGGGTGCCCAGCGGATCGGGATTGGGGCACTCGCCCAGGCGCGGCTCGACGTAGCGCACGCTGTCGTAGCCGAAGTAGCCGACCAGGCCGCCGTTGAAGCGCGGCAGGCCCGGCAGGGTCGGCACTTTGTAGCGCGCCTGGAACTGCTCGACGAAGGCCAGCGGATCGGCGTACTCGCCGGCCTCGGTCTGGATGCCGTCGACGCTCACCCGCACCTGGCGGCCATGGGCGCGCAGCACGGTGCGGCACGGCAGGCCGATGATCGAGTAGCGCCCCCACTTCTCGCCGCCCTGCACCGATTCGAGCAGGTAGGAGTTGGGCGCGTCGGCCAGCTTCAGGTAGATGGACAGCGGGGTATCGAAGTCGGCGAGGGTTTCGCGGGCGAGCGGGATGCGGTTGTAGCCGGCAGCGGCCAAACGCAGGAATTCTTCACGGGTCATGATCAGCCTCGGGGCCTTAAAAACGGTCGTTATGCAAAGCGCGCCGGCGTGCCGGCAGGGACGAAATCAGGCGCGCCAGCGCCAGCGGGCCAGAGCCTTGATGACTTTCATCCACAGTTTGCAGGTGACCACCACGAATCTGATCTCTTCGGCGGGTTTGCTACGGATGGAGCACACTAGCGCAGCGCCCCCGGTGAAGCAAGCAAGAAACCGGCGACCGGCGCCGCTCACAGCAGCTGGCGCAGGTCGTCGACGACCATCGCCGGATTTTCCAGGGCAATCGGCTCACCGTGGTTATACCCGTAGGACAGCGCCACGCAGGTCACGTTCGCCGCGCGCGCGGCGCGCACGTCGTTGCGCGAATCGCCGACGAACAGCGCCTCGCCGGCCGAGACGCCGGCCTGCGCCATCACCCAGAACAACGCGGCGGGATCAGGCTTCTGCTGCGGCAGGGTGTCGCCGCCGACCAGCCACTGGAAGTAGCCGTCCAGGCCCTTGTCGGCCAGCAGCTCGGGCAGAAAGCGCGCCGGCTTGTTGGTGATCAGCGCCAGCGCCACGCCCGCCGCACGCAGGTGATCGAGCGTCTCGACCACGCCTGGATAAACATCGGTCAGGACGTGGTTGTCGGCGTAGGCGGCCATGAACAGCTCCAGCGCCTCGGCGGCCAGCGCCTCGTCGACGCCGTCGTGGTCGAGGCCGCCGGCCAGCGCGCGGCGCACCAGCACCCGCGCGCCGTTGCCGACCCACAGGCGCACCCGTTCGCGGCCGGCCGGCGCGCGGCCCAGCTGGACGAGCACGCGATCGACCGCCACGGCCAGGTCCGGCACCGAGTCGACCAGGGTGCCGTCGAGGTCGAACATCGCCAGGCGCGGCAGGCGCCCAGCGAACAGGCCACGCAGTGCGCTCACGGGCGAACCTTGGCCAGCTCGGCGCGCATGGCGTCGATCACCGCCTTGTAGTCGGGCTGGTTGAAGATCGCCGAGCCGGCGACGAAGGTGTCGGCGCCGGCGGCGGCGATCTCGGCGATATTGTTGACGTTCACCCCGCCGTCGATCTCCAGGCGGATGGCGCGGCCGGAGGCGTCGATCAGCGCGCGCGCCTCGCGCAGCTTGTCGAGGGTGCCGGGGATGAATTTCTGCCCGCCGAAGCCGGGGTTGACGCTCATCAAGAGGATCATGTCGACCTTGTCCATCACGTACTTCAGGCAATCCAGCGGGGTGGCCGGGTTGAACACCAGGCCGGCCTGGGCGCCGCCATCCTTGATCAGCTGCAGGGACCGATCGATGTGCTGGGAAGCCTCCGGGTGGAAGGTGATGTAGCTGGCGCCGGCCTCGAGGAAGTCGCCGATGAGGCGATCGACCGGCTTGACCATCAGGTGCACGTCGATCGGCGCGCCGATGCCGTATTTGCGCAGCGCGCTGCAGACCATCGGGCCGATGGTCAGGTTGGGCACGTAATGGTTGTCCATCACGTCGAAGTGGACGATGTCGGCACCGGCGGCGAGAACGTTGTCCACCTCCTCCCCCAGGCGAGCGAAATCGGCGGAGAGGATCGAGGGGGCGATGGCGAAGGGTTGCATGGGTACCTCGGGGCAGGGAGCCGGAAAATACAAAGTTTCCAGCTTCGCCGGGGCCCGGGCAAGGGTTGCCGGACGCTCACGCCTCGCGGCGGCGTCCGGCACGCACCTCAGGAGCCCTTGCGCCAGGCGGCGAAGCGCCGTTCCAGCGCGGGACCGTGCTGGCTCCAGAAGTCGACGTCCATGCCTAGCGCGCCGGCGATGTTCTGCTCGGCGGTGGGCAGCCCGGCGGCGACCCGGGGGTCGAGCAGCGCCAGCGCGCGGCGGTTGACCGGGCCGTAGGCGATGCGCTCGGCCAGCGCCTTCTGCTGCTCGGCCTGACTGACGAAGGCGACGAAGCGCCGCGCCAGATCGCCCTTCCACACACCCTTGGGCAACGCCCAGTAGTCGAAGTCGTAGATGCTGCCACCCCACACCAGGGCCAGCGGCTGCTCGCCGCCGGCGGCGCTGACCCGACCGTTGTAGGCCGTGCTCATCGCCACGCTGCCGTCGCGCAGGGCGCGCACCGGCTCCTCGCCGGCCTTCCACCAGCTGATGTGCGGCTTGAGTTCGTCGAGCTTGCGGAAGGCGCGCTCGACGCCTGCGGCGCTGCCCAGCACCTTGTAGACGTCCGCCACGGCGACGCCGTCGGCCAGCAGGGCGAACTCCAGGTTGTAGCGCGCGCCCTCGCGCAGGCCGCGCTTGCCGGGGAAGCGCTTGACGTCCCAGAAGTCGCGCCAGCCGGCCGGAGCCCCGTCCAGACGCTGCGGATCGTAGGCCAGCGCCATCGACCAGACGAAGATGCCGACCCCGCAGGGCTGCAGCGCGCCGGGCACGAAGTCCCCCGGATCGCCGACCAGGCCGGGTTCGAGCTGCTCGAACAGGCCCTCGGCGCAGCCGCGCTTGAGTTCCGGGGCCTCTACCTCGACCACGTCCCACGACACGTGACTCTGCTCCAGCTGGCGCCTGAGCTTGTCCATGTCGCCGTTGTAGGCGCGGTGCACCACCGCGTCGCCGGAGGCCTGCTTGAAGGGTTCGTAGAAGGCGGCGCGTTGCGCCTCCTGGTTGGCGCCGCCAAAGGACACCACGGTCACGTAGTCGGCCAACGCCGGCGCCGCCGCGCCACCGAGCAGGGCGGCCAGCACGCCGCCCCTGCATACCTGCCTCATCGTCACACTCCGTCTTTCCATGCAATCGTCCGCATCCTGCGCCTCACTCCGGCAGCTGGGTGCGCAGGTTCTCGCTGCGCCCGCGCAGCCATTCGAGGGTCAGCAGCATCACCACCGAGAAGCCGATCAGCAGGGTGGCGGCGGCGGCGATGGTGGGACTGAGGTTCTCGCGGATGCCGCTGAACATCTGCCGCGGCAGGGTGGCCTGCTCGGGACCGGCGAGGAACAGGGTCACCACCACCTCGTCGAAGGAGGTGGCGAAGGCGAACAGCGCGCCGGAGATCACCCCCGGCGCGATCAGCGGCAGGGTGACGCGGAAGAACGCGGTCACCGGCGTCGCACCGAGGCTGGCGGCGGCGCGCACCAGGTTCTGGTTGAAGCCCTGCAGAGTGGCGGTCACGGTGATGATCACGAAGGGCACGCCGAGCACCGCGTGCACCAGGATCAGCGAGATGTAGCTGTTGCCCAGGCCCAGCGGGGCGAAGAACAGGTAGCTGGCCACCGCGACGATCACCACCGGCACCACCATCGGCGAGATCAGGATGCTCATCAGCAGCGCCTTGCCGCGGAACTCGCCGCGGGTCAGGCCGATCGACGCCAGGGTGCCGAAGGTCATGGCCAGCACGGTGGCCGCCGGGGCGATGATCAGGCTGTTCTTCAGCGCACGCAGCCACTCGGCGGTGGTGAAGAACTCCTCGTACCAGCGCAGCGAGAAGCCCTGCAGCGGGTAGACCAGGAAGGTGCCGGCGTTGAACGACAGCGGCACGATGACCAGCACCGGGAGGATCAGGAACAGCAGGATCAGGCCGCACAGACTGCGGTGGGTCCAGAACCAGGCGCGCTCGATGGGCGACATGTGGGGGCTCAGCATGACGATTCTCCTCGTTAGCCCAGGCGCAGACGGCTGGCGCCGACCAGCCAGCTGTAGATCACGTAGAACAACAGGGTAGCGGCGAGCAGCAGACCGCCGAGGGCGGTGGCCATGCCCCAGTTGATGGTGGTGTTGGTGTAGAAGGCGACGAAGTAGCTGATCATCTGGTCGTTCGGGCTGCCCAGCAGCGCCGGGGTGATGTAGTAGCCGATCGACAGGATGAACACCAGGAGGCCGCCGGCGCCGACCCCGGCCAGGGTCTGCGGGAAGTACACGCGCCAGAAGCTGGCGAACGGATGGCAGCCGAGCGACACCGCGGCGCGCATGTAGGTCGGCGAGATGCCCTTCATCACGCTGTAGATCGGCAGGATCATGAACGGCAGCATGATGTGCACCATGGCGATGTACACGCCGGTGCGGTTGAACACCAGTTGCAGCGGCTCGTCGATGATGCCCAGCGCCTGCAGCGTGCCGTTGATCAGGCCGCCCGACTGCAGCAGCACGATCCACGCGGCGACGCGCACCAGGATCGAGGTCCAGAACGGCAGCAGCACCAGGATCATCAACAGGTTGCTCTGCCGTGCCGGCAGGTTGGCCAGCAGGTAGGCCAGCGGGTAGGCCAGCACCAGGCAGATGGCGGTGATCACCAGGCCCATCCAGAAGGTGCGGGCGAAGATCTCCAGGTAGATCGCCTGGTCGGGGGTGGCCGAGGCCAGCTCGCCCAGCTCGTCGATGCGATGATCGAGGGCGGCCAGCAGGTAATAGGGGGTGACGCCGCTGGCATTGCGCTGGATCGCCTGCCAGTAGGCCGGGTCGGCCCAGCGCTCGTCGATGTGCTCCAGCGCCTCGCGCCAGGAGGTCGGCTCCTGGGCCAGCGGCAGCTGGCGCGCGGTCTTGTTCAGCAGGCTGCGGTAACCCGACAGCTCCATGTTCAGGCGCTTGGACAGATCGCCGAGGGTCTGCTGCTTGCGAGCCTGCGGCAGCTCCTCGCCGAGGGCGCGGTAGACCGGCTCCGGCGGCAGGCCGCGGCCGTCCCAGGACTGGATCGCCTCGACCGTGCGCGGCAGGGCGCCGACCACCTCGGGGTTGTCGATGCTGCGCCAGAGCAGCGCGGCGATCGGCACCAGGAAGGTCAGCAGGAGAAACGCGAAGAGCGGCAGGATCAACGCCTGCGACTTCAGGCGGTTGAGCCGCTCGGCACGCGCCAGGCGCTGCTTGAGGGTGAGGCCGGCAACCTCGGAAGGGACGGACACTGCGCTAGCCATGTTCAACTCCGGACAGATGGCCGCCGCCGGCGGCCGGGCAGGACAGCGGGGTGTTCCCCGCGGACGGAGCGGCGCGCGCCACCGGCGCGGCGCCGCCCGCCGGGACTGTTACTTGGCGGCCCAGGCGTTGAAGCGCTGTTCCAGCTGCTCGCCGTAGTCGGCCCAGAAGGTCACGTCGATGGCCACCTGGTTGGCGATGTTCTCCGGGGTGGTCGGCATCAGGGTCAGACGCTCCTTGGGCAGCAGGTCGATGGCCTTCTTGTTGGCCGGACCGTAGGCGATGTTCTCGGCGTAGGCCTTCTGCTGCTCGGGCTTGACCGAGAAGGCGATGAACTCGCGGGCCGCTTCCTGATCCTTGGCGCCCTTGGGGATGGCCCAGGCGTCGAAGTCGTAGATGCCGCCGTTCCACACCACCTTGAGGTTGCTCTCGTTCTGCACCGCGGCGATGCGGCCGTTGTACGCCGAGCTCATCACCACGTCGCCGGAGGCGAGGTACTGCGGCGGCTGGGCGCCGGCTTCCCACCACTGGATGTGCGGCTTCAGCTCGTCGAGCTTCTTGAAGGCGCGGTCGACGCCCTCGTCGGTGGCCAGCACCTTGTAGACGTCCTGGGGCGCGACGCCGTCGGCCATCAGGGCGAACTCCAGGGTGTACTTGGCGCCCTTGCGCAGGCCGCGCTTGCCCGGGAATTTCTTCACGTCCCAGAAGTCGGCCCAGCTGGTCGGCGCGGTCTTCAGCTTGTCGGCGTTGTAGGCCAGCACGGTCGACCACACGAAGAAGCCGACGCCGCACGGCTGGATGGCGCCGGGGATGAAGTCGGCGGAGTTGCCGAACTGCGCCGGATCGAGTTCCTCGAACAGGCCCTCGTCGCAGCCGCGGGCCAGCTCCGGCGACTCCACCTCGACCAGGTTCCAGCTCACGCTGCCGGTGTCGACCATCGCCTTCACCTTGGCCATCTCGCCGTTGTACTCGCCGGCGATGACCTTGTGGCTGGTGGCCTTCTCGAAGGGCTCGTAGAACGCCTTGGTCTGCGCCTGCTTGTTGGCGCCACCGAAGGAGATGGTGGTCAGATCGGCCGCCACGGCCGACAGGCTACAACCCAGGCCCAAAGTCAGGGCCGCGAACCTCAGGGATTTCGACATTTATTCTTCTCCAGGATGCTGCGTTTTGGGGTACTTGCCACTTGCGGGCCGCAGCGCTATTCCGCGGTCAGCGGATCGAGCGCACGGACGTGTTCGACCTGCCAGCCGAGCGGCACCACGTCGCCCACCGCCATGGCGGGGTCGAGTTCGGCGATCGGCTGCTTGACGAAGAAGTTGCTCTGCCCGCCCACTTCCATGCGCACGCGCACGTGGTCGCCCAGGTAGATGAACTCGGCGACCCGGCCGGAGAAGCGGTTGTCGCAGCCGGCGCTGTGGCCGTTGATGCGTACCCGCTCGGGGCGCACCGACAGGCTGACCAGCTCGCCCGGCTGGCCGACCTTGACCGCCAGGGCTTCGACCTTCTCGCCGCGCGGCAGCTCGACCACGCAGCGCTCGCCGCTGCGGCTGACCAGGCGGCCGTTGATGCGGTTGTTCTCGCCGATGAAGTTGGCGACGAAGGCGTTGCAGGGATGCTCGTACAGCTCGCGCGGCGCGGCGATCTGCTGGATCTCGCCCTGGTGGAACACGGCCACGCGGTCGGACATGGTCAGCGCCTCGCCCTGGTCGTGGGTCACGTAGACCACGGTGACGCCCAGGCGCTCGTGCAGGTGCTTGATCTCCATCTGCATGTGCTCGCGCAGCTGCTTGTCGAGCGCGCCCAGCGGCTCGTCCATCAGCACCAGCTGCGGCTCGAACACCAGGGCACGGGCCAGTGCCACGCGCTGCTGCTGACCGCCGGACATCTGCGCCGGGTAGCGCCCGGCCAGCGCCTCGAGCTGCACCATCGACAGCGCGCGCTTGACCCGCTCGGCGATGTCGGTCTTGCTCATGCCGCGCACGCTGAGCGGGAAGGCGAGGTTCTCGGCCACCGTCATGTGCGGGAACAGCGCGTAGTTCTGGAACACCATGCCGATGTCGCGCTTGTGCGGCGGCAGCTTGTTGATCGCCCGGCCGCCGAGGAGGATCTCGCCGGCGGTGGGAGTCTCGAAACCGGCCAGCATCATCAGGCTGGTGGTCTTGCCCGAGCCGGACGGCCCGAGCAGGGTGAGGAATTCGCCCTTGCGAATGTCCAGATTGAGATCCTTGACGATCAGGTTCTCGCCGTCGTAGCTCTTCTGCACACCACGGAAGCTAACCAGAATCTCGTTGCCTTGCGTCTCGGCCATGACCGCACCTGTAGGACTGGGTGGACTATGGCTAAAGAGTAGGCAGCCGTGGCCGGCAGGCAAATCGGCGGGCAGGACGACATCGCCTAGGCGCGGCGGAAGACCTTTTGTAGGAATCGCCCTACAAGGGCGCCAGGCCCGCCGAGGATCTCGCCGGCCAGGGCCGGGCTCGGCGAGATCGCGTCGAGGACGCGGCGTCTACGCAGGGTGAATGGGCAGTACCCGCTGCGCTTGCCCCTTCGGGCGTTCAGTGGCACGCCAGGGTCCGCCGCCGAGCAGCGCAGCCCCGGCAGGCGTTCAGACCAGCTTGTGCTCCAGGGCGTAGCGCACCAGGTCGGCCACCGAGTGGGCGTCGAGCTTCTGCATCAGACGCGCCTTGTGGGTGCTCACCGTCTTGTTGCTGACCGCCAGCTGCTGGGCGATCTCGTTGACGTTGGCGCCGCGCACCAGACGCTCGAACACCGAGAACTCGCGCTCGGAAAGCAGCGCGTGGGGCGGCCGCGAGTCGGTCAGGCCGACCTCGAAGACCATGCGGTCGGCCAGCTCCGGATCGATGTAACGGCCGCCGGCGGCGACCTTGCGGATCGCGGTGAGCAGCAGGGCCGGATCGCTGTCCTTGGTGGCGTAGCCGGCGGCGCCGATCTTCAGCGCGCGGGCGGCCATCTGCGCCTCGTCGTGCATCGACAGCACGAGGATCGCCGGCGGATTGCTCAGCGCGCGGATCCGCGGAATCGCCTCGAGGCCGTTGACCCCGGGCATCGAGATGTCCAGCAGGACCACCTCGCAGGGGGTCTGGCGCAGGATCTCCAGCAGTTGCTGGCCGTTGCCGGCCTCGCCGGCCACGCACAGGTCCCTGGCCATGCCAATCAGTTGCTTGATGCCCTCGCGGACGATGGTGTGGTCTTCGGCCACCAGTACCCGAATCATGCCGTTTCCCTTTCCTCCTGATCGAGGGGAACCCTCACGTACAGGGTAGTGCCCTGACCGGGGCGGCTGTCCAGTACCAGACTGCCGCCGAACATGGCCACCCGCTCGCGCATGCCGACCAGGCCGAACGAGCCGCTGCGGGTCTGCGCGGGGTCGAAGCCCACGCCGTCGTCGCTGATGCTCAGCTGCAGTTCGTCCGCCTCGCGGCTCAGGTGGATCTCCACGCTCTGCGCCTGGGCATGGCGCATGATGTTGGTCAGCGCCTCCTGGAGCACGCGGAACAGCCCGGTGGCCTTGGCGTCGCCGAGCGGCGGCAGCTGCTCGGGCACCTCGACCAGGCAGGGGATCTGGGTGCGCGCCTCGAAGCGCCGCGCCTGCCATTCGATCGCCGAGGCGATGCCGGCGTCGAGGATCGGCGGACGCAGCGCGGTGGCGACGTCGCGCACCACCTGGAACAGCTGGGCGAGCAGCTTACTCATGTGCTGCAGGCGCTCGCGCAGGTCGGCGTCCTGCTCGCCGTGGGCCAGCTGGCACATGGAGATTTCCAGCTTGAGCACGGTGAGCATCTGGCCCAGCTCGTCGTGCACCTCGCGGGCGATGCGCGCCTTCTCCTCCTCGCGCACGCTTTCCAGGTGGGCGGCCAGCTCGCGCAACTGGGCGCGCGACTCGGCCAGCGCCAGCTCGATGCGCTTGAGTTCGCTGATGTCCCAGACCATGCCGTCCCACACCACCCGGCCGCCCGCCAGGCGCCGCGCGGTGGCCTTGAGGTCGACCCAGATCGGCGTGCCGTCGCGGGTCAGCAGGCGACCCTGCCAGTGCCAGTCGTCGTCGGCGGCCAGCGCGGCCTGCTGGCTGCTCCAGTAGCCGTCGCGCTCGTCGGGATGGACCAGGCTGCGGATGCCGCGCTCCCGCTCGAGCAGGGTCGCCGCCGGGTAGCCGACCAGTCCGGCGCTGCCCTCGCCAATGAACGAGATGCGCACCTCGGCGCCGGGCGCGGGGCGCTCCAGGCGGAACAGCAGGCCGGGGACGTTGCCGGCGATGCCCTTCAGGCGTGCCTCGCTCTCCTCCAGCGCGGCGCGCGCGCGGCGCCGCTCGGTGACGTCGGTGAGGTAGATCACCAAGTACTCGGTGTCGCGAAAGCGCAGGAAGCTGAGCGACAGGTCCACCGGCAGCCAGCTGCCGTCGGCGCGCTGGCAGCGCGTTTCGAAGGCCAGCGCCTCCTCGCTGACCCGTGCGCGCTTCCACAGCGCCAGCCAGCGGTCCATGTCCAGTTGCGGCTCCAGGTCGCGCAGCGGCCGCTCGGCCAGCGCGCCGGGGCGATAGCCGAGCAGCTGCTCGGCGGCGTGGTTGGCGTAGCGCACGTGGCTGTCCCAGTTGACCCAGAGGATGCCGACGGTGCTGTGGTCGATGGAGAACTGGGTGAGACGCAGCGCCTGTTCGGCGGACTCGCGCAGCTCCAGGTCGTGGCGGGTGGCGGCCAGGCGCTGCTCCAGTTCGCTGCTCTGCCGACGCAGCCACCAGGTGGCGGTGATCAGCGCGGCGAGCAGCAGGCCGAGCAGCAGCGCCAGGCTGCGCCAGAAGCCGGCGGTCTCGCCCAGCCCCGCCACCGACGGCTGCAGCCAGCGACGCTGCAGGGTTTCCAGGCGCTCCGGCGGCAAGAGGCGCAGGCCCTGGTCGACCTGCAAGGCCAGGCGCTCGAGGTCGCGGCGCACGGCGACACGCAGCAGCAGCGGGTAGCCGACGTCGCCGAGCACCTGCAACGGAGCGAACTCGGCCTCGCCGAGCAGGCGGCTGTACTGCGCCTCGTCGATCACCGCGTAGCTCGCCTCGCCGGCCAGCACCTGGCGCAGCGCCTGGCGCTCCGAACTGGCCGCACGCAGCTCGAGGCTGCTGTGGCTGCTGCGCAGGAAACGCTGCACCGGGCTGCCGTCGCGCACCGCCACCGGCTCGCTGCGCCCCAGGCGATCGAGGCGTACCGCGGCGGCGCCGCTGCGCTCGCCGATGATCAGGTGCGGAATGCGCAGGTAGGGGTCGGAATAGCGCCACAGGCGCAGGCCGGCCGGGGTCTGCTGCAAGCCGGGAGCGAGGACGATCTCGCCGCGCTGCAACGCCGCCTCCAGCGCCGCCTGGTCGGCGTAGGTGTGCCAGACGGGACGCATGCCGAGCTGCTCGGCGAGCGCCACCATCAGCTCGACGTGGGCGCCGACCAGCTGCTCCTGGCGCTGGCGGCGGTCGAGCTGGGCGTAGGGCGCCTCCAGCACCACGCCGACCTGCAGCGTCGGGCGATCGTCCAGCCACTGGTCCGTCTCGGCCTCCAGCAGGGGCAGCTCGGCGCCAACCGGACGGCCGAGGAACAGCAACAGGCCGAACAGGAGCAACGCCGGCAGGTAGCGCGGCAGCGACGGGCGGACAGACATGCAGGGCTCCCGGAGGGGACGAAGGGCTAGTGACCTGTGCGGTCGGTTGGTTGATTCAAGTTCGGCTGACCAGGGTTCCGAGACAAGCCGCCGCGACCCGTCATAGCAGGGCCATGGCAAGGAGAGGTAACCCAGTGTCGAGGCCATGGGCGCCGCAATCGACTCACCGGACTCACCAAACAGACACCCGGTCAGTGCCAGTCCTGGCGCTGGCGAACCAGCTGCCAGGCGGCGTGCAGCCGGCGGGTGGTCTCGGTGGCGCTGGCCAGGCGGACGGCGTCGGCGCCGCCCAGCTTGTCCGGATGATGGCGGCTGAGCAAGCGCCGATAGGCACGCTTGACCGTCGCCGGCGGGCTGTCGGCGCTGACGCCGAGCAGCGCCAGGGCGGCGCGGAACTCGGGGTCGCGCTCCGCCGCCGGCGGGCTCCAGCCCAGCGCGGCGGCTTCCAGTTCGGCGAGTTGCCCGGCACTGCAGCCGAGCTGGGCGGCCCAGCGGCCGAGCAGCGCGCGCGCCGGCGGGGCGCAACAGTCGCCGGCCCAGGCCAGGCGCCACGCGGCGCGCAGCACGGTGTCGCGGCGCGCCGGGCGCGTCTGCAGCTGGGCCAGCGCCTGGGCGTTGCGCGCACCGCGCTGGCCGCGGGCGAAGG
>NZ_JAJHPU010000018.1:0-169218 GCF_020831405.1 Pseudomonas oryzagri | reverse complement strand
CGCAGCACGGTGTCGCGGCGCGCCGGGCGGGTCTGCGCCTCGGCCAGCGCCTGGGCGTTGCGCGAGTCGCGCTGGCCGCGGGCGAAGGCGGCCAGCGCCAAGGTTTCGTTGAGGCCGGCGCGGCGTGCCTCGCGCAGCAGGGCACGGCGCTGGGCGTCGGGGCGCGCCGCGCCGGCGGCGGCCACCGCGCCGAGCAGGTGCATCAGCAGCACGCCGTCGAGCTGCTCGGCGGCGTGCTGGCCGAGGCGCTGGCGCAGGTCGGCCCAGTCGGCCAGCTCGAGGCGGCGGTCCAGCCACTGGCCGAGCGCACCGCCGAGCAGGGCGCCGGGCACGCTGGCCAGCACGAAGCCGGCCACCCCGCCCAGCACGCTGGCCGGCCACAGCATCAGGCGCGCTCCGCCAGCAGGCGCTCGACTTCGGCGAGGCGCTCGCGGGTGCCGACGTCGACCCAGCGGCCGCGGAAGTGCTCGCCGCTGACCTGGTCGCGGGCCATGGCGTCGAGCAGCAGCGGCGCCAGCTTGAAGGCGCCCGGCTGGCAATCGACGAATAGCGCCGGGTCGAGCACGGCGATGCCGCTGTAGGTCAGGCCGACCTGCCCGGCGCGCGCACAGACGCGACCGTCCTGCAGGCGGAAGTCGCCCTCGGGGTGGTGCACCGGGTTGTCGACCAGCACCAGGTGGGCCAGGCCCTGCGGGGCGCGACGCAGTTCGGCGAAGGGGTAGTCGGTCCAGATGTCGCCGTTGACCAGCAGAAACGGCTCGTCGCCCAGCAGCGGCAGGGCGCGCTGGATGCCGCCGCCGGTCTCCAGCGGCTCGCCCTCGGCCGAGTAGGCGATGCGCACGCCGAAGCGCGCGCCGTCGCCCAGGTAGTCCTCGATCTGCTGGCCGAGCCAGGCGTGGTTGATCACCAGCTCGTTGAAGCCGGCCGCCGCCAGGGCACGGATATGGTGCTCGATCAGCGGCATGCCGCCGACCGGCAGCAGCGGCTTGGGGGTGTGCAGGGTCAGCGGGCGCATGCGCTCGCCCTTGCCGGCGGCGAGGATCATCGCCTTCATGCCGCGGCCTCCCGGGGCAGGCCGGCGAGCAGTTCGCCGAGCGGTGCCAGTTCGCCATGGCGGGCGATCACCGCGTCGAGGTAGGCGAAGAAGCGGGGCACGTCGGTCAGGTACTTGGGCTTGCCGTCGCGATGGCAGATCCGCGCGAAGATGCCGATCACCTTGAGGTGGCGCTGCGCGCCCATCAGGTCGCTGGCGCGCTGGAATTCTTCGAAGCTGGCCGGCAGCGGGATGCCCGCCGCCCCGGCGAGCTGCCAGTAGCGGCGCAGCCAGCCCTCGACGCGCGCCTCGGGCCAGCTGAGGAAGGCATCCTTGAACAGGCAGGTGACGTCGTAGGTCACCGGACCGTGCACCGCGTCCTGGAAGTCCAGCACGCCGGGATTGGGGGTGCTGAGCATCAGGTTGCGCGGCATGTAGTCGCGATGCACCAGCACGCGCGGCTGGGCCAGGGCGCTGGCCACCAGCAGGTCGCAGGTGGCGTTCCAGGCCGCCAGGGCGGCGCCCTCGAGGGTCACGCCGAGGTGGCGCTGCAGGTACCAGTCGGGGAACAGCTGCAGCTCGCGGCGCAGCAGCGCCTCGTCGTAGGCCGGCAGCTGGCCGGCCACCGGCAGGCGCTGGAAGGCCACCAGCGCCTGCAGGGCATCCTCGAACAGCGCGTCGGCGTCGGCGTTGCCGGCGTCGATCACCTCCAGGTAGGTCTGCCGGCCAAGGTCGGGCAGCAGCAGGAAGCCCTGCTCGAGGTCGGCGGCGAGGATCTCCGGCACGTGCACGCCGGCAGCGGCGAGCAGTCCGGCGACCTTGACGAACGGGCGGCAGTCCTCCTGCGGCGGCGGCGCGTCCATGACGATCAAGCTGCGCGTGCCGTCTTCCCAGCGGAAGTAGCGGCGGAAACTGGCATCGCTGCTCGCCGGGGTCAGGACCGCGGCGCCCGGCAGCCCCCAGCCGCGCGCGGCGAACAGGGGCGGCAGGCAGCCGTCGAGCCAGGCCACCAGGTTTTCGAATCGACCATCCACAGACATTCGCAGGCTCCCCTTCTAGCTAGCCGTTGCGTGACGCATTGATTTATTATCGCGGATCTTACTCCAGCCCATCGAAAGGCGTGCGGCCGCACCGGCTGTTGGCGCGCAGGAAGCCCGGACATAACATCAGATGGCTCTTACCCCCCCCGTGTTCCGCAGAAAGTTCCCCCTTCTGGTCACCGGCAGCCTGCTGGCGCTGGGGTCCGCTCCCATCCTGCATGCCGCCGAGCAGTTCGCCTGTCAGGCTTCCGCCACCGGCGGCTGGGCCTGCGCCCCGAAGACTCCCAGCGCCGCCACGCCGCCGCGCCCGCAGCCGGCCGCCGCGCCGAGCACCGCCCAACCGGCGGAGGATAGCGCACCGGCGGCCGCCGAGCCGCAGCTGGCCAGCGACAACGGCGGCCGCGCGCTGGCCGCGCGCAGCGCCGACTACAGCCACCTCGACTGGGTGCCGCGCGAGCAACTGACCGCGAACCAGCTGGCCGAGATCGCGCCCTACTGCGCCGGCACCTACGTCGAACCGGCGCGCCCGGGCATGGACGACAAGACCCCGCTGCGCGACGCGCCGACCTTCGTCTCCGCGCGCGCCACCCGCTTCGAGCAGCAGACCGAGACCAGCACCCTGGCCGGCGACGTGGTGCTGCGCCAGGGCAGCATGCAGGCCGAGGCCGACGAGGCCAGCCTGCACCAGCAGGAGAACCGCGGCGAACTGAAGGGCAACGTGCGCCTGCGCGACAAGGGCTTCCTGGTCGTCGGCGACCGCGCCGAGCTGCAGCTGGACAACGGCGAGGCGCAGGTCGAAAACGCCGAGTACGTGATCCATTCGGCCAAGGCCCGCGGCAGCGCGCAGTATGCCAAGCGCCAGGAAGACGCCGTGGTGCGCCTCAAGGACGGCACCTACACCCGCTGCGAGCCGGGCGAGAACACCTGGCACCTGAAGGGCAACAACGTCACCCTCAACCCGGCCACCGGTTTCGGCACCGCCACCAACGTGACCCTGCGGGTGAAGGATGTGCCGGTGTTCTACACCCCGTACATCTACTTCCCGATCGACGAGCGCCGCCAGTCCGGCTTCCTCGCGCCGAGCTTCGCCAGCTCCAGCGACAACGGCTTCACCCTGCAGACGCCCTACTACTTCAACCTGGCGCCCAACTACGACGCTACCCTGTACCCGACCTGGATGGCCGATCGCGGCCTGCTGATGGAAGGCGAGTTCCGCTACCTGACTCCGGGCAGCGAAGGCCAGGCCGGCGCCGCCTGGCTCGACGACCGCAACGACGACCGCGAACTGCAGTCGGAGTTCGAAGACCAGCGCTGGATGTACAGCTGGCAGCACAAGGGCGGCCTGGACCAGCGCCTGCTCGCCGAGATCGACTACACCGACATCAGCGACCCCTACTACTTCCAGGATCTGGACACCGACCTCGACATTTCCCAGCCGGACTTTCTCGACCAGCGCGGCAGCCTGACCTGGCGCGGCGACAGCTACACCGCCAGCCTGCTCGCCCACGCCTACGAGCCGACCAGCGTGGTCGACGTCACCCCCTACGACCGCCTGCCGCAGCTCAGCCTCGACGGTCGCCTGCCGTTCCAGCCGGGCGGCCTGCAGGTTACCTACGGCACCGAGTTCGTCAGCTTCCAGCGCAGCCTGCGCAGCGGCTTGTTCACCAACGACGACGGCATCACCCAGCCCTGGTACGACAACAACCTGCAGGGCCTCGCCCGCAGCGAGGGCGAGCGCCTGCACCTCGAGCCGGGCGTCAGCCTGCCGCTGGCCAACAGCTGGGGCTTCCTCACTCCGTCCGTGAAGTACGCCTACACCCGCTACGACCTGGACATCGACCAGCAGGGCCTCAACAGCCTGCTCGCCGAACAGCAGTTCGACAGCAGTCAGGACCGCCAGGTGCCGATCTACAGCCTCGATTCGGGCCTGTACTTCGATCGCCGTACCCCGCTGTTCGGCGCAGGCACCCGGCAGACCCTCGAGCCGCGCGCCTTCTACCTGTACGTGCCGGAGAAGGACCAGACCGACATCCCGGTGTTCGACAGCAGCGAGAGCAGCTTCAGCTACGCGTCGCTGTGGCGCGACAACCGCTTCTCCGGCAAGGACCGCATCGGCGACGAGAACCGCCTGTCGCTCGGCGTGACCAGCCGCTGGATCCAGGCCAACGGCTTCGAGCGCCAGCGCGTCAGCCTCGGCCAGGCGCTGTATTTCGCCGACCGCAAGGTACAGATGCCCGGCATCGACTACCGCGACCGCGACGACGCGCAGTCCTCGGTATCGCCCTACGCGCTCGAATATCTCTATCGCTTCAACCGCGACTGGCACCTGACTTCCGACTTCAACTGGGATCCGGACAGCCACCACACCCGCTCCGGCAGCGCCATGTTCCACTACCAGCCGGAGGCCAACCCGAACAAGGTGGTCAACCTCGGCTACCGCTACCGCAACGACTCGGTGCGCTACGACCAGTCCACCGGCACCTGGAACTTCAACAACGACTTCGGCACGCCGGGCAGCGCCAACTTCATCAAGGACTACTACAAGATCAGCCAGCACGACATTTCGACCATCTGGCCGATCGCCCAGCAGTGGAGCGTGATCGCCCGCTGGCAGCACGACTACAGCCGCAACCGCACCCTCGAGGCCTTCGGCGGCTTCGAGTACGACAGCTGCTGCTGGAAGCTGCGTCTGATCAACCGCTACTGGGTCGACTACAACGAGACCGACCTCAACCCGGACGCCAACGACGAGGGCGACCGCGGCATCTTCCTGCAGATCGTCCTCAAGGGCCTCGGCGGAGTGGTTGGCAACCGCGTGGAGTCCTTCCTCGACCAAGGCATTCAAGGCTACCGTGAACGTGAAGACCAAGCTTATCAATAACCTGCGCCCGCTGGCCGCCGGTCTCCTGCTGCTCTGCGGCGCCGCCCACGCCGAGGTGAAACCGCTCGACCGGGTGGTCGCCATCGTCGACAACGACGTGATCATGCAGAGCCAGCTCGACCGTCGCCTCCAGGAGGTGCAGCAGAACCTGGCCAAGCGCGGCGGCGAGCAACCGCCGCGCGAAGCGCTGGCGCCGCAGGTGCTGGAACGCCTGATCGTCGAGAACCTGCAACTGCAGATCGGCGAGCGCTCCGGCATCCGCATCGGCGACGAGGAGCTCAACCAGGCGATGGCCACCATCGCCCAGCGCAACAAGCTGACCCTCGAGCAGTTCCGTGCCGCCCTGGCCCGCGACGGCCTGTCCTACGACGAGGCCCGCGAGCAGGTGCGCCGCGAGATGATCATCAGCCGCGTGCGCCAGCGCCGGGTCGCCGAGCGCATCCAGGTCAGCGACCAGGAGGTGGAGAACTTCCTCGCCTCCGATCTCGGCAAGCTGCAGCTGTCGGAGGAGTTCCACCTGGCCAACATCCTCGTCCCACTCAGCGAGGGCGCCTCGGCGCAGGAGATCCAGGAAGCCGGCCGCAAGGCGGTGGAGATCTACAACCAGCTGGGCCGTGGCGCCGACTTCGCCCGTCTGGCCGCCGCCCACTCGGCCGGCGAGAACGCCCTGGAAGGCGGCGAGATCGGCTGGCGCAAGGCCGCCCAGCTGCCGCCGCCGTTCGACGCGATGATCGGCGCGCTGAGCCCCGGCCAGGTCACCGAACCGGTGCGCACCCCGGCCGGCTTCATTCTGATCAAGCTGATCGACAAGCGCGGCGGCGACAGCGGCCTGCTGCGCGAGGAGTTCCACGTCCGCCACATCCTGCTCAAGCCCAGCGAGATCCGCAGCGACGAGCAGACCCGCGTGCTCGCCGAACGCCTGTACGAACGCCTGCAGGCCGGCGAAGACTTCGCCGCGCTGGCCAAGAGCTTCTCCGAAGACCCGGGCTCGGCGCTCAACGGCGGCGACCTCAACTGGGTCGACCCGGGCGCCCTGGTGGCGGAGTTCCGTGAAGTGATGAGCGAGACGCCGCCGGGCCAGCTGTCGCAGCCGTTCCGCAGCCCGTTCGGCTGGCACGTGCTGCAGGTGCTGGAGCGCCGCACCAGCGACGCCAGCGGCAAGGCCCGCGAGCAGCAGGCGCTGAATCTGCTGCGCAACCGCAAGTACGACGAGGAACTGCAGAACTGGCTGCGCCAGATCCGCAGCGAAGCCTACGTGGAAACCCGTCTGTGACCGCCGCCCGGCGCTTCGCGCTGACCCCCGGCGAGCCGGCCGGCATCGGCCCCGACCTGTGCCTGCTGCTCGCCCGCGAAGCGCAGCCGCACGCGCTGATCGCGGTGGCCAGCCGCGACCTGCTGGCCGCGCGCGCCGCGCAGCTGGGCCTGGACATCGCCCTGCTCGCGGTCGGCCCCGGTGCCTGGCCGAGCGCCCCGGCGCCGGCCGGCAGCCTGTACGTGTGGGACACCCCGCTGGCCGCCCCGGCGCTCGCCGGCCAACTCGATGCGCGCAACGCGTCCTACGTGCTGGAAACCCTGCTGCGCGCCGGCAACGGCTGCCTCGACGGCAGCTTCGCCGGGATGATCACCGCACCGGTGCACAAGGGCGTGATCAACGAGGCCGGCATTCCCTTCTCCGGGCACACCGAATTCCTCGCCGAACTGACCCATACCGAGCAGGTGGTGATGATGCTCGCCACCCGCGGCCTGCGCGTCGCCCTGGTGACCACCCACCTGCCCTTGCGCGCGGTGGCCGACGCCATCACCACCGAACGCCTGGCCCGCGTCGCGCGCATTCTCGACGCCGACCTGCGCGACAAGTTTGGCATCGCCAAACCGCGCATCCTGGTCTGCGGCCTCAACCCGCATGCCGGCGAGGGCGGCCACCTGGGCCGCGAGGAACTCGAGATCATCGAACCGACGCTGACGCAGCTGCGCGCCGAGGGCCTCGACCTGGTCGGCCCGCTGCCGGCCGATACCCTGTTCACCCCCAAGCACCTCGAGCACTGCGACGCGGTGCTGGCCATGTACCACGACCAGGGCCTGCCGGTGCTCAAGTACAAGGGCTTCGGCGCGGCGGTCAACGTCACCCTGGGCCTGCCGATCGTGCGCACCTCGGTCGACCACGGCACCGCCCTGGACCTCGCCGGCAGCGGCAAGGTCGACACCGGCAGCCTGCAGGTGGCCCTGGAAACCGCCTACCAGATGAGCGCCGGTCAAGCATAGGCCGGCAGCGGCCGGCGCCCTCGCGCGGCCCATCCTCTGCGCGCCAGCCCGCGCCGACCATCCCGGCGTGAGGCTGGCGCCCCCTTTCACTGCTAGACTGCGGCTCTTTTGCATTCGCTTCGAGCCCGCGGCCCGGAGCCTGGAGCTGCCCTCATGTCCGAGCTGTACCAACATCGCGCCCGCAAGCGCTTCGGCCAGAACTTCCTGCACGATGCCGGAGTGATTCACCGCATCCTGCGCGCCATCCACGCGCGCCCGGGCGAGCACCTGCTGGAGATCGGCCCCGGCCAGGGCGCGCTCACCGAGGGTCTGCTCGGCAGCGGCGCGCGGCTCGACGTGATCGAGCTGGACCAGGATCTGGTGCCGCTGCTCAAGATGCGCTTCGGCCTCGATCCGAACTTCAACCTGCACCAGGGCGACGCGCTGAAGTTCGACTTCTCCAGCCTGGCCGGCGGCGAAGACAAGCTGCGGGTGGTCGGCAACCTGCCGTACAACATCTCCACGCCGCTGATCTTCCACCTGCTGGAGCACGCCGGGGTGATCGCCGACATGCACTTCATGCTGCAGAAGGAAGTGGTCGAGCGCCTGGCCGCGGAGCCGGGGGGCGGCGATTGGGGACGGCTGTCGATCATGGTCCAGTACCACTGCCGGGTCGAGCACCTGTTCAATGTCGGTCCGGGCGCCTTCAACCCGCCGCCCAAGGTCGACTCGGCGATCGTCCGTCTGGTGCCGCACGCGGTGCTGCCGCACCCGGCCAAGGACCATCGCCTGCTCGAGCGGGTGGTGCGCGAGGCGTTCAACCAGCGCCGCAAGACCCTGCGCAACACCCTCAAGCAGCTGCTGCCGGCCGCCGCCATCGAGGCCGCCGGTGTCGACGGCGGGCTGCGCCCCGAGCAGCTCGATCTCGCCGCCTTCGTGCGCCTGGCCGACCAGCTGGCGTTGCAGACAAGCCCCGAGTGAATCGCTAAGCTTTTATGTCAGGCCAGTCGAAAACCTTGCCATGAGCACCTCCGATCCGCGCTATCTGATCGACGTCAGTGTCATCACCCGCCACCTGCCCGAACAATCGGTTCCCGAGCAGGAGCGCTACGCCTTCGTCTACACGGTGACCATCCGCAACCAGGGCCTGCTGCCCGCCAAATTGCTGACCCGCCACTGGATCATCACCGACGGCAACGCCAAGGTGCAGGAAGTCCGCGGCGCCGGCGTGGTCGGCGAGCAGCCGCTGCTCGCCCCCGGGCAGAGCCACACCTACACCAGCGGCTGCGTGCTGGCCACGCCGGTGGGCAGCATGTACGGCAGCTTCGGCATGCAGGCCGGCGACGGCCACGACTTCGCCGCGCCGATCCGCCCGTTCAGCCTCGCCGTCCCGGGGGTGCTGCACTGATGGCGCTGTACGCGGTCGGTGACGTGCAGGGCTGCCTGACGCCGCTGCAATGTCTGCTCAGGCAGGTCGCCTTCGATCCCAGCCGCGATCATCTGTGGCTGGTCGGTGACCTGGTCAATCGCGGCCCGCAATCGCTGGAAACCCTGCGCTTCCTGTATGCCATGCGCAACTCGGTGACCACCGTGCTCGGCAACCACGACCTGCACCTGCTGGCCGTGGCGCACAACGTCGAGCGTCTGAAGAAGGGCGATACCCTGCGCGAGATCCTCGACGCGCCGGACCGCGACGATCTGCTCGAGTGGCTGCGTCGCCAGCCGCTGCTGCATCACGACGAGCAGCGGCAGGTCACCCTGGTGCACGCCGGCATCCCGCCGCAGTGGTCGCTGAAGAAGGCGCGCAAGCGCGCCGCCGAGGTCGAGGAGGCGCTGCGCGACGATGCCCGCCTGCCCCTGTTCCTCGATGGAATGTACGGCAACGAGCCGGACAAGTGGAACGGCAAGCTGCGCGGCATCGTCCGTCTGCGCACCATCACCAACTACCTCACCCGCATGCGTTTCTGCACCGCCGAAGGCCGCCTCGACCTGAAGAGCAAGGAGGGCCTGGGCAGCGCGCCGAACGGCTACGCGCCCTGGTTCAGCCACCCCAATCGCAAGACCCGCGGCGAGAAGATCATCTTCGGCCACTGGGCCGCCCTGCAGGGACGCTGCAGCGAGCCCGGCGTCGAGGCGCTGGACTCCGGCTGCGTGTGGGGCGCCGAACTGACCCTGCTCAACGTCGACAGCGGCGAGCGCCACACCTGCAACTGCCACAAGGAGCAACCATGAGCGAATTCAAGCGCATCGATCCCGCCAGCGCCCACCAGCTGCGCCTAGACGGCGCGGTGGTAGTCGACATCCGCGACCCGCAAAGCTTCAGCAACGGCCACATCCGCGGCGCCCGTCACCTGGACAATCACTCGCTGGCCGACTTCATCGCCGGCGCCGATTTCGCCGCGCCGCTGCTGGTGGTCTGCTACCACGGCAACTCCAGCCAGAGCGCCGCCGCCTACCTGGCCCACCAGGGTTTCGAGGAGGTCTACAGCCTCGACGGGGGCTTCGAACTGTGGCACGCCCGCTATCCCGAGGAGGTCGCCCGCGGCGGCGAAGAGTGATTCCCGCACATTTGTAAAAGCTCACCGTCAGTCGATTTTTCCTGCTGCGCTCGGCAACGAGCAGGTCTATGCTAGGGCCGAGGGCTCCCAAAAAAAGGAAAGCCGGCGCACCGGCTTCCAGAGAGGCAGTACGACCATTAGGGGTCGACAGTGGGGGCAGCAGGTTGGCGCCGGAGGCGCTACCGGTGCAGCCCGCCGAGGCCCGCTTCCGCTTCAGGCATCGAGCGAGGTGACGTGATGAGCATCTTCAGCCATTTCCAGCAACGCTACGAAATCACCCGCCAGGAAGAATACTCCCTGCAGGAGTACCTCGACCTGTGCAAGCAGGATCCCATGGCCTACGCCACCGCCTCCGAGCGCATGCTCAAGGCCATCGGCGAGCCGCAGCTGCTCGACACTTCCACCGACCCGCGGCTGTCGAGGATCTTCTCCAACAAGGTGATCCGCCGCTATCCGGCCTTTGCCGACTTCCACGGCATGGAAGACTGCATCGACCAGATCGTTTCCTACTTCCGTCACGCCGCCCAAGGCCTGGAAGAGAAGAAGCAGATCCTCTATCTGCTCGGCCCGGTCGGCGGCGGCAAGTCGTCGCTGGCGGAGAAGCTCAAGCACCTGATGGAGCACATCCCCTTCTACGCCATCAAGGGTTCGCCGGTGTTCGAGTCGCCGCTCGGCCTGTTCAACCCGGACGAGGACGGCGCCATCCTCGAGGAGGACTACGGCATCCCGCGCCGTTTCCTCACCTCGATCATGTCGCCCTGGGCGACCAAGCGCCTCAACGAGTTCGGCGGCGACATCAGCCAGTTCCGCGTGGTCAAGCTGTACCCGTCGATCCTCAACCAGATCGCCATCGCCAAGACCGAACCGGGCGACGAGAACAACCAGGACATCTCCGCGCTGGTGGGCAAGGTCGACATCCGCAAGCTGGAGGAATTCCCGCAGAACGACCCTGACGCCTACAGCTACTCCGGCGCCCTGTGCCGTGCCAACCAGGGCATCATGGAGTTCGTCGAGATGTTCAAGGCGCCGATCAAGGTGCTGCACCCGCTGCTGACCGCCACCCAGGAAGGCAACTACAACAGCACCGAGGGCCTGGGCGCGATTCCCTACAGCGGCATCCTGCTGGCCCACTCCAACGAGGCTGAGTGGCACAGCTTCCGCAACAACAAGAACAACGAGGCGTTCATCGACCGCATCTACATCGTCAAGGTGCCCTACTGCCTGCGCGTCGCCGACGAGATCCGCATCTACGACAAACTGCTGGTCAACAGCTCGCTGTCCCAGGCGCACTGCGCGCCGGACACCCTGAAGATGCTGGCGCAGTTCTCGGTGCTGAGCCGCCTGAAGGAGCCGGACAACTCCAACATCTACTCGAAGATGCGCGTCTACGACGGCGAGAACCTCAAGGACACCGATCCCAAGGCCAAGTCGATCCAGGAGTACCGCGACAATGCCGGCGTGGACGAGGGCATGACCGGTCTGTCCACCCGCTTCGCCTTCAAGATCCTCTCCAAGGTGTTCAACTTCGACCCGCACGAGGTGGCGGCCAACCCGGTGCACCTGCTCTACGTGCTGGAGCAGCAGATCGAGCAGGAACAATTCCCGGCGGAGACCCGCGAGCGCTATCTGCGCTACATCAAGGAGTACCTGGCGCCGCGCTACGTGGAGTTCATCGGCAAGGAGATCCAGACCGCCTATCTGGAGTCCTACAGCGAGTACGGCCAGAACATCTTCGACCGCTACGTGCTGTACGCCGACTTCTGGATCCAGGATCAGGAGTACCGCGACCCGGAAACCGGCGAGATCCTCAACCGTGGCGCCCTCAACGAGGAGCTGGAGAAGATCGAGAAGCCGGCGGGCATCAGCAACCCGAAGGACTTCCGCAACGAGATCGTCAACTTCGTACTGCGCGCCCGGGCCAACAACAACGGCAAGAACCCGTCGTGGCTGTCCTACGAGAAACTGCGCGCGGTGATCGAGAAGAAGATGTTCTCCAACACCGAGGACCTGTTGCCGGTCATCAGCTTCAATGCCAAGGGCAGCAAGGACGAGCAGCAGAAGCACAACGACTTCGTACGGCGCATGGTCGAGCGCGGCTACACCGAGAAACAGGTGCGCCTGCTCGCCGAATGGTATCTGCGCGTTCGCAAGTCGCAGTAGTAAGCTAGAGCAAGCCCTGGTCCGCAGCGGCGCCTTCGGGCGCCGCTGCGGTCTGCGCCAAGGCCTCCAGCCCCGCATGGGAGCACGCCATGAGTTACGTCATTGACCGGCGACTGAATGGAAAGAACAAGAGCACGGTAAACCGCCAGCGCTTCCTGCGGCGTTACCGCGACCACATCAAGAAGGCGGTGGAGGAAGCCGTCAGCCGGCGCTCCATCACCGACATGGAACACGGCGAGCAGATCAGCATCCCCTCGCGCGACATCGACGAACCGGTACTGCACCACGGCCGCGGCGGCCGGCAGACCATCATCCACCCGGGCAACAGGGAGTTCACCGCGGGCGAGCGCATTCCGCGCCCCTCCGGCGGCGGCGGTGGCGGCGCGGGCAGCGGCAAGGCCAGCAACTCCGGCGAAGGCATGGACGACTTCGTGTTCCAGATCACCCAGGAGGAGTTCCTCGACTTCATGTTCGAGGATCTGGCCCTGCCCAACCTGGTGAAGAAGCATCTCACCGGACTGGACAGCTTCAAGACGGTGCGCGCCGGCATCAGCAGCGAAGGCACCCCGGCCCGCCTGAACATCGTGCGCACCCTGCGCTCGGCGCACGCCCGGCGCATCGCCCTGTCCGGCTCCAGCCGCAGTCACCTGCGCGAGCTGAAGCTCGAGCTGGAACGCCTCAAGCGCGAGGAGCCGGACAACATCGGCGACATCCGCGCCGTGGAGGAAGAGATCGCCAAGGTGCGCGCGCGCATCGAGCGTCTACCATTCCTCGACACCTTCGACCTCAAGTACAACCTGCTGGTCAAGCAGCCCAACCCGACCTCCAAGGCGGTGATGTTCTGCCTGATGGACGTGTCCGGCTCGATGACCCAGGCCACCAAGGACATCGCCAAGCGGTTTTTCATCCTCCTCTACCTGTTCCTCAAGCGCAGCTACGAGAAGATCGAGGTGGTATTCATCCGCCACCATACCAGCGCCAAGGAGGTCGACGAGCAGGAGTTCTTCTACTCGCGGGAGACCGGCGGCACCATCGTCTCCAGCGCCCTGAAGATGATGCAGGAAGTGATGGCCGCGCGTTATCCGGCCCACGAATGGAACATCTACGCCGCCCAGGCCTCCGACGGCGACAACTGGAACGACGATTCGCCGGTGTGCCGCGACATCCTGATCCGCCAGATCATGCCGTTCGTGCAGTACTTCAGCTACGTGGAGATCACCCCGCGCGAGCACCAGGCGCTGTGGCACGAGTACGAGCAGGTCAGTGAAGCCTTCCCGGAAAGCTTCGCCCAACAGCAGATCGTTTCCGCCGCGGACATCTACCCGGTGTTCCGCGCCCTGTTCCAGAGGAGGATAGCCGCATGACTCCTCGCGCCAAGAAAGGTCAACCGCTGTCCACCACCTCGGAATGGAGTTTCGAGCTGATCCGCACCTACGACCGCGAGATCGCCCGCCTCGCCGAGCGCTACGCGCTGGACACCTATCCCAACCAGATCGAGGTGATCACCGCCGAGCAGATGATGGACGCCTATGCCTCGGTCGGCATGCCCATCGGCTATCACCACTGGTCCTACGGCAAGCACTTCCTCAGCACCGAGAAAGGCTACAAGCGCGGCCAGATGGGCCTGGCCTACGAGATCGTGATCAACTCCGATCCCTGCATCGCCTATCTCATGGAAGAGAACACCATGTGCATGCAGGCGCTGGTGGTGGCGCACGCCTGCTACGGGCACAACAGCTTCTTCAAGGGCAACTACCTGTTCCGCAGCTGGACCGACGCCAGCTCGATCGTCGACTACCTGGTGTTCGCCCGCCAGTACATCGACAAATGCGAGGAGCGCTACGGCATCGACGCGGTGGAGGACCTGCTCGACTCCTGCCACGCGCTGATGAACTACGGGGTCGACCGCTACAAGCGTCCCTACCCGATCTCCGCGGAAGAGGAGCGCCGCCGCCAGAAGGACCGCGAGGAGCAGCTGCAACGCCAGGTCAACGACCTGTGGCGGACCATCCCCAAGGGCGCAGGCAAGGAGCGCGCCGACGACGGCAAGCGCTTCCCGGCCGAGCCGCAGGAGAACATCCTCTACTTCATCGAGAAGCACGCGCCGCTGCTGGAGCCCTGGCAGCGCGAGGTGGTGCGCATCGTGCGCAAGATCGCCCAGTACTTCTATCCGCAGCGGCAGACCCAGGTGATGAACGAGGGCTGGGCCACCTTCTGGCACTACACCCTGCTCAACGACCTGTACGACGAAGGGCTGGTTACCGAGGGCTTCATGATGGAGTTCCTCCAGTACCACACCAGCGTGGTCTACCAGCCGCCGTTCGACAGCCCCTATTACAGCGGTATCAACCCCTACGCGCTGGGGTTTGCCATGTACCGCGACATCCGCCGTATCTGCGAGGAGCCGACCGATGAGGATCGCCGCTGGTTCCCAGACATCGCCGGCAGCGACTGGCTGGCCACCCTCAAGTTCGCCATGCAGAACTTCAAGGACGAGAGCTTCATCCAGCAATTCCTGTCGCCGCGGCTGATCCGCGAATTCCGCCTGTTCAGCATCCTCGACGACGACCAGCAGGACGAGCTGCTGGTCGACGCCATCCACGACGACAGCGGCTATCGCACCATCCGCGACCACCTGGCGGCGCAGTACAACCTCGGCAACCGCGAACCCAACGTGCAGATCTGGAATGTCGACCGCCGCGGCGACCGCTCGCTGACCCTGCGCCACTACCAGCATGAGCGCAAGCCACTGGGCAGCTCCACCGAGGACGTGCTGCGCCACCTGCACCGCCTGTGGGGCTTCGACGTGCATCTCGACAGCATGCAGGGCGAGCAACGGGTGGCCGCCCAGCACATGCCGCCACGCCGCGAGCGCGAAAGCGAGGGCAGCCACTTCGAGCTGATCGTCCGCCCGGTCTGAGACCGGGCGCGCACCGCGACGTGCCGCCGCCATCGCCCCGCACGTGGCGGCGCGCTATGCTCTGCGCCACCCGAGTTGCTGGCAGGACATCTCCCATGCAGATCTACAAGGTGGGCGGCGCCGTGCGCGACCGCCTGCTCGGCCGTACCGTCACGGAAACCGACTGGGTGGTGGTCGGCGCCCACCCCGAGGAACTGCTCGCCCAGGGCTTCCGGCCGGTCGGCGCCGACTTCCCGGTGTTCCTCCACCCCGAGAGCGGCGAGGAATACGCCCTGGCGCGCACCGAGCGCAAGAGCGGACGCGGCTATGGCGGCTTCACCTGCTACGCCAGCCCGGAGGTCACCCTCGAGGAGGACCTGATCCGCCGCGATCTGACCATCAATGCCATGGCCGAGGACGCCGACGGCCGGGTCATCGACCCCTACGGAGGCCAGGACGACCTCGCCCTGCGCCTGCTGCGCCACGTCTCGCCAGCCTTCGCCGAGGATCCGCTGCGCGTCCTGCGGGTCGCCCGCTTCGCCGCCCGCTACGCACCGCTGGGCTTCCGGGTCGCCGAGGAAACCCTGGCGCTGATGGCCGAGATCGCCGCTTCCGGCGAACTCGCCGCACTCACCGCCGAGCGGGTCTGGAAGGAAGTCGCCCGTGCACTGATGGAGCCGCGCCCGGAGGCGTTCGTGCAGGTGCTGCGCGACTGCGGGGCGCTGCGTCAGTTGCTGCCGGAGGTCGACGCGCTGTTCGGCGTGCCGCAGCCGGCCGTCCACCACCCGGAGATCGATACCGGCGAGCACGTGCTGCTGGTCCTGCGCCAGTGTGCCGAGCACGACCAGCCGCTCGCCGTACGCTGGGCCTGCCTGCTGCACGATCTGGGCAAGGGCGCCACCGCGCCCGAGGAGTGGCCACGGCATATCGCCCACGAGCATCGCGGCCTGCGCCTGATCGAGGCGGTCAACGCGCGCTGCAAGGCGCCGCGCGATTGCGCCGAACTCGCCCTGCTGGTCGGCGAATACCATACCCACTGCCACCGCGCTCGCGAGCTGCGCGCGCAGACGCTCGCCGAACTGTTCCAGCATTTCGACCTGTATCGCCGCCCGGAACGCTTCGAGCTTTTCCTCGCCGCCTGCGAGATGGACGCGCGCGGCCGCCTCGGCCTCGACCGCCAGCCCTATCCGCAGGGCGACTACCTCCGCGCCGCCGCCGCGGTGGCCCGCGCCGTGACGGTGCAGCCGCTGCTGGAGCAGGGCATCAAGGGGGCTGAGCTGGGTGAGGCGCTCAAGCGCGAGCGGCTGAACGCGCTCAAGGCCTTTCGCACCGAGCAGCGCGCCGACGCCGAGCAGCCTGAGTAGGCTGGCTGGCCCCCGCGGGCCCCTGCGTCGGTCATCTCGGGAGGAAACGACTGCCCCCCGGAGCGCAGCGCACGGAGCGGCAAAATCGCGGCGCGCAGTGCCTCGGCGGTGGTCGTCCCCTACCGCCTCAAGAAGACGGGGGCGGCGGGAAGGCGGCACGCAGCTCCGCCGGGGTCAGCTCCGCGCCGCGCCAGACGAAGGACACCGGCCACAGCTTCTGGCCGATGTTCGCCGCCTGCCAGAGGGCGGCGAAACTGCGTCCCTCGGCGGGATGGCGCAGCTCCGGGGCGAGCAGCGCCAGCGGCCAGAGCACGAAGGCGTTGCGCAGGATTTCCGCGCGCGGCAGCTGCAGGCCGTCGAACTCGCCGACCAGGTCGTCGTAGAGCAGCACGTCGATGTCCAGCGGCAGCCCCTTGCGGTCGGGGGCGTAACGGCCGTTGTCGGCTTCGATGGCCTTGAGGCGGCGATCCAGCTCGGCCAGCGGCAGGTCGGTCCGCGCCATCACCGTGAGGTTGTAGAACGGCCCGCTGCGGATACCCACCGGCTCGCTCTCGAACACCGGCGAACAGTGCAGTTCGCCGAGGAACTGCGCCAGCGCGTCGAGGCCGGCGGTCAGGTGCTGATGGCGGCGGACATTGCTGCCCAGGCCGAGAAACACGGTGGTCAGCGGCATCCGCGCTCGATCTCCACGCCGACGCCGCCGCGCGCCGCCGGCACCGCGCCGGGCTTGGTCAGGCGCAGGCGCAGCCAGGCAATGCCGAACTCGGCCATCAGCAGGGCGGCCAGGCGTTCGGCGAAGGTTTCCACCAGTTGGAAGGCGCTGGCGGCGGCGAAGGCCTGTACCCGCGCGCTGACCGCAGCGTAGTCGAGCGCCGCGCCCAGATCGTCGCCGGCCGCCGCGGCACGAATATCCCAGCCCAACTGCAGGTCCAGGGTCAGGCACTGGCGAATGCCGCGCTCCCAGTCGTACACACCGATCACGGTGTCGACCTCCAGGCCGTCGATGAAGACTATGTCCACGCTATCCTCTTTCGCGTCACGACAAGGTCGCGCCGCCTCGTTAGAATCGGGGCTTTCACGCCCCGGAATCGATCATGCCCTGGCTGCTGGCAATTCTTGCCTACCTGCTCGGCTCGCTGTCGTTCGCCGTGCTGCTCGGTCGCTGCTTCGGCACCGGCGACCCGCGTCTGGCCGGCTCGGGCAACCCCGGTGCCACCAACATGCTGCGCCTGGCCGGGCGCCGGGCCGCGGCCCTGACCCTGCTCGGCGACCTGCTCAAGGGCCTGCTGCCGGTACTGCTGGCCCGCCACCTCGAGCTGCCGCCGCAGCAGCAGGCCTGGGTCGGCCTGGCGGCCGTGATCGGCCACCTCTATCCGTTGTACTTCCGCTTCCGGGGCGGCAAGGGCGTGGCCACCGCCGCCGGACTGCTGCTCGGCCTGTACTGGCCGGCCGCCCTGCTCGCCCTGGGCGCCTGGCTGCTGACCTTCGCCCTGACCCGTATAAGCTCGCTCGCCGCGCTGATCGCCACCCCGCTGGTCCTGCCGCTGCTGGCCTGGCAGCAACCGGCCATCCTGCTGCCGATCACCCTACTCACCATCCTCATCGTCTGGCGCCATCGCCGCAACCTGCGCGATCTGTACGCCGGCCGCGAGCGGCAATTCTAATCCGTCCGGCCGCCAGCCAGGGCGCCGAAAGCGGCATCCGACCTACGCCATCCGACCCAGCGCCGGCAGGCTTTCCATCGACCAGCGCGGCTGCACGCCGATCGCCGGACCGTCGTGCTGGCCGGCCAGCAGGCGCTGGCAGCCGGCATAGGCGATCATCGCGCCGTTGTCGGTGCAGAAACGCGGCCGGGCATAGAACACCTGCCCCTTGAGCTCGCCGAGCATCTTCTCCAGCGCCGCGCGCAGGGCCTGGTTGGCGCTCACCCCGCCGGCGATCACCAGGCGCTTGAGGCCGGTCTGCTTGAGGGCGCGGCGGCACTTGATGGTCAGCGTCTCGACCACTGCCTGCTGGAAGGCCAGGGCGATGTCGGCACGCGCCTGCGCAAGATCGCCGCCCTCGCGCTCGCACTGCTTCCAGGTGTTGAGGGCGAAGGTCTTCAGACCGCTGAAGCTGAACTCCAGGCCCGGCCGGTCGGTCATCGGCCGCGGGAAGACGAAGTGCCCCGGCGTGCCGTGTTCGGCCAGGCGGGCGATTTCCGGACCGCCCGGATAGCCCAGGCCGATCAGCTTGGCGGTCTTGTCGAAGGCCTCGCCGGCGGCGTCGTCCAGCGACTCGCCGAGCAGCTGGTACTGGCCGATGCCGTCGACGCGCACCAGCTGGGTATGCCCGCCGGACACCAGGAGAGCGACGAACGGGAACTGCGGCGGCGTCTCCTCGAGCATCGGCGCCAGCAGGTGGCCTTCCATGTGGTGCACGCCGACCGCCGGCACATCCCAGGCCAGGGCCAGCGCCTGGGCGCAGGAGGCTCCGACCAGCAGGGCGCCGACCAGGCCGGGACCGGCGGTATAGGCGACGGCGTCGATATCGGCGAAACTGCACCCCGCCTCGTCCAGTACCTGGCGGATCAGCGGCAGCATGCGTTTCACGTGGTCACGCGAGGCCAGTTCCGGCACCACGCCGCCATAGACCCGGTGCAGGTCGATCTGGCTGAACAGTGCATCGCCCAGCAGGCCGCGATCGCTGTCGTACAGCGCCACGCCGGTTTCGTCGCAGGATGTTTCCAGGCCCAGCACTCGCATTGGGAAGTCGCCCCGTCTTGCCGTGTCATTCGATAAACCGCGCATGATAAGCGGCCGCAGGGCCGGACACCAAGCCTTGGCCGTCCGCGACAGACTGCCGGCGGGCAGCTTTTGCCGCCCGGGGGCTTGGCATCCCGCCTGTCAAGAGTTAATATCCGCAACCCTTGAAAACCGGTGCCTCCCGAGCCTTTTGCAGGATTGCACCATTCATACTCGGTAATCAGTGAAGGTACGACCTGGATGCCCGCCGTCAAAGTTAAAGAGAACGAACCCTTCGACGTAGCCCTGCGTCGTTTCAAGCGCTCCTGCGAAAAAGCCGGTGTTCTGGCTGAAGTGCGTAGCCGCGAGTTCTACGAAAAGCCCACCGCCGAGCGCAAGCGCAAGGCCGCGGCTGCCGTGAAGCGCCACGCCAAGAAAGTGCAGCGCGAACAGCGTCGCCGCGAGCGCCTGTACTGAGTTAACCCTCAGACAGTAGCGTCTTGCATGAACACCCGGCTCCGGCCGGGTGTTTGCTTTGCAGCACCCCACTCCGCCTTGCCCGCGCAAGCGCCGGAGTTTTTGCATTTTCCGTCGCCGCCTGGCGCTTCGCGCACACGGTGGCCATGCTGAACAGCATGCACGCGAGCAGCCCATGGCCGGCCTGATTCCCCAGCGCTTCATCGACGACCTGCTGAACCGCACCGACATCGTCGAGGTGGTCGGTGCGCGCGTGCAGCTGAAGAAGACCGGCAAGAACTACAGCGCCTGCTGCCCGTTCCACCAGGAAAAGACCCCCTCGTTCACCGTCAGCCCGGACAAGCAGTTCTACTACTGCTTCGGCTGCGGCGCCGGCGGCAATGCGCTCGGCTTCGTCATGGACCACGACCACCTGGACTTCCCCCAGGCGGTCGAGGAGCTGGCCAAGCGCGCCGGCCTCGAGGTACCGCGCGAGGACAGCCGCCCCGGCCAGCGCCCGCGCCAGCCGGTGGACTCACCGCTCTACCCGCTGCTCACCGCCGCCGCCGACTACTACCGGCAGGCGCTGAAAGGCCACCCGGCGCGCCAGGCCGCGGTCGACTACCTCAAGGGACGCGGCCTGTCCGGAGTGATCGCCCGCGACTTCGGCCTCGGCTTCGCCCCGCCCGGCTGGGACAACCTGATGAAGCACCTGGGCGGCGACAGCCTGCAGCAGAAGGCGCTGATCGACGCAGGGCTCCTGATCGAGAACGCCGAGACCGGCAAGCGCTACGACCGCTTCCGCGACCGGGTGATGTTCCCGATCCGCGACAGCCGCGGCCGGGTGATCGCCTTCGGCGGCCGGGTACTCGGCGACGACAAGCCCAAGTACCTCAACTCGCCGGAAACCCCGGTATTCCACAAGGGCCAGGAGCTCTATGGCCTCTACGAGGCCCGGCAGAACAACCGCGACCTCGACGAGGTCATGGTGGTCGAGGGCTACATGGACGTCATCGCCCTCGCCCAGCAGGGTCTGCGCAACGCCGTGGCCACCCTCGGCACGGCGACCAGCGAGGAGCACATCAAGCGCCTGTTCCGCCTGGTGCCGAACATCCTGTTCTGCTTCGACGGTGATCAGGCCGGCCGCAATGCCGCCTGGCGGGCGCTGGAGTCCTGCCTGCCGAGCCTGCAGGATGGCCGTCGCGTGCGCTTCCTGTTCCTTCCCGAAGGCGAGGACCCGGACAGCCTGGTGCGCCGGGAGGGCGCCGATGCCTTCCGCGCACGCCTCGCCCAGCAGGCCGAGCCGCTGGCCGAGTACTTCTTCCGTCACCTGATGGAGGAGGCCGACCCGAGCACCCTGGAGGGCAAGGCGCACCTGGCCACCCTGGCCGCGCCGCTGCTGGACAAGGTGCCCGGCGCCAACCTGCGCGCACTGATGCGCCAGCGCCTGGGCGAGATCACCGGCCTGAGCGGCGAGGCCCTCAGCCAGCCGTCGGCCGGCCCCGCCGGCGACGTGCCGCCGGCAGACTTCGCAGCGTCTTATTCGGACAGTCTCGACTATGCGCCGCCGGGCGGCTACGACGAGCGCCCGGCCGGCAAGAGCCGCAAACCCTGGCAGGACGGCGAGTCCTGGAAAGGCCGCAAGAGCGGCCAGCGCCGCGAGCTGCCGGCCGTCATGCCACCGCGTGGAGGCGCCGGCGTCGAGTCGCCGACCCTCAGCGCCCTGCGTGCCCTGCTGCACCATCCGCAGCTGGCGCAGAAGGTCGAGGACGCCGGCCATTTCGCCGCCGAGGACGACACCTGGACCCAGCTGCTGGTGGCACTGCTGGAATCGCTGCAGAAGCAGCCGCAGCAGAACTCGCTGCAACTGATCGCCCGCTGGCATGGCACGGAACAAGGACGCCTCCTCCGCGGTCTAGCGGAGAAGGAATGGTTGATCAGTCAGGACAACCTTGAACAACAGTTTTTCGACACTATAACTACCTTGGCAGACCGCCAGCGTGAGCGCAGCCTCGAAGGCCTGCTGCGCAAAGCGCGGCACAGCGAACTCAGCGCGGAGGAAAAGCTCCGCCTGCGAGAGCTCCTGAGCCGGAACGAAGCCAGCGCTTCCCCCGGCCCATCTGGTGCGTGAAGCACCGGCTCGGCTATAATGGCCAGCTTCTCTTCAGCCCGCCAAGACCTTCAGTGGATAGGGTGAACATGTCCGTCAAAGCGCAACAGCAGTCCCGTCTCAAAGAGTTGATCGCCCGTGGCCGTGAGCAGGGTTACCTGACTTACGCGGAGGTCAACGACCACCTGCCGGAGGATATTTCCGATCCGGAACAGGTGGAAGACATCATCCGCATGATCAACGACATGGGGATCAACGTATTCGAGACAGCCCCGGATGCGGACGCCCTGCTGCTCGCCGAAGCGGACACCGACGAAGCCGCCGCCGAAGAGGCCGCCGCTGCCCTGGCCGCGGTGGAAAGCGACATCGGCCGCACCACCGACCCGGTGCGCATGTACATGCGCGAGATGGGCACCGTGGAGCTGCTCACCCGCGAAGGCGAGATCGAGATCGCCAAGCGCATCGAGGAAGGCATCCGCGAGGTGATGGGCGCCATCTCCCTGTTCCCGGGCTCGGTGGACAGCATCCTCGGCGAATACCAGCGCGTGGTCAGCGAAGGCGGCCGCCTGTCCGACATCCTCAGCGGCTACATCGACCCCGACGACGGCACCCTGCCGGCGGAAAGCGACGTCGAACTGCCGACCGCCAGCGCCAAGGCGGCCCCCGCCGACGACGACGAGGAAGAGGACGAGGAAGGCAAGTCCGACAGCAGCGACGAGGAAGGCGACGGCGGTCCGGATCCGGAAGAAGCCGCCCGCCGCTTCGGCGCCGTGGCCGAGCAGCTGGAAAAGACCAAGCAGGCTCTGCAACAGTTCGGCCGCGACAGCGCACAGGCCAATGCCGCGCTGGACACCCTGGCCGAGCTGTTCATGCCGATCAAGCTGGTGCCCAAGCAGTTCGACGCCCTGGTCGGCATGGTCCGCGACTCCCTCGACCGCGTGCGCGGCCAGGAACGCGCCATCATGCAGCTGTGCGTGCGCGATGCGCGCATGCCGCGCGCCGACTTCCTCAAGCTATTCCCCGGCAGCGAGATCGACCTCGCCTGGGCCGAGGCCCTGGCCGCCGGCAAGGCCAAGTACGCCGAAGCCATCGCCCGCCTGCAGGACGACATCAAGCGCAACCAGCAGGTGCTGATCGACCTGGAGCAGGCAGTCGGCCTGAACATCGCCGAGATCAAGGAGATCAACCGGCGCATGTCGATCGGCGAGGCCAAGGCCCGCCGCGCCAAGAAGGAGATGGTCGAGGCCAACCTGCGCCTGGTGATCTCCATCGCCAAGAAGTACACCAACCGCGGCCTGCAGTTCCTCGACCTGATCCAGGAAGGCAACATCGGCCTGATGAAGGCGGTGGACAAGTTCGAATACCGCCGCGGCTACAAGTTCTCGACCTACGCCACCTGGTGGATCCGCCAGGCGATCACCCGCTCGATCGCCGACCAGGCGCGCACCATCCGCATCCCGGTGCACATGATCGAGACCATCAACAAGCTCAACCGCATCTCCCGGCAGATGCTCCAGGAGATGGGCCGCGAGCCGACTCCGGAAGAGCTGGGCGAGCGCATGGAGATGCCCGAGGACAAGATCCGCAAGGTGCTGAAGATCGCCAAGGAGCCGATCTCCATGGAGACGCCGATCGGCGACGACGAGGATTCGCACCTGGGCGACTTCATCGAGGACTCCACCATGCAGTCGCCGATCGAGGTGGCCACCGTGGAAAGCCTCAAGGAAGCCACCCGCGAAGTGCTCGCCGGACTCACCGCGCGCGAGGCCAAGGTGCTGCGCATGCGCTTCGGCATCGACATGAACACCGACCACACCCTCGAAGAGGTCGGCAAGCAGTTCGACGTGACCCGCGAGCGTATCCGCCAGATCGAGGCCAAGGCGCTGCGCAAGCTGCGCCACCCGACCCGCAGCGAGCATCTGCGCTCCTTCCTCGACGAATAAGCGCCGCACAAGACCCGAAACCCCGGCACCGCAAGGTCCCGGGGTTTTTTCTTGGGCGCCGCGGCGGACCTGCTTCTACACTGCAGGAACGACCGCGCACTCGAGGGACCGTCATGTCGCGCCTGCCGGCAATGCCCGCGCTCCATCTGGCATTGCTCCCCCTCTCCAGCCACGCCGCCCTTCCGGGATGGGACGGGCAGAGTTGGCCAGTCCTGGCATTCCAGGGCCTGCTGCTCCTGGCCAGCCTGCTGTTGCTCGGCCTGCTGGTACACGGCAATCTGCGCCGGGGCCGCCAGCGCCAACAGATCGCCGGCCTGGAGCAACAGCTCGATCACTATCGCAGCCAGCTGGATAACTACCCGCTGGTCGCCTGGGAAATGCATACGGGCGACTTGCGCCTGACCCACGTCTCCTCGCGCGCCCGCACCCTGCTCGGCTATCCCACCGCCGCCTGGCTGGAAGCCGACTTCCTCAGCCGTACGCTCTACCCCGAGGATGCCGCCGCCGCCCTCGCCTTCTTCCGCGCCCAGGCCGAGGGCGCCCCCAGCCGCCACGAATTCCGCCTGATCGCCGCCGACGGCCGGCCGCTGTGGGTGCTCGCCATCCTGCAGCGCCAGGCGAGCGGCGCCGACGCCCTGTGCCACGGCTTGTTCCTCGACATCGGCCGCACCCACCACGCCGAGCAGGCCCTGCGCCTGTCCGAGCAGAAGTTCGGCACCGTGTTCCAGCACAGTCCGGACGTCATGCTGCTGCTCGCCCGCGACAGCGGACGCATCCTCACCGTCAACCGCACCTTCGAGCAGACCACCGGCCTCGCCGCCGAGGCAGTCTGCGAACATACCCCCGACGAACTCGGCCTTTGGCGCAATCCGCAGCAGGGCCAGCAGCTGCTGCGCGAACTGCGCGAGCGCGACCTGCACAACGTCGAGACCTGCCTGCGCCGCCACGATGGCGGCGAGCTCACCGCCCTGCTCTCGGCGCGGCGCATCGAGCTCGACGACCAGCCGGCTGCCATCCTGGTGCTGCGCGATCTCTCCGCGCTGCGCCAGACCCAGCGCCAGCTGCACGTCAGCGAGGAGAAGTTCGCCAAAGTGTTCTACGCCTCGCCCGATGCCCTGGCGATCACCCGCCTGCGCGACGACCGGCTGCTGGAGGTCAACCCGGGCTTCACCCAGCTCACCGGCTACAGCGCCCACGAAGCGATCAACAACAGCAGCCTCGAGCGCACCCTGTGGGTCGACCCCGCCGACCGCCAGCGCCTGTTGCGCACCCTGGAGCGCGAGGGCAGCGTGCAGCACCTGCCGGTCCCCCTGCGCACCTGCCACGGCCAGCAGCGCCTCTGCGAGATCAGCGCCCAGCTGCTGCAGATCGAGGGCGAGGACTGCCTGCTGACCATCGCCCGCGACGTCACCGAGCGCATGCAGATGCAGGAGCGCCTGCAACAGGCCGCCACGGTGTTCGAAAACACCGCCGAGGGCGTGATGATCACCGACCTCGAGCAACGCATCGTCGCCATCAACCGCGCCTTCAGCGCGATCACCGGCTACAGCGAGGGCGAGGCCATCGGCCATACCCCGCAGCTGCTCGCCTCCGAGGAACAGGGCAGCGACCTGGCCGCCGATATCCGTACCAGTCTGGAGCGCGACGGCCACTGGCAGGGCGAGATGTGGAGCCAGCGCAAGAACGGCGAAACCTATCCCGCCTGGATGACCATCAGCGCGGTGCGCAACGGCGGCAACCGCATCTCCCACCACGTGGCGGTGTTCGCCGACATTTCCACCCTCAAGCACGTGCAGGCACGCCTCGACTATCAGGCCCACCACGACCCGCTGACCGGCCTGCCCAACCGCCTGCTGTTCGAGAGCCGCCTGCAACAGGCCCTCGAGCAGGCTGCGGCGGAGCAGCGTCAGGGCGCCGTGCTGTTCCTCGACCTCGACCGCTTCAAGCACATCAACGACAGCCTCGGCCATCCGGTCGGCGACCTGCTCCTGCAGGGCATCGCCAAGCGCCTGCGCGAGCAGTTGCGCGAGGCCGACACGGTGGCGCGCCTGGGCGGCGACGAGTTCATCGTGCTGATGCCCAGCGTGGCGCAGATCTGCGACGTCGAGCGGGTCGCCGACAAGCTGATGGGCGCTTTCGGCCCGCCGTTCAATGCCGGCGGCCACGAGTTCTTCATGAGTTCGAGCATCGGCATCAGCCTGTTCCCCGAGCACGGCGACGACGTCGCCACCCTGGTCAAGAACGCCGACGCCGCCATGTACCGGGCCAAGGCGCGCGGGCGCAACCGCATCGAGTTCTACACCCCCGATCTCAGCTCGCAGGCCAGCGAGCGCATCACCCTGGGCAACGACCTGCGCCGCGCCATCGAGCGCGGCGAGCTGCGCGCCTACTACCAGCCCAAGCTGAGCCTCGCGGACGGTCGCCTGGTCGGTGCCGAGGCGCTGCTGCGCTGGCATCACCCGCAGCTGGGCGCGGTATCGCCGGAGCGCTTCATCACCATCGCCGAGGAGAACGGCAGCATCCTCGAACTGGGCGACTGGATCCTCCAGGAAGCCTGCCGGCAGATGCACCAATGGCAGAAGCGCTACCCGCCGTTCGGTCCGCTGGCGGTCAACCTGGCCGGCGCGCAGCTGCGCCAGCCGCAACTGGTCGGGCGGATCAGCGAACTGCTGGCCGATGCGGGCCTGGCACCCGCCAGCCTGCAGCTGGAAATCACCGAAACCTTCGTGATGAGTCAGAAGGAAGAGGCCCTGCCGATCCTCCAGGCGCTCAAGGAGCTCGGGCTGCAGCTGGCGATCGACGACTTCGGCACCGGTTACTCGTCGCTGAGCTACCTCAAGCGCCTGCCCATCGACATCCTGAAGATCGACCAGTCGTTCGTCGCCGGCCTGCCGGACGACCCCAACGACGCCGCCATCACCCGCGCGATCATCGCCCTCGGCCACAGCATGCAGCTGACGGTGATCGCCGAGGGCGTGGAGACGACAGCGCAGCAGCGCTTCCTCGCCCACGAGGGGTGCCAGCAGTTCCAGGGCTTCCTGGTCGGCCAGCCGATGCCCGCGGCGCAGTTCGCCGCGCGCTTCCTGGAGACCGCCCCGGCCCTTGGCGCCAGCGCATCGGCATCGCTATAATCGCCGCGCCTCGTCGCCGCGCCTGCGCGCGCAGCACGGGTATTCTGGAGAGGACGCCAGCCGGCCTCGCCGAATGCACTGGCCGGAGACATTCCCGCGGGCTTCCCGCACCCTCCAGCCGGCACGCGGGCCTATAGCTCAGTTGGTCAGAGCAGGCGACTCATAATCGCTTGGTCGCAGGTTCAAGTCCTGCTGGGCCCACCACTTCCCTTCTTCGCCGCTCTGGCGGGTTGCGCACAGCGGCCGCGAGGCATGCGATGCCCGATTTTCTCCTCCATCTCTCCTACTGGGACTGGCTGGCCTTCGGCACCCTGCTGCTGATTCTCGAGGTCTTCGGCGCCGGCGGTTACCTGCTGTGGACCGGGGTGGCCGCGGCCTGCGTCGGAATTCTCGCTTTCCTCATTCCCGGCCTGCCCTGGACCCTGCAGTACCTGCTGTTCGGCGTGCTGTCTATCCTCACTGCAGTGCTCTGGTGGCGCCGCCAGCGCGCCGCCGGCAAGCCCGGCGACCAGCCGGGCCTCAACCGGCGCGGCAGCGAGCTGCTCGGCCGCCAGTTCGTCCTCCACGAGGCGATCGTCGAAGGCCGCGGCAAGATCCGCGTCGGCGACAGCGTCTGGCTGGTCAGCGGGCCGGCGCTGCCGGCCGGCAGCCAGGTACGGGTGGTCGGCCAGGCGGGCGTGGTGCTGCAGGTCGAGTCGGCCTGAGCATTCGCACCCTACTCCGTCCCCGCTGACGACGGGAACTCCGGCACGACGGGAACAGTCTGAACCGCTCAGCCATCCCTGTTCGCTCCGGAGTTGATCATGCGTTGTACCCTGCTGTTTGCATCCCTTGTCGTCCTGCCCGTCGCCAGTGCCATGGCCGACCATCGCGGACACTCCGACGAGCATGTCGACTGGGGGCAAATCGCCACTTCCGCGGGAATCTCCGCCTCGCTGTACTCGACCTTCAAGGACGACAAGATCGTGGTCGCCGCCCAGGACGATGCGTCCAGCTTCATCGCCAGCGGCGGCGCCATCCGCGGCGCCTACCTGGAGGCCGCCCTGCAGCAGATCCGCCAGCAGCGCCCCGACCTGCAGGCCAGCGACGAGCAACTGGCCGGGGCCATCCTCGCCGACAACGCGGACGCCGCGGTGCGCTGAAACTCCGCCACCCGCCCACGAAAAAGCCGCCCGCAGGCGGCTTTTTCGTGTCTGCGTCAGACGCACCGGCTTACTCGGCGTAGGCCTCCACCGGCACGCAGGAGCAGAACAGGTGGCGGTCGCCGTAGACGTTGTCGACCCGATTGACCGCCGGCCAGTACTTGAACGCCCGGGTGTGCGCGCTGGGGGTCACCGCCTCGGCGATGCTGTACGGGCGGCGCCACTCGCCGGTGACGTCGGCCAGGGTATGCGGCGCATGCTTGAGCGGGTTGTCCTCCGCCGGCCACTCCCCGGACTCGACGCGGGCGATCTCGGCGCGGATGCCGAGCATGGCCTCGACGAAACGGTCCAGCTCGGCCTTCGACTCGCTCTCGGTTGGCTCGATCATCAGCGTGCCGGGCACCGGGAAGGACATGGTCGGCGCATGGAAGCCGTAGTCCATCAGACGCTTGGCGACGTCCTCCTCGCCGATCCCGGTAGCCGCCTTGAGCGGGCGCAGATCGATGATGCACTCGTGGGCCACCCGGCCGTTGCGTCCGCTGTAGAGCACCGGGTAGGCCTCGCCCAGGCGCGCCGCCAGGTAGTTGGCGTTGAGGATCGCCACCTCGGTGGCCTCCTGCAGCTGCGGGCCCATCAGGGCGATGTACATCCAGCTGATCGGCAGGATGCTGGCGCTGCCCCAGGGCGCGGCGCTGACCGCGCCGTTGCCGGGCAGAGGGCCGTCCAGCTCGACCACCGGGTGGTTGGCCAGGAAGGGCGCCAGATGCGCCTTGACGCCGATCGGCCCCATGCCGGGTCCGCCACCGCCGTGCGGGATGCAGAAGGTCTTGTGCAGGTTCATGTGCGAGACGTCGGCGCCGATGTCGGCCGGCCGGCTCAGGCCGACCTGGGCGTTGAGGTTGGCGCCGTCCATGTACACCTGGCCGCCCTGGGCATGCACCAGCTCGCAGATCTCGCGGATGCCCTCCTCGAATACGCCGTGGGTCGAGGGGTAGGTGATCATCAGGCAGGACAAGCGGTCGCCAGCCGCCGCGGCTTTGGCCTTGAGGTCGTCGAGGTCGACGTTGCCGCTCTTGTCGCAGGCCACCAGCACCACCTGCAGGCCGGCCATGCTGGCGGTGGCCGGGTTGGTGCCGTGCGCCGAGACCGGGATCAGGCAGAGGTCGCGCTGCGTCTCGCCGCGGCTCTTGTGGTACTGCTGGATCGCCAGCAGGCCGGCGTACTCGCCCTGGGCGCCGGAGTTGGGCTGCATGCTGATGGCGTCGAAGCCGGTGATGGCGCACAGCCAGCGCTCCAGCTCGCTGATCATCAGGCCGTAGCCGCGCGCCTGCTCGCGCGGCACGAAGGGGTGCAGGCTGGCGAACTCGGGCCAGCTGACCGGCTGCATCTCGCTGGTGGCGTTGAGCTTCATGGTGCAGGAGCCGAGCGGGATCATCGCCTGATTGAGCGCCAGGTCCTTGCCCTCCAGCTGGCGCAGGTAGCGCAGCATCTCGGTCTCGCTGTGGTGGCTGTTGAACACCGGATGGGCGAGGAATGCCGAGCTGCGCGCCAGCGCGGCGGGAATCCCGCCGGGCAGGCCGGCGTCGTCGGCCAGCGCGGCCAGGTCGATGCCGTGGTCGGCGCCGAGGAAGATGTGCAGCAGCTGGGCGACGGTGTCCAGGGTGCTGGTCTCGTCGAGGCTGAGGCCGACCTGGCCGTGGCCGAGGATGCGCAGGTTGACCTGCGCGGCGTGGGCGCTCTCCAGGATCGCCTGCTGGGTGCCGCCGACCTCGAGGGTCAGGGTGTCGAAGAACTGGCGGTTGAGGCGCACGATGCCCTTCTGCTCGAGCACCTGGGCGAGCATCGCGGTGAGCCGCTGCACCCGCCCGGCGATGCGCTTAAGGCCCGCCGGGCCGTGGTAGACGGCGTAGAAGCCGGCCATGTTGGCCAGCAGCGCCTGCGCGGTGCAGATGTTGGAGTTGGCCTTCTCGCGGCGGATGTGCTGCTCGCGGGTCTGCAGGGCCATGCGCAGGGCGACGTTGCCGCGCGCGTCCTTCGACACGCCGATGATCCGCCCGGGCATGGCGCGCTTGAACTCGTCGCGGCAGGCGAAGAAGGCGGCGTGCGGGCCGCCGTAGCCCATCGGCACGCCGAAGCGCTGGGCGCTGCCCAGGGCGATGTCGGCGCCCAGCTCGCCGGGCGGGGTGAGCAGCACCAGGGCGAGCAGGTCGCAGGCCACGCAGGCCAGCGCCTGCTGGGCATGCAGCTGCTCGATCAGCGGCCGCAGGTCGCGGATCTCGCCGTGGGTGTCGGGGTACTGCAGCAGCGCGCCGAACACTTGGTGCTGACCCAGGTTGTCCGGGCTGTCGATCACCAGCTCGAAACCGAAGCCGCTCGCGCGGGTCTGCAGCACGGAGATGGTCTGCGGATGGCAGCCGGCGTCGACGAAGAAGCGGTTGCTGGCGCTCTTCGCCACCCGGCGGGCCATGGCCATCGCCTCGGCGGCGGCGGTGGCCTCGTCGAGCAGCGAAGCGCCGGCCAGTTCCAGGCCGGTGAGGTCGCTGGTCAGCTGCTGGAAGTTGAGCAGCGCTTCCAGGCGGCCCTGGGAGATTTCCGGCTGGTAGGGGGTGTAGGCGGTGTACCAGCCGGGGTTCTCCAGCACGTTGCGCTGGATCACCGGCGGGGTGTGGGTGCCGTAGTAGCCCATGCCGATCAGGCTGGTCCAGCACTGGTTCTGCTCGGCATAGCCGCGCAGGCGGGCCAGCGCGGCCTGCTCGTCGAGCGCCGGCGGCAGCGCCAGCGGGCCGGCCAGGCGGATCGCCGGCGGCACGGTCTGGGCGATCAGTTCGGCGCGCTCGGCAACGCCGAGGGCGGCGAGCATGGCGCGCTGCTCGGCGGCGTCGGGACCGATGTGGCGATGAAGGAAGGCTTCTGGCTGCAGCAGGTCGCTGGGACGGGACATGACACGAACTCCGGTACGGGGGTCCGGCCACCGCGGCAGCCGGAGCGGGGAAAGCGCGGAGCTGGCGACCCGCCGGCAGCGGTCCGGGCCACCAGCGACAGGAGGATCAGGCGTCGCAGCTGGCCTGGTAGGCGGCGGCGTCGAGCAGCTGGTCGAGATCGGCGGCGCTGGCCGGCTTGAGCTTGAAGAACCAGGCACCGTACGGATCGCTGTTGACGCTCTCCGGCGCATCGGCCAGCGCCTCGTTGACCGCGATCACCTCGCCGGCCAGCGGCGCGTAGATGTCCGAGGCGGCCTTCACCGACTCCACCACACCGGCCGCCTCACTGGCACCCAGCGACTTGCCGACTTCCGGCAGCTCGACGAAGACCACGTCGCCCAGAGCTTCCTGGGCATGGTCGGTGATGCCCACGGTGACGCTGCCGTCGGCTTCGAGACGAGCCCATTCGTGGCTGGAGGCGTAACGCAGTTCGGCGGGTACATTGCTCATGATTGTAATCCTTGGAAGAAGTGAGGCGCGGCGCGCCGGCAATGTTGCAGCTCTATCGGGACCAGCGGCCGCCGCTCAGATGAGCGGCTTGCCGTGGCGGACGAAATTCGGTTTCACCACGCGGACCGGGTACCACTTGCCGCGGATCTCCACCTCGGCGCGCTCGCCGGTGCCGGCCGGCACCCGGGCGAGGGCGATGGACTTGCCGAGGGTCGGCGAGAAGCTGCCGCTGGTGATCTCGCCGTCGCCGATGCCGGCCACGCGCACCACCTGGTGGGCGCGCAGTACGCCACGCTCCTCCAGCACCAGGCCGACCAGCTTGGTTTCCGCGCCGCCGGCGGCGCGCTGCGCCTCGAGGGCGTTGCGGCCGATGAAGTCGCGGTCGGCCGGCTCCCAGGCCACCGTCCAGGCGAGGTTGGCGGCCTGCGGCGTCACCCCCTCGTCCATGTCCTGGCCGTAGAGATTGAGCCCGGCTTCCAGGCGCAGGGTGTCGCGGGCACCGAGACCGGCCGGGGCGATGCCCGCGCCGACCAGCTCGTTGAACAGGCCCGGCGCCTCGCCGGCCGGCAGGATGATCTCCAGACCGTCCTCGCCAGTGTAGCCAGTGCGGGCGATGAACCACTCGCCCAGCGCCAGGCCGTGGAACGGCTTGAGTTCGCGCACCACGGCGGCGCGCTCCGGGCTGAGCAGCTCGGTGCAGCGCTCGAGGGCGTGCGGGCCCTGCACGGCGAGCATGGCCAGTTCGGGGCGCTCGCGCAGCTCGACGCTGAAGCCTTCGGCCTGCGCCTGCAGCCAGGCGAGGTCCTTGGCGCGGGTGGCGGCGTTGACCACCAGGCGGTAACCCTCGACGCAGCGGTAGACGATCAGATCGTCGACGACGCCGCCCACGGGGTTGAGCATGACGCTGTACAGTGCCTTGCCGACCCTGTCGAGACGCATCACGTCGTTGGCCAGCAGACGGCGCAGATACTCCCCGGCCTGCACGCCGACGACGTCGACCACGGTCATGTGCGAGACATCGAAAACCCCGCAGTCGTTGCGCACCTGATGGTGCTCCTCGACTTGCGAACCGTAGTGCAGCGGCATATCCCAGCCGCCGAAATCGACCATCTTGGCGCCAAGCGCCACGTGCAGATCATAGAGGGGCGTACGCTGTCCCATGGGATCTCCTTGCGGGCGTCGAATGGCGCGCATTGTAGCCCCCTGGGGGGAAACTGACACGTTCACACGTCAGACGTAATGTTGCCGCCACTCAGCCGTAACGACGCGCCGAGCGGCGGATCAGGCCGATCACCGGCAGCAGGCCGACCAGCACCAGGGTCAGCGCCGGCAAGGCCGCACGCGCCCACTCGCCCTCGCTGGTCATCTCGAACACCCGCACCGACAGGGTGTCCCAGCCGAACGGGCGCATCAGCAGGGTCGCCGGCATCTCCTTGAGCACGTCGACGAATACCAGCAGCGCCGCGCTCAGGGTGCCCGGCACCAGGAGCGGCAGGTAGACCCGGCGGAACAGCGTCACGCCGCCGACGCCGAGGCTGCGCGAGGCCTCCGGCAGCGACGGACGGATGCGCGCCAGGCTGCTTTCCAGCGGCCCGTGGGCCACCGCCATGAAGCGGATCAGGTAGGCCAGCAGCAGCGCGCCCAGGCTGCCCAAGAGCAGCGGCTTGCCGGCGCCGCCCAGGCTGGCGGACAGCGGAATCACCAGATGATTGTCCAGGTAGCTGAAGGCCAGCATGATCGACACCGCCAGCACCGAGCCGGGCAGCGCGTAGCCGAGGTTGGCCAGGCCGACCAGCGCCTGCATGCGCCGGGTCGGCGCCAGGCGGCGGGCGAAGGCCAGCAGCATGGCCAGCGCCACGGTGATCAGCGCCGCCAGCGCGCCCAGGTAGAGGGTGTGCAGGATCAGGCCGACGTAACGCTCGTCGAGGTCGAAGCGGCCGCGCTGCCAGAACCAGGCCAGCAGCTGCAGCACGGGGACGACGAAGGCGCAGAGGAACACCAGGCCGCACCAGGCGCAGGCCGCCAGTGCCCGGCCGCCCCGCAGCTGATACAGGGCGGCGGTGCGCGCCCGCTCGTTACCGGGACGGCTGGCGCCGCGGGCGCGGCGCTCGCCGTAGAGCAGCAGCATCACCGCCAGCAGCAGCAGGCTGGCCAGCTGGGTGGCGCCGGACAGGCTGTAGAAGCCGTACCAGGTCTTGTAGATGGCGGTGGTGAAGGTGTCGAAGTTGAACACCGCCACCGCGCCGAAATCGGCGAGGGTTTCCATCAGCGCCAGCGCCACGCCGGCGCCGATGGCCGGCCGCGCGACCGGCAGGGCCACCTTCCAGAACGCCTGCCAGGGCGACAGGCCGAGCACCCGCGCCGCCTCCATCAGCCCCCGTCCCTGGGCGAGGAAGGCCGTGCGCGCCAGCAGGTAGACGTAGGGATAGAAGACCAGCACCAGCACCAGGATCACCCCGCCGGTGGAGCGCACCCGCGGCAGGCGCAGGCCGCTGCCGAACCACTCGCGCAGCAGGCTCTGCACCGGCCCGGAGAAGTCCAGCAGGCCGACGAAGACGAACGCCAGCACGTAGGCGGGAATGGCGAACGGCAGCATCAGCGCCCAGTCCAGCCACTTGCGGCCGGGGAACTCGCACAGCGCGGTGAGCCAGGCCAGGCTGACGCCGAGCAGGCTCACGCCGACGCCGACGCCGAGCACCAGGGTCAGGGTGTTGCCGAGCAGGCGCGACATCTGGGTGTCCCACAGGTGACGCCAGATCTCGCCGTCAACCTCGCTCCAGCTGAGCAGCAGGACGCTCAGCGGCAACAGGACCAGGGCAGCGATGGTGGCGGCGAGGGGATACCAGCGGCGTTGGGCGGAATGGGCCACGCAGACTCCTTGGCTGACAAAACACGGGTACGCCAGCCAATGCAAATCTCATGCACACGCGTCCCGGCCAAACGAAAACGCCCCGGCTGGGCACCGGGGCGTCGAGTTTACCAAAGGCGGACGGCTATCAGTTCCAGCCGGCGCGATCCATCAGGCGGATCGCCTCCGCCTGGCGCTTGCCGGCCACTTCCACCGGAATGGTGTCGGCCTTGAAGCTGCCCCAGGCGGCGACTTCCTTGGACGGCGCCACCTGCGGATTGGCCGGATATTCCTGGTTGATCTCGGCGAACAGGCCCTGGGCCTCCGGCGTGGTCATCCACTCCACCAGCTTCTTGGCCGCCTCCGCGTGCGGGGCGTGCTTGGTCAGGCCGACGCCGGACAGGTTGACGTGCACGCCGCGGTCGGCCTGGTTCGGCCAGAACAGCTTGGCCCTGAGCCCCGGGTTCTCCTGGTGCAGGCGACCGTAGTAGTAGGTGTTGACGATGCCGACGTCGCACTGCCCGGCATCCACCGCGAGGATCACCGCGTTGTCGTCGGCGAACGGATCGGTGGCCAGGTTGTTGACCCAGCCCTTGACGATCGCCTCGGTCTTCTCGGCGCCGTGGGCCTCGAGCAGGGTGGCGGTCAGCGACTGGTTGTAGACCTTCTTGCTGCTGCGCAGGCACAGGCGGGCTTCCCAGTTCGGCTCGGCCAGCGCCTCGTAGGTGGACAGCTCTTCCGGCTTGACCCGGTCGGTCGAGTAGACGATGGTCCGCGCGCGCAGCGACAGACCGGTCCAGGCGTGGCTGCTGGAACGGTACTGCGGCGGGATGTTGGCGTCGATCACCTTCGACTCGATGGGCTGCAGGATACCCATCTGCTCGGCCTGCCAGAGGTTGCCGGCGTCCACGGTGATCAGCAGGTCGGCCACGCCGTTCTCGCCCTCGGCCTTGATGCGCTGCATCAGCGGCGCTTCCTTGTCGGTGATGAACTTGACCTGGACCCCGGTCTTGGCGGTATAGCGGTCGAACACCGGCTTGATCAGCTCGTCGATGCGCGACGAGTAGACCACGACCTCGTCGGCGGCCTGCACGGTACCGGCCAGGGTAGTCAGCGCCAGCGCTGCCAGAATCTTCTTGTCTGCCTGCATGGAACACGCCTCGTAGTGGGTTGCCCGGCAAATGATAGTTACTCCCATTTGCCTTAACAACCGGGAAGCCGTCTCAGCCGGGCATTTCTTGTCCCACGTCAAGCGCGTCGAGGCGCGCCAGCGCCGGCAAATCGCCGGACAGCCCGAGCGCCTGGCGCACGAACAGCCCCTTGGCTTCGTGATGGCCATCCATCAGGCGCAGGCCGGCGTTGCGCAGCCAGCGCAGCGGCAGCGCGTCGGCCTGGAACAGCCGCTCGAAGCCTTCCATCGCCGCCATCATCGCCAGGTTGTGCGGCATGCGCCGGCGCTCGAAACGACCCAGCACGCGCACGTCGGCCAGGTTCTCGCCGCGCGCGTGGGCGTGCAGCAGCTCCTCGGCGAGGGTGGCGGCGTCGAGGAAGCCGAGGTTGACCCCCTGGCCGGCCAGCGGATGGATCACGTGGGCGGCGTCGCCGATCAGCGCCAGGCCCGGCTCGACGTAGCGCTTGGCATGCCGCTGGCGCAGCGGCAGGCACAGGCGCGGATCGACCTCCAGCACCGCGCCCAGGCGCTGCTCGAAGGCGCGTCCCAGCGCGCTGGCGAAGGCCGCATCGTCCAGCGCCATCAGCCGCTCGGCCTCGCCCGGGGTGCACGACCAGACGATCGAACACCAGTGGCGGTCGCCGTTGCGGTCGAGCGGCAGGAAGGCCAGCGGGCCGTCGTCGGTGAAACGCTGCCAGGCGGTCGCCTGGTGGGGTTTCTCGCACCGCACGCTGGTGACGATCGCCTGGTGCAGGTAATCCCACTCGCGGGTGGCGCAGCCGGTCAGGCGGCGCACCGCCGAGTTGGCGCCGTCGGCGGCGACCAGCAGCGGCGTACGCAGCTCGCGGCCGTCGGCCAGCTGCAGCAGCCAGCCGCTGCCCGAGCGGCGCAGCTGTTCGAGGCGTGCGTGGGCCAGCAGCTCGACGCCGCTGCCCTGCAGCCGCTCGAGCAGGGCGTCCTGCACCACGCGGTTCTCGACGATGTGGCCGAGCACCGCGGCGTGCACGCTGGCCGCGGAGAAGTGGATCTGCCCGGTGCCGGAGCCGTCCCACACCTGCATCGCCGTATAGGGGGTGGCGCGACGGGCGAGCACGCCGTCCCAGGCGCCGAGGCGGTTCAAGATACGCCGGCTGGCTTCGGACAGCGCGCTGACCCGCGCCTCGAAGGGCGCGGCGGGATCGAATGGCGTCGGGACGAGCGCGCCGCCGTCCACCAGCAGGATGCGCAGGCCGCTGCCTGCAAGGGCCAGCGCCAGGCTGCTGCCGACCATGCCGGCGCCGACGATGATCAGGTCTGCGTGCATCTTTGCTCCTCGCGCCCCGCGCGGAAACGGCGGAGCCCGTTCAGAAGGTGAAGGCGACCGGCCTCAGGGCCGGGTGCCGAGGCCCATGGCCTGGCGGGCGAACCAGCGCTTGCCGGCCGGCCACAGCTCCAGCCCCAGCAGGCCGAGGCTGCGTGCCTGCGCCAGCGGCGCGCGGGCATTGGAGAACAGCCGGGTGACCTTGTCGGAGAAACCGACGGTCAGCAGCTGATCGAGGCGCTGGCCGGCCAGGTAATCCTGCAGCTGGCGCAGATCGCCCAGCCGCGCGCCATCCTGCAGCAGGCATTCCGCCAGCGCCATGACGTCGCGCAACGACAGGTTGTATCCCTGCCCGGCGATCGGGTGCAGGCCGTGGGCGGCGTTGCCGAGCACCACAAGGTGGCTGCGCACCTGCTCCTCGGCCTCGAGCAGCGCCAGCGGATAGCTGTGCCGAGCACCGACCTTGACGAAGGCGCCCAGGCGATAGCCGAAGGCCTGCTGCAGCTCGGCGAGGAAGGCGCGCTCGTCGAGCGCCGCCAGGCGCGCGGCGTCGGCGTCCGGGCGGGTCCAGACCAGCGCGCAGCGGTTGTCCGGCAGCGGCAGCAGGGCCATCGGCCCGTCCGCGGTGAAGCGCTCGAAGGCCTCGCCGCCATGCCCCTGGCTGGGGGTGACGTTGGCGATCAGCGCGGTCTGCCCGTAGGGCGTGCGGCGCACCTGGATACCCAGCTGCTGGCGCAGGTCGGAGCGGCCGCCGTCGGCCAGCACCAGCAGCTCGCAGTCCAGCGGACTGCCGTCGTCGAGGGTCAGTCGGTAGCCACCGGGCTGCGCCCGGGCCGCGGTGACCCGCGCCGGGCAGCGCCAGTCGACGGCGTCGCGATGCAGCGCCTGCCACAGGCAATGGCCCAGCCAGGCGTTCTCGACCACGTAGCCCAGCGCCGCCACGCCCTCCTCGGCGGCGGACAGCCGCGCGGCGGCGAAGCGGCCGCGTTCGGAAACGTGGATACGGCTGATCGGCTCGGCGCGTTCGGCGATCGCCGGCCACAGGCCGAGGCGCTCGTAGATCTGCCGGGTGCCGTAGGACAGCGCCGAGCAGCGCGCGTCGTAGCTGGGCTGGAAACCGTCGCCGGGGGCGTAAGGCTCGATCAGACTGATCTGCCATCCGCGCGCGCCGGCGCCGCCCTGCTGCAGGGCCAGCGCCAGGCTGGCACCGACCAGACCGCCACCGACGATGGCGATGCGCCCGCTGCCCTGTTCGCTGCCGGCCATGGCTCAGACCGCCGGGCTGCGCGCGGCAGCCATCAGCGCTTCGATCTCGGCCACGGCCTTGGGCACGCCGCCGGTGAGGATGCGACAGCCGTCGGCGGTGACCACCACGTCGTCCTCGATGCGCACGCCGATGCCGCGCCAGCGGGGCTCGACCGCCTCGTTGTCGTGGGCGATATAGATGCCCGGCTCGACGGTCATGCACATGCCCGGCTCCAGCTCGCGCCAGACGCCGCCGATCTTGTAGTCGCCGACATCGTGCACGTCCATGCCCAGCCAGTGGCCGGCGCGGTGCATGTAGAAGGGCTTGTAGGCCTCGCGCTCGATCAGCTCCTCGACCGTGCCGGTGAGCAGACCGAGTTCGACCAGCCCGGCGGTGATCACCCGCACGGTGGCCTCGTGGGCTTCGTTCCAGTGCCGCCCCGGGGCGATGTAGGCGAAGGCCTCCAGGTTGGCCTTGAGCACCAGTTCGTAGATGGCCTTCTGCTCGGGCGAGAAGCGGCCGTTGACCGGGAAGGTGCGGGTGATGTCGCTGGCGTAGCAGTCGATCTCGCAGCCGGCGTCGATCAGCACCAGATCGCCGTCGTTGAGCGGCGCGTCGTTCTCACGGTAGTGCAGGATGCAGGCGTTGCGGCCGCCGGCGACGATCGAGCCGTAGGCCGGCATCTTCGCCCCGCCCTTGCGGAACTCGTAGTCCAGCTCGGCCTCCAGATGGTACTCGTGCAACCCCGGCCGGCTGGCCTGCATGGCGCGCACGTGGGCGCGCGCGGAGATGTCGGCGGCGGCCTGCATCGCCTCGATCTCGGCCGCGCTCTTGAACAGGCGCATCTCGTGCAGCAGATGGTCGAGGGCGACGAACTCGCTGGGCGGCGTGGCGCCCTGGCGCGCCCGGCTGCGGATGGTGTTGATCCAGCCGACCAGCTGGCGGTCGAACTCGGGGTTGGCGCCCATCGCGTAGTAGACGCGCGTGCGACCCTCGATCAGGCCGGGGAGCACCTCGTCGATGCTGTCGATGGCGAAGGCGTTGTCGGCGCCGTAGTGGCGCATGGCGCCGTCCTGGCCGGCGCGCAGGCCGTCCCACAGCTCGCGCTCGGGATTGCGCTCGCGACAGAACAGCACGTACTCGCCATGCTCACGACCGGGGATCAGCGCCAGCACCGCCTCGGGCTCGGGAAAGCCGGTCAGATACTGGAAGTCGCTATCCTGGCGGTAGGTATGCTCGACGTCGCGGTTGCGGATCTGCATCGCCGCGGCGGGCAGGAGAGCGATGCTGCCCGGCGCCATCTGCTGAATCAGCGCCTGACGGCGGCGGGCGTACTCGGACTGGGCGATACGGATCATGGAGGCGCCTCTCGACGGCTATGCGGTTCGGTTCAGTGCAGCGACGGTTTGGCGTCGCCGGCCGGCTTGACCGGCAGGCCGCCGCACTCGCTGAGCAGCAGCAGGGGGGCGACGCGCATGTACTCCATCACCTCCATATAGTCGCTCTCGCCGTCTTCCGACTCCTCCAGCGACTCCTCGATACGCGCGATCGCGGCCAGGTCCTCGAGCACCTCGTTGGCCTCCGCGGACAGCTTGCCCTGGCGAGCGGTCAGGCCGAAGCCGGCGAGAAAGCCCTGGCACCACTGGCCGAGGGCCGCGGCGCGTTCGGCCAGCGGCGCCTCGTCGGCGGGCAGCAACAGCACCAGCGACAGCTCGCCGCCTTCCAGGTCGCTCCTGACCATTTCCTGCAGGCCGACCAGCGCCTGGCGCAGGCGCTCGTCCGGGGCGGCATCCAGTACCTCAGCGGCGGCCGCCAACCACAGGTCGGCGTCGAAACCGGCACCGGCACAGGTGCGGCCGAGCAGCAGGCCGTGCAGCTCGGCGGGCGACACGCTCTGGCCGGCGGCGCTGAGCATGGCGGAAAAGGCGGAATAGGCGGAGGCGGGAAGACTCATGGCGGGGCTTAGCTACCGGAACAAAGAGGGGGATATCGAGGGCCATCCTAGCACCGGCACGCCCGCCAAGACCATCTGCGAACTGGATCCGGGCGCCGGGGGAGGCATTCTGCTATATAGTTTTGCGGATCAATCCGCCCCCGAGCGCAAGCCCATGGAAGACGCCGACCTCGATCGCCTGACGGCGAAGATCGACCAGCTGATTCGTCTCAACGAACGGTTGCGCGCGGAGAATCGCCAGCTGCGCGAGGAACGCGCCCGGCTGGTGGAACAGAACGAATTGGCCCGGCATACGGTCGAATCGATGATATCGCGCCTCAAGGCCCTGGAGCAGGACTCATGACCCAGTCGCAGACCGTCACCGTGCAGATTCTCGACAAGGAATACCCCATCGCCTGCCCGCCGCAGCAGCGCGCCAACCTGGAAAGCGCCGCCCGCTACGTGGACGGCAAGATGCGCGAGATCCGCAACAGCGGCAAGGTCATCGGTGCCGACCGCATCGCCGTGCTCGCCGCGCTGAACATCGCCCACGAACTGCTGCAGCGCCAGGGCGTCGCCAGCCCGGACGCCGGGCAGACCCGCGAGCGGGTCCGCGACCTGCTCGACAAGGTCGATCGCGCCCTGCTGGACGATGCGACGGACCAACGGCAGGGATGACAAGCGCAGAGATTGCGGTAAACTCTGCCCAAGCTCCCTGGTGTGTTGGCCAGTCGGTTACGTCCCTGAGCCGATTCACTTACCCCGGGGGCTGCACTCTGAAGCCGGTGCGCATGTCCGCCTGACGGAAAGCCTTAACGCTTCTTGCAGCCTCCACCTTGAACTTTCGGGTTCAAGGGCTACTCCGACAGCGGCACTTCGGGGAGTCATCATCCTTTCGGGCCCGGCCAGCCGCCGGCCCCACGGCAGCCCTGCTGCCCTCCCCCGCCGCCCGCATCGCCCGCGGCGCCCTGGGCCGGCGACCCAGACCGGAGCGTCAACCCCGCCATGATCCACGCCGACCAGCTCTCCCGTCCCGCGCTGCGCCGCACGCTGCGCGCATGCCGACGCGCCCTCTCGCCCCGGCAGCAACGCCAGGCCGCCCGCGATCTGTACCGCCAGCTGGCCCAGCACCCGCTGTTCCGCCGCGCCCGCCACGTCGCCCTGTACCTGCCCAACGACGGCGAGATCGATCCGCTGCTGCTGCGCCAGGCCGCGCAGCGGCGCGGCAAGCAGGTCTACCTGCCGCTGCTGGCGCACTGGCCGCGCACCCACATGGTGTTCCAGCGCCTGGAAGCCGGCGAGCGCCTGGGCCGCAACCGCTTCCGCATCCCCGAGCCGAAACCCTGCGCGGCCCGCCAGCGCCGGCCATGGGCACTCGATCTGCTGCTGCTGCCGCTGGTCGGCTTCGACGACAGTGGCGGCCGCCTGGGCATGGGCGGCGGCTTCTACGACCGCGCGCTGGCCTACCGCCTGCGCCATCGCAACTGGCAGAAACCGGTGTTGCTCGGCCTGGCGCACGCCTGCCAGCAGGTCGACCGCCTACCGCTGGAAAGTTGGGATGTGCCGCTGCACGCGACCGTGACCGACCGCGGCTGGCATGCCGGCTGTCGACGCGAGGAGCTGGAGGAGGCGCGCGCCAGTAGGGAGCGGGCGCAGCTGCGCTAGCGTGCCGGCCGCCAGGGGGCGCGACTGGCCGCAGGGAGGGAGGCGGGAACTCAGCGCTGCTGGCTGAGCGGCGCCGCGGGGAAGTCGGACTTCGGCCACAGGCTCTGCGCGTAGCTGGTGGTGACCACGCCCAGGCCGAACAGGAAAACCAGAACCCACAGCATGTCGGGCTTCTTGCGATACATCGATTGCCTCCCCCAGGCAAGGCAAACTGATAGGCGAACCGCCGGCACTTCTACGGGGTGCCTGGCGTACCGAGATTGTCGAGCGCGCGCATTCTCCGGCAACGCCGCGCGCCGCGCAATTCACTTTCCATGCCGGTGGTCGCCAAATCTCGACGCTGCCAGCCGGCGCACACAGACGGCGTGATCGCGCCCACGCCGAAGCGGCCGCTCACTTCGAACGCGGCGCGTAGGCGAACACGTCGGCGCGCATCTGGTGGGCATCCATGCCGGCTGCGACCAGCGCATCGAGGGTGGCGTAGACCATCGCCGGCGAACCGCTGGCGTAGACGTGCAGGCCGCGCAAATCGGCGAAATCCTCAGCCACTGCCTGGTGCAGCAGGCCACAGCGCCCGCTCCAGCCCTCGTCGGGCTGCGGGTCGCTGACCACCTGGTGAAGGAACAGGTTGGGCAGATGCTGCCACTCCGCCCAGGCCGGCAGACGGTAGAAATCCTGCGGTCGACGCACGCCCCAGTAGAGGTGCAGCGGATGGGCGAAGCCGGCAGCGCGGCAGTGCTCGATCAGGCTGTGCATCTGCGCCAGACCGGTGCCGGCGGCGAGCAGCAGCAGGGGGCCGGCCGGCAGCTCGGCCAGGTGGCAGTCGCCGAACGGCAGCTGCACCCGCGCCACGCCCCGGCGACGGATGAAGTCGAGCAGGCCGCGGGTGGCCTCGTCGCGGGCGAGGATGTGCAGCTCCAGCTCGCGCCCGGCGTGCGGCGCCGAAGCAATGGAGAACGCCGCCTGGCGACCGTCCTCGCGCTCGAGCAGCAGGTACTGGCCGGCATGGTAGCGCGGCGGCCGGCCCGCCGGCGCACGCAGGCGCAGGCGGAACACTTCGCCGCCCACCTCCACGCACTCGATCAGCTGGCAAGCCAGCCGGCGCACGGGCAGCTCGCCCGGAGCGAGCACGCCGTCCCAGTGCAGCACGCAATCCTCGAGGGGCTCGGCGATGCAGGTGAACAGCTCGCCGTGATCGAGCACGGCACCCTGCTGGCGCACCCGCCCCTCCACCAGCAGCGCGGCGCAGACGTGGCAGTTGCCGTTGCGACAGCTCTGCGGACAGTCGAAGCCCAGACGCCGCGCGCCGTCGAGGATGCGCTCGCCGGGCAGCAGCTCGAGGCTGAGACCCGAGGGTTGCAGGGTAATACGCATGAAGGCTCCCCCTTGTGCCGTCGTGAATGTGCCGTGATGCAGGGCGGCCGAGGCAGCAGCGGCCTGGCGACCGGGAGGGTCTGGGCGGCCCGTTTGCACCGCCCCAGCCCGGGACTGTCGAGAACCGCCTCAGTCGATGCCGAGCTGGCCCCACAGCGCATCGATGCGCGCCACGGTGGCGGGGTCGCGCTCGATCGCCCGGCCCCACTCGCGGTCGGTCTCGCCCGGCCACTTGTGGGTGGCGTCCAGGCCCATCTTCGAGCCGAGGCCCGACACCGGCGAGGCGAAGTCGAGGTAGTCGATCGGCGTATTGTCGATCAGCACCGTGTCGCGCGAAGGGTCCATGCGCGTGGTGATCGCCCAGATCACGTCGTTCCAGTCGCGGGCATCGATGTCGTCGTCGGTGACGATGACGAACTTGGTGTACATGAACTGGCGCAGGAACGACCACACGCCGAGCATGACGCGCTTGGCGTGGCCGGGATACTGCTTCTTCATGGTCACCACCGCCATGCGGTAGGAGCAGCCTTCCGGCGGCAGGTAGAAGTCGGTGATCTCCGGGAACTGCTTCTGCAGGATCGGCACGAACACCTCGTTGAGCGCCACACCGAGGATCGCCGGCTCGTCCGGCGGGCGGCCGGTGTAGGTGCTGTGGTAGATGGGGTCGCGCCGGCGGGTGATGCGCTCGACGGTGAATACCGGGAAGGTGTCGACCTCGTTGTAGTAGCCGGTATGGTCGCCATACGGGCCTTCCGGCGCGGTTTCGCCCGGATGGATGTGACCCTCGAGGACGATCTCGGCGCCGGCCGGCACCTGCAGGTCGGAGCCGACGGCCTTGACCAGCTCGGTGCGATGACCGCGCAAAAGCCCTGCGAAGGCGTACTCGGAAAGGGTGTCCGGCACCGGGGTGACGGCGCCGAGAATGGTCGCCGGGTCCGCGCCCAGGGCCACGCAGACCGGATAGGGCCGGTCCGGGTGCTTCTGGCACCACTCGCGATAGTCCAGCGCGCCGCCGCGGTGGCTGAGCCAGCGCATGATCACCTTGTTGCGGCCGATCACCTGCTGGCGATAGATGCCGAGGTTCTGCCGCTCCTTGTTGGGGCCCCGGGTGATGGTCAGGCCCCAGGTGATCAGCGGCGCCACGTCGCCCGGCCAACAGTGCTGGATCGGCAGTTTGCCGAGGTCGACGTCGTCGCCTTCCTCGATCACTTCATGGCACGGCGCGTCCTTGAGCACCTTGGGCGCCATGCTGATGACCTTCTTGAAGATCGGCAGCTTGCTCCAGGCATCCTTGAGGCCCTTGGGCGGCTCCGGCTCCTTGAGGAAGGCCAAGAGCTTGCCGATCTCGCGCAGCTCGGAGACCTCCTCGGCGCCCATGCCCAGCGCCACCCGCTTGGGCGTGCCGAACAGGTTGCCGAGCACCGGCATGGCGTAGCTGCTCGGCCGCTCGAACAGCAGCGCCGGACCGCCGCGGCGCAAGGTGCGGTCGCAGATTTCGGTCATTTCCAGCACAGGCGAGACGGGCACCGAAATGCGCTTGAGTTCGCCGCGGCTTTCCAGGGCGCGGATGAACTCGCGCAGGTCGCGATACTGCATGCTTGAGCCTCGGAAGGAGTCGAAGGGTGGCAAGTCTAGCGCCGAACGGCACCGGACAGAAACGACAACGGCCGGGATGGCCGGCCGTTGTCTGCGGTTCCAGGAGAAGCCTTACTTGCGCTTCATCGACTGGAAGAATTCCTCGTTGGTCTTGGTGTCCTTGAGACGGTCGAGGAGGAACTCGATGGCGGCGATCTCGTCCATCGGGTGGAGGATCTTGCGCAGGATCCAGATGCGCTGCAGCTCCTCGTCGCCGGTCAACAGCTCCTCGCGGCGGGTGCCCGAGCGGTTGATGTTGATGGCCGGGAACACGCGCTTCTCGGCGATCTTGCGATCCAGCTGCAGCTCCAGGTTGCCGGTGCCCTTGAATTCCTCGTAGATCACCTCGTCCATCTTCGAGCCGGTTTCCACCAGCGCGGTGGCGAGGATGGTCAGGCTGCCGCCTTCCTCGATGTTGCGCGCGGCGCCGAAGAAGCGCTTGGGCTTCTCCAGGGCGTGGGCGTCGACACCACCGGTGAGCACCTTGCCGGAGCTGGGGATCACGGTGTTGTAGGCGCGCGCCAGACGGGTGATGGAGTCGAGCAGGATGACCACGTCCTTCTTGTGCTCGACCAGGCGCTTGGCCTTCTCGATCACCATCTCGGCGACCTGCACGTGGCGCGCCGGCGGCTCGTCGAAGGTGGAGGCGACCACTTCGCCGCGCACGGTGCGCTGCATCTCGGTCACTTCCTCCGGGCGCTCGTCGATCAACAGGACGATCAGGTAGCACTCGGGGTTGTTGCGGGTGATGTTGGCCGCGATGTTCTGCAGCATGATGGTCTTGCCCGCCTTCGGCGGGGCGACGATCAGGCCGCGCTGGCCCTTGCCGATCGGCGCGCAGAGGTCGATCACTCGGCCGGTGAGGTCTTCCTTGGAGCCGTTGCCGGCTTCCATCTTCAGACGCTGGTTGGCGAACAGCGGGGTGAGGTTCTCGAACAGGACCTTGTTCTTGGCGTTTTCCGGGCGGTCGAAGTTGATGGTGTCGACCTTGAGCAGCGCGAAGTAGCGCTCGCCTTCCTTCGGCGGGCGGATCTTGCCCACGATGGTGTCGCCGGTACGCAGGTTGAAGCGGCGGATCTGGCTGGGCGACACATAGATGTCGTCGGGACCGGCCAGATAGGAGGAGTCCGCGCTGCGCAGGAACCCGAAGCCGTCCTGCAGGATCTCCAGCACGCCATCCCCGGAGATCTCCTCGCCGCTTTTCGCATGCTTTTTCAGCAGGGCGAAGATGATGTCCTGCTTGCGCGACCGGGCCATGTTCTCCAGGCCCATCTGGTCGGCCATTTCCAGCAGTTCGGGAATCGGCTTTTGCTTGAGTTCGGTCAGGTTCATAGGATGAGGTGCAGGTTGGCGAGGGAAGGAAAGCGTTGCGCTTGGAGAGCCAGGCCACGGGGGGCGGCAGCTTCACGGCGAGAATTCGGGGTGAGATGGCAGCGGCAACGGCATGCAGGAGGCAGTCTGATCACGACTGCTGGCCGAATTTATCACTGCATTTGTCGCAGAGTCTAGCACGCGGGCAGAAAAAACCCCGTCCGGGGACGGGGTTTTGCGCACATTCGGATCAGATGTTGCTGTCGAGGAAGGCAGCCAGCTGCGACTTGGACAAGGCACCGACCTTGGTGGCCTCGACGTTGCCGTTCTTGAACAGCATCAGGGTCGGGATGCCGCGCACGCCGAACTTGGCGGGGGTGTCCTGGTTCTCGTCGATGTTCAGCTTGCAGACCTTGAGCTTGCCCTGGTAGTCCTTGGCGATCTCGTCCAGCACCGGGGCGATCATCTTGCACGGACCGCACCACTCGGCCCAGTAGTCGACCAGAACCGGGCCCTCGGCCTTGAGCACGTCCTGCTCGAAGCTGGCGTCGGTCACGTTGGTGATGAATTCGCTCATGGGGGATCTCCGTGCTGCGGAAGCGGAAAAAAGATGGGCCATGATAGCCCCACTCGCCCGCGACCGGAAGGCGCCGGCGATTGCCATTGGCTATGGCGCGCCATGGCGCCGTCTATGAGCCGGCGCCAGGAGGCGCTGACGACCGTCAACTGCGCCGGTCGCTCTTGCTCTATCATGGCAGGATTACGCCGTTGAACCGCGAGAGCGCCCCATGCCGCACACCCCCGCCCAAGCCTTTCCCCTGATCGCCGCCATCGACATTGGCTCCAACAGTATCCACATGGTGGTGGCCCGCGTCGACCAGGGGGAAATCCGCTTGCTCGAGCGGCTCGGCGAGAAGGTGCAACTGGCCGCCGGCCTCGACGAACAGCGCAACCTCGACGAAGCGGCGATGACCCGCGGCCTCGACTGCCTGCGCCGCTTCGCCCAGCTGATCAGCGGCCTGCCGCAGGGCGCGGTGCGCATCGTCGCCACCAACGCCCTGCGCGAGGCGCGCAACCGCGCGGTGTTCATCCGCCGCGCCGAGGAACTGCTCGGCCATCAGGTCGAGGTGATCTCCGGCCGCGAGGAAGCGCGCCTGATCCATCTCGGCGTATCGCACAGCCTGCCGGTGGCCGACGGCAAGCGCCTGGTGGTCGACATCGGCGGCGGCAGTACCGAGTTCATCATCGGCGAGCGCTTCGAGTCGCTGCTGCGCGAAAGCCAGCAGATGGGCTGCGTCAGCTTCAGCAAGCGCTTCTTCGCCGACGGCAAGCTCAGCCCGGCGCGCTACGCCCAGGCCTACACCGCGGCGCGCCTGGAGCTGATGGGCTTCGAGCAGGCGCTGCGCCGGCTGGGCTGGAACGAGGCGGTCGGCTCTTCCGGCAGCGTCCGCGCGGTCAGCCAGGCGCTGCTGGCCGGCGGCCAGGGCAACGGCGAGATCACTCCGGCGGGCCTGGCCTGGCTCAAGCGCAAGATCCTCAAGTGCGACAACCTGGCCGATCTGGCCATCGAAGGCGTCAAGACCGACCGCCAGCCGATCCTGCCGGCGGGCCTGGCGATCCTCGAGGCGATCTTCGACGCCCTCGAGATTCAGTCGATGATCCACGCCGAGGGCGCCCTGCGCGAGGGCGTGCTGTACGACATGATCGGCCGGCAGAGCCACGAGGACGTGCGCGAGCGCACCCTGTCGGCGCTGATGGAGCGCTGCCATGTCGACCTCGACCAGGCGGCGCGGGTGGAGGCCAAGGCGCAGGCGATCCTCGACCAGGTCGCCGAGCCCTGGGGGCTCAACGACGACTGGCATCGCGAGCTGCTGAGCTGGGGCGCCAAGGTGCACGAGATCGGCCTGGACATCGCCCACTACCACTACCACAAGCACGGCGCCTACATCCTCGAGCACGCCGACCTCGCCGGCTTCGCGCGCATCGATCAGGAGATGCTGGCCCTGCTGGTGCGCGGTCACCGCCGCAACATCCCGGTGGAGCGCTTCGCCGAATTCGGCGAGGAAGGCGAGCGCCTGGTGCGCCTGTGCATCGTGCTGCGCTTCGCCATCCTGTTCCACCACATCCGCGGCACCCAGGAAATGCCCGAGGTGGTCTTCCATGCCGGCCCGCGCAGCCTGGAAGCGGTGTTCCCCGCCGGCTGGCTGGCCGCCAACCCGCTGACCCAGGCCGACATCGAATCCGAGGCGCAGTGGCTGGCGCGGGTCGGCTACCGCCTCAGCGGCCGCTGAGCGCGCCCTCAAGCAAAAGGGGCAGCCCCGCGAGGAGCTGCCCCTTTTCGTTTGCCCGGCCGGCTCAGCGCGTCGCCAGGCCCGGCGTGCTGAGCTTCTCGACCATCAGCGCCTGGGCGTTGCGCGAGTTCTGGTTGCCGGTCGGCTGCAGGCGCTGGTAGCGGCCGTCGCTCTGCAGTATCCAGGCCTGGGTGTTGTCGGCCAGGTAGGCGTCCAGCTCGCGCCTGACCCGGCTGATCAGCTTCTTGCCCTCCACCGGGAAGCAGGTCTCCACGCGCTTGTCGAGGTTGCGCTCCATCCAGTCGGCGCTGGACAGGTAGAGCTTCTCGTCGCCGTCGTTGAGGAAGTAGTAGGCGCGGCTGTGCTCGAGGAAGCGGCCGATGATCGAGCGCACGTAGATGTTGTGCGACACCCCGGGAATGCCGGGGCGCAGGCAGCACATGCCGCGCACGATCAGGTCGACGCGCACGCCGGCCTGGCTGGCCTTGTACAGCGCCTTGATGATCTTCGGATCGGTCAGCGCGTTCATCTTGGCGATGATGTGCGCCGCCTTGCCCTCGCTGGCGTGCTGGGTCTCCCGCGCGATCATGTCGAGCAGGGTCTTCTTCAGGGTGAAGGGCGCGTGCAGCAGCTTCTTCATGCGCAGGCTCTTGCCCATGCCGATCAGCTGGTTGAACAGCTTGGAAACGTCCTCGCACAGCGCGTCGTCGGAGGTCAGCAGGCTGTAGTCGGTGTACAGGCGGGCGTTGCCGGCGTGGTAGTTGCCGGTGCCGAGGTGGGCGTAGCGCACCAGCTCGCCGTTCTCGCGGCGCAGGATGAGCATCATCTTGGCGTGGGTCTTGAAGCCGACCACGCCGTAGATCACCACCGCGCCGGCCTGCTGCAGGCGGCTGGCCAGCGCCAGGTTGGACTCCTCGTCGAAGCGCGCGCGCAGCTCGATCACCGCGGTGACCTCCTTGCCGTTGCGCGCCGCGTCGACCAGCGCGTCGACGATCTCCGAGTTGGCCCCGGTGCGGTAAAGGGTCTGCTTGATCGCCAGCACGTTGGGGTCCTTGGCCGCCTGGCGCAGCAGGTCGACCACCGGGGTGAACGACTCGAACGGGTGGTAGAGCAGGATGTCCTGCTTGCCGACCACGTTGAACAGCTTCTCGCTGCTCTGCAGCAGCTTGGGGATCACCGGGGTCAGCGGCGGATACTGCAGGTGGCGGTGGCTGTCCAGGCCGGTGATGGCGAACAGCCGGGTCAGGTTGACCGGGCCGTTGACCCGGTACAACTCGGCCTCGGTGAGCCCGGCCTGCTTGAGCAGGTAGTCGACCAGATTCTGCGGGCAGGTATCGACCACCTCGAGGCGCACCGCGTCGCCGAAGCGCCGCGAATACAGCTCGCCGCGCAGGGCGCGGGCGAGGTCCTCGACGTCCTCGGCGTCCACCGCCAGGTCGGCGTTGCGGGTCAGGCGGAACTGATAGCAGCCCTTGACGCTCATGCCGTTGAACAGCTCGTCGGCGTGGGCGTGGATCATCGAGGAGAGGAACACGTAGTTGGCGCCGGGGCCGCCGACCTCCTCGGGGATGCGGATCACCCGCGGCAGCAGGCGCGGCGCCGGCAGGATGGCCAGGCCCGAGTCGCGGCCGAAGGCGTCGACGCCCTCCAGCTCGACGATGAAGTTGAGGCTCTTGTTGACCAGCAGCGGGAAGGGGTGGGTCGGATCGATGCCGATCGGCGTCATGATCGGCGCGATTTCCTCGCGGAAGTAGCGACGCACCCAGGTCTTGACCTTGGTGGTCCAGTGGCGGCGCCGGATGAAGCGGATCTGGTGCTCCTCCAGCGCCGGCAGCAGGACGTCGTTGAGGATCGCGTACTGGCGTTCGACCTGCTCGTGCACCAGCTCGCTGATCCGCGCCAGCACCTGCTGCGGCTGCAGGCCGTCGGCGCCGGCCAGCTCGCGGGCGAAGGCGACCTGCTTCTTCAGTCCGGCGACGCGGATCTCGAAGAACTCGTCGAGGTTGCTGGAGAAGATCAGCAGGAACTTCAGCCGCTCGAGCAGAGGCGTCGCCTCGTCGAGCGACTGCTCGAGGACGCGGATGTTGAACTTCAGCTGCGAGAGCTCGCGGTGGATATACAGGCTGCTGTCGTCGAGGCCGGGCACCGGCAGCGCCGGCTCGACGACCACCGTCTCCGGCACACTCGGCGGCTCGACGGCCGGCTCGGCCTCCGCCAGCGGCTCGACCAGCACGCTGGCGGCCTCCGACAGCTCGGGCAGTTGATTCTCGGGAAGTCCGGGGTTGTTCATCGCATCCGTCCTGCGGGGTCTCGGGCCCCGTTAGCTCTGGCTTTTCAATTGTTGCGCGGCGCGCTTGGCGAAGTAGGTGAGGATGCCATCGGCCCCGGCGCGCTTGAACGCGACCAAAGACTCGAGGATCACCGCCTCGTCCAGCCAGCCGTTCTGGATCGCCGCCATGTGCATGGCGTACTCGCCGCTGACCTGGTAGACGAAGGTCGGCGCGCGGAACTCGTCCTTCACCCGGCGCACGATGTCGAGGTAGGGCATGCCCGGCTTGACCATCACCATGTCGGCGCCCTCGGCGAGGTCGAGGGCCACCTCGTGCAGCGCCTCGTCGCTGTTGGCCGGGTCCATCTGGTAGGTGGCCTTGTTGCCCTTGCCCAGGTTGCCGGCCGAGCCCACCGCGTCGCGGAACGGGCCGTAGTAGGCGCTGGCGTACTTGGCCGAGTAGGCCATGATGCGCACGTTGCCGTGGCCGGCGACTTCCAGCGCCTCGCGGATCGCCTGGATGCGGCCGTCCATCATGTCCGAGGGCGCCACCACCTGGGCGCCGGCCTCGGCATGGGACAGCGCCTGCTTGACCAGCGCGTCGATGGTCACGTCGTTCTGCACGTAGCCGTGCTCGTCGAGGATGCCGTCCTGACCGTGGGTGGTGAACGGGTCGAGGGCGACGTCGGTGATGATGCCGAGCTCGGGGAAGCGCGCGCGCAGGGCGCGGGTGGCGCGCTGGGCGATGCCGTCCGGGTTCCACGCCTCCTCGGCGAGCAGCGACTTCTTGTCCGTCGGCGTCACCGGGAACAGCGCCAGCGCCGGAATGCCCAGCGCCACCAGCTCCGCAGCTTCCTCGAGCAGCAGGTCGATCGACAGGCGCTCCACCCCCGGCATCGACGGCACGGCCTCGCGGCGGTTCTCGCCGTCGAGCACGAACACCGGCAGGATCAGGTCGTTGCTGGTCAGCACGTTCTCGCGCACCAGACGGCGGGAGAACTCGTCGCGACGGTTGCGGCGCAGGCGGGTGGCGGGGAACAGGCGGTTGGCGGGGGTAAAGCTCACGGCGCACTCCAGAGCCCGGCGACGGGCGCGGCTAGACAGTCTATGAAGCAATTATGACGAAAATGCGACGACGCCCGTGGGCTTCGGGCCACGGGCCGCGCATCTCGGCCCCCTACCATAGCCCGCCGGCGCCCTCCTCGGCCACTGACGCATGGCCGCGGCGCGGCGCTTGCGGCTAGGATGGAGACATGCGCCCGCCGGCGCGCCAGACGTGCCGGCCATCCGATAACAAAACCGAGGAGTGTTACCCCATGAGCAAGAAGGTTGCCGTGATCCTGTCCGGCTGCGGCGTCTACGACGGCGCGGAAATCCACGAGAGCGTGATCACCCTGCTGCGCCTGAGCCAGCGCGGCGCCCAGGTGGAGTGCTTCGCCCCGAACATCCCCCAGCACCACGTGATCAACCACCTGACCGGCGAGGAAATGGCCGAGAGCCGCAACGTGCTGGTCGAGTCGGCGCGCATCGCTCGCGGCCAGGTTCGCGACGTGCGCGAGCTGAAGGCCGCCGACTTCGACGCCCTGTTGGTCCCCGGTGGCTTCGGCGCGGCGAAGAACCTCTCCGACTTCGCCTTCAAGGGCGCCACCTGCACGGTGCAGCCGGACGTGCTGGCCGCGGCCCGCGACTTCGCCCATGCGCACAAGCCGGTCGGCCTGATCTGCATCGCTCCGGCGATGGCCGCGCGCATCTATGGCGCCGGCGTGCAGTGCACCATCGGCCACGACGCGGACACCGCGGCCAAGCTGGCCGACATGGGCGCCGAGCACGTCGACTGCACAGTGGAAGACGTGGTGGTCGATGCCCAGCGCAAGCTGGTCACCACCCCGGCCTACATGCTGGCCAGGTCGCCGGCCGAAGCGGCCAGCGGGATCAACAAGCTGGTCGATCGGGTACTGGAACTGGCCTGATCACCTACGGAGGCGAACTCATTCGCCCTGGCGCGGTGGGCGACGCAGGAGTGCGCCCCTAGCGCCGTGCCAGCACGTTGAGCAGGCGGTCGAGGCCGTTGGCGAAGGCCTGGCGATCCTTGTCCGAGTAGGCCGCCTGGCCGCCGCCGACCTGGCCCTGCTCGCGCAGGTCGGTGAACAGGTTGCGCACCGCCAGGCGCTCGCCCATGTTGCGCTCGTCGAACTCGCGGCCGCGTGGATCGAGGGCGGCGACGCCCTTCTTGACCAGGCGGTCGGCCAGCGGCACGTCCGAGCAGATCACCAACTCGCCGGGCACCGCGTGCTCGACCAAATAATCGTCGGCGGCGTCCGGCCCGCTCGGCACCACGATCAGACGCACGCAGGCGAACGCCGGCTTGACCTGCGCCTGGCCGGCGACCAGCACCACCTCGAACTTGCGTTTGAGGGCGAATTTCACCACCAGATCCCGCGCCGCCCGCGGGCAGGCGTCGGCATCGATCCACACGCGCATCGTCGATCATTCTCCAGCATGGGCGAAACCCGGCATGCTACCGGGTTTCGCCGCCGCCGGCTCAGGCCGGCTGACCGGCGCGGCGCGCGCCCAGCCAGCTGCGGGTGTAGAACACGCCGATCGCGGTCAGCGCCAGCGCCTGGGCGCCGAGGCTGAGGGCGTCGGGGTGCACGCCCAGCCAGTCGATCTCGACGAAGCGCAGCGGATGCAGGCTGAGCACGCCGGCTTCCTGCAGGGCGGCGACGCCCTGGCCGGCGAACACCACCGACAATACGCAGAGCAACACGGCGTTGGCGCCGAAGAAGGTGGCCAGCGGCAGCCGGCGCGAACCGCGCAGGATCACCCAGGCGAGGCCGACCAGCAGCGCCAGGGCGGCGCCGGCACCGGCGAGCACCATGCCGTGGCCGGCCGGACCGGCCTGCAGCCAGAGGGTCTCGTAGAACAGGATGACCTCGAACAGCTCGCGGTACACCGAGAAGAACGCCAGCACGGCGAAGCCCAGACGCCCGCTGCTGCCGACCAGGCTGCTGTTGATGTAATCCTGCCAGGCCACGGCGTGCCGGCGGTCGTGCATCCACACGCCGACCCACAGCACCACCACGCTGGCGAACAGCGCGGTGAAGCCTTCGAGCAATTCGCGCTGGGCACCGCTGACCTCCAGCACGTAGGAAGCCAGCGCCCAGGTGGCCACCCCGGCCAGCAGGGCCAGTCCCCAGCCGAGGTGCACGCTGCGCGTCGCCGCCTCCTGGCCGGTGTTGCGCAGGTAGGCGAGGATCGCCGCCAGCACCAGGATCGCCTCGACACCCTCGCGCAGCAGGATCAGCAGGCTGGAGAAGAAGCTCAGCGAGCCCGACAGCCCGTCGCCGCCGAGCAGCTTGGCGCAGCGCGCCAGCTCGCTCTTGGCGGCTTCCAGGCGCTGCGCCTGCTGGACGACCGGCAGGCCCTCCTGCAGGCCCTGGCGGTAGGCCATCAGCGCCCGCTCGGTGGCCTTGCGCTGCTCGGCGGCGATGTTGTCCAGCGCACTCTCGACCAACTCGAAGCCTTCCAGGTAGGCGGCGACCGCCAGGTCGTAGGCCTGGTCGCGCTGGCCGTCGCGGTAGGCGGCCAGGCTCTGCTCGAGGGTGTCGCGGGCGAAGTCGATCAGCTGCTGCGGGTCGCGCTGCGGCTGCGGCGGCGCCGCACGCTGGGCGCGGAAGGCGGCCAGCGCCACCGCCCCCTGCGGCGCTACCTGCTGTGGCGCCTGGCCGGCCAGTTGCTCGAGGCTGAAGCTCGGCCCGCCGGCCACGGCGGGGGCGGCGCTGAAACCGGCGATGTGGCTGGCCAGGTCCCAGCGCGCCCGCTCGTCCAGCTCGCTGGCGAAGGCCGGCATGTCGGTGCCTTCGACGCCCAGGCCGATGCTGTTGTACAGGTCGTAGAGGCTCAGGCGATCCATGCGCGCGGCGTCGCGCATGTTCGCCGGCGGCGGCTCGAGGCCGACCCCGGCCGGGCCGTCGCCGAGCCCGCTGGCGCCGTGGCAGACGCTGCAATGCTGGGCGAACAGCGCAGCGCCGCGGGCCGGGTCGGGCGTTATGCGCGGGGTCAGGCTGATCTCATAGGCCGCCACCAGGTCGGCGGCCAGGCGGCGCGCCGCACCGGCCACCTCGGCCCCGTCGCGGCGCTGGCGGATGCTGTCGCCGAGGCCGGCGACGCCCTGCACCAGACGGTCCTTGCCGGCATTGGCCGGTAGCGCGGCGACCAGGCCGGCCAGCACGCCGTGGAACTCCAACTGCTCCTGGTATTCGCCGCTGTCGACCACCACGCCGTTGGCCACCGTGGCCGGATAGTCGGCGCCCAGATAGCTGAGCAGATGCAGGGCCTGGGCGGCGCCCTCGGGCTCGGCCTGCGCCATCACGCTGAACAACGCCAGCACGGGCCATAGCAGGGCGAGCAGGAATCGCTTGCGGGTAATCATGAGTGAATCCCAAATGAGAACAAATTCCATTAGGCTTTTACGCCTCATCGCGGCCTCACTCAAGGGTCGCCCCGGTCAGCGGCCGCGACAATTCGCCGCATGCGGTCACGAAATCCGCTCGCGATCGCGCGAACTAGAGCCATCGCGGCCTCATGCCCTCAGCCGAGAGCCGGGCATCCACGCGGCGCACAGGCGCCTTACGCGCTGCACTCGCCCTGCGGCTGTGACTGCACGGCAAGGCGGCGTGGCCACCGGGCCGCAGGGCACGGATTGACACTCAGGCCGGGGCGCGGCGCACCAGCGACAACAGCCCGGCGGCGGCGACGAACAGTCCGGCGAAGGTGCGGTTGAGCAGGCGCTGCTGACGCGGCGTGGCCAGCAGGCGCAGCACGCGGGCGGCCAGGCCGGTGTAGCCGGCCATCACCACCAGGTCGACGGCGACCATGGTCGCCGTCATCGCCAGGTACTGGGCGAGCAGCGGCCGCGCCGGGTCGAGGAACTGCGGCAGCACGGCGAGAATGAAGACGATCGCCTTCGGGTTGCTGGCGTTGACCACGAAGCCGCGCAGCACCAGGGTCAGCGGTCGGCCCAGCGGGCGTACGGCGTTCCCGGCGGTCAGCGCGCCGACCGGGGCGAACCACTGCTTCCAGCCCAGGTAGGCCAGGTAGGCGACGCCGAACCACTTGATCGCGGCGAAGGCCGGTTCGGAGGTGGCGAGGATCGCGCCGACGCCGGCGGCGACGACGGCGATCTGCAGAACCAGCGCCAGCTGCAGACCGATGGCGTTCCAGTAGCCGCGGCGGAAGCCGTAGTTGAGGCCGCTGGACATCGAGGCGATGGCGCCGGCGCCGGGCGACAGGCTGATCACCCAGCAGGCGGCGAAGAAGGCAAGCCAGGTGTCCAGGCTCATGGGGCATTCTCCGAAGGCAGATGGCAGAAACGACGCCGGCCCATGACGGGCCGGCGCGGGTACAGCATGGCAGAGCGGCGGGCCTCAGCCCGGCGTCACTCAGTCCGGCAGATCCTTGTGCAGCTTGACCGGCTCGTTGAGCTTGCGCTTCATCGCGGTGCGCATGCGGATGTTGAGCGCTTCCACCGCCAGCGAGAAGGCCATGGCGAAGTACACGTAGCCCTTGGGCACATGCTGGCCGAACGCCTCGGCGACCAGCAGGGTGCCGACCACGATCAGGAACGACAGGGCGAGGATCTTCAGCGACGGGTGGCGCTCGATGAAGTCGCTGATGGTACCGGCGGCCATCATCATCACCAGCACGGCGATGATGATCGCGGCGACCATCACCGGCACGTTCTGCACCAGGCCGACGGCGGTGATCACCGAGTCCAGCGAGAAGATGATGTCGATCACCGCGATCTGCAGGATCACGCCGATGAAGTTGGCCTTCTTCGAAGAGCTCTGCTGGGCCTCGTCCACCTCGCCCTCGAGGCTGCCCCAGATCTCCATGGTGCTCTTGAACAGCAGGAACAGGCCGCCGAAGAACAGGATCAGGTCACGCCCGGACACCGGGTGCTCGAGCACGCTGAACAGCGGCTCGGTGAGGCGCATCACCCAGGTGATCGACAGCAGCAGCAGGATGCGCGTGCCCATCGCCAGCGCCAGGCCGAAGAAGCGGGTCTTGGCCTGCAGCTCCTTGGGCATGCGACCGACCAGGATCGAGATGAAGATGATGTTGTCGATGCCCAGTACGATCTCCAGGGCGGTCAGGGTAAGGAAAGCAACCCAGATTTCCGGGTTCGTCAGCCATTCCATGATGGTTCAGGTCTCATTGTGGGAAGGGATGGTTAATGTTCGGTCCCGCGCCAACGACGCACGACCTTCTGGAAAAATAGACTGTTGGGAATCTGCACCAGGGCGCCGGTACCGGCCTCGGCGTCTTCCTCCAGCGTGGTGTAGAGCAGGTTGATGGCGATCACCCGGCCCTTGGCGCCGGGCTTGTCGGCGGCCTCGATGACTTCCACCCGGTCGCCCAGACGGAACGGACCGACGGTGAAGATCAGCACCGCGCAGAACAGGTTGGATAGCACGCTCCAGATGGCGAAGAATGCCACCGCGGCGACCGCGACGAATCCGGAAAACGCCGCCCACAGCACCCCCGCCGACACGCCCAGGTGCTCCAGCGCCAGCAGCAGCGCGCTGCCCATGACCAGCCAGCGCAGGGCGCCGCGCAGCGGCATCAGCAATTCGGCCGGCAGCTGCTGATAGCGCCGGCCCACCCGGCTCAGCGCACGCGCAACCAGACGCTGCAGCACATAGCCGGCGAGCAGGATCAGCAACACCTGCACGCCGAGCAGCAGGGTGCCGCTCCAGGCGCCCAACCACTGCGCCAGCCAGGCCGTCACGCCGCGCCCCCCAATTCGGCTTCCAACGCCTCGAGCTCCTCGAGAGCCTGCAGCCAGGCCTCCTCCAGCTCGGCCTCACGACTCTTGAGCGTGGCCTGCTCGGCCAGCAGGGTACGCAGCTCGTCCTTGCGCGCCGCCTCGTAGAGGGCGCTGTCGCCCAGACGGGTTTCCAGCGCGGCCAGTTTCTCGTGCACGCCGCCGAGTTCCTTTTCCAGCTTCTCGGCGGCCTTCTTGCGCGGCGCCAGCTGCTGGCGCAGGGCGGCGGCGGCCTGGCGCTGGGCGCGCTTGTCGGTCTTGTCGGCGCCCGGAGCGGCCTCTGCCACCGGCTGCTGGCGGGCGCGATAGTCGACCAGCCAGCGGCTGTAGTCGTCGAGATCGCCGTCGAAGGCCTGCACGCGGCCGTCGGCGACCAGCAGGAACTCGTCGGTGGTGCTCTTGAGCAGGTGGCGATCGTGGGAGACCACCAGCACCGCGCCGTGGAAGTCCTGCAGGGCCAGGGTCAGCGCCAGACGCATCTCCAGATCGAGGTGGTTGGTCGGCTCGTCGAGCAGCAGCAGGTTGGGCTTCTGCCAGGCGATCAGCGCCAGCGCCAGGCGTGCCTTCTCGCCGCCGGAGAAGTTGGTCACCACCTCGTCGCAGCGCGGACCGCGGAAGTCGAAGCCGCCGAGGAAGTCGCGCAGGATCTGCTCGCGCTCGCTCGGGGCGATGCGCTGCAGGTGCAGCAGCGGGCTGGCCTGGGGATCCAGCGAGTCCAGCTGGTGCTGGGCGAAGTAGCCGACGGCGAGGTTCTCGCCGCGGGTCAGGCGGCCGGCCAGCGGCTCGAGCTCGCCGGCCAGGGTCTTGATCAGGGTCGACTTGCCGGCGCCATTGGGGCCGAGCAGGCCGATGCGCGCACCGGGCACCAGTTGCAGCTTGACCTTGTCGAGCACGGCCTTGGCGCCGTAGCCGAGGCGGCCCTCAGTGACGTCGAGCAGGGGGCTGGAGACCTTGTCGGCCTCGCGGAAACCGAAGCTGAACGGCGAGTCGATGTGCGCCGGCGCCAGCTCCTCGAGGCGCTCCAGGGCCTTGATGCGGCTCTGCGCCTGGCGCGCCTTGGAAGCCTTCGCCTTGAAGCGGCGGATGAAGTCCTCCATATGCGCGCGCTGCGCCTGCTGCTTCTCGAAGGCCTGCTGCTGCTGGGCCAGACGCTCGGCGCGGGTGCGCTCGAAGGCCGAATAGCCGCCGCGATAGAGGGTCAGTTTCTGCTGTTCCAGGTGCACCACGTGGTCGACCACCGCGTCGAGGAAGTCGCGGTCATGGGAGATCAGCAGCAGGGTGCCGGGATAGCCTTTCAGCCAGCTTTCCAGCCAGAGGATGGCGTCGAGGTCGAGGTGGTTGGTCGGCTCGTCGAGCAGCAGCAGCTCGGACGGGCACATCAGCGCCTGGGCCAGGTTGAGGCGCATCCGCCAGCCGCCGGAGAAGTCGCCGACCGCGCGCTCCATCTGCTCGGCGGTGAAGCCGAGGCCGGCCAGCAGTTTGCGCGCGCGCGCGTCGGCGTCGTAGCCGGAGGCCACGTCCAGGTCGTGGTGCAGCTGGGCGATGGCCGCGCCGTCGTGGCGCGCCTCGGCCGCGACCAGTTCGCGCTGGATGCGGCGCAGGTTGCCGTCGCCGTCCAGCACGTAGTCCACCGCGCGGCGCTCGAGGGTGTCGACCTCCTGGCGCATGTGGGCGATGCGCCAGTCCGCCGGCAGCAGGCAGTCGCCGCCGTCGGCATGCAGCTCGCCGCGCAGCAGGGCGAACAGCGAGGACTTGCCGGCGCCGTTGGCGCCGATCAGGCCGACCTTCTGGCCGGGATGCAGGGTCAGGTCGGCGCCATCGAGCAGGCGCTGCGGCCCGCGCTGCAGGATAAGATTCTGGATTCGGATCATGATCGTGGGACTGGTTCGGCGGTGGCGAAGTTTATCAGCTTCGCCCGCCCCTCGCCCGGAGGCTGCATGACGCAATCGTTATGGGATTTTTCCGTGGCGCTCTACGCCCGTCCCAGGGTGGCCGGGCTGTGCCTGGCCCTGCAGGACGAGGCCGGCGCCGACGTCTGTCTGCTGCTCGCCGCGCTGTGGCTGGAACGGCGTGGAGTGGCCGCCAGCCCCGCGCGCGTCGCCCGGCTCGAGGAGCTGGCGCGTCCCTGGCAGGCTACGGTGACGACACCGTTGCGCGGGCTGCGCCGGGCCTGGAAGGACGCCGCGCAAGGCGACGCTGTGCTGGCCGAACTACGCGGCCAATTGGCGGCGCTGGAGCTGCAGGCCGAACGGCGGTTGCTGGAGCGCCTGCAGGGCCTGAGCGCCGACTGGGCGGTTGCATCCGAAGGGAGAGCCGGAAACTGGCTGGAGGCGCTGGCCGCCACCTGGCCATCGGTATCGGCCGAGCACCGCGCCGCGCTGCAGCAACTGCGCAGCGCGGCGACGGAGCTGACTCAACCCTGAGCGGCGGGCTCGCCGGCGGGCTGTTCCGCACCGCTGACACTGGATGCGGGCGGGTTCGCCGCCGGTTTGGCAGCGGCCGGCTTGCGCGGGGCGCGGGTGGTCGCCGGCTTGCCGGCCTTGGCCGCCGGAGTGACGGCTTTGTCGGCCGGCTTGGCGGCGCTCGCCGGAGCGCGTTTGGCCGCGGGTTTGCTCGCCGGCTTGGCAGCGGCCGGAGTTGTGGCCTTGGCCGCGACCGGAGCCGCAGACTTGGCCGCCGCCGGTTTGGCTGCGGCCGGAGTCGCAGTCCTGGCCGCCGGCTTGACCGTGGTCGAAGTGGCAGGCTTGGCCGCCGGTTTGGCTGCAGCGGAAGCGCTGGCCTTGTCCGATGTTGCCGAGGGCGCCGACTTGGTCGCGGACGTGCGCCGCGTGCGCGGCGCGGTGGCGGTCTTGGCCGTGGGCGGTGGTGTGCCGCGCGCCCGGCGCGGCGCCTTGGGAGCGACGCCACCGGCCTCGCGATGGGCCAGCAGCTGGCCGACGGTTTCCTTGACCTTGCCGATGCCTTGGGCCAGGTTCAGGCTTTCCTCGGCATCCGCCTTGAGACGCAGGATGTATTCGCGGGTTTCGCTCTGGCGCTGCTTGAGGGTGTCGAGGACTTCCTCCAGGTCGGCAATGCTGGTTCGCGCCTTGGCCTGGGCCTTCGCCTTGCCGGCAGCGGCGGCGGTCTCGAGACGGGCGCTGGCCTTGTGCAGCTTGTCCTGGGCCTTGCCGCGCTGCTTCTCCAGCTTGGCCAGCACTTTCTCGGCATCCACCAAGGCCTCGCTGCAGGCCTCCTCCAGATGCTCCAGCAAGCTGTGGGACAGTTGCTGCAACAGATGCAGCGGAGTGGTGACCGGCTTATTCCTGGTTGCCATGCATACGCCTCCCGGCTATGTGGTGTGAAACCATACTAGCCCCGCGGCAATGGCACCGCTAGAACGATGCGTGCCGCGGCGAGGGAGGTCAGCCGGATTCTGTCGCCTGCCCGGTGTGCACGTTGTGCAGCACTTCGATCAGGCAGTCCTCCAGCTCGAAGCGCTGGTGCAGCAGTTGGCCGAGGCGCTGCAACTCGCGACCGAAGCCGACGGTATCGCGGCAGTCGCCGTTGTCGCAGCGGTCGTTGAAGTCGAGCACCGCGAGGGTGCTGGCCTCGATCTGCGGATAGACCTGGGCGGCGAGCGCCAGGGCGGGCTGGTCGCCGAAGGCGTGAGCCTCGCCGAGCAGCTGTTCGTAGATTTCGAAATGACCGGCGGAGACGTAGTCCATCAGTTGGGCACAGAAACCTTCCAGTTCCGGCCCGGCGCCCTGGGGACGACTGTGCAGGAGCTGATAGGCACTGACCAGCTGGTGGCGGTCCTGCAACCAGCGATCCAGCAGCTGGTGCACACCGCCCCAGCGTTCCTGGGCGTTGCGGCAATTCTCGAGCATGCTACACCTCGCTTCCCGCGTCGGATGTGTTGTTATGCGCAAGGGACGCGATGCCACCAGGCATCGACGGCTGGCACGGGCGTGGGTCACGCGGCGACATCCCGGGCTGCCGGTGCCGGCCAGACTATGCTGGCCATCTACCGCCAGCAAGCCGTGGCCGGGAAATTTTTGATACGGGTGTTTGAGGCGATTCTCAGTCGCGCCGCAGCAGCTGCAGCAGCGCCAGCGCCGCCAGTCCGGCGAAGGCCAGCAGACTCCACTCCGGGATGCTCAGGCCGAGCAGGGTCCAGGTCACCTCGGCGCAGTCGGCGGTACCGTGCAGCACCGCACGCACGATGTCCTGGAACGGCAGCGCCTCCATCATGTACTCGAGGCTCGGCAGGCAAGCCGGCAGCTGGTCCGCCGGCAAGCCCTGCAGCCAGACCTGGCGGCCGGCGGTGGCGATGCCGGCCGCGGCGAACAGCAGGCTGAAGAACGCATAGACGCGCCGGCCGCGGCGCTGCGGGCCGTGAATCGCCGCGGCCAGGCCGATCAGGCCGACGGCGATGAATTCGATGCGCTGCACCACGCACAGCGGGCAAGGCTCCAGGCCGTCGACATGCTCCAGGTACAGGCCGAAGGCCAGCAGCCCGGCGCAGAACAGGAAGGCAACGAGATTCAACAGGCGGGGATTGGCCAGCGACATGGCGGCTCCGGTAGCGGGAACGAAGGGGCGTTACGGTAGAGGAAAGCCGGGCGGCCTTTCAAGGCCGCTCGGCAGAGCTGCTGCACCGCTTGTCAAGGGAGTAGCGACAATCGTCACTTCCGCTCGGCAGTCGGTTGCGGCAAGACCGGCAGGGTGGCGCCGAACAGCCCCAGGCCGTCCTGCAGCAGGTGGTTGCTGCGCTCCAGCTCGCCAAGCCGGGCGAGCAGGCGGGCCAGCTCGCCATAGGTCTCGACGCGCCGTTCGAGGCGCAGGCTGTGCTCGAAATAGTCGCGCGCCTTGCCCCACAACTGATTGCGCAGGGCCAGGCGGCCGAGGGCGAGCAGCAGGCCGGGGTGTTCCGGCTGCGCCTTCAGCCAGGCCTCGGCAGTGGCCAGCTGGCGCGCCGGATCGCGGCCCTGGGCGCAACCGTAGAGTTCGACCAGACGGGCATCGAAGTGGCGCTTGAGACCGCCGCGCAACGCCTCCTCGGCCTCCGCCTCGGCGCCCAGGCGCATCAGCTGCTCGGCGTAGGCCGCCAGCGGCGCCGGGCTCTGCCGCTGCGCCTGGGGCAGTTGCTGCCAGGCCTGCTGCAGGGCCGCCAGGCCCTGCTCGGCGGCACGCGCCAGCTGGGCGCGGCGGACGCGCTGCTCGAGCGCGTCCAGTTCGGCGTCGTTGAGCAGCTTGTGGCGACGCAATTCGGGCAGCAGCTCGCCGAGCGCCGCCCAGTTCTCCAGACGCACGTACAGCTCCTGCAGCAGGCGCAGCGCATGGGGGTTGTGCGCCTGCTGCTCGCGCACCGCTCCCAGCGTCGCCACCGCTTCGGCGTCGGCGCCACGCGCCATCAGCAGCTGCGCGCGGGCCAGGGCGATGGCCACGGCGGCCTTCGGCTCGCGCTCGCGGGCCTGGTCGAGCAGCTGTTCGGCGCTGGCGTGCTCGCCCAGTTCGCTGGCCGCGCGCGCCGCCGCCAGGTAGCTGACCAGCGGCTGCTGGCCGTGCTCGGCGGCACGGCGCAGCAGGCGCAGGGCACGCGACCAGCGCCCGGCGGCCAGCTCGAGCAGACCGCGCTCGGCGGCCAGTTGGCCGCGGCGCCGGCGGTTGCGCCGCGACCAGGGGTTGACCAGGCGTCCCGAGGCGCCCATCAGGCCGAGCAGCAGACGCACCCCGAACAGCAGCGCCCACAGTCCGAGGCCGACGGCGAGGAACACCCAGAAGGTGGACTCGTAGCGGAAGCCCTTGTAGGCGATCAGCACGTAGCCGGCCTGGTCGGCGATCGCCAGGCCGAGCAGCGCGGCGGCGAGGATGACCAGCAGGAACAGCAGGAAGGTGCGGCTCATTGCCCCTCCTCCACCGCCGGCTCACCGGCTGCGGGCGCGGCTTCGGGGCGGCTCGCCGGCACGGCCTCTGCCGGAGCGGGCGAGCCGGCCGGTTGCTGGCGCCCCGTCGCCGCCTCCAGCGCGGCGCGCTCGCGCTGGGCGAGGTAGGCCTGCAGGGCGTTGAGCGCCGGGGCCAGGTCGGGCAGCTCCTGGGCCACCGGCTGGTCGGCGAGCTCGCCGAGGCGGTCGTGCAACGCCTGGTTCTCCGGGGTATCCAGGCCGAAGTAGCGCTGCACCAGGGCCCGGCCCTGCTCCAGGGCGCTACGGTAGACCTGCGGCTGGCCGTTGAGCACCGCCCACTGCGCCTGCTCCAGAGCCAGGCGCAGGGCCAGGCGCAATTGCTCGAGGGTCTCCCCGGCGAGCAGCGGCTTGACCTCGTCGGTAGCGGTGAACTCCAGGCGTACGAAGCCGCTGAGGTGTCGCCACCACTCGGCCCAGCGGCTGGCACCGTCGCCCTCGGCGACCCGGGCGGCGGCCGGCAGGTTGTCGCCCTGCGGCGGCTGGAATTCGGGACGCCGGGTATTCAGCCGCGACGCCTGCTCGCCGAGCGCAGTCAACTGCAGGAACACCCCGGAGCGGTCGAGTACCGGCAGACGGCGCAGCGCTTCCAGAGCGTCCACCACCCGCTCGCGGGCGGCGAAGGCGGCCGGATCGTCGTGGTCGCGCAGGATCTGGTCGGCGGCGGCGACCAGGAAGCGCGCGCTGGCGACGTCCTGCAGCGCCGACAGGCGCAGGCTGGCCAGGCGCAGCAGGTGCTCGGCCTCGGCCAGGCGCCACTCCTGGCGGCTGGCGCCCAGCACGCGGTCGACGCGCTCGCTGAGCTGCTGCTGGCCGAGCTGCAGGTCGGCGACCAGCCGGCGGCGCTCTTCCAGCTCGGCCGGCGACGGCAGCTGGGCGAGCTGGTGGCTCATCACCAGATCGCGCTCGGCCAGGCCCATGGACTGGCTGCGCGCCTCCTCCAGGCGGCGCTCCTGCTGCACATCGACATCATGCAGCGCGCGTACCTGCCACAGGCTCCAGGCGCCCGCCAGCAGGCCGCCGGCCCCCAGCAGCAAGGCCAGGACGGAAAGCGCCCGGCCGCTGCCGTGCGCGCGAGGCGGCCCCGGCGGCGCGACGGCAGCCGGAGTGGATGCGGGTTCGGTTTGCGGGGCGGGATCGATCACGTCGGCATCCTTCTGGTCGATTGGCGCGGCCGGCAACTCGGCGTCGGCCGGTCTCAGCGCGGCATGCTTCCCGCCTCGCGGGTCAGACATGCCAGCAGGGCCGCGGCGCTGGCGCCGCGGCAGTCACGTATATCGGTGGCCCCGGCCTCGGCGGCCAGTGCGGCGACCCGCGGGCTGGGCACGAACAGCGGCAGGCGCGCCAGTCCCGACCAGTCGGCGCCGGCCAGGCGCTGCAGATTGGCCAGTCCCTCGCCGCTGCTGACCACCAGGCCATTCAGCGCGTGCTCGCGCACCGCGGCGGCCAGCGCACCGGCGGGATACTCCGGCAGGCGGCGGCGGTACAGGGAAAGATAGTCGACGGCCACCCCTTGCTCGCGCAAGCGTTCGGCGAGCCAGTCGCGACCGCCCTCGCCGCGCAGGATCAGCAGCCGCGGATTGGGCACCGCGAGCGCCTGTTGCAGCTGCGGCAGGGCGAGCAGCGCTTCGCTGTCGTCGCCGTCCTCCGGCCAGCAGGCGTCCAGCCCGTAGGCGTCGAGCAGGGCGCCGGTGGCGGCGCCCACGGCGAACCAGCGCTGGCGCATCGGCGGTTGCGGCCAGTAGCGGTCGAGGAGGGCCAGCCCCAGGCGCGCCGCCGGCTTGCTGACCACCACTACCGCGCTGTAGCGGTCGAGATCGAGAAACAGGCTGCGCTGCTCGGGCGTCTCGGCCAGCGCCTCGAGCTCCAGCAGCGGCAGGCAATGGCCGAACACGCCGTGCTCGGCGAGGGTCTGCGCCAGTGCGGCGCAGTCCTCGGCCGGACGGGTCAGCAGCAGGCGCCAGTCGCTCACGGTTGTTCGACCGCTTCGCCGTAGACTGCGGCAAGGATGCGGTCGGCACCCTGCGCCAGCAGCGCCTCGGCCACCTGCACGCCGAGCGTCTCGGCTGCCGCGCGCGGCGCGCGGGCCTCGGCGCGCAGCAGCGCGCCGCCGTCGGGCTGGCCGACCAGGCCGCGCAGCCACAGGTTCTCGCCCTCGAGCAGCGCGTAGCAGGCGATCGGCACCTGGCAGCCGCCGTTGAGGCGCTTGTTCAGCGCGCGCTCGGCGTTGACCCGGTCGGCGGTGTCGGCGTGATGCAGCGGAGCCAGCAGCGCGTGCACCTCGGCATCGGCCGTGCGGCACTCGATGCCCACCGCGCCCTGGCCGCCGGCTGGCAGGCTGTCCTCGGCGCTGATGAAGGCGCGGATGCGCGCCTCGAAGCCGAGGCGGATCAGCCCGGCAGCAGCGAGGATGATGGCGTCGTACTCGCCGGCGTCCAGCTTGGCCAGGCGGGTGTTCACGTTGCCGCGCAGGAACTGGATCTTCAGGTCGGGACGGCGGGCCAGCAGCTGGGCCTGGCGGCGCAGGCTGGAGGTGCCGACCACGCTGCCGGCGGGCAGCGCGTCGAGGCTTGCGAAGCTGTTGGAAACGAAGGCGTCGCGCGGGTCCTCGCGCTCGCAGATGCAGTACAGGCCGAGCCCCTCGGGGAAGTCCATCGGCACGTCCTTCATCGAATGCACGGCGATGTCGGCCTCGTTCTCCAGCAGGGCGGTTTCCAGCTCCTTGACGAACAGACCCTTGCCGCCGATCTTCGCCAGAGGCGCGTCGAGCAGCTTGTCGCCGCGGCTGACCATCGGCACCAGGGTCACCACCAGACCGGGATGGGCCGCCTCCAGGCGGGCCTTGACGTACTCGGCCTGCCACAGGGCGAGGGCACTCTTGCGGGTGGCAATGCGGATTTCGCGGGACATGGGCAATTCCGGATGCAGGGGGATTGCCGCGATGATAACAGGCTCGGCGCGGCGGCTGGACCGGCCACCGGCAAGGAAAGGCGTCGCCGGGTCAGTCGGCGTCGCCTGTGGCCATCACAGCTCGTTCATCAGCTTGCGCACGCCGGCCACGTGGCGACGGCTGACGATCAGCGCCTCGTCGCCCAGACCGCGCAGGTAGATCTGGAAATGCCCGAGCGGCGTGCGCTGCAGGCGCTCGATGCGCGTGCGGGCCACCAGCGCGTTGCGGTGGATGCGCACGAAGCGCTCGCCGAACTCGTCCTCCAGCGCCTTGAGCGGCTCGTCGAGCAGCACCTCGCCGTGCTCGTGGCGCAGGGTCACGTACTTGTGATCGGCGATGAAGTAGATCACCTGCTCCAGCGGAATCAGGTCGATGCCCTTGCGGGTGCGCGCGCCGATGTGGCTGCGCGGCGGGGCATGCTCGGCGGCGGGACGGCCGAGGGCCGCCAGCTGCATGCGGTTGGGCCGCTCGGCCTTCTTCAGCGCCTCGACCAGCGCCTCCTGGCGCACCGGCTTGACCAGGTAGCCGACCGCGCTGACCTGGAAGGCCTCGAGGGCGAACTCGTCGTGCGCGGTGCAGAAGATCACCGCCGGCGGCGCCTCGCGCTCGCAGAGCTTGGCCGCCACCTGCAGGCCGTCGAGGCCGGGCATGCGAATGTCGAGCAGGACGATGTCGGGCTTGAGGCTGTCGATCAGCGCCAGTGCCTCCTCGCCATTGCCGGCCTGGGGCTCGAGCACCCGATAGCCGTCCAGCTGCCCGACCATTCGAGCCAGGCGTTCACGCGCAAGAGGTTCGTCGTCGACTATCAGGACATTCATGATGCTCTGGCTTCCTGCTTAGGTCTCGCACAAGCATAGCGTAGACAGGTGAAGTGCCGTCCGTCACGGCGCTCGATGCTCAGACTCGCATCTGGTCCGAAAAGTGCCGTCAGCCGCGCCTCGATGTTGCCCAACGCCAGGCGGGTGCCGCCCGACTCCGCGGCCTCCTGGGTCGCCAGCGGGTTGCTCACGCACAGGTGGAAGTGGCCGTCGGCATACTCGGCGCGCACTTCGACCAGGCCGCCGTCGATGCGCGGTTGCACGCCGTGGATGATGGCGTTCTCCAGCAGCGGCTGCAGGGTCAGCTGGGGAATCGGCAGGTCGTCCGGCACCCCGTCGATCCGCCAGTCCAGGCGCAGGCGCTCGCCCAGGCGGTAGCGCTCGATCGACAGGTAGCGCTGCGCCAGGGCCAGCTCGTCGCGCCAGGCGACCAGACTGCCGGGGCGTGCCAGGCTGGCGCGAAACAGGTCGGAGAGATCCAGCACCGCCTGCTCGGCCTTGTCCGGATCGATGGCGACCAGGCTGGCGATGCTGTTCAGGCTGTTGAACAGGAAATGCGGGCGGATGCGCGCCTGCAACGCTTCCAGACGCGCGCGCAGCTCGGCCTGCTGCTGGCGGCGCCACTGGCTCTGCAGCCAGAAGTAGCGCAGCACCAGGCCGGACATGATCAGCGCGATCAGCCCATGGCGCAGGTACAGGTTGAGCTGGCCCTCCAGCGGGCGCGGCGCGGCCAAGCCGAAATGACCGGCGGCCCAGGTGCAGGCCAGGGTCAGCGCCACTACCAGGCCGCCGCACAGCATGCCGGCCAGCGCCTGCGGCAGGCGCATCAGCCAGGGGCGCAGGCGGCACAGCGCCGCCGCCGAGAGCAGCACCAGCCACTGCACGAACAGCGAGGTCAGCGCCATGCGCACCCAGTCGAACGCCGGCTGCAGCGGCTCGGCCAGCACCAGCACCAGCACCAGCAGCTCGGCGAGCAGCACCAGGCTGAGCAGCGCCTCCGGGGTGCACAGCTCGGGCAGGAAAAAGTCGTCGGATGAGGCCGGCGGGCGGGTGCCGGTGGACCAGGGTGCGCGCATCGCACCAGTGTCGATGGCGACCGTTCGTCCGGCAAGCCGCCGCGCATGCGAGCGGTGACCTACGTCACCGAATGCCGCTGCCGGGTTTGGCCGGTCGACCTGCTATCATGCCCGCCACTTACCCCATCGACGCATGCACAGCACGAGACACCGATGAGCAGCGAAAAAACCAACCAGTCCTGGGGCGGCCGCTTCAGCGAGCCGGTCGACGCCTTCGTCGCCCGCTTCACCGCCTCCGTCGACTTCGACAAGCGCCTGTACCGCCACGACATCATGGGCTCGATCGCCCACGCCACCATGCTGGAACAGGCCGGCGTGCTGACCGTCGCCGAGCGCGACGCGATCATCGACGGCCTCAAGCAGATCCAGGCCGAGATCGAGGCCGGCAGCTTCGACTGGCGCGTCGACCTGGAAGACGTGCACATGAACATCGAGGCGCGGCTGACCGACCGCATCGGCATCACCGGCAAGAAGCTGCACACCGGCCGTAGCCGCAACGACCAGGTGGCCACCGACATCCGCCTGTGGCTGCGCGACGAGATCGACGTCATCCTCGCCGAGATCACCCGTCTGCAGCAGGGCCTGCTGGCCCAGGCCGAGCAGCACGCCGAAGTGATCATGCCCGGCTTCACCCACCTGCAGACCGCCCAGCCGGTGAGTTTCGGCCACCACCTCCTGGCCTGGTTCGAGATGCTGTCGCGCGACTACGAGCGCCTGGTCGACTGCCGCAAGCGCGTCAACCGCATGCCGCTGGGCTCCGCCGCGCTGGCCGGCACCACCTACCCGATCCAGCGCGAGATCACCTGCCAGCTGCTCGGCTTCGAGGCCATCGGCGGCAACTCGCTGGACGGCGTGTCGGACCGCGACTTCGCCATCGAATTCTGCGCCGCCGCCTCGCTGGCGATGATGCACCTGTCGCGCTTCTCCGAGGAGCTGGTGCTGTGGACTTCGGCGCAGTTCAACTTCATCGAGCTGCCCGACCGCTTCTGCACCGGCTCCTCGATCATGCCGCAGAAGAAGAACCCGGACGTCCCCGAGCTGGTGCGCGGCAAGAGCGGCCGCGTATTCGGCGCGCTGACCGGCCTGTTGACCCTGATGAAGGGCCAGCCGCTGGCCTACAACAAGGACAACCAGGAGGACAAGGAGCCGCTGTTCGACGCCGCCGACACCCTGCGCGACTCGCTGCGCGCCTTCGCCGACATGGTCCCGGCGATCAAGCCGCGCGTCGAGGTGATGCGCGAGGCCGCCCGCCGCGGCTTCTCCACCGCCACGGATCTTGCCGACTACCTGGTGCGCAAGGGCCTGCCGTTCCGCGACTGCCACGAGATCGTCGGCCACGCGGTGAAGTACGGCGTGCAGACCGGCAAGGATCTGGCCGAGATGAGCCTCGACGAGCTGCGCCAGTTCAGCGACCAGATCGCTGACGACGTATTCGCCGTGCTGACCCTGGAAGGCTCGGTCAACGCCCGCAACCATATCGGCGGCACCGCTCCGGCCCAGGTGCGCGCCGCCGTGGCGCGCGGCCAGGAACTGCTGGCCGCCCGCTGATCGCCCTCGCCTCCGGCCCCGCCCGTGCGGGGCGGAGGCTTGCGACCAACGAGCGCTTGCCCCACCCGCTCCCGGCGCGGTATGAAGGAGGCCACGGCCGCCCGGAATGCCCGCCATGCCCACCGACCGCCCGCGCTTTCGCGTCAGCGCCGACCGCCAGTCGGCACACCGGCGCGTGCGTTACGTCGAAACCAGCCGCCCCGACGAGGGCAGTTGCACCCTCTGCCGGCTGGATGAAGACCCTCCGCCGCCTCCCGACGAGTCCCCCGCCATGAGCGAACACCACGCCGAGGACGATGCCGTCTTCGCCGAACAGAAGCTGATCGAAGCCGTCGAAAACCAGATCGCCGCCGGCGAGCCGCCGGCCGCCCTGGCCACCCTCAACAAGCTGACCCTGGTCGGCTACGAACGCAGCGAGGCCGTGCGCCTGATGGCGCTGATCCTCGCCCACGAGATCGAGAACATGCTGGCCGCCAACCGCTCGTTCGACGGCGCCGGCTACGAAAGCATGCTGCGCGCCCTGCCCGAGCTGCCGGAGGCGCTGGGCGATAGCGAAGAAGAAGACGACGAATAACAACATCCCGCGGACGCCAGCGGCGCCCGCCCTGTCCTGCACTGGAGGCACCATGAACCTGACCCCCGAGCTGATCGCCGAACTGGAACTGCTCACCCTGTTCAACCCGGACAATTCCCAGGAGGGCCTCAAGATCCATCACGACGCGGCGCCGCAGAAGGTCGCCGCCGGCGAGCGCCTGCACGCCAAGGGTCTGATCACCAAAGCCGACGGCGGCTACCTGACCAGCCTCGGCCTCGACGCCACCGAGCAGCTGCGCACCGTACTGACCATTCTGCAGCCGGCCTGAGGGCCCGGTGGGCGGGCCGGGCGCCACACGGCGCCGGCCCGCCAGGCCACGTCCAAACCTCTCTCCCCGCATCGCGGCCCGCCGCCCCGGCTCGAACCGATACGAGCCTTGACTCCCCTGGCAACGCCAGTGGCGGGAAGCCGCCATGCGGCGCAGCTTCTCCCGGACAAGGACGTCCCCATGACTCGTGCTTCTCAGCTCATTCTCGTCGTGCTCGGCGCCGCCGTGCTGCTCGTCTCACTGGCGCTGATCTGGATCCGCGACGTGCCCCTGGACCGCCAGGCGAGCACCTGGGTGGCGGAGGCCCGCGCCCAGCAGAACCCCAGTGCCGGGCACCTCTACCTGCTGGGTCTGGATGCCGCCGCCGAACCGATGAGCGCCGGCCAGGCCCGCCTGGCCGAGTACCGGCAGTGGCGCGCCACGCATTCGCCTTTCGATGATTCGTTCCAGCCGGCGCCGCTGCGCCAGCTGGACATCCCCAAGCTCGCCGCACCGCACGACCAACCCAGCTGCCTGGAACCAGTGCGCAACGCGGCGCATCTGGAGCAAGGCCGGGAACTGCTGGCACGCTACCGACAGGCCGCGCGCCTCGCCGATCTGCGCCGCCTGATCGCCAGCGAGCTGGCGGAACCGTGGCCGAACTATGCCGCCCTGGTCGCCGGCAACCGCCTGCTGGCGCTGGAAGCCTGCCGGCTGCTGCTCGATGGCCAGCCCGAGCAGGCCCGGGCCCTGCTCGAGGAAGACCTCGGCCACTGGCGCCGGCACCTCGCCGCCTCCGACAGCCTGATCCAGAAGATGATCGTCGCCCAGCTGGTCGCCGGCGACATCGGCACTCTTGGCGCGCTGTACCAGCAGGCCCTGATCGAGCGGCCTTCGCCACAGCCCGCCCTGACGGCCGCCGAGCGCTCGCTGCAGAGCGCCATGCAGAGCGAGTTCGTCATGCAGGCCAACGGCTTCGCGGCGATGCGTGACGACCCCACCTTCATCACCGACAAGGGCCGCCTCGCCCTGCAGCTGCTGTACAAGCCGAACATGAGCAGTAACACCATCCTGCCCCACTACCTGCACATTGCCGCCGCCTCGCAGCTGACGGCGAGCGAGTTTGCCGGCTGGCTACGCGAGCAGCCGCAACCTCCGCTCCACCGGGACTGGCGCAACCCTATCGGCAATATATTGGCCGCCGTCGCCGGACCGGACCTGCGCCAGTACCTGGCGCGGTTGCATGACCTGGATGCACGCATCCAGCTCTTCAACCGCCTCAACACCCTGGCTCCCGGCTTCACCGCCGCGCAGGCGCTGAGCGCCACCGCCGAAGGCAATCCCTACGGCGCGGGGCCGGCCCGGCTGCTCGAGGCCAACCCGCCGCAGCTCTGCTATGACGGCCCGCTGGCCGACCCCAAGCACAGACGTTGCTTGCCGCTGCTCGGCCGCGCCGTACCGGCCACGATCGGATCCGCTTCGCGCTAGCGCCTTGCCCCAGAAACGACAAAGCCCGCGACCGATCATCGGTGCGGGCTGTTGCCGTACTCGTCGACCGATTTCAGCGCACCGCGCCGGCCGCCTCCGGCTGGTAGTCGACGCCGAGCAGGGTCAGTTGCAGGGCCTTGCCGCCCGGCACGGCCCAGTCGATGGTCTGCCCCACCGACAGGCCGAGCAGCGCGCAGCCGACCGGCGCCAGCACCGACACGGTGCCCTCGCCGCCCGCCTCGTGCGGGTAGACCAGGGTCAGGCGGTACTCCTTGCCGCTGGCTTCCTCGCGGCAGCGCGCGGTGGAGTTCATGGTCACCACGCCCGGCGGCACCTCGTCCAGACCGACCACCGCGGCGCGGCCCAGCTCGCGCTCCAGGGCCTCGGCGGTGGGTCCGAACTCCTCCAGGCTGTCCAGCAGGCGCTCCAGGCGCTGCAGGTCGAGACGGGTGATGGTGATGGGGGGCGACAGGCTCATGATGTCGGCAGGGCTCCTTGGCAGGTTGCGAAAAAGGAAAACCCCACCCGAACAGGCTGTGTGAAAACGTCGCGAACGTCAGCGAAGCAGGGCCGAAAGCGATGCCCGAGGGGGCGGCCGCTTTCAACGGCGCATCGCCAGACGCGGTGTCTTGACACAACCGGCGCAGGCGGGGTTTGCAACCGACCATACCACAGCAAGGCGAATAGACAAGCCGGTGCAGCCGTCTGGGCCCGGCGGCTCGCGCACAGGCAGGCGCCACGCACACTCCGCTTTCGGCCGCGGGGGCGGACCAGGCAGCGTGCCCACTCAGGGGTGGACACGATCACCAGCGACTGAGCCTTACGGCCTGCTCCCCCGGGGGCGCTGGAACTGCGCGCGCTTCGCGCCCACTCGCGGGAATGCGCCGCGCAGCATGCCAGCGCTGGGCGCAGGCATGCTCAGCCCTCACAGGGCGGAGAAGTCCACCGGCTCGCCGCCCTGCTCGCGGACCAGGCGCGCGAGCATCGCCGGCAGCGCCTCGCCATTGGCGTCGCACACCCAGGTGGCGGCCGTCTCGTCGTAGTCGAAGTGGAAGCCGCCCGAGCGCGCCGCCAGCCACAGCTGGCGCAGCGGCTCCTGGCGGCTGAAGATCAGCTGGCTGCCGTTGTCGAAGCGCACGGTGAGCACGCCACCGCTGTTTTCCAGATCCACATCCAGGTCGCTGGCATCGAAGGCATCCTCGACCGCCCGCTGCAGGGCGTCCACCAGGCTATGGAAGCGGGCTTCGCTGAGACTCATGGGCTTTTCTCCACTGAAACGGAAAGGCTCCCGGAGCGCCTGCCGGACGCTGCGCGACGCAGCGCGCAAGCCGCGCCCGCCGCGCGTCCCGGCGCATAGGCAAGCCCACGGGGGGCCGGTATACTCCGGCGCATTCGATGCTTTTACAAGGATTTCCGCCATGAAGCGCCTGCTGCTTCCGCTCCTCGCGCTGCTCGTGATCAGCGCGGGCCTCACCGGCTGCGGCCAGAAAGGGCCGCTGTACCTGCCCGGCGACGACAAGGCCGGCCACAGCAAAGACCGTTTCGAACTCTAAGATTCTGCGCACCCGCCCCTGCCGCGGGTGCCCCGGCTCCCCCAGGAGGCCTCATGCAACCCTTCCAGTACCGCGACGGCCAGCTGTTCGCGGAGGGCGCGGCGCTGTCCGCCATCGCCGAGCGCTTCGGCACCCCCACCTACGTCTACTCGCGCGCCCACATCGAGGCGCAGTTCCGCGCCTACGCCGACGCGCTGACCGGCATGCCGCACCTGGTGTGCTTCGCGGTCAAGGCCAACTCCAACCTCGGCGTGCTCAACCTGCTCGCCCGTCTGGGCGCCGGCTTCGACATCGTCTCGCGCGGTGAACTGGAGCGCGTGCTGGCCGCCGGCGGCGACCCGGCCAAGGTGGTGTTCTCCGGGGTCGGCAAGACCCGCGACGACATGCGCCGGGCGCTGGAAGTCGGCGTGCACTGCTTCAATGTCGAGTCCGAGGTCGAGCTGGAGCGCCTGCAGCAGGTGGCGGCGGAGCTGGGCGTCAAGGCGCCGGTGTCGCTGCGCGTCAACCCGGATGTCGATGCCCAGACCCACCCGTACATCTCCACCGGCCTCAAGGAGAACAAGTTCGGCGTCAGCATCGACGTCGCCGAGCGCGTCTACGCCCGCGCCGCCGAACTGCCGAACCTCGAGGTGGTCGGTGTCGACTGCCACATCGGCTCGCAGCTGACCCAGCTCGACCCGTTCCTCGACGCCCTCGAGCGCCTGCTGGCGCTGGTCGACCGCCTGGCCGCACGCGGCATCCAGATCAAGCATCTGGATCTGGGCGGCGGCCTCGGCGTGCGCTACCGCGACGAGGAGCCGCCGCTGGCCGGCGACTACATCAAGGCGGTGCGCGAGCGTCTGGCCGGCCGCGAGCTGGCGCTGGTGTTCGAGCCGGGCCGCTCGATCGTCGCCAACGCCGGCGTGCTGCTGACCCGCGTCGAGTACCTCAAGCACACCGAGCACAAGGACTTCGCGGTGATCGACGCGGCGATGAACGACCTGATCCGCCCGGCGCTGTACCAGGCGTGGATGGACATCGTGGCCGTGCAGCCGCGCGACGGCGAAGCGCGCCGCTACGACCTGGTAGGGCCGATCTGCGAGACCGGCGACTTCCTCGGCAAGGACCGCGAGCTGGTGCTGGCCGAGGGCGACCTGCTGGCGGTGCGCTCGGCCGGTGCCTACGGTTTCGTCATGAGTTCCAACTACAACACCCGCGGTCGCGCCGCCGAGGTGCTGGTGGACGGCGAGCAGGTGCACCTGGTGCGCCGCCGCGAAAGCATCGAAGAGCTGTACGCCGGCGAAAGCCTGCTGCCCAACTGATCCGGAGGCCGGCATGCTGCTGCGTTTCACCAAGATGCACGGGCTGGGCAACGACTTCATGGTCCTCGACCTGGTCACCCAGCACGCCCACGTGCAGCCCAAGCACGTGCGCCAGTGGGGCGACCGCCACACTGGCGTCGGCTTCGACCAGCTGCTGATCGTCGAGCCGCCGAGCCGTCCGGACGTGGACTTCCGCTATCGCATCTTCAACGCCGACGGTTCCGAGGTGGAACAGTGCGGCAACGGCGCGCGCTGCTTCGCCCGCTTCGTGCTGGACAAGCGGCTGACCGCCAAGAAGCGCATTCGGGTCGAAACCAAGAACAGCGTGATCGAGCTGAACGTGCGCAGCGACGGGCAGATCACCGTGGACATGGGCGCACCGCGCCTCGAGCCGAGCGAGGTGCCCTTCGTCGCCGCCGAGGCGGCGATCGCCTACGAGGTCGAGGTGGGCGGGCGCACCGTCGAGCTGGCCGCCATCTCGATGGGTAACCCGCACGGCGTGCTGCGCGTCGACGATGTCGACAGCGCCCCGGTGCACGAACTCGGCCCGCAGCTTGAGACCCATCCGCGCTTCCCGCAGAAGGCCAACATCGGCTTCCTGCAGATCGTCGACGCCCACCGGGCGCGCCTGCGCGTCTGGGAGCGCGGCTGCGGCGAGACCCAGGCCTGCGGCACCGGCGCCTGCGCCGCCGCGGTGGCCGCCATTCGCCAGGGCTGGCTGAGCTCGCCGGTGCAGATCGAACTGCCCGGCGGCAAGCTGTCCATCGAGTGGGCCGGCCCCGGCCAACCGGTGCTGATGACCGGCCCGGCGATGCGCGTGTTCGAAGGCCAGGTGCGCCTGTGAGCGAGCTTCCGGAGCTGGACGCCGAACAGGTGGCCGCCTGGCTGGCGGCGCACCCGCAGTTCTTCGTCGGCCGCGACGAGCTGCTCGAGCAGCTGCTGATCCCCCACGAGGCGGGCCACGCGGTGTCGCTGGTCGAGCGCCAGCTGCGCCTGCTGCGCGAGCGCAACCACGAGCTGCGCGCGCGCCTGACCCAGCTGATGGACATCGCCCGCGACAACGATCGCCTGTTCGCCCGCACCCGCCGGCTGATCATCGCCCTGCTCGACGCCGACGACCTCGAGGAGCTGGTGGCCGCCGCCGAGGACAGCCTGCGCCACGACTTCCAGGTGCCCTACGTCAGCCTGCTGCTGTTCAGCGACAACCCGCCGGCGGTGGGCCACTGGGTCAGCCCGGAGCAGGCCCAGCAGGCGGTCGGCGCCCTGCTCGCCGGCAACAAGACGGTATGCGGCGTGCTGCGCCCCAGCGAACTGGCCTTCCTGTTCCCCGCCGAAAACGTCGGCAGCATCGGCTCGGCGGCGGTGGCGGTGCTCGACCACCAAGGTCTGCACGGCGTGCTGGCGCTCGGCAGCCCCGACCCGCAGCATTACAAGAGTTCCTTGGGCACCGTGTTCCTCGGCCACGTGGCGGAGATCATCGCCCGCCTGTTGCCGCGCCTGGTGCCCGCGCTGCGGCCGGTGCGCTGAGGCGACGCCGCGCCGTCTTCGCCAAGCCGGGTGGAAGACGACCGCCGGTGTTTTCCACCCTCCCGATTCTCGGTGGAAAATCGCTGCGCGAGTTTTCACCCCACGTGTGGGGCAACCCCGGGAGCCCGCCATGCACGCCGAACTCGACGCCTACCTCGACCATCTGCGCCGTGAGCGCCAGCTGTCGGCGCACAGCCTGGCCGGCTACCGCCGCGACCTCGACAAGCTGCTCGCCCTGGCCGCCGAGGCCGGCCTGAGCCACTGGGAACAGCTCGACGACAAGGCGCTGCGCCGCCTGCTCGCCAGCCTGCACCAGCAAGGCCTGGCGCCGCGCAGCCTGGCGCGCTGGCTGTCGGCGGTGCGCGGCCTGTACCGCTACCTGATCCGCGAAGGGCATTGCCGCCACGACCCCAGCGCCGGCCTGCGCCCGCCGAAGCGGCTCGACACCGAGCGCGACCAGCAGCTGCTCGACGGGGCTGCGGGCGACGCTGCGCTGGAGCTGGAAGACGACTTCCTCGCCCGCCGCGACCAGGCGATGCTCGAGCTGTTCTACTCCTCCGGCCTGCGCCTGTCCGAGCTGACCGAGCTCGACCTCGCGCACCTCGACCTCGCCGCCGGCCGGGTGCGGGTGCGCGGCAAGGGCGACAAGGTTCGCGAGCTGCCGGTCGGCCGCCAGGCGCGCGAGGCGCTGCAGGCCTGGCTGGCGCTGCGCGAGGGCGTCGCCGTCGACCAGGCGTTGTTCGTCGGCCGGCGCGGCCAGCGCCTCGGTCCGCGTGCGGTGCAGCTGCGCGTGCACCAGGCGGGGGTACGCGCCCTCGACCAGCGCCTGCCTCCGCACATGCTGCGCCCCGATCTCGTCAGCCCCCTGCGCGAGCCGCCCCGGCACCTGCGGGCGGTGCAGGAGTCGCTCGAGCCTGCCGGCATCGGCACTTCGCAGAGCTATGCCCGTCTCGACTTCCAGTACCTGGCGCACGTCTACGACCGGGCCCACCCGCGTGCCCACCGGCGCAGCGCAGAGCCCCCGGCACGCGACGAAGACGACAGCCCGGAATGATTTCCGGCGGTATGATGGGTGGACCTACCGCAATACTCGGCCATTCGGGAGGCCGCCCGTGACCCTGCGCCTGATCACCTTCGACCTCGACGACACCCTGTGGGACGTCGGCCCGGTCCTCGACACCGCCGAAGCCGGCCTGCTCGCCTGGCTGGCCGAGCACGCCCCGGAACTCGGCGCCGCGGCCGGCGAGCGCCTGCAGCACAGCAAGCGCTGGGTACTGGAACAGGACCCGGACCTGGGCGGGCGCATCAGCGAGCTGCGCCGCCGCACCCTGCGCCATGGCCTGCTCGGCGCCGGCTACGCCGAGGCCGAGGCCGCGGCGCTGGCCGAGCAGGCCTTCGAGCACTTTCTCACCGCGCGCCAGCAGGTCAGCCTGTTCCCCGAGGTGCTGCCCACCCTGGAACAGCTCGGCCGCCAGTTCCGCCTGGGCGTGCTGACCAACGGCAACGCCGACGTGCGCCGCATCGGCATCGCCGACTACTTCCACTTCGCCTTCAATGCCGAAGAGCTGGGAGTCAGCAAGCCCGATCCGCGCGCCTTCCACGCCGCACTGGCGCACGCCGAGGTGCCGGCGCACGCCGCCGTGCATATCGGCGACCACCCGCGCGACGACATCCGCGGCGCCCAAGCGGTCGGCATGCGCGCGGTGTGGGTCAATCCGCAGGGCAAACCCTGGGAGGGCGAAGGCCGTCCCGACGCGCAGATCGCCAGCCTGGCCGAACTGCCGGCGCTGCTCGCCGCCTGGCAGGCCGGACGCTGAGCCCGTTGGCGCAGCGTCCCGCTCCCCGCCAGGTCGGCGCGCCATCCCCCCTCTTCTCCCCGTCGCCCGTGCCTCTGGCCGTGACCCTGGCGCTACCCGCCCTGGTGCTGCTGGCCGGCCTGCTCGCCGGCGGCATTCGCCTGCCCGGCCTGCTTGCCGGCGTGCTGTTCGCCGGCTGGCTGCTGTATCCGCCGGGCCATCTGCCGACCAACCTGTGGCTGGGCGCCAGCCTGCTCGCCGGCGTGGCGCTGGCCGCCCATGCGCTGCCCGGCTTCGCGCCGCTGGCGCTCAGCGAGCCGCGCCCGCTCAGCCCCGATGCCGCGCCCTACGGCGTACGCCTGCACTGGGACAAGCTGCTGCTCGGCGCCACCCTGCTGGCCTGGTGGTGGCGAGCCGGGCGCCGGCCGGCTGCGCCGCCACGCCCAGCCGCCGCCTGGCTGTGCGCGCTGGCCACCCTGCTGGGCATGCCGGCGCTGGCCTGGACGCTCGACGTGGTGGCCTGGCAGCCGAAATGGCCGGCGGAACTGCTGCCGTGGCTGGCGGTGAACCTGGGAGTGACGGCGCTGGCCGAGGAGCTGCTGTTCCGCGGCCTGCTGCAGGGCGCGCTCGTCGCCCGTCTCGGTGCGGCGCGCGGTATCGGCCTCACCGCCCTGCTGTTCGGCCTGGCCCACGCGCCGTTCAGCGCGGCCTTCGCCGTGGCCGCCGGGCTGGCCGGGCTCGGCTACGGCTGGATTCTCCAGCTGTCCGGCCGCCTGGGCGCGGCCGTGCTGCTGCACGGCGCGGTCAATCTGGGGCACTTCCTGCTGCTCAGCTATCCGCTGCGCCTGGCCTGAAAACGACGAGGGCGATCCCGGCCAGGCCGGGATCGCCCTCGCTACCCGCTCCGCGCCGATCAGATCGGGCGGCTGCCGTACTTGCTGTCCGGCTTCTTGGGCGGATCGGCAACCACGTTGGATTCGATTTCCTGCACCTTGCCGCCGCGTGCCAGGAATTCCTCCATGGCCTTGGCCAGCGCGTCGCGCTCCTTCTGCTTGGCCTCGACGGAGGGCAGCTCTTCGGGCTCGGCCTCCTTCTTGGACTTCTTGGCAGCCGGTGCGGCCGCTTCCTCCTCGTCGCCGCCGTCGTCATCCGGCGCAGCGCCCAGCTCCTCTTCGCCTTCCTCGGCGCCTTCCAGCTCGTCCTGTTCCAGATCTTCTTCGCTCATGATGGGGACCCCATGGTGCTGCAAAAGCATTTTCTATATAGCCCAACAGCGTCGCTTGCGCGCGCTGCCGGTGCGGATTCCGTCGACCCGGGCGGCCATGGCCCACCGAGTGGTGGGAACAAAGCCCGACTCCAGAGCCATTCGCGCGCATTCTAGCGTGCCGCCAGAAAAAGCAAAGGGCACCCGCAGGTGCCCTTTGTCCGCCGCGCGGAACCACCGGGGTCAACTCTTGCGAGTGAACTCCGGATAGGCCTCCATACCGCATTCGACAATGTCGACGCCGGCATATTCGTCCTCGGCGTCCACGCGCAGGCCCATCACCACCTTGAGGACGCCCCACACCACCAGGCTGGCGGAGAACACCCAGGCGAAGATGCAGGCGATGCCGAGCAGCTGCGCGCCGAAGCTGGCGGCGTCGTTGGTCAGCGGCACGGCGAGCAGGCCCCACAGACCGCCCAGGCCGTGCACGGCGATGGCGCCGACCGGGTCGTCGATCTTCAGCTTGTCGAGCAGCAGCACGCCGCCGACGCACAGCACGCCGCCCACCGCGCCGATCAGCAGGGCCACCTGCGCGGTCGGCGTCACCGGCTCGGCGGTGATCGACACCAGGCCGGCCAGGGCGCCGTTGAGCGCCATGGTCAGGTCGGCCTTGCCGAACAGCAGACGGGCGGCGATCAGCGCGGCGAGCAGGCCGCCGGCGGCGCCCAGGTTGGTGTTGAGGAAGGCCGCGGCCACCGCGTTGGCGTCCTCGATGCTGCTCACCTTGAGCTGCGAGCCGCCGTTGAAGCCGAACCAGCCGAACCACAGGATCAGCGCGCCCAGGGTGGCCAACGGCAGGTTGGCGCCGGGAATGGCGTTGACCTGGCCGTCCGGGCCGTACTTGCCGCGCCGCGCCCCGAGCAGCAGCACGCCGGCCAGCGCCGCCGAGGCGCCGCACAGGTGCACCATCCCCGAGCCGGCGAAGTCGTGGAAGCCGGCCTGGTCGAGGAAGCCGGAGCCCCACTTCCAGTAGCCCTGCACGGGGTAGATGAAGCCGGTCATCACCACCGCGAAGGCGAGGAAGCTCCACAGCTTCATGCGCTCGGCCACCGCGCCGGAGACGATCGACATGGAAGTGGCGACGAACACCACCTGGAAGAAGAAATCGGCGCGCTTGGAGAAGGCCGGTGCGCCCTCGCCACCGGCGGCGACCACGTCGACCGCGTGCTCGTCGCCGATCAGGAAGCCCAGGCTGGGCAGGAAGCCGCCTTCCGGGCTGGAGTACATGATGTGGTAGCCGATCAGCAGGTACATCACGCAGGCCACGCCGTAGAGCACGACGTTCTTGGTGAGGATCTCGGCGGTGTTCTTGGCGCGCACCAGGCCCGACTCGAGCATGGCGAAACCGGCGGCCATCCACATCACCAGAGCACCGCAGACCAGCAGGTAGAAGGTATCGAGGGCGTAGTGCAGGGGAATCAGATTGCTATCCATGGAGAGACCTTTTTTCGCAGGCGCAGGGGCGCCCGTGACGGGCGCCCGAAGGCGCCCGCCATGTCCATCATTGGCGAAGGCTTAGAGGTTGTAGCCGCGCTCGTTGTGCTCGGAGAGGTCGAGGCCGCTGCTCTCGGCTTCCTCGCTGACACGCAGACCGACCACCAGGTCGAGGACCTTGAGGATCACGAAGGTGACGATGGCGGTGTAGACGACGGTGAAGGCCACACCCTTGAACTGGGTGAACAGCTGGGCGCCGATGTCTTCCACGGTGCCGAAGCCACCGAGGGCGGGAGCCGCGAAGGCACCGGTGAGGATGGCGCCGACGATGCCGCCCACGCCGTGCACGCCGAAGGCGTCCAGCGAGTCGTCATAGCCCAGCTTGCGCTTGAGGGTGGTGGCGGACAGGAAGCACACCACGCCGGAAACCAGGCCGATCACCAGGGCGCCCATCGGGCCGGCGGTACCGGCGGCCGGGGTGATGGCGACCAGGCCGGCGACCACGCCGGAAGCGATACCCAGGGCGCTGGGTTTGCCGTGGGTGATCCACTCGGCGAACATCCAGCCCAGGGCGGCGGCGGCGGTGGCGATCTGGGTCACCAGCATGGCCATGCCGGCGGTGCCGTTGGCGGCGATGGCCGAACCGGCGTTGAAGCCGAACCAGCCGACCCACAGCATGCCCGCACCGATCAGGGTGTAGCCCAGGTTGTGCGGCGCCATGTGGGTGGTCGGGTAGCCCTTGCGGCGGCCGATCACCAGGCAGGCCACCAGGCCGGCGATACCGGCGTTGATGTGCACCACGGTGCCGCCGGCGAAGTCCAGCACGCCCCAGTCCCACATCAGGCCGCCGTTGCCGGACCAGACCATGTGGGCGATCGGCGCATAAACGAGAGTGAACCACACGCCGGTGAAGACCAGCATGGCCGAGAACTTCATGCGCTCGGCGAAGGCGCCGACGATAAGCGCCGGGGTGATGATGGCGAAGGTCATCTGGAAGAAGATGAACACGCTTTCCGGGAAGGCGCCGATCAGGCTGTCGGTGCCGAGGCCGGCGAGGAACGCCTTGGACAGGCCACCGATGAAGGAATTGAAGTTGACGACACCCTGTTCCATGCCGGTGGTGTCGAAGGCCAGGCTGTAGCCGTAGATGACCCACAGCACGCTGACCAGGCCGGTGATGGCGAAGCACTGCATCATCACCGACAGGACGTTCTTGGAACGCACCATGCCGGCGTAGAAGAGTGCCAGGCCGGGAACGGTCATGAACAGCACCAGCGCACTGGCGGTCATCATCCAGGCGGTGTCACCGCTGTTCAGGGTGGTCTCGGCGGCCAAGGCCAGACCGGGGTTTACGAGGGACAACAGGGCTCCGAGCCCTGCGATCTTGCGCAGAGTCATGTGTTACTCCTGGGGCGGGGGGTTCGGTGGAGTAAGAAGTGGCGGCTCAGACCGCGTCGGTGCCGGTTTCGCCGGTACGGATGCGGATGGCCTGCTCGAGGTTGACCACGAAGATCTTGCCGTCGCCGATCTTGCCGGTGTTGGCAGCCTTGGTGATGGCGTCGATTACCGAATCCAGCTGGTCGTCGGCGATCGCCACGTCGATCTTCACCTTGGGCAGGAAATCGACCACGTATTCCGCACCGCGATACAGCTCGGTGTGACCCTTCTGACGACCGAAGCCCTTGACCTCGGTGACGGTAATGCCCTGCACGCCGATTTCCGACAGCGATTCGCGCACGTCGTCGAGCTTGAACGGCTTGATGATGGCGGTGACTAGCTTCATGAAAGTTTCTCCCGTAATGGTGGACTTGCCCCAGGAACAACGAACCCATGACAAGTCTAAGCGCAGAGTCCGGCGTTTGTAACAGGGGGCAGGCACTGCGCAGGCTGGATTCAACGTCGGCCGGCTGCTGACAACGGAGCTGTCCCCTGCTCCATCCGGCCTGCGGCTGAAGCCCGCGGGCACCGGCAACACTGCGCACTGCAGGTTTCTTGCCAATTCTTCGCATTCGCTTGTTTTTCATGGACTTACGCCAATTCCCTGAATTTAGCCACCAATTGCCGGCCACTTATGCACCAGTAAAGCGCATCTCCAGCATTTCATCGCTCAATTCGGGTGCAGCCGCTTGCCGCCGCCTGTTGCAAATGCACCAACACTGGGCGCGAATTGCGACAACGCGTGCAGGGGCCGATCGGCCGGGTTGTTCTGCTAGACTGGCGCCTTCTTTTGCAGGAATACCGCCATGCTGCCGCCCAAAGCCGTCCTCGACCTGTTCGCCAGCCAGGCCAGCCGCCTGTTCGGCGCCGACTCGCCGCTGCCGCGCGGCGAACTGGAAGCCCAGTTCAAGGCCCTGCTGTCCAGCGCCTTCGGCAAGCTGGATCTGGTCGGCCGCGACGAGTTCGACGCGCAGATGGCGGTGCTGGCCCGCACCCGCGCACGCCTGGAAGCCCTCGAGGCCCGTGTAGCGGAACTGGAAGCCCGCCTGGAGCCGCCGCACCCATAAGGCGCGCTCCACGGGACAGCCGATCAAGGAGCGATCATGTCCCTCGCCATCGTCCACAGCCGCGCCCAGCTCGGCATCGACGCCCCGGCGGTCAGCGTCGAGGCCCACCTGGCCAACGGCCTGCCCTCGCTGACCCTGGTCGGCCTGCCGGAAACCGCCGTGCGCGAGAGCAAGGACCGCGTGCGCAGCGCGATCCAGAGCTGCGGCTTCGACTATCCCAATCGGCGCATCACCCTCAACCTGGCGCCCGCCGACCTGCCCAAGGACGGCGGCCGCTTCGATCTGGCCATCGCCCTGGGCATCCTCGCCGCCAGCGAACAGTTGCCCGCCGCCGGCCTGGAAAATCTCGAATGCCTCGGCGAGCTGGCGTTGTCCGGCGCCCTGCGCCCGCTGCGCGGCGTGCTGCCGGCGGCGCTGGCGGCGCGCGCGGCCGGGCGCGCGCTACTGGTGCCGCGCGCCAACGCCGAGGAGGCCGCGCTGGTCTCGGGGCTGACCCTGTACGCCGCCGAACACCTGCTGGAGGTGGCCGCCCACCTGGCCGGGCACACCCCGTTGGCGCCCTGGACCGCGACGGGACAACCGGCTGCGGCGCCGAGCCCGGGCGATATCGCCGAGGTGCAGGGCCAACTGGCCGCCAAGCGCGCCCTGCTGGTCGCCGCCGCCGGCCGCCACAACCTGTTGCTCAGCGGCGCGCCGGGCACCGGCAAGACCCTGCTGGCCAGCCGCCTGCCCGGCCTGCTGCCGCCGCTCTCCGAGGCCGAGGCGCTGGAGGTCGCCGCCATCCACTCGGTCGCCGGCCTGGCGCCGCTGTCCGGCTGGCCGAGCCGGCCGTTCCGCCAGCCGCACCACAGTGCCTCCGGCCCCGCGCTGGTCGGCGGCGGCACACGGCCCAAGCCCGGCGAGATCAGCCTGGCGCACCAGGGCGTGCTGTTCCTCGACGAGTTGCCGGAGTTTCCCCGCCACGTGCTCGACGTGCTGCGCCAACCCCTGGAGAGCGGCGAGATCGTCATCGCCCGCGCCCAGGACAAGCTGCGCTTCCCGGCGCGCTTCCAGCTGGTGGCGGCGATGAACCCCTGCCCGTGCGGCTATCTGGGCGACGCCGAGCAGCGCTGCCGCTGCACTCCCGAGCAGGTGCAGCGCTACCGCGCGCGGCTGTCCGGGCCGCTGCTCGATCGCATCGACCTGCATCTGCACGTGCGCCGCGAACCGACCCGCCTGCACGCCGCCGCCGAAGGGGCGGACAGCGCCAGCCTGGCGCGCCAGGTGGCTGCCGCCCAGCAGCTGCAATTCACCCGCCAGGGCTGCGCCAACGCCTATCTCGACCTGCCCGGTCTGCAGGCCCATTGCGCCCTGGCCGAAGACGACCGCCTGTGGCTGGAGAGCGCCGGCGAGCGCCTGCGCCTGTCGCTGCGCGCCCTGCACCGGGTACTCAAGGTGGCGCGCACCCTCGCCGACCTGGAGGGTCGCGAGCGCATCGAGCGCGCCCAGCTGGCCGAAGCGCTGCAGTACCGCGCGCCGGGCGAGGGCTGAACGGCTCGCGCAGCACCGCACCATTCATGGGCGCCGGAAGGGTTCTGGCGCTGTCACGCGGCCTGGCCGCAGAGGGGGAAGGAAATGACGAAATTCACGCTGACGATTCGCAACGAGAAAAGGGAAAGCCAGCGCGTGGCGGTTTTCCAGCAGCCACCACAGGGGCAGGGTGAATACCTGGCCCAGGCCTGGCAGGTGCCGAGCCCGCCGGCGCAGGTCGACTGGTCGTCCGCCTACGAAACGTGGACCGGCGTCACCGTGGCCACGCCGGGAGCCGAGCCCGCCAATCCACGCGGCCTCGACCCAGCGGCCTTCGCGCCCGGCACCCTGGGGCAGTTCTTCGCGCCTGCCGACCAGGCCCCCGCCCCGCAGGAGCCTGAGGCGCTCACCGCCGCCAGCCCAGGCCTCCAGCACCTCGACGGCGGCCCGTTACTGGCCGAGGGCGACGGGGCCCCGGCGCAACCGGTCGACCTCCGCCAGGGGAGTTCCGGCCTGCCCCGGTCCAGCAGCGACACGGACTGAGCTGCGGCCATCCATCCGGACGCCCGGGGCAGTCCGCCGGCGGACTGCCTGCTAAACTGCCGCCTCTTCGCAGCCAGACACCCTGCCCGCATGTCCCGACTCAATCCCCGCCAGCAGGAAGCCGTCCACTACATCAGCGGTCCGCTGCTGGTGCTGGCCGGCGCCGGTTCCGGCAAGACCAGCGTGATCACCCGCAAGATCGCCTACCTGATCCAGCAGTGCGGCATCGCCGCCCGCCACATCGTCGCGGTGACCTTCACCAACAAGGCCGCGCGCGAGATGAAGGAGCGCGTCGGCAGTCTGCTGCGCGGCAAGGAAGGCGCCGGCCTGACGGTGTCGACCTTCCACAACCTCGGCCTCAACATCATTCGCAAGGAACACGCCCACCTGGGCTACAAGCCGGGCTTCTCGATCTTCGACGAGGGCGACATCAAGGCGCTGCTCGCCGACATCATGCAGAAGGAGTACCAGGGCGACGACGGCGTCGACGAGATCAAGAACCTGATCGGCGCCTGGAAGAACGACCTGATCCTCCCCGAAGAGGCGCTGGAGCGGGCGCGCAACCCGCGCGAGCAGACTGCCGCCATCGTCTACCTGCACTACCAGCGCACCCTCAAGGCCTACAACGCGGTCGACTTCGACGACCTGATCCTGCTGCCGGTCAAGCTGTTCCAGGAGCACCCCGAGGTGCTGCAGAAGTGGCGCCACCGCGTGCGCTACATGCTGGTCGACGAGTACCAGGACACCAACGCCAGCCAGTACCTGCTGGTCAAGCTCTTGGTCGCCGAGCGCGCGCAGTTCACCGTGGTCGGCGACGACGACCAGTCGATCTACGCCTGGCGCGGCGCGCGCCCCGAAAACCTCATGCAGCTCAAGGAGGACTTCCCCAGCCTCAAGGTGGTGATGCTGGAGCAGAACTACCGCTCCACCAGCCGTATCCTCAAGTGCGCCAACGTGCTGATCGCCAACAACCCGCACGTGTTCGAGAAGCAGCTGTGGAGCGAGATGGGCCACGGCGACGAGATCCGCGTGATCCGCTGCAAGAACGAGGAAGCCGAGTGCGAGCGCATCGCCATGGAGATCCTCACCCAGCACCTGCGCACCCAGCGGCCGTACAGCGAGTTCGCCATCCTCTACCGCGGCAACTACCAGGCCAAGCTGATGGAGCTGAAACTGCAGCACCACCAGATCCCCTATCGTCTCTCCGGCGGCACCAGCTTCTTCGCCCGCCAGGAGGTGAAGGACCTGATGAGCTACTTCCGCCTGCTGGTCAACCCGGACGACGACAACGCCTTCCTGCGGGTGATCAACGTGCCGCGCCGCGAGATCGGCTCGGCGACCCTGGAGAAGCTCGGCAACTACGCCACCGCGCGCAAGGTGTCGATGTACCAGGCCTGCGACGAGCTGGGCCTGGGCGAGCACCTCGACGCGCGCTTCACCGAGCGCCTGGCGCGCTTCAAGCGCTACATGGACGCGCTGCGCCAGCGCTGCGCCCAGGAGGAGCCGATCGCCGCGCTGCGCCAGATGATCGCCGACATCGACTACGAGAACTGGCTGCGCGAGAACAGCTCCACCGACAAGGCCGCCGACTACCGGATGAGCAACGTCTGGTTCCTCCTCGAGGCGCTGAAGAACACCCTGGAGAAGGACGAGGACGGCGAGATGACCATCGAGCAGGCCATCGCCAAGCTGGTGCTGCGCGACATGCTCGAACGCCAGCAGGAAGAGGAAGACGGCGCCGAGGGCGTGCAGATGATGACGCTGCACGCCTCCAAGGGCCTGGAGTTCCCCTCGGTGTTCATCATGGGCATGGAGGAGGAAATTCTCCCCCATCGCTCGAGCATCGAGGCCGATACCGTCGAGGAGGAGCGCCGCCTGGCCTACGTCGGCATCACCCGCGCCAAGCAGAACCTCGCCATCACCTTCGCCGCCAAGCGCAAGCAGTACGGCGAGGTGATCGACTGCCTGCCCAGCCGCTTCCTCGACGAGCTGCCCCAGGAAGATTTGCAGTGGGAAGGCCAGGAGGACGCCCCGGTGGAGGTCAAGGCGGCGCGCGGCAACAACGCGCTGGCCGATATCCGCGCGCTGCTCAAGCGCTGAGCACGGCGCGCCGGCGGACCTCTGGCGGGCCAGTGAGCGCCGCCGCTGTGTTGCAGGATATGTGCGGCGCAGGCGGCATGGCGAGCCGCGGCGCCGCCTGCACCGACCAAGAAGCCAGCCGATTGGCGCATTGGGTCACCCGTTGACTGCTGCTTTGCCCATCCTGTCCTGAATGTCCCAAGGGTCTGCGCCGCCGGCCGTCCCCTGGCCGGGGCGACTGGCCTTTTCCCCGCGAGCTGTGTAGGGTGAAAACGGGTGTCGGGCTGCGCCAGCAGTCGGACAGGCTTCTTGTGTTGGTCGGGCCGCCACACAGCCGCAGAGCATGAGCGACCATGAACCCGACTCCTTCCCGCAAGGCGCTGCCGGCTGCGCAGCGCATCGCCAGCAAAACCTTCGACGCCCTCGAACACTTCCTGCATATCGAAGCCGTCAGCGGCATCGTCCTGCTGCTCGCCGCCGCCGTCGCCCTGGTGTGGGCCAACTCGCCCGCCGCCGAGAGCTATGAGCACCTCTGGCATCTGCCGCTGGGCTTCACTCTGGGCGGCTTCAGCGTGTCCCAGTCGCTGCATTTCTGGATCAACGACGCGCTGATGACGGTGTTCTTCCTGGTCGTCGGCATGGAAATCCGTCGCGAGATCCACGACGGCGCCCTGGCCGACCTGCGCCAGGCGGCCCTGCCGCTAGGTGCGGCGCTGGGCGGCGTGGCGGTGCCGGCGCTGGCCTACCTGGCCGTCAGCGGCAGCGCGGAGCTGCGCCAGGGCTGGGCGGTGCCGACCGCCACCGACATCGCCTTCGCGGTCGGCGTGCTGGCCCTGCTGGGCAAGTCGATCCCCGCCTGCGTGCGCGTGTTCCTGCTCGCCCTGGCGATCATCGACGACATCGTGGCGGTGCTGATCATCGCCCTGTTCTACTCCGGCGGCCTCGATGCGACCGGCTTCCTGATCGCCGGCGCCGGTCTGTTGCTGGTCCTCGGTTTCCAGGCCATCGGCATCGGCGCGGCCTGGGCCTACGTGCTGCCCGGCGCCGTGCTGTGGTTCGGCCTGCTCAAGACCGGCGCCCACCCCACTCTGGCCGGCGTGGTGCTCGGCTTGCTGACGCCGGTGCGCTCGGCGCCCGGCATTGCTCCTTTGACCAGCGCCCGCCATGCCCTGCAGGAGTTCGCCGCGCGCGCCGTCGACGGCGCGCACGACAGCCAGCAATTGCGCCAGCCGCTCAAGCGCTTGCGCCTTGCCGAGCGCGAACTGCTGCCGCCGGTGGTGCGGGTGCAGATGGCCCTGCACCCCTGGGTGGCCTACGTGATCATGCCGCTGTTCGCCCTCGCCAACGCCGGGGTGAGCCTGGGTGGTGTCGACCTTGGCGGCGGCAATGCGGTTGCGGTGCTGTCCGGCGTCGCCCTCGCCCTGCTGCTCGGCAAGCCGCTCGGCATCCTGCTGAGCAGCTGGCTGCTGGTGCGCCTGGGCTGGTGTCGCCTGCCGGCGGGGATGAGCTGGGGATGGCTGGGGCTGGTCGGCGTGCTGGCCGGCATCGGCTTCACCATGGCGATCTTCATCGCCAACCTGGCATTCAGCGAGGCCGACCTGCTCGGCGCCGCCAAGCTGGGCGTGCTGCTCGCCTCGGCGCTGGCCGCCAGCCTGGGCCTCGCGCTGGGCGGCCTGCTGGTGCGCCGCGCGCGCCGGCAGAGCGCGCCGGCCATGGCCTGAACGGGCTCAGCCGTGGCGGTTGCGGCTGGCCTGGACGATGCGTTCGGCCGGTACGCGCAGCTGGCGCATCAGGTACTCGGCGAACTCCGGGGCGTAATCCTGGCGGGCGATGGCCTGCGCCATGCAATCCAGCCACGCGGCGCTGCCGGCCTCGTCGATCGGCCACTGGGCGTGGAAGGCGGGGATCACGATGGGACCGTACTTCTCGGCGAACAGCTTCGGCCCGCCCAGCCAGCCGCTGAGGAAGCAGGCCAGCTTGTCGCGCGAGGCCTCCAGGCTCTCGGGATGCATGCGGCGCAGGTCGGCGGCGGCGGGCGACTCGTCCATGATCCGGTAGAAGTCGTCGACCAGCCGGCGCAGGCCGTCGAGGCCGCCGGCGGCCTGGTAGGAGGCGTCGCCGACGCCGTAGGTAGGAGTGCTGGTCATGGTGTCCTCGCCGCAGGAAGGGGGAGTCATTCTAGCCCAGGCCGCGCCGCCCCCGGCGGCGCGCCGCAGCGGTTAGAATGCGCGCCCCCCCATTCCGCGACCATCCGCCATGCACGCCGACGCCATCGCCATCCTGCAGCAGCAGCTTCTCACCGCCCTGGACGCCGTACCCGCCGAGGCGCGTCGCCTGTTCCACGGCCGCGGCCGGCGCTGGCCGGGACTCGAGCACGTCACCGCCGACTGGCTGCAGGGCGTGCTGCTGGTCTCGCTGTTCCGCGAACCGGCCGAGGCGGAGCTGGAGCGCCTGCGCAGCATGCTCCTGGAGCTGACCGCCAGCGCCGCCTGGCAACGCAGCGGCGCGCACCACCTGCTGCTGCAGCACCGCTACCTGCCCGACAGCCGCATGGACTGGCTGCTGGGCGAGGAACTGGACGAATGGCTGATCGCCGAGGGCGGCCTGCGCTACAAGCTGGACCTCGGCCGCAAGCAGAACAACGGCCTGTTCCTCGACATGCGCTACGGCCGGCGCTGGGTGCGCGAGCAGGCCGCCGGCCAGCGCGTGCTCAATCTGTTCGCCTACACCTGCGGCTTCTCGGTGGCGGCCATCGCCGGCGGCGCCGCCCAGGTGGTCAACCTGGACATGGCCCGGGCCGCCCTCAGCCGCGGCCGCGACAATCACCGCCTCAACGACCACGACCTGGCGCGGGTCGAATTCCTCGGCCACGAGCTGTTCAAGTCGTGGGGCAAGGTGAAGAAGTACGGTCCCTACGAGCTGGTGATCATCGATCCGCCGTCGTTCCAGAAGGGCAGCTTCGCCCTGACCACCGACTACCGCAAGATCCTCCGCCGCCTGCCCGAGCTGCTCACCGCGCAGGGCACGGTGCTGGCCTGCGTCAACGACCCGGGTATCGGCCCGGATTTCCTGATCGAGGGCATGGCTGCCGAGGCGCCGGGCCTGCGCTTCGTCGAGCGTCTGGACAATCCGCCGGAGTTCGCCGACATCCACCCCGACAGCGGTCTGAAGGCGCTGGTGTTCCGCCAGGGCTGAGCCGCCGTCCTCTCCTGGCCGGCGCGTTGCACAGGGAACGCGGCCGGCAGATGCCGGAGGCCATTGGGATCCGGCGGCGGTGCCCTACTGACGCGGCCTGCCGCAGGTGCCGCATCCGCTGCAGGGCAGCGCTGCGCCGGCGGTCACGGACGGCTTCGCGCCGTCCCTCGCGGCTGGCCGCGCGAGGTATTGGCGACGGGGTGAGCGGGGCTTACTATCGACTTCCCCTCTCCGGTACGCGGAGCTCGGTGATGAAAGTCGTGATCGAACAGGCGAGCGGCCAGGCAGGCTGGGTAGTCTGGCTGGATCGCCAGGCGGTGCGCTTCCGCACCCAGGCCGAGGCGCAGGCGTACGCCGAACGCCTGTGTGCCCGTCTCGAGGCCCCGCACCCGCCGCCAGCCGGCTGTCGGGCGCTGCTCTGCGAACCCCAGCGCCCGCGCCGGCGGTGCCGCGCCTAAGCCCCCAGCGCCTGCAGCGCCCGCGCTGCCTCATCCAGCTCGTCCTCGTTGAACACCTGGACGCCCTCGCGGCGCAGCAGCGCGGCCGTCACCCCTTCGCCCGCCACCCGCCGGCCGCTGAAGCTGCCGTCGTAGTTCTCGCGATTGCCGCACGACGGGCTGCGCGCCTTAAGCACGGCGATGCGGATGCCGTGCGCGCGCACCAGCGCCAGGGCGGCCGCGGCTCCCCTCAGGAACGCCTCGCTGACGTCCGCGCCCTCGATCGTGCGCACCGGCACGCGCCGCTCGAGCACCGCCGCGCCCTGCCCGCCGGGGATCTCCGCCGGCGGGCGCGGCGTCGGCAGGCCGCCGGCCACCTCCGGACACAGCGCCACCACCCGCCCCTCGGCCTGCCAGCGCAGCAGCAGGTCGACGGGGCCGTGGGCGCCGCCGTCGTAGCGCACCGCATGGCCGAGCAGGCAGCGGCTGACCAGGATCTTTTCCATGGGCTTGCGAACCGGATGGGCTGGGGCTTCCAGTCTAAACCGCGCGGCCGGCCGCGTCCCGCCGCCGGGCGCCGCTAGCCGCGCGCCACTAGCCGTGCGCCACTAGCCGTGCGCCACGTGCCGCGCCGGCAAAATCTTGCAACCAGCTGATGGTTGAGCGCCACGCTCGGATTTTCTAGCCTGAGCGCGTGACACCGGGCCCCTCTGACGGTCAGCACCGCCATGTCGGAGTCACAGTTGATAACACTTCGACTGCAGGAGGGGCCCATGACTGCCCTATATGCTTTTCTGTTCGCCGACTTCCTCGGCACCGCCACCTGGCTGTGGCTCGCGTTCTTCGCGCTGGTATTCGCCCTGCTGGCCTTCGACCTCGGTGTCCTGCACCGCGACAATCATGAGATCGGCGTCAAGGAGAGCCTGCTGCTGTCGGCCGGCTATATCGGCGTCGGCCTGCTGTTCGCCGTCTGGGTCTGGTTGCACAAGGGCGGCGACGCCGGCCTGGACTATCTGACCGGCTTCTTGATCGAGAAGTCGCTGTCGATGGACAACGTGTTCGTGATGGCGGTGATCTTCGGCTTCCTCGCCATCCCCCGCCAGTACCAGCACAAGGTGCTGTTCTGGGGCATCCTCGGGGTGATCGTGCTGCGCGCCCTGATGATCGGCCTGGGCGCGGCGCTGATCCACCAGTTCAGCTGGATCCTCTACGTGTGCGGCGGCTTCCTGGTGCTCACCGGGGTGCGCATGCTGTTCGCCCGCCTCGACGAGACACCGGACCTCGCCAACAACCCGATGGTGCGCTTCCTGCGCAGCCACCTGCGCATCACCGAGCAGCTGCACGAGCAACGCTTCTTCGTGCGCCAGGCGGACGCCAGCGGCCGACCGGTGCTGTGGGTCACGCCGCTGTTCCTCGCCCTGCTGCTGATCGAGTGCGCCGACCTGGTGTTCGCGGTGGACAGCGTGCCGGCGATCTTCGCCATCACCCAGGACCCGTTCATCGTCTACACCTCGAACATCTTCGCCATCCTCGGCCTGCGCGCGCTGTACTTCGCACTGGCGGCGCTGATCCACCGCTTCGTCTACCTGAAGTACGCCCTGGCCCTGGTGCTGGTGTTCATCGGCGCCAAGATCTTCCTGGTCGGTATCGTCGGCAAGCTGCCGGCGGCGTTCTCCCTCGGCGTGACCCTGACCCTGCTGGTCGGCGGCGTTGTGGTCTCGCTGTGGAAGACCCGCGGCCAGCCCGCCCCCGCCGCGCAGGACCCCGGCACGGCCCGCTGAGGCACGGGCGAGTTCAAGGGCAGGCCAGCTCGGCGGCGAAGCCCGCCATGTTGAGGCGCCGGCCGTTCTGCACCTGGCCGGCCCGCTTGGCGGCGGGTCGCCTTGCCGGGCAGCGCACTCCTGATCCGCGCCCCAGTGGCGCAGGGATTGAATGCGGCGTAGAAGGCGGCGGCGCCGGTGACCGCGGGATGGCCATCGCGGTACCGCCGGCCAGCCCCTCGCGCCCGGCGGCTGCCCTCACCGCCCCGCCGATGCTAGGATGCGCGCCCTATGCGCATCCACGACCTGCACCAACGCCTTGCCGCCTGCGGCGCGCAACCCTGCCACAGCGGGCGCATCCTGCGTGCCTGGCTCAACGGCCAGGCGCTGGACAGCGGCCCGCGCAACCGCCCGGCCGCCGACTACTTCCCGCTGTCGGTGCGCGCCGCGCTGCCGGCCCTTAGCGAGGAAGTCGCCGGTCTCGCGCGGCTGCGCTCCGAGCACCCCGGCGCCGACGGTTCGGCGCGCCTGCTGGTCGAGCTGGCCGACGGCCAGATGGTCGAAAGCGTGCTGCTGCCCAGGGATGGCCTGTGCGTGTCGACCCAGGTCGGCTGCGCGGTGGGCTGCCTGTTCTGCATGACCGGCAAGAGTGGCCTGCTGCGCCAGCTCGGCAGCGCCGAGATCGTCGCCCAGGTCGCCCTGGCGCGGCGCTTCCGCGCGGTGAAGAAGGTGGTGTTCATGGGCATGGGCGAGCCGGCGCACAACCTCGACAACGTGCTGGAGGCCATCCACCTGCTCGGCACCGACGGCGGCATCGGCCACAAGAACCTGGTGTTCTCCACCGTGGGCGATCGCCGCGTGTTCGAGCGCCTGCCGCTGGAGCGGGTCAAGCCGGCGCTGGCGCTGTCGCTGCACACCACCCGCGCCGATCTGCGCCATGAGCTGCTGCCGCACGCGCCGCCGATCGATCCGGCCGAACTGGTCGAGCTGGGCGAAGACTACGCGCGCGCGGTCGGCTATCCGATCCAGTACCAGTGGACGCTGCTCAAGGACATCAACGACAGCGTCGAGGAAATGGACGCCATCCTGCGCCTGTTCAAGGGCAAGTATGCGGTGCTCAACCTGATTCCCTACAACAGCCTGGAAGGCGACGACTTCCAGCGTCCCGACGGCGAACGCATCGTGCAGATGGTGCGCTACCTGCACAGCCGCGGCGTGCTGACCAAGGTGCGCAACAGCGCCGGCCAGGACGTCGACGGCGGCTGCGGCCAGCTGCGCGCGCGCGCCGAGGGGGTCAGGAGCCGCCGCCAGCCGCGCTGAGCGACTGCCGGCGGAGGATCGTCCGGCGCCTCAGGAGGCGGGGCTGTTCGCCACTGGGGTGCCGATCACCGGGGTGCCGGCCACCGGAGTGCCGGCCACCGGCGCCGCCGGATTCACGCCCCAGATGCCGCCCAGACTCTGCAGCAGCGCGCCGGCCAGACCCTGGCTGCCGAGGAACTGCAGCAGCACCTGGCCGAACTGGCCGACCAGGCTGGTATCCATGCCCAGTACCGAGAAGGATTGGGCGACGCCGGCGAGGCTATCGACCGGTGCCGGCGCCGCCGGCTGCGCGGCTTGGCTGCCGCCACCGAGCAGACCGCTCAGTGCACCCAGTCCGCCGAGCAGGCCGCCGCCGCTGGCCGCGCTGCCCGCAGCAGCCGGATTGCCGCCCAGCAGCGCCAGGCCCGGCACGGCGCTGTTCAACTGCGCATAGTCGGCCGCGCCCAGGCGGCTCTGCGCCAGGCCGAGCAATGCGCCGATCCCGCCCACCGCCTGCTGCGGCGTCACCTGCAGGGCTCTGAGCTGGTCGATCAGCGCCAGGGTCTGCGGATTGACCAGGCCGCCGAGCGCGGCGGCACCGGCAGGCTGCGCCGGGGAAACGGCTGTCCCCGGCGCGGCGCCGATCGGCGTGGTCGGGGCAGCGGGGCTGGCCGGCAGCGTCGAGGCGCTCTGGTCGGCCGGCTGGCTGTCGACCGGCTGACTGGCCACCGGCGAAGTCACCTGCAGAGCCGGGGCGGCCGGGGCCGCGATGGCCTGGACGGTCTCGCCGGCCGTCGCGGCGAACACCGGTGCGCTCGCCGCGAGCAGCAGGGCGGACAGACTGAAGGGGCGAAGCAGGGGCATGGGACGAACCTCGAAATTCAGGCAGGTCCGCATCTGACCACGACCGACGCGCAAATGCTGAGCGGGCGGTGGGAAATCCGGCGAACGGTGCCTGTCCGGCTGGCCGGGATCTGCACGCGACCGACCGGCTGCCCTACACTGAGCGGCGCCGAGCATGCTCAGGAGGCCGTCATGGAGCTGCTGAAACAGAAGATCCGCGAGCAGGGCAGCGTGCTGTCCGCGCAGGTGCTCAAGGTGGATGCCTTCCTCAATCACCAGGTCGACCCGCTGCTGATGGATGAGATCGGCGCGGAGCTCGCCCGCCGCTTCGCCGACGCGGGCGTCGACAAGGTGCTGACCATCGAGGCCTCGGGCATCGCCCCGGCGCTGATGACCGCCCTGCACCTGGGCGTACCCATGCTGTTCGCCCGCAAGCAGCAGTCGCTGACCCTCACCGGCGAGCTGTTCACCGCGCGGGTGTACTCCTTCACCAAGCAGGTGGAGAGCACGGTCGCGGTGGCCGCGCGCCACCTCGGCGCCGGCGAGCGGGTGCTGATCGTCGACGACTTCCTCGCCCACGGCCAGGCGGCGCAAGGCCTGGCGTCGATCATCGAGCAGGCCGGCGCGCGGGTCGCCGGCATCGGCATCGTCATCGAGAAGTCGTTCCAGCCCGGCCGCACCGAGCTCGACCGCCTCGGCTACCGGGTCGAGTCGCTGGTGCGCCTCGCCTCGCTGGAGGGCGGCACGGTGCGCTTTCTCGACTGAGCGGCACGCCGCAGAGCGAACACGCGGACACGAAAAAGCCGCCCTCAGGCGGCTTTTTGGCGATGCCGGCGATTATTACAGGCCGGACATCTTGTGGATCGCGCCCTTCAGCTCGTCGTCGGAGCAGTCTGCGCAGGTGCCCTTCGGCGGCATGGCGTTGCGGCCGGCGATGGCCGACTTGAGGAGGCCGTCGATACCACCGCGCTCGCCGGCACGGGCTTTCCAGTCGGCGGCGTCGCCGATCTTCGGCGCGCCCAGTACGCCGGAGCTGTGGCAGGCGCCGCAGTACTTGGCGATCACGTCGTCGCCGCTGCGTGCACCGGCACCGGCGGAAGCCGCCACGGCGCCGACGCCCTTGCATTCCTGGCCGGCGATGCACACTTCGCCTACCGGCTTCAGACGTTCGGCGATGGCGTCATCGCTCGCGGCCTGGGCGCCAACCGCCCACAGGGCCAGCACGGCAGCTTGGGCTGCCAAGACTTTCTTGATCAGGTTCACCCTTACACCCTCTATGGCTAGTCACGCCCGGGGCGGTAGGGCCGCGCGGGCGGCGGGAGTATAACGGCAAAGCGAAGCGCGCCGAAACAACCCCGATGGTCGCAGGGGCTTGACACCTAAGGTGCAGAGGCTTCGGCGGCCCCGCTGGCGGCTCAGAAGTTGGCCGGGGTGGTGGCGCTGATCAGCCGCGCCGGGATGTCGAACGGGTTGCGGAAGCGGTGCGGCTGGCTGCTCTCGAAGTAGTAGCTGTCGCCGCTCTCGAGGATGTACACCGCCTCGCCCACGGTCAGCTCCAGGCGTCCCTCGACCACCACGCCGGCCTCCTCGCCCTCGTGGTTGAGCATCTCGATACCAGTGTCGGCGCCCGGCGGGTAGGTCTCGTCGAGGAAGGCCATGACCCGGTTGGAATGGGCGCGGCCGACCAGCTTCATGGTCACCGCGCCGCTACCGATGTCGATCAGCTCGTCCGACTTGTACACCACCTGGGCCTGGTTGCCCTCGGCGAGATCCATGGAGAAGAACTCCACCAGCGACATGGGAATGCCGCCGAGCACCTTCTTCAACGAGCTGATCGAGGGGCTGACGCTGTTCTTCTCGATCATCGAGATGGTGCTGTTGGTCACTCCTGCGCGCTTGGCCAGCTCGCGCTGGGACAGGCCTTTGAGTTTGCGGATCTCGTGCAGACGGGCGCCGACGTCCAAGGCTGGAGACCTCCTCGGTCATTCAGGGTCAGGGGATGGTTGGGAATAATGATGGCAAGGCTGTTCAGTATTTTCAACACGACGAACAGCCAACCCCCGCGCGAGCGGGTCGGGCGGGGGTGGCGGGAAACGGACAGGATGGGCGGTTCAGGCCACGCCGGAGTAGTGGCGCGGCGCCCGCTTGAGGTTGCAGAACAGCTGGTAGGGGATGCTCTCGGCCGCCGCCGCCACTTCGCTGGCCGGCACCTGGCGGCCCCACAGCTCGACGCGGCTGCCGAGGCCCGCCTGCGGGAGGTCGGTCAGATCGACGGTGAGCATGTCCATCGACACCCGGCCGATCAGGCCGGTGCGCTGGCCCTCGACCGCCACCGGTGTGCCGCTCGGCGCGTGGCGCGGGTAGCCGTCGGCGTAGCCCATGGCCACCACGCCGACGCGGGTCGGCCGCGCGCTGACGAAGCGCGCGCCGTAGCCGACCGGCTCGCCGGCGGGCAGTTCGCGCACGGCGATGATCCGCGACTCCAGGGTCATCACCGGCTCAAGGCGCGCGGCCCGGGCCTGTGGCTGCTCGAACGGCGTGGCGCCATAGAGCATGATGCCCGGACGCACCCAGTCGCCGGGCTGCGCCGGCCACGCCTGCGGCCAGCCGAGCAGCGCCGGCGAATTGCACAGGCTGGTCTCGGCGACCAGTTCGCCGCGCGCGGCCTGGAACACCGCCAGCTGCTCGGCGGTGCGCGGGCAGTCCGGCTCATCGGCGCGGGCGAAGTGACTCATAAGTACGATTTTCGCCACCTTGCCGCTGGCCAGCAGGCGCTGGTGGGCGGCGCGGTAGTCCTCCGGGTGCAGGCCGACCCGGTGCATGCCCGAATCCAGCTTCAGCCACACGGTCAGCGGGCGCGCCACGGCACTGCGCTCGATAGCCTCCAGCTGCCACAGCGAGTGCACCACGCACCACAGCTCGTGCTCGACGATCAGCGCCAGTTCGGCGGCCTCGAAGAACCCCTCGAGCAGCAGGATCGGCGCGCGGATGCCGGCGGCGCGCAGCTCCAGCGCCTCCTCGATGCAGGCCACGGCGAAGCCGTCGGCCTCGTCGGCCAGCGCCTGCGCGCAGGGCAGCGCGCCGTGGCCGTAGGCGTCGGCCTTGACCACGGCGAGGGCGCGGGCGCCGCTCAGCTCGCGGGCCAGGCGGTAGTTGTGACGCAGGGCGTCGAGGTCGATCAGGGCACGGGCGGGACGCATGGCGGCAATCGCTTTCTCGTTATGGATGCGCGCCACACGGGGCGCGGCAGGGTCAGGGCAGCGCGGCGACCACGGTCATCTCGACGCGGGCGCGCGGGTCGTACAGGCGGGCCTCGACGCAGGCGCGCGCCGGCGCGCAGCCGGCGGGCAGCCAGGCGTCCCAGACCGCGTTCATGCCGGCATAGTCGGCCATATCGGCGAGGTGGACGTTCACCGCCAGCAGGCGCGACTTGTCGCTGCCGACCTCGCCGAGCAGGCGTTCGATGTTGGCCAGGGTCTCGCGGGTCTGCCGGTCGATGTCGCCGGCGAAGTCGTCGGCCAGCTGGCCGGCCAGGTAGACGGTGCCGTTGTGGACGACGATCTCGCTGTAGCGGGTTTCAGTGCGCAGGCGCTGGATAGACATGATCGGTTTGCTCCTTGGTGGTGGCGTAGCGGGAAATGTCCAGGCCCTGCGGACTGATCTGCGGGCGCTTTTTCGCCATCAGGTCGGCGAGCAGGCGACCGGAGCCGCAGGCCATGGTCCAACCAAGGGTACCGTGTCCGGTGTTGAGGAACAGGTTGCGGTAGCGGGTGGCACCGACGATCGGCGTGCCGTCCGGGGTCGCCGGACGCAGGCCGGTCCAGAACTCGGCGCGCGCCAGGTCGCCGCCCTGCGGGTACAGATCGGCGGTGATCATCTCCAGGGTCTCGCGGCGGCGCGGGTTGAGCGACAGGTCGTGACCGGCGATCTCGGCCATGCCGCCGACGCGGATGCGATCGTCGAAGCGGGTGATCGCCACCTTGTAGGTCTCGTCGAGGATGGTCGAGGTCGGCGCCATGGCCGCATCGACGATCGGCACGGTCAGCGAGTAGCCCTTCAGCGGATACACCGGCGCCTTGATGCCCAGCGGCTTGAGCAGCTGCGGCGAGTAGCTGCCCAAGGCCAGCACGAAATGGTCGGCGCGTTCCAGACGGCCGTCGACCCACACCCCGGTGACGCGCTCGCCGTCGCTCTGCAGACGCTCGATGTTATGCCCGAAGCGGAACTCGACGCCCAGATCGCGGGCCATCTCGGCCAGCTGGGTGGTGAACAGGAAGCAGTCGCCGGTCTGGTCGTTGGGCAGGCGCAGGGCGCCGGCCAGCTTGTCGGAAACCTTGGCCAGCGCCGGCTCGACGCGGGCGATGCCGGCGCGATCGAGCAGCTCAAAGGGCACGCCGGCCTGCTCGAGCACGGCGATGTCCTTGGCGGCGGCGTCGACCTGCGCCTGGGTACGGAACAGCTGGGTGGTGCCGAGCTGGCGGCCCTCGTAGGCGATGCCGGTCTCGGCACGCAGCTCGTCGAGGCAGTCGCGGCTGTACTCGGCCAGGCGCACCATGCGCTCCTTGTTCACCGCATAGCGCGTCGCGGTGCAGTTGCGCAGCATCTGCGCCATCCACAGGTACTGGTCGAAGCTGGCGGTGAGCTTGATGGCCAGCGGCGCATGGCGCTGCACCAGCCACTTCATGGCCTTCAGCGGGATGCCCGGGGCGGCCCAGGGCGAGGCGTAGCCGGGGGAGACCTGGCCGGCGTTGGCGTGGCTGGTTTCCAGGGCGACGCCGGCCTGGCGGTCGATCACCACCACCTCGAACCCGGCGCGGGCCAGGTAGTACGCGCTGGCGGTGCCGACCACACCGCTGCCAAGAACCAGGACTCGCATGTTCATCTCCCTGCCCGGCACGCCCGGGTTGAAACCGTTGTTGTTGGAGCGGAGTGTAGGTCGGCCACTGCAGTGATATTCACTGTTTGACAGGCTATATTTGGCGAGAATTCTCGGCAGAATCGCTTTTTATGGAGGGGCATACCCCATGAATGGCCCGCAAAAGACCCGGCGCGACCTGGACCGCACCGACCGCAACATCCTGCGCATCCTGCAGCAGGAGGGGCGGATTTCCTTCACCGAACTGGGCGAGCGGGTCAACCTGTCGACCACTCCGTGCACCGAGCGGGTACGCCGCCTGGAGCGCGACGGGGTGATCCTCGGCTACCACGCGCGGCTCAACCCGCAGCTGCTGCGCGCGAGCCTTTTGGTGTTCGTCGAGATCAGCCTGGACTACAAGTCCGGCGACACCTTCGAGGAGTTCCGCCGCGCGGTGCTCAAGCTGCCGCATGTGCTGGAGTGCCATCTGGTGTCCGGCGACTTCGACTACCTGGTCAAGGCGCGCATCTCGGAGATGGCCTCCTACCGCAAGCTGCTCGGCGACATCCTGCTCAAGCTGCCGCACGTGCGCGAGTCGAAGAGCTATATCGTCATGGAGGAGGTCAAGGAGACCCTGGCATTGCCGATCCCGGACTGATTGGCGGGCCCCTGCCTACGGCCTATGCTCGGGGCAGCCGCCACCCGCCCCGGAGCCGCCATGCCGCGCACGCCAACGCACACCGCCGACCACGCGCCCTCCTGGTACGCGGCCAGCGTCAACCGAAGCCTGGAGTTCCCCGCCCTGGACGGCGAGATCGACGCCGACGTGTGCATCGTCGGCGGCGGCTACACCGGCCTCAACTGCGCCATCGAGCTGGCCCGCCGCGGCTACGCGGTGGTGCTGTTGGAGGCGCGCCGGATCGGTTGGGGCGCCAGCGGGCGCAACGGTGGTCAACTGATCCGTGGCGTCGGCCATGATGTCGAGCGCTTCCGCCCGCTGCTCGGCGACGCCGGGGTGCGCCGCCTCAAGCTGTACGGCCTGGAGGCGGTGGAGCTGGTGCGCCGGCGCATCGAGGAGTTCGCCATCGACTGCGACCTCACCTGGGGCTACTGCGACCTGGCCAATCGTCCCGATCACCTGGACGACTTCGTCGCCGCCCGCGACGAGCTGCTGGCGCTCGGCTATCGCCATGAGCTGCGCCTGCTGCAGGCCGGCGAGATGCACGAGGTGGTCGGCTCGACGCGCTACTGCGGCGGGCTGATCGACATGGGCTCGGGGCACCTGCACCCGCTCAACCTGGCGCTCGGCGAGGCGGCCGCCGCGGCGAAACTGGGCGCGCGACTGTTCGAGCGCTCGGCGGCGACGCGCATCGACTACGGCGCGCAGATCCGCGTGCACACCGCGCGCGGCCTGGTGCGCGCCGGGCGGCTGATCCTCGCCTGCAACGCCTATCTCGACGGCCTGCAACCCTGGCTGGCCGGCAAGGTGCTGCCGGCCGGCAGCTACCTGATCGCCACCGAGCCGCTCGGCGAGGAGCGCGCCCGCCAGCTGATCCCCCGCGACATGGCGCTGTGCGACCAGCGCGTGGCGCTCGACTACTATCGACTGTCGCCCGACCGCCGCCTGCTGTTCGGCGGCGCCTGCCACTATTCCGGCCGCGATCCGGCGGACGTCGTCGCCTATATGCGGCCGAAGATGTTGAAGGTCTTTCCGCAACTGACGGATGTGCGCATCGACTACGCCTGGGGCGGCATGATCGGCATCGGCGCCAATCGCCTGCCGCAACTCGGCCGCCTGCCCGGGCAGGCCAACGTCTGGTACGCCCAGGCCTACTCCGGCCACGGTCTCAACGCCACCCACCTGGCCGCCCAGCTGCTCGCCCAGGCCATCCACGGCGAGGACAGCAGCGGTTTCGACCTGTTCGCCCGCGTGCCGCACGCGTCCTTCCCCGGCGGCCCGCTGCTGCGCGCGCCGCTGCTGGCCCTCGGCATGCTCTGGGAGCAGCTCAAGGAACGCCTGTAGGCGGGTGCTTCTTTCCTTCAGCGCGGATCGCCGCGCAGCTCGAAGGCGCCGCGCCGCGCGGCCAGGGCGAGGAACAGCGCCGCGCCGCCGGCCAGCAGCAGCGGCAGACCGTGGCCGCTCAGCCACTGGCTGGCCGCGCCGCTGGACAACGGACCGAGCAGGCAGCCGACTCCCCACAGCAGGGCGATGTGCGCATTGGCGCGCACCAGGGCGTCGTCGCGATAGCGCGCACCGACCAGCACCAGCGCCAGGGTGTACAGGCCGCCGGCGCTGGCGCCGAGCAGCGGCAGCAGCAGCCAGACCAGCGCCGAGTGCAGCAGCAGCGGCAGGCTCAGGCTGCTGATCAGCAGCAGCAGGCCGCAGGTGCGGAACAGCGCGGCGCGCGGCAGGCGGTCGGCGAGCAGGCCGAGCGGCAGCTGCAGCAGGGCGTTGCCCAGCACCAGCGCCCCGAGCATGCGCAGCGCGCTGGCCTGGGCGATGCCCTCATGCAGCAGGTACACCGGCAGCAGGGTGAGCACCAGCACGTCGAAGGCTGCGAACAGCACCACCGCCCAGGCGATCGCCGGCTGGCCGCGACAGAAGCCCAGCAGTCCGCCGGCGCCGGCGGCGTGGCGGCCGACCTCGGGCGCGCCGTCGCGACCGAGCAGCAACAGGCAACCGAGCACCAGCAGGGCCGCGGCCAGCCAGAACGCCCGGTCGCCGGCGGTGCCCAGCACGCTGAGCAGCAGCGGCCCGCACAGCTGACTGAGCGAGAAGGCGGTGCCGTACAGCGCCACCAGGCGGCCGCGCCAGGCGTCGCTGGCCAGCTGGTTGATCCAGCTCTCGCCGAGCACGAACACCACGGTCAGCGAGATACCCAGCAGCAGGCGCAGCGCCAGCCACAGCCCATAGTCCGGCCACAGCGCCAGGCCGGCGACCGAGGCGGCGCTGAGCAGCAGGCTCGCCTGCAGGCTGCGCGGCGTGCCGCAGCGGGCGGCGAAGGCATGGGTCAGCCGCGCGCCGAGCAGCACGCCGATGGCCGGCATGGCCGCCATCACGCCGATGGCGAACTGGCCGTAGCCCCACTGGTCGAGGCGCAGCGACACCAGCGGCAGGCTGAGGCCCAGCGCCAGGCCGACCAGCACCACCGCGCCGGTCACCGCCCCATAGGTCGTCCAGCGCACCATCGTCCCTCCTCGACGCCCCTTGGAGGTGGCGCAAAAACGGCTGCGGCCGGGCCCCGCTAAGGGTGGCCCGGCCGCAGTCAGGGTGGCTCCGGATCGCCCGGATTACAGCTTGATCCAGGTGGCCTTGAGCTCGGTGTACTTGTCGAAGGCGTGCAGCGACTTGTCGCGGCCGTTGCCGGACTGCTTGAAGCCGCCGAACGGCGCGGTCATGTCGCCGCCGTCGTACTGGTTGACCCACACGCTGCCGGCGCGCAGCGCCTTGGCGGCGAGGTGGGCGCGCGACAGGTTGCTGGTCCAGATCGCCGCGGCCAGGCCGTAGGGAGTGTCGTTGGCGATGCGGATCGCCTCGTCGAGGCTGTCGAAGGCGATCACCGACAACACCGGGCCGAAGATCTCCTCGCGGGCGATCTTCATCGCGTTGCTCACCCCGTCGAACACCGTCGGCGCGACGAACACCCCGCCGCTTTCCGCCAGCACCCGGCCGCCGCCGCAGCGCAGCTGGGCGCCCTCGGCATGGCCGGCGGCGATGTAGCCGAGCACGGTGTTGAGCTGCTGCTCGTCGACCAGCGCGCCGACGTTGGTGGCCGGATCCAGCGGATGGCCGGGCTGCCAGCGCTGCATCTCCTCGAGCAGCAGAGTCATGAACTCGTCCTTGATCGGCGCCTCGACCAGCAGGCGCGAACCGGCGGTGCACACCTCGCCCTGGTTGAAGCAGATCGCCCCGGCGGCGGCGCGCGCGGCGGCGCGCAGGTCGGGGGCGTCGGCGCAGACGATGTTCGGGCTCTTGCCGCCGGCCTCCAGCCAGACGCGCTTCATGTTCGACTCGCCGGCGTAGATCATCAGCTGCTTGGCCACCCGCGTCGAGCCGGTGAATACCAGGCAGTCGACGTCCATGTGCAGCGCCAGCGCCTTGCCGACGGTATGGCCGTAGCCGGGCAGCACGTTGAGCACGCCGGCCGGGATGCCGGCCTCGACCGCCAGCTTGGCGATGCGGATGGCGGTCAGCGGCGACTTCTCCGAGGGCTTGAGGATCACCGAGTTGCCGGCGGCCAGCGCCGGGCCGAGCTTCCAGCAGCTCATCACCAGCGGGAAGTTCCACGGCACGATGGCCGCGACCACGCCGATCGGCTCGCGGGTGACCAGACCCAGCTCGTTGTGCGGGGTCGGCGCCACCTCGTCGTAGATCTTGTCGATGGCCTCGGCGCTCCAGCGGATGGCGCGCACCGCGGCCGGCACGTCGACCCGCAGGGCGTCGCCGATCGGCTTGCCCATGTCGAGGGTTTCCAGCAGCGCCAGCTCCTCGTCGTGGGCCTCAAGCAGGCCGGCGAAGCGCTGCATGATCGCCTTGCGCTTGGCCGGCGCCAGGCGCGACCAGACGCCCGACTCGAAGGTGGCGCGGGCATCGGCGACCGCGCGCTCGGCATCGCCGGCGTCGCAGCTGGCGACCTGGGCCAGCACGCGGCCGTCGATCGGGCTGATGCAGTTGAAGCTCGCCGCGGACGCCGCCGGGCCGTACTCACCATGGACGAAGGCGCGGCCCTCGATGTGCAGGATGCTGGCGCGATGTTCCCATTCGATGCGGCTCGGGTTGCTCATGACGTGCTCCGGATGCTGGGGTTCAAAGCATGATGGCTGCAGGGCAAACGCTAGCGCAACTTCAGCGGCTCGCCAAAGTGTGCGGAAAGATCATCGCCGTGCACAAAATTTTTGACAACCCCCCGCTCGACGCGCTATATCGTTCAGCATATTGCACACATTGCTGAACAGTCGGTCGTGCAGCAACCGTGTCACCCATGCCTAGCCCGTTTCCAGACGGGCATTTTTTTGTCCGCGGAAATTGTCCGGGCAAAAATCGCGGGCAAGAAAAAACCCGCCACGAGGGGCGGGTTTTTCCTTCAAGGGCCGGATCAATTACTTGATCTTGGCTTCCTTGTAGATCACGTGCTTGCGAACGACCGGATCGTATTTCTTGATCTCGATCTTCTCAGGCTTGGTGCGCTTGTTCTTGTCGGTGGTGTAGAAGTGGCCGGTACCGGCGCTGGACACCAGACGGATCAGGTCACGCATGATGATGCTCCTTAGACTTTTTCGCCGCGGGTGCGGATTTCAGCCAGTACGACGTCGATGCCGCGCTTGTCGATGACGCGCATGCCCTTGGCCGATACGCGCAGACGCACGAAGCGCTTCTCGGACTCGACCCAGAAACGATGGTACTGCAGGTTCGGCAGGAAACGACGACGGGTTTTGTTGTTCGCGTGGGAAATGTTGTTCCCGGTAACCGGACCCTTACCGGTCACTTGACAGACTCTCGACATACCTCAGCCCTCTTGACCACATGCCCAACCCGGCATGGGTTGGCCGCTTGAATCGCTATGAATCTCAGTTTCTTCGGGGGTCTTACCGACCGCGCCAACGGCCTGAATGGTCGGGCCCCAGAAAAGAGCGCAGTTTTATAGCAGAAAGCCGCCGCCCTCGCAAGGCACCAGCCGCGCTACCGACCGCCGGCGCGACCCGGCTGCAGGCCGCGCATTCTCTCAGATCCAGCCGTATTCGGCGAGCGACACCGGCTCGCCGTCGCCGATCACGAAGTGGTCGAGCACGCGTACCTCGACCAGCGCCAGCGCCTCCTTGAGCTTCGCGGTCAGCTGGCGGTCGGCCTGGCTGGGCTCGGCCACGCCGGAGGGATGGTTGTGGGTGAGGATCAGCGCCGCGGCGTTGTGCGCCAGGGCGCGCTTGACCACCTGGCGCGGGTACACGCTGGCGCCGTCGATCGAGCCCTGGAACAGCACCTCGAAGGCCAGCACGCGGTGGCGGGTGTCGAGGAACAGGCAGGCGAACACCTCGTGCGGCTCGTGGCGCAGGCGCGCCTTGAGGTAGTCGCGCACCGCCTGCGGGCTCTCCAGCGCCGAGTCGCGCTGCAGGCGCGCGGCCAGGTGGCGGCGGCCCATCTCCAGCACTGCCTGCAGCTGGGCGTACTTGGCCGGGCCCAGGCCCAGATGGGCGGCGAAGCTGGCGAGGTCGGCCTCCAGCAGCGGGCGCAGGCCGCCGAACGCGTCGAGCAGGTGGCGCGCCAGGTCCACCGCGCTGCGTCCGGCCACCCCGGTGCGCAGGAAGATCGCCAGCAGCTCGGCGTCGCTCAGCGCCGCCGCGCCCTGGGCCAGTAGTTTTTCCCGCGGCCGCTCGGCGGCCGGCCAGTCCCGAATGCTCATTCCCCACCTCCGTGTGCGGTCGGCGGCCTCCATGGCCGCCGGCGCCCGCCCGGCTGCGCTGCCGGCGCGACTGGCGCTGTGCTATCTTAGCCCGCCCGATTTTCCATCCGGCGCCGACCGTTGTGACCCCGTTCGCGGCGCCGCGCAATCCACCCCGATCAGAGAATAAAAGGCAGGCTCATGCAGCGGTTGCAGCGTAAACGCATCGTCCTGGGAGTCGGCGGCGGCATCGCCGCCTACAAGAGCGCCGAGCTGATCCGCCGGCTGCGCGACCAGGGCGCCGAGGTGCGCGTGGTGATGACCCGCGCCGCCCGCGAATTCATCACCCCGCTGACCCTGCAGGCGCTGTCCGGCCACCCGGTGTTCAACGACCTGCTCGACCCGGCCGCCGAGGCGGCCATGGGTCACATCGAGCTGGCCAAGTGGGCCGACCTGGTGCTGATCGCCCCGGCCACCGCCGACCTGATGGCGCGCCTGGCCCAGGGCATCGCCGACGACCTACTGACCACCCTGGTGCTGGCCACCGACGCGCCGGTGGCGCTGGCGCCGGCGATGAACCAGGCGATGTGGCGCGATGCCGCCACCCAGGCCAACGCCGAGCTGCTGGTGCAGCGCGGCATGCGCCTGTTCGGCCCCGCCGCCGGCAGCCAGGCCTGCGGCGACGTCGGGCCCGGGCGCATGCTGGAGGCCGACGAACTGGCGCAGCGGGCCGCCGACTGCTTCGCGCGCGGCCTGCTCACCGGCTGCCGGGTGCTGATCACCGCCGGCCCCACCCAGGAAGCCATCGACCCGGTGCGCTACATCACCAACCACAGCTCGGGCAAGATGGGCTTCGCCCTCGCCGAGGCGGCCGCCGAGGCCGGCGCCCAGGTGACCCTGGTCAGCGGCCCGGTGCACCTGGTCACCCCGCAGCGGGTCGAGCGCGTCAACGTGGTCAGCGCCCGCGACATGCTGGCCGCCTGCGAGGCGGCGATGCCCTGCGAAATCCTGATCGCCGCCGCCGCGGTGGCCGACTACCGTCCCGAAGTGATCGCCAGCCAGAAGATGAAGAAGGACCCGGGCAGCGACGACGGCCTGACCCTGCGCATGGTGCGCAACCCGGACATCCTCGCCACCCTCGCCCAGCGCGCCGACCGTCCGTTCAGCGTCGGCTTCGCCGCCGAGACCGAGAACCTGCTCGACTACGCGGCGCGCAAGCTCAGGGACAAGAACCTCGACCTGATCGTCGCCAACGACGTGGCCAACCCGAGCATCGGCTTCAACAGCGAGGAGAACGCGATCACCATCATCGACCGCCAGCTCCAGCAAAATAGTTTCCCGCAGACCAGCAAGGGCAAGATCGCCCGCCAGCTGGTCGCCTTCATCGCCGAACGCTACCACCGGAACTGATTCCCGATGCACGCACTGCAAGCCCGCATTCTCGATCCGCGCCTGGGCCGCGACTTCCCCCTGCCCGAGTACGCCACCCCCGGCTCGGCCGGCCTCGACCTGCGCGCCATGCTGCAGGAGGAGCTGATCCTCGAGCCCGGACAGACCGTGCTGATCCCCACCGGGCTGTCCATCCACATCGCCGATCCGGGCCTGGCCGCGCTGATCCTGCCGCGCTCGGGCCTGGGCCACAAACACGGCATCGTCCTCGGCAACCTGGTCGGCCTGATCGACTCCGACTACCAGGGCGAGCTGATGGTGTCCTGCTGGAACCGCGGGCAGAGCGCCTTCACCCTCGCCGTCGGCGAGCGCCTCGCCCAGCTGGTGCTGGTGCCGGTGGTGCAGGCCCGCTTCGAGCTGGTCGAAGCCTTCGACGACAGCCAGCGCGGCGCCGGCGGCTTCGGCCACAGCGGCCAACACTGAACACGCCAAGGATTGCAGCGAGCGCCCCATGAAGCCGACCTCCCCCCTGCGCCGCGGCCTGCTGCCGGTCGCCATCGGCAGCCTGCTCGGCCTGCTGGCCGGCGGCGGCCTGCTCTGGCAGGCCCAACTGCAGGCCGCGGCGGACAACCGCGCGCAGCTGCTCGAGGCCTGGAGCAGCGGCCCGCTCGGCGCCCTGCGCCAGGGCCTCGCGCACCTCGCCAGCGACGACCGCCAGCTGGCCGCCCACCCTGCGCTGCGCGCTGCCGCCGGCGCTGACGAGGCGGCGCGCAACGCCGCGCTCGCCCAGTTGCTGGACGCCCGCCGCGATCTGGTCGAGGCCCGCTTCACCGCGCTCGGCGGCGGACATCTCGACGACCAGCGCGCCGCGCCGCTGAACTTCGCCGCCCTCGACCTGCTGCGCCGCGCCGAGCGCGGCGAGACGCCGCCCCCCGAGGCCTACCGGATCGGCGAGCGCTGGTTGCTGTACAGCGCGGTCGCCGTCCCCGGCGCCGATGGCGGGGTGGCCGGCACCCTGCTGCTGGTACGCGAGCTCGACGTGCTGCTCGCCCTGCTGCCGGAGCTGCCCGCCGCGCTCGGCGAACTGCAGCTGCGCCAGCAGTTCCCCGACAGCCCGCCGCAGCTGCTGACGCAACGCGGCAGCGGCAACGGCGCAATGGCCAGTTGGCCCAGCGCCCACCCCTACTGGCAGCTCAGCCTGGGCCCGGTGGATGCCCTGCAGCCGGCCACGCCCGCGCCCTGGCAGACGGTGCTGGCGGCGGTGCTGGCCATCGGCGGCGCCCTGGGCGGCGCCGCCCTCGCTCGCCCGGCCAGCGCACGCCCCGCCGGCAGCGCGCCGGCACCGGTGGCGGCCCCGGTGGAGGAAGCCGTCGCGGCGAGCAGCGAACCTCGCCCGGCCGCGCCGGTCTCAGTTGTCGAGGCGTCGCCAAGCGTGGCGGCGCCCGCCACCGTCGATCCGGCCCTGGCCGACGTCTTCGATCTGCTCGACAGCGACACGACCCTTTCGCTCAATCGCACGGAGTCCCCCTCCCCGATGAACACCTCCAGCGTTCCGCGCCTGCCGGCCGGCATCTTCCGCGCCTACGACATCCGCGGCGTGGTCGGCGACAGCCTGACCGCGGAAACCGCCTACTGGATCGGCCGCGCCATCGGCGCGGAGAGCCTCGCCTGCGGCGAACGCGGCGTGGTGGTCGGTCGCGACGGCCGGCTGTCCGGGCCGGAGCTGGCCGGCGCGCTGATCCGCGGCCTGCAGGACAGCGGCTGCGACGTCAGCGACGTCGGCATGCTGCCGACCCCGGCGCTGTACTTCGCCACCCACGTGCTCGGCGCGCGCAGCGGGGTGATGGTCACCGGCAGCCACAACCCGCCGGACTACAACGGCTTCAAGATCGTCATCGCCGGCGACACCCTGGCCAACGAGCGCATCCAGGCGCTCCACCAGCGCCTGGAGAACAATGAGCTGAGCAGCGGCAGCGGCACCCTGCGCGAGGTGGAAGTGCTCGAGCAGTACCACCAGCGCATCGAGGACGACCTGGTGCTGGCCCGCCCGCTCAAGGTGGTGGTCGACTGCGGCAACGGCGTCGCTGCGGTCAACGCGCCACAGCTGATCGAGGCGCTCGGCTGCGAGGTGATCCCGCTGTACTGCGAGGTGGACGGCACCTTCCCCAACCACCACCCGGATCCGGGCAAGCCGGAAAACCTCGTCGATCTGATCGCCGCGGTCCGGGCCACCGGCGCCGACCTCGGCCTGGCCTTCGACGGCGACGGCGACCGCGTCGGCGTGGTGACCAACCAGGGCGAGATTATTTACCCCGACCGCCTGCTGATGCTGTTCGCCCGCGACGTGCTGAGCCGCAACCCCGGCGCCGACGTGATCTTCGACGTCAAGTGCACGCGCGGCCTGGCCGCCCTGATCCGCGGCTACGGCGGCCGCCCGCTGATGTGGAAGACTGGCCACTCGCTGATCAAGGCCAAGATGAAGGAGACCGGCGCCCTGCTGGCCGGCGAGATGAGCGGACACATCTTCTTCAAGGAGCGCTGGTACGGCTTCGACGACGGCATCTACAGCGCCGTGCGCCTGCTGGAGATTCTCAGCTTGGAGAAGCGCAGCGCGGCCGAGGTGTTCGCCGACTTCCCGGTGGCGCTGTCCACGCCGGAAATCAACGTCAAGGTCGGCGACGAGCGCAAGTTCGCCCTGATCGACGCCCTGCAGCGCGACGCCCAGTGGGGCGCCGACGCCAACCTGTTCACCCTCGACGGCGTGCGCGTCGACTACCCACACGGCTGGGGTCTGGTGCGCGCCTCCAACACCACCCCGGTGCTGGTCCTGCGTTTCGAAGCGGACAGCGCCGATGAACTCTCGCGGATCCAGCAGGTCTTCCGCGCCCAGCTCAAGGCTGTGGCCCCCGACCTCGATCTGCCCTTCTGATGCCACTGGAGCCCAGCATGCCCCTCAATCGTGAAGCCGCCCAACAGGTAGCCCAGGTCCTCGCCGAAGCCCTGCCCTACATCCGTCGCTTCAGCGGCAAGACCCTGGTGGTCAAGTACGGCGGCAACGCCATGGAAAGCGACGAGCTGAAGACCAGCTTCGCCCGCGACATCGTGCTGATGAAGGCGGTCGGCATCAACCCGGTGGTGGTGCACGGCGGCGGCCCGCAGATCGGCGACCTGCTCAAGCGCCTGAACATCGAGAGCCACTTCATCGACGGCATGCGCGTCACCGACAGCGCCACCATGGACGTGGTGGAGATGGTGCTCGGCGGCCAGGTCAACAAGGACATCGTCAACCTGATCAACCAGCACGGCGGCAGCGCCATCGGCCTGACCGGCAAGGACGCCGGCCTGATCAAGGCGAAGAAGCTCAAGGTCAGCCGCCAGACTCCGGAAATGACCCAGCCGGAGATCATCGACATCGGCCACGTCGGCGAGGTGGTCGACGTCAACGTCGAGCTGATCAACATGCTGGTGGCCGGCGACTTCATCCCGGTGATCGCCCCGATCGGCGTCGGCGAGAACGGCGAGTCGTACAACATCAATGCCGACCTGGTGGCCGGCAAGGTGGCCGAGGCGCTCAAGTGCGAGAAGCTGATGCTGCTGACCAACACCGCCGGTCTGCTCGACAAGCAGGGCCAGGTGCTGACCGGCCTGTCGACCGCCCAGGTGGACGGCCTGATCGCCGACGGCACCATCTACGGCGGCATGCTGCCGAAGATCCGCTGCGCCCTCGAGGCGGTGCAGGGCGGCGTGCACAGTGCGCACATCATCGACGGCCGCGTACCCAACGCCGTGCTGCTGGAGATCTTCACCGACAGCGGTGTCGGCACCCTGATCACCAACGCCGCGCGCGGCTGACCCACCACGCCGCCGGGCTCGCCCGGCGGCATTCAGCGCTTGGCGCCGAGCAACTCCTGCAGGCGCACGCGTTCGCGGACGAACTCCGCCTCGCTGCTCGCGCGCAGCTCCTGCACGCGCTTGAGTTCGGCCTCGAGGCGATGCTGCTCGCGCTGCAGCTGGTCGCGCTGGGTCAGCAGCTCCGGCGCCAGCGGCTGACCGGCGCGCTGGCGCTCGGCGGCCTGGCGCTCGACCTTCTGCAGCTGGCCGCGGGCCGTATCCAGGTTGGCGCGGACGATGCCGATCAGGGCGTCCTGGTCGCGCAGCTGGCGCACCTGGGCCCACTCCAGCTCGGCGGCGCTGGTGTAGCGCTGCAACAGGTCGGCGTCGAACGCCGCCTGGCGCTGGGCGGCGGCGCGGCGCTCCAGCTCCTCGGCGCTGGGCGCCGGCGGCACCACGCGCAGCAGCTGGCCTTCGTCGTCGAGCACCTCGTAGCCGTTGGCGACGTATTCCGGCGGCACGCCCTGGCGATCCAGCGCCACCACGCCCTGGCGGTTCACGTAGCGATACACCTCGGCCTGGGCCGCGGTCACGACCAGCACACCGGCCAGCAACAGCCACACCTTGTTCACCTTCCGCATCGCTCTGCCGCTCACCTCGCTGGGCTGGTTGGGGCCGGGCCGCGGCCCGCTCGGAAATGTTTCGGGCACCCGCGCCCGGCGGGCTGCGGATGATCGCGCAGGGTTATCCAGCACGCTTCGGCGCAGGTCAAGGATTCGCCGCCGGCCGGCAACAAAGGCCCGCCGAGCCACGCTGCCGAACCCATCCGGCGCCGCTGCGAGATGGCCCGGCCAAGAAAAAGTCGGCTTGCGCCGACTTCTTCGCCAGGCAGCCGCAGCCGCGGACTGCGCACGCCGCCCGACGCCGCTCAGATGCCGTACTGCGCGCGGTAGGCCTGCACCGCCGGCAGGTGTTGCTGGAGCCCGGCATCCTCGGCCAGGTATTCGAGCACCTGGCTGAGCGACACGATGCTCACCACCGGAATGCCAAAATCGCGCTCGACTTCCTGGATCGCCGACAGCTCGCCCTGGCCACGCTCCTCGCGGTTCAGCGCGATCAGCACGCCGGCAGCCTGGGCGCCCTGCGCCTGGATGATCTGCATCACCTCGCGGATCGCAGTGCCGGCGGTGATCACGTCGTCGACGATCAGCGCGCGGCCGGTCAGCGGCGCACCGACCAGGGTGCCGCCCTCGCCGTGGTCCTTGGCTTCCTTGCGGTTGAAGCACCAGGGCAGGTCGCGATCATGCTGCTCGGCCAGGGCGATGGCGGTGGCGCCGGCCAGCGGGATGCCCTTGTAGGCCGGGCCGAACAGCACGTCGAAGTCGATACCGCTGGCCTGCACGGCTTCGGCATAGAAGCGGCCGAGGCGGGCCAGGGCCAGACCGCTGTTGAACAGGCCGGCGTTGAAGAAGTAGGGGCTGGTGCGTCCGGACTTGAGGGTGAACTCGCCGAAGCGCAGGACGCCGCGCTCGATGGCGAAGCGGATGAATTCGCGTTGATATGCCTGCATGAGATGCCCGATTTAGCCAAAAAAGCGTGAACCTCAGGTATCATACACACTGGTTTTTTCAGGGGCCATTTATGCGGATCGTCAGTATTAACGTGAACGGCATTCAACCGGCGGTCGAGCGCGGCCTGCTCGGCTGGCTGCAGAGCCAGAATGCCGACGTGATCTGCCTGCAGGACACCCGCGCCTCGTGCTACGACATGGAAGACCCCGCCTTGCAGCTGGACGGCTACTTCATGTACGCCGTCGACGCCGAAGTCCCCGGGCAGGGCGGTGTGGCACTGTACTCCCGGCTACAGCCCAAGGCCGTGATCTTCGGCCTCGGCTTCGAGCAGGCCGACCGCTACGGCCGCTACCTGCAGGCCGACTTCGACAAGGTCAGCATCGCCAGCCTGCTGATGCCCAGCGGGCAGAAGGGCGACGCCGACCTGAACGCCAAGTTCAAGTTCATGGACGACTTCACCAGCTACCTGAACAAGCAGCGCCGCAAGCGGCGCGAGTACATCTACTGCAGCTCGCTGTACGTGGCGCACCAGAAGCAGGACGTGAAGAACTGGCGCGACTGCCAGCAGATGCCGGGCTTCCTGGCTCCCGAGCGTTCCTGGATGGACGAGGTGCTGGGCAACCTCGGCTACGCCGACGCCCTGCGCGAGGTCAGCCGCGACAGCGACCAGTACAGCTGGTGGCCGGACACCGAGCAGGCGCAGATGCTCAACCTCGGCTTCCGCTTCGACTACCAGCTGCTCACCCCCGGCCTGCGCCGCTTCGTGCGCAACGCCCAGTTGCCGCGCCAGCCGCGCTTCTCCCAGCACGCCCCGCTGGTGGTCGACTACGACTGGACGCTGAGCATCTGAGCCACGCCAGCCGGTATGAAAAAGCCGACCTCAGGGTCGGCTTTTTTCGTTGCGCCGCTACTTCAAGAAGCGGATGCAGAACGGGTAGCGCCAAGGCCGGCCCTCGTTGGCCTTGATGCCGGCGATGATGGTCAGCACCAGGCCGACCACGCTGACCAGCAGCATCAGCGGGAAGCCGATCAGCAGCCAGGCCAGCACGCCGCAGACCATCAGCGCGAGGCTCAGGGTCAGCTGGAAGTTGAGCGCCTCGCGCCCCTGCTCGTCGACGTAGGGATCTGACTCGCGCTTGAGCTGCCAGACCACCAGCGGGCCCACCACGTTGCCGACCATCGGCGCCAGGAACCAGGCGAAGGCCGCGTAGTGGCAGAGCATCGCCCACTTGCGCGCCTCGGCGGCGGGTGGAGTCGGCAGGGTCGACGGCACGTCTGGCTGTTGCTCGCTCATCGCGGGACCTCCTCTTCAGGCCGGGCCTGCGCCCGCCCTCTTCACTCGCCGTCGAGCGCCGCGCGTTGCAGCTCGAACAGCTCCTCAAGGCCCTTGCGCGCCAGCGCCAGCATGGCGTTGAGCTCCTCGGGCTGGAACGGCGTGCCCTCGGCGGTGCCCTGCACCTCGATGAAACCGCCGGCGTCGGTCATCACCACGTTGAGGTCGGTACCGGCGGCCGAATCCTCCAGGTAGTCGAGGTCGAGCACCGCCTCGCCCTGGTAGATGCCCACCGAGACCGCGGCGACCAGCTGCTTGAGCGGGTTCTGCTTGAGCGCGCCGCGCTTCTTCAGGGTCGCCAGGGCGTCGATCACCGCCACGGTGGCGCCGGTGATCGACGCGGTACGGGTGCCGCCGTCGGCCTGGATCACGTCGCAGTCGATGTACAGGGTGTTCTCGCCCAGCTTGGACAGGTCCAGCGCGGCGCGCAGCGAACGGCCGATCAGACGCTGGATCTCCAGAGTGCGCCCGCCCTGCTTGCCGCGGGTGGCCTCGCGGTGGGTGCGCGAGCCGGTGGCGCGCGGCAGCATGCCGTATTCGGCGGTCAGCCAGCCCTGGCCCTGGCCCTTGAGGAAGCGCGGCACACCGGCCTCCACGCTCACCGTACAGATCACCTTGGTGTCGCCGAACTCCACCAGCACCGAACCCTCGGCATGCTTGGTGTAGTGACGAGTGATTCGGATCGGGCGCATCTGGTCGGCGGCGCGGCCACTGGGGCGATTCATCGGCGGGTCCTGTCGGCAAGAGGGAGATTGGCGGCCCATTATAGGGGGCGGCGGGCACGGCGAACCACCGCCGCGATTGGGAGCGCGGCGACGCCTGGGTTACACTGGCGGACTGACTGCGAGGCGTCCGCGAGCGCCATCCCCCCTGATTACCGCGAGGACCGCCCATGATCCACAGCATGACCGCCTTCGCCCGCGTCGAGAGCACCGGGCCCTGGGGCACCCTGAGCTGGGAACTGCGCTCGGTCAACCACCGCTATCTGGAGCCGCACCTGCGCCTGCCGGAGGCCCTGCGCGACCTCGAGGGCGGCGTGCGCGACGCGCTGCGCCAGACGCTGGCGCGCGGCAAGGTGGAGTGCACCCTGCGCCTGGCCGAGGCGAATGCCGGCCAGACGCTGACCGTCGACCGCGAGCGCGCCAGCCAGGTGGTCGCCGCCGCCGAGACGGTGGCCGCGCTGATCAAGAACCCCGCGCCGCTCGATCCGCTGGAAGTGCTGGCCTGGCCGGGCGTGCTGGTGGCCGACGCCGCCGACCCGCAGGCGCTCAACGCCGCCGCCCTCGCGCTGTTCGACAAGGCCCTGGAGGAACTCAAGGCCGGCCGCGGCCGCGAAGGCGCCGAGCTGGCCCGCCTGCTCGAGGAGCGCCTGACGGCGATCCTTGCGGAGGTCGACAACCTGCGCGAGCTGGTCCCGCAGATGCTCGCCGCCCAGCGCCAGAAGATCCTCGATCGCTGCGCCGAGCTCAAGGCCGACCTCGACCCGCAGCGCCTCGAGCAGGAACTGGTGCTGCTGGCGCAGAAGAGTGACGTGGCCGAGGAACTGGATCGTCTGAGCACCCACGTGCGCGAGGTGCGCCGCGTGCTCAAGGCCGGCGGCGCCGCCGGCCGGCGGCTGGACTTCCTGATGCAGGAGCTCAACCGCGAGGCCAACACCCTCGGCTCCAAGGCCTTCGACCCGCGCAGCACGCAGGCTGCAGTCAACCTCAAGGTGCTGATCGAGCAGATGCGCGAGCAAGTGCAGAACATCGAATGATCCAACGAGTGAAAGACACCCCCATGAACGGCGCCCACGGCACCCTGTACATCGTTTCCGCCCCCTCCGGCGCCGGCAAGACCAGCCTGGTCAAGGCCCTGCTCGACAGCAGCGAACAGATCTGCGTGTCGGTGTCGCACACCACCCGCGCCATGCGTCCGGGCGAAGTGGACGGGGTGAACTACCACTTCGTCAGCCGCGAGGAGTTCCTCGCCATGCTCGAGCAGGACGCCTTCCTCGAGCACGCCGAGGTGTTCGGCAACCTCTACGGCACCTCGCAGCGCTGGGTGGAACGCACCCTCGCCGAAGGCCTCGACCTGATCCTCGAGATCGACTGGCAGGGCGCCCAGCAGGTGCGCCGGCTGATGCCGCACGCGCAGTCGATCTTCATCCTGCCGCCGTCGCAGGAAGCGCTGCGCCACCGCCTGAACAACCGCGGCCAGGACAGCGAGGAGATCATCGAGCGGCGCATGCGTGAAGCAGTCAGCGAAATGAGCCACTACGTCGAGTACGACTACGTGGTAATCAACGACCAGTTCAGCCATGCTCTGGAAGACCTCAAGGCGATCTTCCGCGCCCGCCAGCTGCACCAGGGCGCCCAGCAGCGCCGTCACGGCGAGCTGCTCGAGCACCTGCTGCGCTGACCGCCCGCGCATACGCCACTTCCCTAACCATTGGCGATTTTTTAAACTATCCAATCCGCCCGGCATTCCGGGCCCAGCCGTAGAATCACGAGGAACACCATGGCCCGCGTTACCGTTGAAGACTGCCTGGACAACGTCGATAACCGTTTTGAACTGGTCATGCTCGCCAGCAAGCGTGCTCGCCAGCTGGCGACCGGCGGCAAGGAGCCCAAGGTGGCGTGGGAAAACGACAAGCCGACCGTGGTAGCCCTGCGCGAAATCGCCGAAGGCCTGGTCGACCATGAAGTGGTGCAGCAGGAAGACATCGTCGAGGAAACTCCGCTGTTCGCCGCCTTCGAGGAAAACGGCAGCGAGGAGATCTGAATTGCCGGGTCGACGTCGCGCGCCTGAAGCACCGGCACTGACCGGTCTGGAGTAATACTTTGGCCAGCATAGACGCCCTCGCCGACCGCCTCAGCACTTACCTCTCGCCGGACCAGGTCAATCTGGTCCGCCGCGCCTACTACTACGCCGAGCAGGCCCACGACGGCCAGCGCCGGCGCAGCGGCGAAGCCTACGTCACCCATCCGCTGGCGGTGGCCAGCATCCTCGCCGACATGCACATGGACCATCAGAGCCTGATGGCCGCCATGCTGCACGACGTCATCGAGGACACCGGCATCCCCAAGGACGCCTTGAGCGGGCAGTTCGGCGCCACCGTCGCCGAGCTGGTCGACGGGGTCAGCAAGCTGACCCAGATGGACTTCCAGTCCAAGGCCGAGGCGCAGGCGGAAAACTTCCAGAAGATGGCCATGGCCATGGCCCGCGACATCCGCGTGATCCTGGTCAAGCTGGCCGACCGCCTGCACAACATGCGCACCCTCGAGGTGCTCTCGGGCGAGAAGCGCCGGCGCATCGCCAAGGAAACCCTGGAGATCTACGCGCCGATCGCCAACCGCCTGGGCATGCACAGCGTATTCGCCGAATTCGAGGATCTCGGCTTCAAGGCCATGCACCCGATGCGCGCCGAGCGCATCAAGCGCGCGGTCAAGCGCGCGCGCGGCAACCGCCGCGAGATCGTCGGCAAGATCCAAGAGTCGCTGGCCAACTGCCTGAGCCAGGAAGGCCTGCCCGGCGAGGTCAAGGGCCGCGAGAAGCACCTCTACAGCATCTACCAGAAGATGCGCGGCAAGCGCCGGGCGTTCAACGAGATCATGGACGTCTACGCCTTCCGCATCATCGTCGACAAGGTCGACACCTGCTACCGCGTGCTCGGCGCGGTGCACAGCCTCTACAAGCCGTTCCCCGGGCGCTTCAAGGACTACATCGCGATCCCCAAGGCCAACGGCTACCAGTCGCTGCACACCACCCTGTTCGGCATGCACGGCGTGCCCATCGAGATCCAGATCCGCACCCGCGAGATGGAGGAGATGGCCAACCACGGTATCGCCGCGCACTGGCTGTACAAGTCCAGCGACGAGGCGAACCCGCGCGGCACCCACGAGCGCGCGCGGCAGTGGGTCAAGGGCGTGCTGGAGCTGCAGCAGCGCGCCGGCAACTCGCTGGAGTTCATCGAGAACGTCAAGATCGACCTGTTCCCCGACGAGGTCTACGTGTTCACCCCCAAGGGGCGGATCATGGAGCTGCCCAAGGGCTCGACCGCGGTCGACTTCGCCTACGCGGTGCACACCGACGTCGGCAACAGCTGCATCGCCTGCCGCATCAACCGCCGCCTGGCGCCGCTGTCCGAGGCGCTGCAGAGCGGCCAGACGGTGGAGATCGTCACCGCCCCCGGCGCGCGCCCCAACCCGGCCTGGCTCAACTTCGTGGTCACCGGCAAGGCGCGCACCCACATCCGCCACTCGCTCAAGCAGCAGCGCCGCTCCGAATCGGTGAGTCTCGGCGAGCGCCTGCTCAACAAGGCATTGGCCGGCTTCGACAGCCACCTCGAGCGCATCGCCGCCGAGCGCACCGCCGCGGTGCTCGCCGAATACCAGCTGGCCCATCTCGACGACCTGCTCGAGGACATCGGCCTGGGCAACCGCATGGCCTACGTGGTGGCGCGCCGCCTGCTGGCCGAGAGTCTCGACGCCACCGCCGAGCAGTTGCCCGGCCACGACGGCCCGCTGGCGATCCGCGGCACCGAGGGCCTGGTGATCAGCTACGCCAAGTGCTGCACGCCGATCCCCGGCGATCCCATCGTCGGCCACCTGTCGGCCGGCAAGGGCATGGTCATCCACCTCGACAACTGCCGCAACATCAGCGAGTTCCGCCACAACCCGGACAAGTGCATCCCGCTGTCCTGGGCCAAGGACGTCAGCGGCGAGTTCAACGTCGAGCTGCGCGTCGAGCTGGAACACCAGCGCGGCCTGATCGCCCTGCTGGCCACCGCGGTGGCCAGCGCCGACGGCAACATCGAGAAGATCAGCATGGACGAGCGCGACGGCCGCATCAGCGTGGTCCAGCTGGTGGTCAGCGTGCATGACCGCGTGCACCTGGCGCGGGTGATCAAGCGCCTGCGCACCATCAAGGGCGTCAGCCACATCACCCGTTTGCGCGCCTGAACACGGCGGCGGCTTGTCGGCCGCCGACGCCGCCATCGCCAATCCCCCTGCTTCTTCGGTACAACTGCGCAGCGCGGCGTCGCCCGCGCCATCACCCCGATCCATTCGACGAGGAGTTCCCATGAGCAAGAGCGTCATCAGCACCGACAAGGCCCCGGCCGCCATCGGCACCTACTCCCAGGCCATCAAGGCCGGCAACACCGTCTACCTGTCCGGGCAGATCCCCCTGGACCCGGCCACCATGCAACTGGTGGAAGGCTTCGAGGCTCAGGCCGTGCAGGTGTTCGAGAACCTCAAGGCCGTGTGCGAAGCCGCCGGCGGCTCGCTGGCCGACATCGCCAAGCTGAACATCTTCCTCACCGACCTGGCCAACTTCGCCACCGTCAACGAGGTGATGGGCCGCTACTTCCAGCAGCCCTACCCGGCGCGCGCCGCCATCGGCGTGGCCTCCCTGCCGCGCGGCGCGCAGGTGGAGATGGACGGCATCCTGGTCCTCGCCTGATCCCGCCCCGGCCGCGGCGCGCCCGTGCCGCGGCCTTCCCCCGCTCTTTCGGAAAGGACGCCCGCATGCGTTACCCCCTTCCCCTCGGCGTGCTGCTGGCCAGCGCCCTGCTCGGCGGCTGCGCCAGCGGCCCGCAGCAGCTCGCCGGGGCCTGGATCAACCAACCGGCGATCGACGCCGCCGCCGACAGCGGCCGGCTGCGCGAGTCGCTGCTGGCCTACGGCCCCACCCTGGAATGGCGCTTCGCACCGCAGCGCTACACCGCCTGGTCGAGCGACGGCGTAGCGATCGCCGAAGGCCACCTGGCCGCGGGCGACGACGAACAGTGGCGGGTGACCTTCCACGCCGACCAGCAGGAAAGCCTCCAGCTCGACGGCGACGAGTTGATCCAGCAGCCCAGCGCCAGCAGTCCCGAGCAGCGCTTCGTCGCCGCCGAAGCCACGGAGGATAGCCAGCCCGGGCAAGCCTTCGAGCAGGCGCTGTACGCCGCCCTGCTCGGCGGCGACTGGGAGGTGCTCGAGGGCGCAGGCCAGGACGGCCTGGTGCGCTTCCACCCCGACGGCCGCGTCGAGGGCCTGCCCGGTGTCGCCCAGTACGCCCTGTGCCTGTCCGGCGAGTGCGCCGGGCGCAGCGCGGAAGAGGAGATCATCTGGCTGCAGAACGGCGAGCAGGGGGGCGAATGGCTGTTCCGCCTCGCCGACGACCAGCTGAGCATCTTCCAGGCCGACAACCAGGCGCTGCACTCCGACGCCCCGCAGTACCGCCCGGGCCGCCGTGTCTGGCTGCTCGAGCGCGACTGAGCGCTCAGCGCAGCGCTGCCAGCAGCAGTCCGCCGCCCAGCGCCAGCAGGAGCAGCCCGCAGAGGCGATCCAGGGCGCGCACCCGGCGCTGCAGCCAGCCGCGCCAGCGCCGGCCGTCGAGCAGGCGCACCAGGGCCAGGTCCCAGAGCAGTACCACGGTGCCCATCCACAGCACGCACAGACCCAGCGCCCAGGCGGGCAGGCGGAACTGGCCGAGCATGCCGAACAGCCCGGCGTAGAAGATCGGCAGCTTGGGGTTCAGGCTGCTGGCCAGCAGCCCCTCGCCCAGGCCGGACAGCAAACCGCCGCCCGACGCCACCACGCCCTGCGGAAGCGCCAGCTCGCGCCGGGCCAGCAGCGCCCGCAGGCCGAGCCAGGCGAAGTACGCCCCACCCAGCAGCTGCAACGGACCCCGCGCGTGGCCGGCCAGCGCCGGCAGCAGCTCGAGAATGCCGAGCACCAGACCCATGCTGGCCAGATTGGCCAAGGCGATGCCGCAGGCGCAGCCATCGGCGTGCCGGCGCCCGCGCAGCAGGGCGGCGCGGATCAGCAGGAAGAAGTCCGGCCCGGGCGACAGCAGGGCGGCGAAGTGGGTGCTGGCGACCAGCGCGAAGGCGGCGAGCATGGCGATCTCCGAGAGCGGCGGGAGGCCAGTCTGCTCAGCGACCGCTGACGGCGTCTTGGAAGAAACTCAGGTGGACCGTTTAGAGGCGGGCCGCGCTACGAAAGCGCCCCGGGGTCACGCCGGTGAAGCGGCGGAAGGTGGTCGAGAAATGCGCCTGGTCGTAGAAACCCAGCTCCAGGGCCAACTCCACCGGCGCCGCGCCTTGCACCAGGCGGCGCTTGGCTTCGCGCACGCGGCGCTGCAGCAGATAGGTGTGCGGCGGCACGCCGTAGGCGCGTCGGAAGCTCTCGATCAGATGCCGCGGGTGCCGCCCCAGCAGCGCGGCCAGCCGTTCGAGGCTCAGCGGCTCGCGATAGTGCGCCTCCAGGTAGTCGCGCAGCCGTGCGGTGATCCCACCGTCGCGGCGCGCAGCCGCCGCCGGGCGCAATCCGCCGTGACGCACGAACACCAGTTCCAGCAGGGCCAGCAGCTCGCTCTCCAGACTCAGGGCGTCGCCACGCTCGAACTCCGTGGCCAGCCGCGCCAGGCGGGCGGCCACCTCACCGTCGTCGGCGGGATTGAGGCTGCGAAAGCCGCTCGGCAGGTGCTTGCGACCGAGCAATGCCGGCAGCCGGCCCTCCTCCACGTAGAGCATGCGGTAGACCAGGCGCTCGCTCTCGGCATGGCCGGTGTGCGGCTCCTCCGGATTCATCAGCGACAGGGTTCCGGCCGGCAACACGTGACGGGCACCCCGGCACTGGTAGCCGCCGGCCCCGTGCAGGATGGCGCCGACGGCGAAGGCGTCGTGACTGTGGCGGCCGAACGGCTGGCCGGAGAAATCGGCGTGGAACAGCTCCACGCCGGGCAGCCAGGCGCGCGCCAGCAGGCGGTTGGCGTCCATCTCAGTCCGACTCGGCGGTGAGTAGCGCCGCATAGCCCTCGCGATAGCTCGGATAGCGCGGCGCCCAGCCGAGGGCGCGCGCCCGGGCGTTGCAGCAGCGCTTGCTGCCCACCCGGCGGGCGGACGACTCGGCCGCCCAGTGACTGACGCCCAGGCGGGCGCGCAACCAGTCGACCACCTCGTGCAGCGCCGCCGGCTCGTCGTCGACGCCCAGGTAGACCTCCTCCAGCGCCACGCCGCGGGCGTCGGCCTGCAGCAGGCAGGCCAGCAGGCCGGCGGCATCCTCGGCGTGGATGCGGTTGGCGTACTGCGGCGGCTCGCTGGGCGCCCGGTAGCCGGCGCGCACCTGGCCGAGCAGCCAGCGCCGCCCCGGACCGTAGATGCCGGCCAGACGCACCACGCTGGCGGGGATGCCGCTGTCCAGCGCCAGCCGCTCGGCCTCCAGCAGCACCTGCCCGGACCAGCCGGCCGGCTGGCAGGGCGCCGTCTCGTCGATCCATTCGCCCTCGCGCTGGCCGTACACCCCGGTGCTGGACACGAACAGCAGGCGGCGCGGGCGCTGGCCGCGCTGCTCGAGCCAGCCCAGCACATGGCGCAGCCCCTCGACGTAGGTGGCGCGATAGGCGCTTTCCTCGGAGCTGCCAGGGGTGGCGCAGTACACCAGATAGTCCGGCGTCGTGGCCGGCCACTGCGCCGGACAGGCGAGCTCGGTGAGGTCGGCGGCCAGCGGCAGCAGCCCGGCCGGCAAGGCGGCCACGTTGCGGCGCAGGCCGAAGACCTGCCAGCCGGCCATGTGCAGTTGCAGACCGAGCCGGCTGCCGACATCGCCGCAGCCGGCGATCACCACGCTGGGAGGAACGGACATGCTGGACTCCTTGGGGAAAAGACCAGCATACCCCGCCCGCGTATCGCACGCGAAACACGCCCGCGCCTTGGCCGGACGGGGCCCGCGCCTTGTCGTTCAGATGCTGAAATTTTATCCGAATGATTTACAAACAAGAAACATTTGCAATAATCTCGCACTTGACTCTTTCGCGCCGGCCTTGGGCGGCGCCGCCATCCGCTCATCGCTCAGAGGTCAGGCCCCCATGCAACCGCTCAGCATCGCCAATCCGCCCAACCTTGCCCGCTCCTCCCGCCGCCTGCCGGCGCTCGCCGTGCTGCTCGGCAGCCTGCTGCTGGCGGCGCCGAGCTTTGCCGAGGAGCCGGCCGGCGCCGCGGCACCCGCCGCTGCCGCCAGCGAAGCGCCCGCCCCCGGCGCCGCCGCGACCGCGCAGCCCGCCGTTCCGGTGGCCGAGCCAGGCGCCGACAGCGCCGAGGCCAGCGTCGAGCACGATCTGTCGCCCTGGGGCATGTACCAGAACGCCGACGTGGTGGTGAAGGGCGTGATGCTCGGCCTGCTGCTGGCCTCAGTGGTGACCTGGACCATCTGGCTGGCCAAGGGCCTGGAGCTGCTCGGCGCGCGTCGCCGCCTGCGCGGCGAGCTGGCCGACCTAAAGGGCATGCGCACCCTCGCCCAGGCCTCCGAGCAGGCCCACGCCAAGCACAGCTTCAGCGCGCTGCTGATCGAGGACGCCCAGAACGAGCTGCAGCTTTCCGCCGACAGCGTGGAGAAGGAAGGTATCAAGGAGCGCGTCAGCTTCCGCCTCGAGCGCCTGGTCGCCGCCAGCGGACGCAAGATGAGCGTGGGCACCGGCGTGCTCGCCACCATCGGCTCCACCTCGCCCTTCGTCGGTCTGTTCGGCACCGTGTGGGGCATCATGAACAGCTTCATCGGCATCGCCAAATCGCAGACCACCAACCTCGCGGTGGTCGCCCCCGGTATCGCCGAGGCCCTGCTGGCCACCGCTCTGGGCCTGGTGGCGGCGATCCCGGCGGTGGTGATCTACAACGTGTTCGCCCGCGCGATCGCCGGCTACAAGGCCCAGGTCGCCGACATCTCCGCCCAGGTCCTGCTGCTGGTCAGCCGCGACCTCGACCGCCAGCCGCCGGCCGCCGGCGTGCGTCCCGCCACCACCCCGCACGTGGTGAAGGTGGGCTGAGCCATGGGCATGCACATGAACGAGGGCAGTGACGAGCTGCAGGAATCCCACGAGATCAACGTCACTCCCTTCATCGACGTGATGCTGGTGCTGCTGATCATCTTCATGGTCGCCGCGCCCCTGGCCACCGTCGACGTCAAGGTCGACCTGCCCGCCTCCAGCGCCACGCCGCAACCGCGCCCCGAGCAGCCGATCTACCTGAGCATCAAGGAGGACGACGGCCTGTTCCTCGGCAACGATGCGGTGGCCCCCGAGCAGCTGGGCGCCGCCCTCGACCGACATAGCAAGGGCGACAAGGAGCAGACCATCTTCATCCGCGGCGACCAGGAGGTCGACTATTCCCGCCTGATGGAGGTGATGGACCTGCTGCGCGGCGCCGGCTACCTGAAGATCGGCCTGGTCGGCCTGGAAACGGTCGGCCGCCCATGAGCCGCACGCGCAGCCTGCCCCGCTGGGTTCTCAGCCTGCTGCTGGTGCTCGGCCTGCACGTCGGCCTGGCGCTGTGGTCGCTGTACTGGCAGCCGCAGGCCGCCCCGGTGCCGCTGCCGCCGCCGGCCATGCTCATCGAATTGCCGCCGGCGCCGCCCACCCCCGCCGCACCGCCGCCGCCCGAGCCGGTGCAGGCCCCCGAGCCGCCGCCGCAGCCCAAGGTGATCGAGGCGCCCAAGCCCAAGCTGGCCCTGCCGCCGCCGCCCAAGCCCCGCCCCAAGCCGCCGAAGCCGCAGCCCGAGCGCAAGCCCGAGCCCAAGCCGGCGGTGGAGCCGCAGGCGAACGCCCAGCCCAGCGCCGCCCCCGCCGCGCGCAGCGAGCCGGCCGCCCAGCCCAGCCCGCAGGCCGGCAGCCCGGCGCCGTCCAAGGCCCTGCCCAGCTGGCAGAGCCGCCTGCTCGCGCACCTCAACCGCTACAAGCGCTACCCCGAGGATGCGCGCCGTCGCGGCCAGCAGGGCGTGGTCAAGCTGCGCTTCGTGGTCGACGGCCAGGGCCAGGTGCTGTCCTTCGAGCTGGTCGGCAAGTCCGGCAGCGGCAGTCTGGATCGCGCCACCCTGCAGATGATCCGCCGCGCCCAGCCGCTGCCGCCGCCGCCGGCCGAGCTGCTGCAGAACGGCTCGCTCGAGGTGGTGGCGCCCTTCGTCTACTCCCTCGAACGGCGCTGAGGCTCCGCCAGCCGCCCGCCTCGCGCGGGCGGTTGGTTCCATTGAAGACAGTCGCTATGCTTGACGGCATCTCAATGGATATTCGCTATGACACTCACGGAACTGCGCTATATCGTCACCCTCGCCCAGGAACAGCACTTCGGCCGGGCCGCCGAGCGCTGCCACGTCAGCCAGCCGACCCTGTCGGTCGGGGTGAAGAAGCTCGAGGACGAGCTGGGTGTGCTGATCTTCGAACGCAGCAAGAGCGCGGTGCGCCTGACCCCGGTCGGCGAGGGCATCGTCGCCCAGGCGCAGAAGGTGCTCGAGCAGGCGCAGTGCATCCGTGAGCTGGCCCAGGCCGGCAAGAACCAGCTGGCCGCGCCGCTCAAGGTCGGCGCCATCTACACCGTCGGCCCCTACCTGTTCCCCCACCTGATTCCCCAGCTGCACCGCGTCGCCCCACAGATGCCGCTGTACATCGAGGAAAACTTCACCCACGTGCTGCGCGACAAGCTGCGTACCGGCGAGCTGGACGCGATCATCATCGCCCTGCCGTTCCAGGAGGCCGACGTGCTGACCAAGCCGCTGTACGACGAGCCCTTCTACGTGGTGATGCCCGCCGACCACGTCTGGAGCCAGCGCGCCAGCATCGACGCCGCCATGCTCAACGACAAGAGCCTGCTGCTGCTCGGCGAGGGCCACTGCTTCCGCGACCAGGTGCTCGAGGCCTGCCCGGCCACCCGCCGGGGCAGCGAGGCGCAGCAGCACACCACGGTGGAGTCCAGCTCGCTGGAGACCATCCGCCACATGGTCGCCTCGGGTCTCGGCGTGTCGGTACTGCCGTTCACCGCGGTGGACAGCCACCACTACGCCCCCGGGGTGATCGAAGTGCGCCCGCTGACCCCGCCGGTGCCCTACCGCACCGTGGCCATCGCCTGGCGCGCCAGCTTCCCGCGGCCCAAGGCCATCGAGGCGCTGGCCGACTCCATCCGCCTGTGCTCGGTGTCGCGTCCGCCGCAACCGGTGGAGGCGGCGCAACCGGCATGAGCGAACTGGCGCAGGTCGCCGTCACCACGCTCAAGGGCGTCGGTCCGGCACTGGCGGAGAAGCTTGCCAAGGTCGGCCTGGAAACCTTGCAGGACGTGCTGTTCCACCTGCCGCTGCGCTACCAGGACCGCACCCGGGTCACCCCGATCGGCGCCCTGCGTCCGGGCGGCGACGCCGTGGTGGAAGGCGTGGTGGCCGGCGCCGATGTGATCATGGGCCGCCGGCGCAGTCTGCTGGTACGCCTGCAGGACGCCACCGGCACCCTCAGCCTGCGTTTCTTCCATTTCAGCCAGGCACAGAAAGACGCCTTGAAGCGCGGCACCTGCCTGCGCTGCTACGGCGAGGTGCGCCCCGGCGCCACCGGCCTGGAAATCTATCATCCCGAGTACCGCACGCTCGCCGCCGACGAACCGTCGGCGGCGGTCGAGCAGACCCTCACGCCGATCTATCCGAGCACCGAGGGACTCACCCAGCAGCGCCTGCGCGCCCTCAGCCAGCAGGCGCTGTACGGCCTGAACGCCAACAGCCTGCCCGACTGGCTGCCGGCCGAACTGGCCCGCCAGTACCAGCTGGCGCCGCTGGCCGACGCCATCCGCTACCTGCACCGCCCGCCGCCCGACGCCGATCTCGAGGAGCTGGCCGAGGGCCGCCACTGGGCGCAGCATCGCCTGGCCTTCGAGGAGCTTTTGACCCACCAGCTGTCGCTGGCGCGCCTGCGCGCGAGCATCCGCGCCCAAGAGGCGCCGCCGCTGGCCAAGCCCAAGCGGCTACCGGCGCAATTTCTTGCCAACCTCGGCTTCGCGCCCACCGGCGCCCAGTTACGGGTGAGCGAGGAAATCGCCTGGGATCTGGCCCAGACCGAGCCGATGCTGCGCCTGGTGCAGGGCGACGTCGGCGCCGGCAAGACGGTGGTCGCCGCGCTGGCCGCGCTGCAGGCCATCGAGGCCGGCTACCAGGTGGCGCTGATGGCGCCCACCGAGATCCTCGCCGAGCAGCACTTCCTCAACTTCAGCAAGTGGCTCGAACCGCTGGGCATCGAGGTCGCCTGGCTGGCCGGCAAGCTCAAGGGCAAGGCGCGCAACGCGGCGCTGGAGCGCATCGCCGCAGGCGCACCCATGGTGGTCGGCACCCACGCGCTGTTCCAGGACGAGGTGCAGTTCAACAACCTGGCCCTGGCGATCATCGACGAACAGCACCGCTTCGGCGTGCAGCAGCGCCTGGCGCTGCGCCAGAAGGGCGTCGACGGCCGCCTCTGTCCGCACCAGCTGATCATGACCGCCACGCCCATCCCGCGCACCCTGGCGATGAGCGCCTACGCCGACCTCGACACCTCGATCCTCGACGAGCTGCCGCCCGGACGCACCCCGGTGACCACCCTGGTGATCGCCGACAGCCGCCGCCTGGAGGTGATCGAGCGGGTGCGCGCCGCCTGTCTGGAGGGCCGCCAGGCCTACTGGGTGTGCACGCTGATCGAGGAATCCGAGGAGCTGACCTGCCAAGCGGCGGAGACCACCTTCGAGGAACTGTCGGCCGCCCTCGGCGAACTGCGCGTCGGTTTGATCCACGGGCGCATGAAGCCGGCCGAGAAGGCCGCGGTGATGGAGGAGTTCAAGGCCGGCCGCCTGCAGCTGCTGGTCGCCACCACGGTGATCGAGGTCGGCGTCGACGTGCCCAACGCCAGCCTGATGATCATCGAGAACCCCGAGCGCCTCGGCCTGTCGCAGCTGCACCAGCTGCGCGGCCGGGTCGGCCGCGGCAGCGCGGTCAGCCACTGCGTGCTGCTCTACCACGCCCCGCTGTCGCACATGGGCCGCGAGCGCCTGGCAATCATGCGCGAGACCGGCGACGGCTTCGTCATCGCCGAGAAGGACCTCGAGCTGCGCGGCCCCGGCGAGATGCTCGGCACTCGGCAGACCGGCCTCTTGCAGTTCAAGGTCGCCGACCTGCTGCGCGACGCCGACCTGCTGCCGGCGGTGCGCGAGGCGGCGCAGACCCTGCTGGCGCGCTGGCCGCAGCACGTCAGCCCGCTGCTCGAGCGCTGGCTGCGCCACGGGCAGCAGTACGGCCACGTCTAGCGCGGGGGGACGGCTCAGGCCGGCTGCTTGTGGCGCGCGCCGAGCTGGCTGACCAGGCCCTGGAACCACAGCAGCAGCGCCGGATTGCCGAGGATCTGGATGTCCTTGTTCTGGATGCCCTGCATGAAGGCCAGCTGCTTGTTGGTCGCGGTGAGGATGCCGAAGCCGTAGGCGGCGTCGCGGAAGGCGATGCTGAAGTCCGGGTGCGCCACACAGCCGGCGCCGCTGCGGATGCGCAGGTTCTGGACGATGAAATGGCGGGCGACGCGCCCGTCGCGGGTCTGCAGTTGGAACACCAGATCGCGGTCGACCAGCTGCTCGCGGAACTCGGCATTGCTGCGACTGGCCCCCGCCAACAGGCGGCCGAGCAGCCAGAGGAGGAAACGGAATTTCACTGCGACACCTCGCGATCCGCACCAGGAAGTCTGGATTCTAGCGCGCGGCCCCACCGGCCGGGATGCATGGCGCACGCTTGCGCACACGGCCCGCCCAGCGGGCGCAATGACCCGGAGCCGGACGGCCCCGGGTCGTCGGGGTCAGTTGATCGCTTCGCGCAGGGCCTTGCCCGGCTTGAACGACACGGTGTTGCTGGCGCGGATCTTGACCGGCTCGCCGGTCTGCGGGTTCTTGCCCATGCGGGCGCCACGATGGCGTTGCAGGAAGGTGCCGAAGCCGACCAGGGTGACGCTGTCCTCGCGGTTCAGCGCATTGGTGATCTCCTCGAGCACCGCGTTGAGCACGCGATTGGCCTGCTCCTTGCTGAGGTCGGTTTTCTCCGCTACGGCGGCAGCGAGTTCGGGTTTGCGCATAGATGCCTCTGTCGAATTTGTTCTTGTTGTTGCCGCCGGTCCTGGCGAGCGCTCCGTCACCGGCACCGAATCTGCCTGCGCATGCGGGGGTAAGTCCGCGGACAGGCTCTGGCGCGCGGCTGACCGCAGAAGAATGGCACGCCGGCACGGCGTTCGCCAGCCGCCGGCCTCGCTCAATGGTCGTAGATCGAACGGATGGACGAACGGCGCGCCGGGCGTCGGTCGGCAGGCTGGCGGGGCCGTGCTAGACTCGCCGCTGGTTTTTGCCGCGACGCCCCGCCGTGCCCCAGATCGCCTGCGCCCAGTGGCGCGCCCTCGACCAGCTCCACCCCGCCCCCAGCCCCCGCGAGCTCGACTGGCTGAACGAGCAGGGTTCGCTGACCCGCCGCCTCACCGAACTCAGCGGCGAGCGCTTCGCCGTCGAGCCGCTGGCCGAGGGCTGGCAGATCCTGCGCGACGACGAATGCGCCGCCCTCGGCGTCGCCGCCGGCAGCGAGGGCTGGGTGCGCGAGGTCTACCTGTACGGCGCCGGCGTGCCCTGGGTGTTCGCCCGCAGCGTGGCGGCACGCAGCGCCCTGGAGGCTCACCCCTTCGCCCTCGACCGGCTCGGCACCACCTCGCTCGGCCACCTGCTGTTCCGCGACCCGGCGTTCAGCCGCCAGCCGATCGAGGCCTGCCGCTATCCGGCCGAACTGCTGCCGGCGGCGGTGCGCAGCGCCGGGCTGTGGGGGCGCCGCTCGCTGTTCCGTCGCGGCGCGCTGGGCGTGCTGGTCGCCGAGGTATTCCTGCCGGAACTCTGGCAGGCCGACGCCTGAGCCGCGCGGCCGCGCCGGGCCGTATAATCGGCGCTTCGCTTCCCCGGAGGTCCGCGATGTCCTTCTCCCTGCTCAAGCCTCTGGCGCGCCTGCATCCGCGCGCCCAGGACTTCATCGACCTGACCCGCCTGAACCGGCCGATCGGCATCTACCTGCTGCTGTGGCCGACCCTCAGCGCGCTGTGGATCGCCGCCAAGGGCGTGCCATCGCTGGCCAACCTGCTGATCTTCACCTTCGGCGTGGTGCTCACCCGCTCGGCCGGCTGCGCGATCAACGACTTCGCCGACCGCCGCTTCGACGGCCACGTCGAACGCACCCGCGCCCGCCCCCTGGCCAGCGGGCGGATGCGCCCGCGCGAGGCGCTGGTCACCTTCGCCGTGCTGATGCTGGTGGCCTTCGCCCTGGTGCTGCTGACCAACGCGACCACCGTCTGGCTGTCGTTCGGCGCCGTGGCGCTGGCCGCGCTCTATCCGTTCATGAAGCGCTACACCTACTACCCGCAGGTGGTGCTCGGCGCGGCCTACTCGTGGGGCATCCTGATGACCTTCACCGCCAGCGGCGACGCGCTGCCGGCGGCGGCCTGGCTGCTCTACCTGGCCAACCTGCTGTGGACGGTGGCCTACGACACCTACTACGCGATGACCGACCGCGACGACGACCTGCGCATCGGCGTGAAGTCGACCGCCATCCTGTTCGGCGACGCCGACCGGGCGATCATCGCCCTCCTGCAGGGCCTCAGCCTGGTGTTCCTGCTGCTCGCCGCGGCGCGCTTCGAGCTGGGCGTGTACTTCCACCTCGGCCTGGCGGTGGCCGCCGGCTGCTTCGCCTGGGAATACTGGAGCACCCGCTCGCGCGATCGGCAGGCCTGCTTCCATGCATTCCTGCACAACCACTGGGCCGGCCTGGCGATCCTCGCCGGCACCGTCGCCGACCACGCGCTGCGCTGAGCCCGCGATAGGTGCCGGCGGCCAGGCGCTAGTCTTCGGTCACCTGCGGCCTGGCCACGTGCCAGACGTCCATCTTGCCGTCGCCGAGCTTGTCGCCCGGTCGCTTGTCCTGCTTGAAGCGGTACAGCGGCCGCCCCTGGTAGGCCCACTGCCAGCTGCCGTCGGCACGCCCGACCAGGGTCCAGTCGTCGCTCTCCTCGGCATCGGCGGTGGCCGCCAGCGGCGGCCAGTTGTCGGCACAGGCGTCGTTGCAGGTCGATACGCCCGGACTGTCCTTGTCGAAGGTGTACAGGGTCATGCCCTTGGCGTCGACCAGCATGCCGTCCTTGGTGGTGGCCGGATCGGCCGCCTGGGCCTGGCCGAGCAGCGCCAGCAGCAGGCCGCCGGCCAGGGCCTGCAGGAGTGGGGGGATTCTGAGCATCGCGGCTCTCCTCGAAAGGCGGGGAAGACCCGGCGACCGCGGGGTGGGCGGCGGACGGCTCGTCGGGCACCGGCTGCCGACGCGGGCCGGCAGGCCCTTCCAGCATAGCCAAGCGCCTGCCGGGCGGGCGCAGTGTCACATCGCTGCAATAATTCCGTTATGTAATGCGGCATCACCACGGAATACAGAGACACTCCCATGGTTGGCAAATCCATCCTCATCGTTGACGACGAAGCACCGATCCGCGAGATGATCGCCGTCGCCCTGGAAATGGCCGGCTACGACTGCCTCGAAGCGGAAAACAGCCAGCAGGCCCACGCGCTGATCGTCGACCGCAAACCCGACCTGATCCTGCTCGACTGGATGCTGCCCGGCACCTCCGGCATCGAACTGGCGCGCCGCCTCAAGCGCGACGAGCTGACCGCCGGCACGCCGATCATCATGCTCACCGCCAAGGGCGAGGAGGACAACAAGATCCAGGGCCTGGAAGTCGGCGCCGACGACTACATCACCAAGCCGTTCTCGCCGCGCGAGCTGGTCGCCCGCCTCAAGGCGGTGCTGCGCCGCGCCGGCGCCAGCGACGGCGAGGCGCCGATCGAGGTCGGCGGCCTGGTCCTCGACCCGCTCAGCCACCGCGTCACCATCGACGGCAAGCCGGCCGAGATGGGGCCGACCGAGTACCGCCTGCTGCAGTTCTTCATGACTCACCAGGAGCGCGCCTACACGCGCAGCCAGCTGCTCGACCAGGTCTGGGGCGGCAACGTCTACGTCGAGGAGCGCACGGTCGACGTGCATATCCGCCGCCTGCGCAAGGCGCTCGGCGAGAGCTGCGAAAACCTGGTGCAGACCGTACGCGGCACCGGCTATCGTTTCTCCACCAAGGCCTGACGCGGCCGGATCGCACTCGCCGCCCCGCCGGGGCGGCCGCCTCACAAGGATCGCAAGGTGAACCAAGACTGGCGCGGCATTCTCCTCCGCCGCCTGCTGCTGTTGGTCGGCGCCTGCCTGCTGCTCGGCCTGCTCACCGGCCAGTACGCCTGGGCGCTGGTGGTGGGCCTGTCCGCCTACCTGTACTGGAACCTGCGCCAGCTGCTGCGCCTGCACCAGTGGCTGAAGAGCGCCGACGCCGACGAGCTGCCGCCGGAAAGCTCCGGGGTATGGGGCGAGGTGTTCGACCAGATCTACCACCTGCAAAAGCGCAACCAGCGCGCCCGCGGCCGCCTGCAGGCGGTGATCGACCGCGTCCAGGAGTCCACCGCCGCGTTGCGCGACGGCGTGATCATGCTCGACCGCCAGGGCAACCTGGAGTGGTGGAACCGCGCCGCCGGCAACCTGCTCGGCCTCAAGCGCAAGCAGGACGGCGGCCAGCCGATCACCAATCTGGTCCGCCATCCGCGCTTCAAGGCGTACTTCGAGCAGGGCAACCATCCCGAGCCGCTGGAGCTGCCCTCGCCGGTCAACGACCGCATCCGCCTGCAGCTGCAGCTGACCCTCTACGGCAACGGCGAGCACCTGATGCTGGTGCGCGACGTGACCCGCGTGCACCAGCTCGAGCAGATGCGCAAGGACTTCGTCGCCAACGTCTCCCACGAGCTGCGCACGCCGCTGACCGTGCTCAGCGGCTACCTGGAGACCCTGCTGGACAACGTCGACGACATCAATCCGCGCTGGCGCCGCGCCCTGCAGCAGATGCAGCAGCAGGGCGCGCGCATGCAGAACCTGCTCAACGACCTGCTGCTGCTCGCCCGCCTGGAGGCCACCGACTATCCCGCCGACAACAAGCCGGTGGCCGTCGACCTGCTGCTCGCCAGCATCCGCGCCGACGCCCAGGCGCTGTCCGCCGGCCGCCACCGCATCAGCCTGGAGGCCGATTCCGGGGTCCGGCTCAAGGGCAGCGAGGCGGAGCTGCGCAGCGCCTTCTCCAACCTGGTGTTCAACGCGGTCAAGTACAGCCCCGATGGCGGCGAGATCCGCCTCCAATGGCGCAGCGATGCGGACGGCGCGCACTTCAGCGTGCAGGACAGCGGCCTGGGCATCGACGCCAAGCACATTCCGCGCCTCACCGAGCGCTTCTACCGGGTCGACGCCAGCCGCTCGGCCAACACCGGCGGTACCGGGCTGGGCCTGGCCATCGTCAAGCACGTGTTGATCCGCCACCACGGCCAGCTGCACATCGACAGCGCGCCGGGCAAGGGCAGCACCTTCACCTGCCACTTCCCGCCGGCCCAACTGGCGCAGCGCTGAGGCGCCGGGGGTTGCCGACCAGTCACGACAGGCAACCTGCCCGGCTGCCACGGCGGCCTCCTCCGTCAGTCGCACTTGAAAGCCGGGGGACGACCTTCCATCCTATAAGTCTTTCCGTCACCAACAAGACCCTCCATGGACCCTTCTAGTAGTACCCTCCTCGGCTACTTCGCCGACTTCGGCTTCATCCTGTTCGCCCTGCTGCTCGTTCTGCTCAACGGCTTCTTCGTCGCCGCCGAATTCGCCATGGTCAAGCTGCGCGCCACCCGCGTCGAGACCATCGCCGCCGCCCACGGCTGGCGCGGGCGCATCCTGCGCACCGTGCACAGCCAGCTCGACGCCTACCTGTCGGCCTGCCAGCTGGGCATCACCCTCGCCTCGCTCGGCCTGGGCTGGGTCGGCGAGCCGGCCTTCGCCCACCTGCTGACCCCGCTGCTCGACCAGCTCGACCTCAACAACCCGGCGCTGGTGCACGGCATCGCCTTCTTCAGCGCGTTCTTCGTGATCTCCTACCTGCATATCGTGGTCGGCGAGCTGGCGCCCAAATCCTGGGCGATCCGCCGACCCGAGCTGCTGTCGCTGTGGACCGCGGTGCCGCTGTACCTGTTCTACTGGGCGATGTACCCGGCGATCTGGCTGCTCAACGCCAGCGCCAACGCCATCCTGCGCATCGCCGGGCAAGGCGAGCCGGGGCCACACCACGAGCACCACTACAGCCGCGACGAACTCAAGCTGATCCTCCACTCCAGCCGCGCCCGCGACCCCAGCGACCAGGACATGCGCGTGCTGGCCTCGGCGGTGGAGCTGGGCGAGCTGGAAGTGGTCGACTGGGCCAACTCGCGCGAGGACCTGGTGAGCCTCGACGCCGACGCCAACCTCGAGGAGATCCTCGCCGAGATCCGCCGCCACAAGTTCAGCCGCTACCCGGTGGTCGACGCCGAGCAGCAGTTCATCGGCGTGCTGCACATCAAGGACCTGCTGCTGGCCCTGCCCTGCCCGGGCCAGACCGGCGCCTTCGACCTGCACGCCCTGCTGCGGCCCATCGAGCGGGTGTCGCGGCACATGCCGCTGAGCCGCCTGCTCGAGCAGTTCCGCCAGGGCGGCGCGCACTTCACCCTGGTCGAGGAAGCCGACGGCAAGGTGGTCGGCTTCCTGACCATGGAGGACGTGCTCGAGGTGCTGGTCGGCGACATCCAGGACGAGCACCGCAAGACCGAGCGCGGCCTGCTCGCCTACCAGCCGGGCAAGCTGCTGGTGCGCGGCGACACCCCGCTGTTCAAGATCGAGCGCCTGCTCGAGGTGAACCTCGACGACGTCGAGGCCGAAACCCTCGCCGGGCTGATCTACGACAGCTTGAAGCGCCTGCCCAGCGAGGACGAGACCCTGGAGACCCACGGCCTGCGCATCATCGTCAAGAAGATGAAGGGACCGAAGATCGTCATGGCCAAGGTGCTCAAGCTGCACTGAGGGCGGCGGCATGTGCGACCAACGAAAAGGGCCACCCCGCAGGGTGGCCCTTTTCGTTGGTGCCCCTGCAGCGCCGAAGCTGCAGGGGCGAATTCATGCGCCCGGTCCGGCGGCTGCGACAGGCGATGAATTCGCCTTCACCGCCAGCGATGGCGACCTCAGTCCTCACCGCCGACGGCGAAGCGCGGCAGGCTGTCGACCGGCTGGGCGAAGCGGAAGGGGATCGACTCCACCGCCAGACCGACATTGCGCTGCACCACGAAGTGCAGGTGCGGGCCGGTGCTGCGCCCGGTGTTGCCGGAGCGGGCGATCGGCGTGCCGGCGCCGATCCGCTGGCCGACGCCGACCTGCACCGAGCCCTGCTGCAGGTGCAGGTAGACGCCCATGGTGCCGTCGTCGTGGAGGATGCGCACATGGTTGCCGCCCGGATTGGGCGTGGCGCCGGCCTGGTCGTTGCGCGTGCTCACCACCACCCCGCCGCGCGCGGCGCGGATCGGCGTGCCGACCGGCATGGCGATGTCCACCGCGTAGCGCCCCTTGGGGGTGAAGTGGCTGAACAGCCCATTGGCGCCCTGGCTCTGGCGGAACGGGCCGCCCTGCCAGGGCAGCGGATAGCGGAACGGCTTGGGCAGCAGGCGCGGGTCGCCGAGCGCATGGCTGAGCTTGGGCGTGTAGCGCAGCGGCTGGGCGGGATCGCGCGGCGCCAGGGTCAGCAGGCGGATCTGGCTGCGCGGCGGCAGCACCCAGCGCACCGGCTTGTCCGGGGCGCCGCTGGCGTTGGCGACGTTGTCCAGGCGCAGTTCCAGCTCGACCGGCGCGAACAGCTCGTTGCGCACCCGCAGGGTGTCGCCGCCGGCGTGCTTGAGCACCTCCAGCTTCACCTGGCGGGCGAGGTCGTCGGACATTTGCGGCAGGCCGCCGGGCTTGCGCAGGGCGCTGCCCGGCTCGCCGAGCTCGAACACCCGGGCGCCCGGACGGGCCTTGTCGCTGTAGGTGACCACGCCGTTGGCGTCGACGTGCTTGTAGATGGTCAGTGCGCCGGCCGGAGCGGCCAGGCCCAGCAGGAGGGGCAGCAGGAGCAGACGGGCGGGCATCATGGCGGGGCGGTTTCGCTGGTCGGAATAGCGGCAAGACTAGCAGTCCGCCATCACCCGGGCGAGCCACCGACCGTGGCGGTGTGACCGGCCTCGCGCTGCCCCGCCCGCTCGCCGACCGGCGGCGCGCCTCGGCGGGGAGGGGCGCGGCACGGCAACGGCCGGGAAAACACCAACGGCGCCGCAAGCCCCTTTCCAGACGCTCCGGGGCAGGCGCGCCGGCTGGAAGACCGGGGGTTCGGCGTGCCGAACGACCCGGCTTTTCCCATCGAGCCCCCAGCGGCGGACGTTTGCAGGCGGGCGTTTTCTCCCCGCCTCTCAGCCCTGGCTGTCGTCGGCCTGGGCCGCCATCCGCTTGGCCAGACCGGTGTGGCGCACGTCGGTGCCGCGCACCAGGTAGATCACCAGTTCGGCGATGTTGCGCGCGTGGTCGCCGATACGCTCCAGCGAGCGCAGCGCCCAGATCACGCTGAGCACGCGGGAGATCGAGCGCGGGTCTTCCATCATGTAGGTGACCAGCTCGCGCAGCGCGCTCTTGTACTCGCGGTCGACGGTCTTGTCGTACTGCGCCACCGACAGCGCCAGGTCGGCGTCGAAGCGGGCGAAGGCGTCCAGCGCCTCCTGGACCATCTTGCGCACCTGCTCGCCAATGTGGCGGATCTCCACGTAGCCCTTGGGCGCCTCGCCGGCCTCGCTCAGCTCGATGGCGCGCTTGGCGATCTTGGTGGCCTCGTCGCCGATGCGCTCGAGGTCGATCACCGACTTGGAGATGCTGATGATCAGACGCAGGTCGGAGGCGGCCGGCTGGCGGCGGGCGAGGATGCGCACGCACTCCTCGTCGATGTCGCGCTCCATCTGGTTGATCTGGTCGTCGACCTCGCGCACCTGCTGGGCGAGCCCCGAGTCGGCGTCGATCAGCGCGGTGACCGCGTCGTTGACCTGCTTCTCCACCAGCCCGCCCATGGCCAGCAGATGGCTGCGGATCTCCTCCAGCTCGGCGTTGAACTGGGCGGAGATGTGGTGGGTGAGGCTGTCCTTGTTGATCATGTACGAACCCTCGATGAAGCCGAATGCATAAGGAAGATGAATGGGGCCCTGGCCAATCGCCGCCGCGTCCCGGCGCGATTCGCCACGGCCACTAGCCGTAGCGACCGGTGATGTAGTCTTCGGTCTGCTTCTTCGCCGGGTTGGTGAACAGGGTGTCGGTGTCGCCGAATTCGATCAGCTTGCCCATGTACATGAACGCGGTGTAGTCGGAGACGCGCGCCGCCTGCTGCATGTTGTGGGTGACGATGACGATGGTGTACTGGCCCTTGAGCTCGTTGATCAGCTCCTCGACTTTGAGGGTGGAGATCGGGTCGAGCGCCGAGCAGGGTTCGTCGAGCAGCAGCACTTCCGGCTGCACCGCCACGGTACGGGCGATCACCAGACGCTGCTGCTGGCCGCCGGAGAGGCCGAGCGCCGAGTCGTGCAGGCGGTCCTTGACCTCGTTCCACAGCGCGGCGCTCTTCAGCGCCCACTCGACGGTCTCGTCGAGCACGCGCTTCTGGTTGATGCCCTGGATGCGCAGGCCGTAGACCACGTTCTCGTAGATGCTCTTGGGGAACGGGTTGGGCTTCTGGAACACCATGCCGACGCGGCGGCGCAGTTCGGCGACGTCGACGCCCTTGGCGTAGATGTCCTGGCCGTCGAGGCGGATCTCGCCGTCGACGCGGCAGCCGTCGACCAGGTCGTTCATGCGGTTGAAGGTGCGCAGCAGGGTCGACTTGCCGCAGCCGCTCGGGCCGATGAACGCGGTGACGCGGTTGCGCGGGATGTTCATCTGCACGTCGAACAGCGCCTGCTTGTCGCCGTAGAACAGGTTGAGGCCGGGCACCTCGAGGGCCACCGGCTCGCTGGCCAGGTCGAGGGTCTGCTTCTTGCGGCCCAGGCTGTCGAGGCTGATGCCGTGGGTGTGTGCTTGTTGCGACATGGGGGACTCCCTACGCTCACGGTTCGGTTGCGCAGCGCGGGCCAGGGGCCCGCCGGCTGCGGCGGAAATCGGTCAGTGGTCCAGCGCCTTGTACTTCTCGCGCAGGTGGTTGCGGATGTACACCGCGCTCAGGTTGAGCAGGGCGATCACCAGCACCAGCAACAGCGCGGTGGCGTACACCAGCGGGCGGGCGGCCTCGACGTTGGGGCTCTGGAAGCCGACGTCGTAGATGTGGAAGCCCAGGTGCATGATCTTCTGGTCGAGGTGCAGGTACGGATAGTTGCCGTCCACCGGCAGGCTCGGCGCCAGCTTGACCACGCCGACCAGCATCAGCGGCGCCACTTCGCCGGCGGCGCGCGCCACGGCGAGGATCATGCCGGTCATCATCGCCGGGCTGGCCATCGGCAGCACCACCTTCCACAGCGTCTCGGCCTTGGTCGCGCCGAGCGCCAGCGAGCCCTCGCGCAGGGCGCGCGGGATGCGCGCCAGGCCTTCCTCGGTGGCCACGATCACCACCGGCACGGCGAGGATCGCCAGGGTCAGCGACGCCCACATCAGGCCCGGGGTGCCGAAGGTCGGCGCCGGCAGCGCCTCGGCGAAGAACAGCCGGTCGATCGAGCCACCCAGCACGTAGACGAAGAAGCCCAGGCCAAACACGCCGTAGACGATCGCCGGCACGCCGGCCAGGTTGTTCACCGCGATGCGGATGATGCGGGTCAGCAGGCCCTGCTTGGCGTACTCGCGCAGGTAGATGGCCGCCAGCACGCCGAACGGGGTGACGATCACCGCCATGATCAGGGTCATCATCACGGTACCGAAGATCGCCGGGAAGATGCCGCCCTCGGTGTTGGCCTCGCGCGGCTCGTCGCTGACGAACTCCCACAGCTTGGCCATGTAGAAGCCCAGCTTGGCGAAGGTGCCCATGGCGTTGGGCTGGTAGGCGCGCACGATCTTGGCCAGGCTCAGCTCGACCTCGCGGCCGTCGACGGTGCGTACCAGCACGCTGTCGCGGTTGACCTGCTGCTGCAGCTCGACCAGGCGGCCTTCCAGCACCTTGTACTGGGCGTTCCACTGGGCACGCTCGGCGTCCAGGTCGGCCTGGGCGGCGGCGTCCAGCTTGCCGGCCAGCTCGCGCTTGCGGGTTTCCAGGCGCAGGCGCTCGAGGCCGGCGTTGATGGCGCCGATGTCCTTCTTCTCCAGGCGCACCAGCTGCTCGTGCAGCTCGTCGACTCGCTCGATACGCGTCTGCAGCTCGGCCCAGGCGGCGTCACCCTCGGCGACCAGGTTGCCGCTCTCCTTGACGCTCTGCAGGTAACCGTAGAAGTTGCCCCACTCGCGACGCTCGAGGACCAGCAGGTTGTCCGGGGTGCGGGGCGCGCCCAGCCACTCGCCGACCACCCAGTTGAAGTCGGCGCCGTAGATCTCGCGGTTGCCGACCTTGAGCAGCTCGCGGGTCATGAACTCGCCGCCGTCGGCCTGCACCGGCAGGCCGCTGGCGGCCAGGCGCGCGCGCGGCACCTCCTCGGCCTCCACCACCTCGCCGGCGACCAGCTTGGCTTCCTGGCCGGGCATCCGGTACTCGGCCTCGATCACGTCGGCCGGCCAGAAGTGGCCGAGGCCACGCACGGCGATCACCGCCAAGAGGCCGATGGTCATGATCACGGCGATCGACACCGCGCCGCCGGTCATCCACACCCAGGGCGTGCCGCTCTTGAACCAGGTTTTCAGGTTTTGCTGTTTCACGTTCACGGACGTCTACCTTTCCAGGGCCTCAGAGCGACGCGTATTTCTTGCGCAGGCGGGTGCGGATCACTTCCGCCAGGGTGTTCATCACGAAGGTGAAGGCCAGCAGCACCAGCGCGGCGAGGAACAGCACGCGGTAGTGGGTACTGCCCACCTCGGACTCCGGCATCTCCACCGCCACGTTGGCGGCCAGGGTGCGCAGGCCTTCGAAGATGTTGATGTCCATGATCGGCGTGTTGCCGGTGGCCATCAGCACGATCATGGTCTCGCCCACCGCACGGCCCATGCCGATCATCAGTGCCGAGAAGATGCCCGGGCTGGCGGTGAGGATCACCACGCGGGTCAGGGTCTGCCAGGGCGTGGCGCCGAGGGCCAGGGAACCGAAGGTCAGGCTCTTCGGCACGCTGAACACGGCGTCTTCGGCGATCGAGAAGATGTTGGGGATCACCGCGAAGCCCATCGCCAGACCGACCACCAGGGCGTTGCGCTGGTCGAAGGGAATGCCCAGATCGTTGGACAGCCACAGGCGCATGTCGCCGCCGAACAGCCAGTTCTCCAGGTGACCGCTGATGCCCAGGGAGAAGGCGCCGACGGCGAGGATCACCGGGATCAGCAGCGCCGCTTCCCAGCCGTCCGGCACGCGCAGGCGGATGCGCTCCGGCAGGCGGCTCCACAGCCACGCGGCGAGCACCACGCCGACCGGGGTCAGCAGCAGAAGGCTGAAGATGCCCGGCAGGTGGCCTTCGACGTAGGGGGCGAGGAACAGGCCGGCGAAGAAGCCGAGGATCACCGTCGGCAGCGCTTCCATCAGCTCGATCACCGGCTTGACCTTGCGGCGCATCGCCGGGGCCATGAAGTAGGCGGTGTAGATGGCCGCGCAGATGGCCAGCGGGGCGGCCAGCAGCATGGCGTAGAAGGCTGCCTTGAGGGTGCCGAAGGCCAGCGGGGCGAGGCTCAGCTTGGGCTCGAAGTCGGAGTTGGCCGAGGTCGACTGCCAGACGTACTTGGGCTCGTCGTAGCTCTCGTACCAGACCTTGCTCCACAGCGCGCTCCACGACACTTCCGGGTGCGGGTTGTCGACCACGAAGCGCTTGAGCTGGCCGCCCTCCTCCACCACCACGCGATTGGCGCGCGGCGACAGGGCGGCGACGGTGCTGCCGGCGGCGGCGACCTGCTCGGTCAGCAGGGTGCGATGCGCGGTGCTGTGGAAGATGCCCAGGGTGCCGGCGGCGTCGAGGGCGAGGAAACCCTTGCGGCGCTCTTCGGGGAGGATCTGGGTGACCGCGCTGTCGCCCAGCTGGAAGTCGCGGATGCGGGTCAGGGTGGCCTTGCCGTCCTGGTCGCGGACCATGAACCACTGGGCGATGCCGCCCTTGGAGTCGCCGACCATCAGCGAGATGCCGCCGAGCAGCGGGCTGACGGTGGTGACTTCGGTGGCGCCGTCGCGGGCCAGGTCGTAGCGGCCGTTGAGGCTGTGGCTGCGCAGGTCGAACACGTCGGCGGTGGCGCGGCCGTTGAACACGTACAGCCACTGCTGGCGCGGGTCGATGGCCAGGGCGCGGATCGGGTCGGCGATCTGCGGCAGGGCGACGCGCTGCTCGCTCAGGGTGGTTTCGCCGGTGAACAGGTTCTCCTCGCGCTCGAGGCTCAGCAGGTGCACCTCGCTGCCGGTGGAGGCGGCCAGCAGCAGGGTTTCGTCGTCCTGGCTGATCGCCACGTGATCGAGGGCGCGGCCCTGCGCGTCGAGGGCGATGGGCGCCGCGCCGAACGGGTACTCGACCGCCGGGACGATGGTCTTGACGTTGTTCGGGTAGCTGACCTTGTAGCTGTGCTGCAGCACCAGCACCTGGCCGTTGGACAGACCGAGCGCCACGCGATGGCTGCCCGGCTGGTCCTCGGCGACCGTGACGATGCGGCTGCCCTCGGGCAGCGGCAGGCGCACGCTGTCGAGCGCCTCGCCGTTCTTCAGGGCGAAGAACTGCACGGTGCCGGCGCGGTCCAGGCGCATGGCGACCTGGTTCTGCTCCTCGATGGCGAGCAGCAGCGGCTGCTCCTGCTGGGCCAGCCAGGCCGGCTGCTGGGCCGGGCGCGCCTTCAGCTCGGCGCCGCCGAAGATCGGCAGGACCACGTAGACCAGGTAGAAGAAGATCAGGGTGATGGCGCCGAGCACGGCCAGGCCGCCGATGGACACGTACCAGCCGGCCAGGCGGTCCTTGAGCGCGCGCAGACGGCGCTTGCGCTGCAGGGCCGGGGTATCGAAGTCCAGACGCTGCGATTTGGTGTAAGAGGTCATGGTTTGCTGGGCCAAGTCGTTCATGCGCACACCCTAGCGTGAGTTTATGACACAAAAATTACAGAGCAGTGACGTGGCGACGCCCGCCTCTCTCGCGAGGGCGGGCGTCGCTGTGGCTCAGGCTCGCGCCTGTGGCGTCCGTGCCGTTGCCGGCTGCGGCCTTACAGGCCGAGGTCCTTGAGGGTCTTCTCGGCGACCTTGGCGGGCACCGGGATGTAACCGTCCTTGACCACCACTTCCTGGCCCTGCTTGGACAGCACCATCTTGACGAACTCGGCCTCCAGCGGAGCCAGCGGCTTGTTCGGCGCCTTGTTCACGTAGACGTACAGGAAGCGGCTCAGCGGGTACTTGCCGGCCAGGGCGTTGGCCTCGTTGGCTTCTTCGGCGTTGCCCTGCTTGTCGACCAGCGGTACGGCGCGCACGCTGGCGGTCTTGTAGCCGATACCCGAGTAGCCGATGGCGTTCACGGTGCTGGAGATCGACTGCACCACCGAGGCGGAGCCCGGCTGCTCGTTGACGTTGGGCTTGAAGTCACCCTTGCACAGGCCTTCTTCCTTGAAGTAGCCGTAGGTGCCGGAAACCGAGTTGCGGCCGAACATCTGCACCGGCTTCGCGGCCCACTCGCCGGTCAGGCCCAGGTCGCCCCAGGTCTTGACGTTGGAGCCGCCGCACAGACGGGTGCTGGAGAAGATGCCGTCGACCTGCTGCATGGTCAGGCTCTTGATCGGGTTGTCCTTGTGCACGAACACGGCCAGGGCGTCGACGGCGACCGGGATGGCGGTCGGCTTGTAGCCGTGCTTCTCCTCGAAGGCCTGCAGCTCGTTGTCCTTCATCTTGCGGCTCATCGGGCCGAGGTTGGCGGTGCCCTCGGTGAGCGCGGGCGGCGCGGTGGAGGAACCGGCGGCCTGGATCTGGATGTTCACGCTCGGGTAGAGCTTCTTGTAGTCCTCGGCCCACAGCGTCATCAGGTTGGCCAGGGTATCCGAGCCGACGCTGGACAGGTTGCCCGACACGCCGCTGGCTTTTGCGTAGGTCGGCAGAGCCGGGTCGATGGCGGCTGCCGCACTGGCGGCGGCGACGCCGGCGGCGACGAAGGTCATGGCCGCCATCAAACGCTTCAATTTCATGCCTTGCTCCTAGGGAATGGAGATGGTTTGGATCGGGGGCCAGTATCGGGAGGCCGCATGAACACTCTATGAAGCCATTGTGACAATTATGTGACTGAAGTCCGCCAAGCCGCGGCCCGGCGGCGGTTATTCGTCGCAGGCGCTGTCGCAACCCAGTGGATCTTGGCACAATTGCTGCTTCAAACTGCTGAGCAACCCTGCCGGTAACAGTCCCGGGCAAGCCGTTATAGTGGCTGTGCGGATCGACGGGATTTTGCCGCGGTCGACACAACAACAAATTTCGCCCGAGCCTCCCTCTCCGATGAACGACTTAGAACAGGAAGACCCTATCCCGCAAGGCGACCTGGCCCTGCAGATCACCGCGCTGCCGCGCGACGCCAACGGTTACGGCGACATCTACGGCGGCTGGCTGGTCGCCCAGATGGACCTGGCCGGCACCGCCATGGCCAGCCGCATCGCCGGCGGCCGGGTGGCCACCGTAGCCATCGACCGCATGGCCTTCCTGGTGCCGGTGCCGATGGGCGCGCAGCTGTCCTTCTATACCCAGACGGTGGACATCGGCCGCAGTTCGGTGCGCCTGCTGATCGAGGTGTGGAGCGACGACCCGCGGACCAGCGAGTGGCGCAAGGTCACCGAGGCGGTATTCGTGTTCGTCGCCATCGACAGCGACGGCCGCACCCGCTCGCTGCCCGCGCGCGGCTGAGCCGACGCCTTCGCGCCCGCCCAGCGGCGGGCGTGGGCGGTCCCCTGCGCGCCCGGCGCTTCAGCCCCGCTGCGGCGCCGGCTGCTGCTGGGTGATGCAGTGGATGTTGCCGCCGCCGAGGAGGATCTCGCGGCCCGGCACCATCACCACCTCGCGCTCGGGGAACAGGCGCCGCAGGATCGCCTCGGCCTCGGCGTCGCCGGGATCGTCGAAGCACGGTGCGACGATGCCGCCGTTGACGATCAGGAAATTGACGTAGGAGCCGGCCAGGCGGATCGCCGGATCGCGCGGCTGGCTGCCGGGCACCAGGTCCACCCCTTCGCACTCCTCCGCGCTGGCGTACAGCGGGCCGGGAATCGGCAGGCGGTGGACGACCAGCGCGCGGCCACGGGCGTCGCGACTGCGCTCGAGCACCGCCAGCGCGGCGCGGCAGCGCGACCAGTTGGGATCGCGCTCGTCGTCGGTCCAGGCCAGCAGCACCTCGCCGGGGCGCACGAAGCAGCAGAAGTTGTCCACGTGGCCGTCGGTCTCGTCGTTGTACAACCCCTGCGGCAGCCAGATCACCGTATCCACCGCCAGATGGGCGCGCAGCACCGCCTCGATCTCGCCGCGCGAGAGCTGCGGATTGCGGTTGGCATTGAGCAGGCACTCCTCGGTGGTCAGCAGGGTGCCCTCGCCGTCGACGTGGATGCCGCCCCCCTCCAGCACGAAGCCCTCGGTGCGGTAGCGCGCGCAGCGCTCGATCTCGAGGATCTTGCCGGCCACCTGGTCGTCGCGGTGCCAGGGCGCGTAGAGGCCGCCGTCGAAGCCGCCCCAGGCGTTGAAGGTCCAGTCCACCCCGCGCACCTCGCCGCCGTCGTCGACCACGAAGGTCGGCCCGGTGTCGCGCACCCAGGCATCGTCGCTGCTCAACTCCAGCACGCGGATGTCGTCATGGGCCAGGCGCGCCCTGGCGTTCTCGTACTGGGCGGCGCTGACGCCGACGGTCACCGGTTCGAAGCGGGCGATGGCCTTGGCTGCCGCGATGAAGGCGGCCTGCGCCGGCTTGCCGCCCAGACGCCAGTTGTCCGGCCGTTCCGGCCAGAGCAGCCAGGTCTGCGCGTGCCGCTCCCATTCGGCCGGCATGCGGAAGCCGTCGGCGCGCGGGGTGGTGTTCAGGGTGGTCATGCGCTCACCTGCTGGAGAGAAAGGGATGGCGCCCGGCGCCGAGAGGGCGCGCCGGGCGGGACACAGGGTTCAGGCCGAGGGGTGGCTGCCGTCGAGGGTCGCCAGCGGCCCGTACAGGTTCGGCCGGCGGTCGCGAAATACCCCCCAGGCGCTGCGCACGTGCTCGAGGCGGTCGAGGTCGAAGGTCTGCACCAGCACGCCCTCCTCGTTGCCGCTCAGTTCGGCCAGCTTCGCGCCGAACTGGTCGGCGATGAAGGAGGAGCCATAGAAGGTGATGTGGTAGTCCTCCTGGTCCTCGCGGCCGATGCGGTTGCTGGCGATCAGCGGGGTCAGGTTGGCGCCGGCGTGGCCCTGCTGCACGCGCTGCCAATGGTCGCGCGAGGTGATGGTCGGGTCGTGCGGCTCGCTGCCGATGGCAGTCGGATAGAACAGCAGTTCGGCGCCCTGCAGCGCCATGGCCCGCGCGCTCTCGGGGAACCACTGGTCCCAGCAGATGGCGACGCCGATGCGCGCGTAGCGGGTGTTCCACACCTTGAAGCCGGTGTCGCCGGGGTTGAAGTAGTACTTCTCGTGGTAGCCCGGACCGTCGGGAATGTGACTCTTGCGGTAGACGCCGAGCAGGCTGCCGTCGGCGTCGATGATGGCGATGCTGTTGAAACGCGCCGCCCCGGCGCGTTCGAAGAAGCTGATCGGCAGCACCACCGCCAGTTCGCGGGCGACCTTGCGGAAATGCGCGATGGCTTCGTTGGTCTCCAGCGGGCTGGCCAGCTGCAAATATTCCGGATTGGGCTTCTGGCAGAAGTACGGGGTCTCGAACAGTTCCTGCAGGAGGATGATCTGTGCCCCCTGCGCCGCCGCCCGGCGCACCAGCTTCTCGGCGTTGGCGATGTTGGCCTGGCGATCCCAGGAGCAGGCCATCTGGGTGGCGGCGACGGTGACGTGGCGGGTCATGGAGCACCTCGTGGACGGATGCGGAGGGGTCTACTGACCATAGCAGAGCCCGGTGACGAAACTGCGCGGCAGGCCGATCGTTCCAGGCGCAGGACTGAACGATTTATAACCGATAAAAATCGATCAATGAAGAGACTTTTTTCTATATCAGCGTGAGACAAGATTAATTAACGGATAAAAATCCGTTTACGGTGGGCCACCCTATCGTCGGCGGCTGCGCCTACCCTGCGCGCTTGGGCAGCCAGGGCGGCAGGTAGAGCCCCAGATAGGCGTCGAACACGCGCATGCCCTCCTCGGCCAGGCGCGCCTCGATGTGGCCGTGGCGCTGCACCGAGAGGGCGTAGACCCGGTCGCCCAGCTCCATGGCCAGGCTGAACACCTCGATGTCGTCGGGCAACGGCGGCAGGTGGAAGTGGCGCTCGAACAGCGCGCGCAGGGCCTTGCCCAGCTGCAGGTCGTGCTGGCGGTCGGCGAGGGTCAGCTCGGCGAGGCCGTGGTTGGCGAGAATCAGCTGGCGCGCCGCGGCGTCGGCGGCGTAGACCGCCAGCATGCGCTCCTCGACGATCCGCGACAGATCGCGCCACTGGCGCAGCGCGGCATGCTCCACCGGGGCGTCCAGGCAGGCGCGGAAGGCGGCGTGGACCTCGGCGGTCAGCGCCTGCAGCAGGGCCGGCACGCTGGGAAAGAAGTGGTAGACCGAGGACGGCGGCATCCCGGCGCGCTCCGCCACGGCGTAGATCGACAGGCCGGCGGTGCCGTGGTCGGCGAGCAGGGCACGGGCCGCGGCGAGGATGGCGGCGATGCGCGCCTGGCTGCTGGCGCGCGGCTTGCGGGGGGTGGGGGTGACGGGCATGAAGGTCTCCGGCGGCGAGCGGCTATTGGATGCCAGCTCGCCCCGCAGCGACAAGCCGCTGCGCGCCGCGGCGCCGAAAAACGGCGCCGGCGCGAGGCCGGCGCCGGGTCTGCTTCAGACGGTATGCAGGTACCAGTTGTACTCGAGGTCGGAGATGGTGGTCTCGAATTCCTCCAGCTCGGCTTCCTTGCAGGCGACGAAGATGTCGATGTATTCCGGGCTGATGTACTTGTTCAGCACTTCGCTGTCGTCCAGCTCGCGCAGGGCGTCGCGCAGGTTGTTGGGCAGGCTCTGCTCGAGCTGCTCGTAGGAGTTGCCCTCGATCGGCTCGCCCGGCTCGATCAGGTGGGTCAGCCCGTGGTGCACGCCGGCCAGCAGGGAAGCCATCAGCAGGTAGGGGTTGGCGTCGGCGCCGGCGACACGCTGTTCGATACGCAGCGCGTCGGGGTTGCCGGTCGGCACGCGCAGGGCCACGGTGCGGTTGTCCACGCCCCAGGACGGCGCGTTGGGCACGTAGAACTGCGAACCGAAGCGGCGGTAGGAGTTGACGTTGGGGCAGAGGAAGGCCATCGACGCCGGCAGGGTTTCCAGTACGCCGCCGATGGCATGGCGCAGGGCATCGTTGGTCAGCGGGTCCTCGGCGGCGAAGATGTTGTTGCCGTCCTTGTCGAGCAGCGAGATGTGCACGTGCAGCCCGTTGCCGGCCTGGCCCGGATAGGGCTTGGCCATGAAGGTCGAGTCCATCTCGTGGTCGTAGGCGGTGTTCTTGATCAGACGCTTGAGCAGCACCGCGTAGTCGCAGGCCTTCATCGGATCGGCGACGTGGTTGAGGTTGACCTCGAACTGCGCCGGGGCGCTTTCCTTGACGATGGCGTCGGCGGGGATGTCCTGGATGTGTGCGCCGTCGATGATGTCGCGCAGGCAGTCGGCGTATTCGTCGAGGTCGTCGATGGAGTAGACCTGCACCGCCTGCGGGCGCTTGCCGGAGATCGGCGAGCGCGGCGGCTGCGGGCGGCCGTTCACGTTCTCCTGGTCGATCAGGTAGAACTCCAGCTCGAAGGCGGCGCACACCGTCAGGCCCATGTCGGTGAACCGCTGCACCACCCGGCGCAGCACTTCGCGCGGGTCGGCGAAGAACGGCTGGCCTTCGTGTTCGTACATCGACATCAGCAGCTGCGCGGTCGGTCGGCGCTGCCAGGGCTCCATGCTAAGGGTGCCGGGAATCGGCTTGCAGACCCGATCGGCGTCGCCGATGTCGAGGCCCAGACCGGTGCTTTCCACGGTCGAGCCGGTGATGTCCAGGGCGAAGAGCGAAGCCGGAAGGTTGATCCCCTTTTCGTAAACCTTTTGCAGACTGCTACGGTCGATACGCTTGCCGCGCACCACCCCGTTCATGTCCGAGATGAGAAGGTCCACGAACTGGACCTCCGGATGTTCCGCAAGGAACTCGTTCGCTTCGCTGAGCGGAACGGCACTCGTAGCGGGTGACATGATGGGACACCTTATCTATTGTTAAAAATTTCAATCAGGTACCTATACAGGTCTGAGTCAATCTTAAAGGCCTAGCTTTGTCAACAGCCCCGGATGTTGCTCAATGTTTGCACTCGAAGACCTTGGAAGGGGCCTTTCCGGCGCCCCGGACAGGCCCGGACCAGAGCCTTTCGTCGGCGCCGTTCAGGCAATCATCTAGGTGTTGTCAAAAAAAATGAACGCGACTACTCTCGAATCGAGTCCTATCATTGCGACATCCCGGTGCCCCATGCCTCTCCAGCCCCTGATCGGCGTCACCGCCTGCAGTAAAGAGATCGGCCTGCATCCCTTCCATATCGTCGGCGACAAGTACCTGCGCGCCGTCGCCGTCGCCGCCGGCGGCCTGCCGCTGGCGATCCCGGCCATTCCCGAACTGATCGACCTCGCCAGCCTCCTCGCGCGTCTCGACGGCCTGCTGCTCACCGGCTCGCCATCCAACGTCGAGCCGCACCACTACCAGGGCCCGGGCAGCGCGCCCGGCACCCCTCACGACCCGGCCCGCGACGGCCTGACCCTGCCGCTGATCCGCGCCGCGGTGGACGCCGGGGTGCCGCTGCTGGGTATCTGCCGCGGTTTCCAGGAAATGAACGTGGCCTTCGGCGGCAGCCTGCACCAGCGCGTGCACGAGGCCGGGCCGTTCATGGACCACCGCGAGGACCACGCGGCGCCGCTCGAGGTCCAGTACGGCCTGCGCCACCCGCTGCTGGTGCAGCCCGGCGGGCTGCTCGAGGAGCTTGGCCTGGCGCCGCAGTTCGAGATCAACTCGGTGCACGGCCAGGGCGTCGAGCGCCTGGGGGCCGGCCTGCGCGTCGAGGGGCTGGCGCCGGACGGGCTGATCGAGGCGTTCTCCGTAGAGGGGGCGAAGAGCTTCGCGCTCGGCGTACAGTTCCACCCGGAGTGGCGGGTGACCGAGCATCCGGCCTACCTGGCGATCTTCCGGGCCTTCGGCGATGCCTGCCGCGAGCGGGCGGCTCGGCACTGAGCCATCCTGTAAGGATTCCCACCGACAGGCAAAACCCGAGGTCGTTATGGCTACCAAGCTGGACCGGCTGAGCAACTGGCTGAAGGAAAACCGCATCACCGAAGTGGAGTGTCTGGTCACCGACCTCAACGGCATCGCCCGCGGCAAGATCGCGCCGACCAGCAAGTTCCTCGCCGAGCGCGGCATGCGCCTGCCCGAGAGCGTGCTGCTGCAGAGCGTCACCGGCGACTACGTCGACGACGAGATCTACTACGAACTGCTCGACCCGGCCGACATCGACATGTTCTGCCGCCCGGACGAGAACGCGGTGTTCCCGATACCATGGGCCGCCGAGCCGACCGCCCTGGTGATCCACGACAGCTACGACAAGGTCGGCAACCCCACCGACCTCGCACCGCGCAACGTCCTCAAGCAGGTGCTCAAGCTGTACGCCGACCGCGGCTGGAAGCCGATCGTGGCACCGGAAATGGAGTTCTACCTGACCAAGCGCTGCGACGATCCCGACTATCCGCTGCAGCCGCCGGTAGGCCGCTCCGGACGCCAGGAGACCGGCCGGCAGTCGTTCTCCATCGACGCCGCCAACGAGTTCGACGCCCTGTTCGAGGACATGTACGCCTGGTGCGAGGCGCAGGGCCTGGATCTGGACACCCTGATCCACGAGGAAGGCTCCGCGCAGATGGAGATCAACTTCCGCCATGGCGACGCGCTGCAGCTGGCCGACCAGATCTTCGTGTTCAAGCGCACCCTGCGCGAGGCGGCGTTCAAGCACGGCGTCACCGCCACCTTCATGGCCAAGCCGATGACCGGCGAGCCGGGCAGCGCCATGCACCTGCACCAGAGCGTGCTCGACGCCAGCGGCCGCAACGTGTTCTCCAGCGAGGACGGCAGCATGAGCGAGCTGTTCCTCAACCATGTCGCCGGCCTGCAGCGGCTGATCCCCGAGGCGCTGCCGCTGTTCGCCCCCAACGTCAATTCGTTCCGCCGCTTCCTGCCGGACACCTCGGCGCCGGTCAACGTCGAGTGGGGCGAGGAGAACCGCACCGTCGGCCTGCGCGTACCCGACGCCGACCCACAGAACCGCCGGGTGGAAAACCGCCTGCCGGGCGCCGACGCCAACCCCTACCTGGCCATCGCCGCCAGCCTGCTGTGCGGCTACATCGGCATGATCGAGGGCCTGCACCCGACCCCGCAGGTCAAGGGCCGCGCCTATCAGCGGCGCAACCTGCGCCTGCCGCTGACCCTGGAGGCGGCGCTGGAGGCCATGGAGCAGTCCAAGCTGCTCGAACGCTACCTGGGCCGGCGCTTCTGCCGCGGCTACGTGGCGGTCAAGCGGGTCGAGAACGAGAACTTCAAGCGGGTGATCAGCTCCTGGGAGCGCGAATTCCTGCTGCTTTCGGTTTGAGGGCAGCCACCCGCCCCCCACTTCCTAGCGCGGAGAACGACAACAATGACGCAGCAACGCACCACCACCGAGTGGCAGGCCCTCAGCCGCGAGCACCTGCTGGCACCGTTCAGCGACTACAAGCAGCTCGCCGCCAAGGGCACCCGCATCGTCACCCGGGCCGACGGCGTCTACCTGTGGGACAGCGAGGGACACAAGATCCTCGACGGCATGGCCGGCCTGTGGTGCGTCAACGTCGGCTACGGCCGCCGCGAGCTGGCCGATGTCGCCCATCGGCAGATGCTCGAACTGCCGTACTACAACCTGTTCTTCCAGACCGCCCACCCGCCGGCGCTGGAGCTGGCCAAGGCGATCGCCGAGATCGCCCCGCAAGGCATGCAGCACGTGTTCTTCACCGGCTCGGGCTCGGAATCCAACGACACCGTGCTGCGCCTGGTGCGCCACTACTGGGCGATCAAGGGGATGCCTGCGAAGAAGGTGATCATCGGCCGCATCAACGGCTACCACGGCTCCACCGTGGCCGGCGCCAGCCTCGGCGGCATGAAGGCCATGCACGAGCAGGGCGATCTGCCGATCCCCGGCATCACCCATATTCCGCAGCCGTACTGGTACGGCGAGAGCGGCGCGATGGACCCGCAGGCGTTCGGCGAGTGGGCCGCCGACCAGCTGGAGCAGAAGATCCTCGAGGTCGGCGAGGAGAATGTCGCCGCCTTCATCGCCGAGCCGATCCAGGGCGCCGGCGGAGTGATCATCCCGCCGGAAAGCTACTGGCCGCGGGTGCGGCAGATCCTCGCCAAGTACCAGATCCTGTTCATCGCCGACGAGGTGATCTGCGGCTTCGGCCGCACCGGCGAGTGGTTCGGCAGCCAGTACTACGGCCTGGAGCCGGACCTGATGCCGATCGCCAAGGGCCTGACCAGCGGCTATATCCCGATGGGCGGGGTGATCGTCCGCGACCACGTGGCGCAGACCCTCGCCGAAGGCGGCGAGTTCTACCACGGCTACACCTACTCCGGGCATCCGGTGGCGGCCGCCGTGGCGTTGGAAAACATTCGTATCCTGCGCGACGAAAAGATCGTCGAACGGGTCAAGCAGGACACGGCACCCTATTTGCAGAAACGCTGGCAGGAACTCGCCGACCACCCGCTGGTGGGCGAGGCCCGTGGCCTGGGGATGCTCGGTGCACTGGAGCTGGTCAAGGACAAGAAGACCCGTGCCCGTTTCGAGGGCGGCATCGGCATGCGCTGCCGCGAGCACTGCTTCCGCAACGGCCTGATCATGCGAGCGGTCGGCGACACCATGATCATCTCGCCGCCGCTGGTGATCACCAGGGAGCAGATCGACGAGCTGATCACCCTGGCGCGAAAGTGCCTGGATGCGACCGCCAGCGAAGTTCTTGGCTAAGTCGGGCGTTGAGCGCCGCCGCAGTCCTTGCCAGACTTGGCGTCACGTTGCCCAGGCCCCCGGCGGTGCGGAAGGCGACGGCGCTTCAGGAACCCAACAGCAACGAACAGGAAGCACACTCACATGAAAGCATTCGCCAAGACCCTTCTCGCGGCAGCCCTCGCCACCACCGTGGCGGGCGCAGCCCAGGCCGACGACAAGGTGCTGCACGTCTACAACTGGTCCGACTACATCGCCCAGGACACCCTGGCCAAGTTCGAGAAGGAATCGGGCATCAAGGTCGTCTACGACGTCTACGACAGCAACGAGACCCTGGAAGCCAAGATGCTGGCCGGCAACTCGGGCTACGACATCGTGGTGCCGTCGAACAACTTCCTCGCCAAGCAGATCAAGGCCAAGGTCTACCAGCCGCTGGACAAGTCCAAGCTGTCCAACTGGGACAACCTCAACAAGGACCTGCTGAAGGCCGTGTCGGTCAGCGACCCGGGCAACCAGTACGCCATCCCCTACATGTGGGGCTCGATCGGCATCGGCTACAACCCGGAGAAGGTCAAGGCCGCCCTCGGCGACAACGCCCCGGTCAACTCCTGGGACCTGCTGTTCAAGCCGGAGAACATCGAGAAGCTCAAGGGCTGCGGCGTCAGCTTCCTCGACTCGCCGACCGAGATCCTGCCGATCGCCCTGCACTACCTGGGCTACCCGACCGATACCCAGGACTCCAAGCAGCTCAAGGAAGCCGAGGCGCTGTTCCTCAAGATCCGTCCCTACGTGACCTACTTCCACTCCTCCAAGTACATCTCCGACCTGGCCAACGGCAACATCTGCGTGGCGGTGGGCTACTCGGGTGACGTCTACCAGGCCAAGTCGCGCGCCGAGGAAGCCGGCGGCAAGGTCAAGGTCTCCTACAACATTCCGAAGGAAGGTGCCGGCACCTTCTTCGACATGGTGGCCATCCCCGCCGACGCCAAGAACCCGGCCGGCGCCCACGCCTTCATCAACTTCCTGATGAAGCCGGAAATCATGGCCGAGATCACCAACGAGGTGCAGTTCCCCAACGGCAACGCCGCCGCCACCCCGCTGGTGAACGAGGAGATCCGCAACGACCCGGGCGTCTACCCGAGCAGCGAGACCATGTCCAAGCTGTACGCCATCGCCGACCTGCCGGCCAAGGTGCAGCGTGAAATGACCCGCATCTGGACCAAGATCAAGTCGGGCAAGTAACACCGCGCAACCCCGGGTCGCCGGCTCCGCCGGCGGCCCGGATCCCAGCCACCCACCTGCGCTGTCTGCCGTTCACCTCTACCGACGCCCTCGCGCCTGCGGTGCTGACAAAAGAACAACAACACGAGGATCCCGCGATGCAGACTTCGCTGCTCCCCAGCCTGTGCGCCCTTGCCCTGGGTGCGCTGCTCGCCGCGTCGGCCGTGGCCGCTCCGCGCGTGCATATCTACAACTGGTCCGACTACATCGGCGAGAACACCCTGCGCCAGTTCGAGGACGAAACCGGCATCGCCCCGCAGTACGACGTCTTCGACTCCAACGAAACCCTCGAGGGCAAGCTGCTCGCCGGCCACAGCGGCTACGACGTGGTGGTGCCGTCCAACCACTTCCTCGGCCGGCAGATCCGCGCCGGCGTGTTCCAGAAGCTCGACCGCAGCCAGCTGCCCAACTGGAAGAACCTCGATCCGCAGCTGATGAAGCAGCTCGAGCGCAACGATCCGGGCAACCAGTACGCCGTGCCCTACCTGTGGGGCACCAACGGCATCGGCTACAACGTCACCAAGATCAAGGCGATCCTCGGCATCGAGCGCATCGACTCCTGGGCGGTGCTGTTCGAGCCGGAGAACGTCAAGAAGCTGTCCGCCTGCGGGGTGGCCTTCCTCGACTCGGCCGACGAGATGATCCCGGCGATGCTCAACTACCTGGGCCTCGACCCCAACAGTCAGAATCCCGAGGACTACGCCAAGGCCGAGGCCCGCCTGCTGGCCATCCGTCCCTACGTCACCTACTTCCACTCCTCCAAGTACATCGCCGACCTGGCCAACGGCGACATCTGCGTGGCCGCCGGCTATTCCGGCGACGTGCTGCAGGCGGCCGACCGCGCCGAGGAGGCCGGCAAGGGCTTCGAGATCGCCTACAGCATTCCCAAGGAGGGGGCCAACCTGTGGTTTGACATGCTGGCCATCCCGGCCGACGCCGGCAACGTGCGCGAGGCGCACCGCTTCATCAATTACCTGCTGGAGCCTGCGGTGATCGCCGGGGTCAGCGACAGCGTCGGCTACGCCAACCCCAATCCCAAGGCGGACGCGCTGATGGATCCGGAGGTGCGTGGCAACAGTTCGGTCTATCCGCCGCAAGAAGTTCTCAATCGCCTCTTCGTTTCTGCCGAATTGCCCGCTAATGTGCAGCGCCTCATGACCCGTAGCTGGACGCGCATCAAGTCCGGCCAATGAGCCCATTCAACCGACCCGGCCCTGCGGCCGAAACATTCAGCTCAGGGAGCAGTAAATGGCAACAACCGCCAGTGCCAACCCCAAAGCCCTGACCGGCGTCCCGCAAGCCAAGGAAGTGCTGGTCAAGATCGACAGGGTGACCAAGAAGTTCGACGAGATGATCGCGGTGGACGACGTGTCGCTGTCCATCCACAAGGGCGAGATCTTCGCCCTGCTCGGCGGCTCCGGTTGCGGCAAGTCCACCCTGCTGCGCATGCTCGCCGGCTTCGAGCGGCCGACCGAGGGGCGCATCTTCCTGGATGGCCAGGACATCACCGACCTGCCGCCCTACGAGCGGCCGATCAACATGATGTTCCAGTCCTACGCGCTGTTCCCGCACATGAGCGTGGAACAGAACATCGCCTTCGGCCTCAAGCAGGACGGCCTGCCCAAGGACGAGATCGCCACGCGCGTCGCCGAGATGCTCAAGCTGGTGCAGATGACCCAGTACGCCCAGCGCAAGCCGCACCAGCTGTCCGGCGGTCAGCGCCAGCGCGTGGCGCTGGCCCGCTCGCTGGCCAAGCGTCCCAAGCTGCTGCTGCTCGACGAGCCGATGGGCGCGCTGGACAAGAAGCTGCGCTCGCAGATGCAGCTGGAGCTGGTGGAGATCATCGAGCGGGTCGGCGTGACCTGCATGATGGTCACCCACGATCAGGAAGAGGCCATGACCATGGCCGGGCGCATCGCCATCATGCACCAGGGCTGGATCGCCCAGGTCGGCACGCCGATGGACATCTACGAGACCCCGGCCAACCGCCTGGTCTGCGAGTTCATCGGCAACGTCAACCTGTTCGAGGGTGAGCTGGTCGAGGATCTGCCCGATCACGCGATGATCGCCTGCCCGCAACTGGAGCGGCCGATCTACGTCGGCCATGGCATCTCCACCCGCGCCGAGGAGAAGCACGTCAGCTACGCCCTGCGCCCGGAGAAGCTGCTGCTCAGCATGGACAAGCCCGAGCTGGAGCACGCCGACTACAACTGGTCGACCGGCAAGGTACAGGACATCGCCTACCTCGGCGGCCACTCGGTGTACCACGTCGCGCTGCCCTCGGGCATGGTGGTGCAGGCGTTCATGGCCAACTCCGAGCGCCACGTGAAACGGCCGACCTGGAACGATCCCGTGTACGTATCCTGGATCGACGACAGCGGAGTGGTTCTGCAATCATGAATGCCCTCAAGCGCCTGCTGCCCTCCGGCCGCCACTGCGTCATCGGTGTTCCGTTCTTCTGGCTGCTGCTGTTCTTCCTGCTGCCCTTCGTCATCGTGCTGAAGATCAGCTTCGCCGAAGTCGACGTGGCCATCCCGCCGTACACCGAGATCGTCACCTGGGTCGACAACCAGCTCACCGTGCTGCTCAACCTGGGCAACTACGTGTTCCTCAGCGAGGACGAGCTGTACCTCGCCGCCTATCTCGGCTCGCTGAAGATCGCCACCCTCAGCACCCTGCTGTGCCTGCTGATCGGCTACCCGATGGCCTACGCCATCAGCCGCGCCAGCAAGGAAATGCAGACGGTATGGCTGCTGCTGGTGATGATGCCGACCTGGACCGCGATCCTCATCCGCGTGTACGCCTGGATGGGCATCCTCAGCAACAACGGCCTGCTCAACGCCCTGCTGCAGAGCCTGGGCCTGATCGACGAGCCGCTGCAGATCCTCAACACCGACCTCGCCGTGTACATCGGCATCGTCTACGCCTACCTGCCGTTCATGGTGCTGCCGCTGTACGCCAACCTGGTCAAGCACGACCCCAGCCTGCTGGAGGCGGCCGCCGACCTCGGCGCGCACCACCTGACCAGCTTCTGGAAGATCACCGTGCCGCTGTCGAAGAACGGCATCATCGCCGGCTGCATGCTGGTGTTCATCCCGGTGGTCGGCGAGTTCGTCATCCCCGAGCTGCTCGGCGGCCCGGAGACGCTGATGATCGGCAAGGTGCTGTGGCAGGAATTCTTCAACAACCGCGACTGGCCGGTGGCCGCCGCGCTGGCGGTGGTGATGCTGGCGATCCTGCTGGTGCCGATCATTCTGTTCAACCGCAACCAGGCGAAGGAGCTGGAGGGCAAGCTATGAACAAATCGTTTGGCTGGGGCCCGGCCTCTTCCTCGATCACCCGCGACCGGGCGAAGGCACTGGAGGTCACGCCATGAAGCGCTTCAGCTTCTCGAGCTTCATGCTGATCGCCGGCATGGCGTTCATCTACCTGCCGATGCTGATCCTGGTGATCTACTCGTTCAACGCCTCGCGCCTGGTCACCGTGTGGGGTGGCTGGTCGATGCACTGGTACTTCGGCCTGCTCGACAACGCCCAGCTGATGAATGCCGTGGGCCGCTCGCTGGAGATCGCCTGCTATACCGCGATCGCCGCCACCGCGCTGGGCACCCTGGCCGCGCTGGTGCTCACCCGCATTCCGCGTTTTCGCGGACGTACGCTGTTCGGCGGCATGGTCACCGCGCCGCTGGTGATGCCCGAGGTGATCACCGGTCTGTCGCTGCTGCTGCTGTTCGTGGCCATGGGTCAGCTGATCGGCTGGCCGGCCGAGCGCGGTCTGATGACCATCTGGATCGCCCACACCACCTTCTGCACCGCCTATGTGGCGATCGTAGTGTCGGCGCGCCTGCGCGAGCTGGACCTGTCCATCGAGGAGGCGGCCATGGATCTGGGCGCGCGGCCGTGGAAGGTGTTCTTCCTGATCACCATCCCGATGATCGCGCCCTCGCTGGCGGCCGGTGCGATGATGTCGTTCGCGCTGTCGCTGGACGACCTGGTGCTGGCCAGCTTCGTCTCCGGCCCCGGCTCCACCACCCTGCCGATGGAGATCTTCTCCGCCGTGCGCTTGGGCGTGAAGCCGGAGATCAACGCGGTGGCCAGCCTGATCCTGCTGGTGGTGTCGCTGTTCACCTTCTGCGCCTGGTACTTCAGCCGGCGCGCCGAGGAGCACCGCAAGCGCGCCATCCAGCAGGCCATGGAGGAAACGGTGAAGGGCGCCTGAGCGGCGTTTTCCCCGGCCAGCATGCACAAGGGCCACCCCGCGGGGTGGCCCTTGTCGTTTCTAGCCGACAATCCGGCTTCGGCGGGACCCGCCCCTCACTCCTGCTTGAGCACCTGCGGCAGCTGCGCCGCCAGCTTGGCCGGGTTCAGCGGGGCGCGAAGGAAGCCGCGCTGGCGACCGTCGGGACCGATCAACGCCAGGTTGCCGCTGTGGTCGACGGTGTAGTGCTCCTGGCGGGTGTCGCCGGGAATGAAGGGGATGCTCACCGCGTTGGCCAGCGTCTGGATGTCCGCCAGTTCGCCGGTCAGCCCGCTGTAGCCGGCGTTGTAGTAGCCGAGGTACTGCTTGAGCTGCGCGGGTGTGTCGCGTGCCGGGTCGACGCTGACCATGGTCACCTGCAGGCGGGCGAGCGCCTCCGGCGGCAGCTGGCTACGCACCTGGCGCAGCTCGGCCAGGGTGGTCGGACAGATATCCGGGCAGAAGGTGTAGCCGAAGAACAGCAGCGTCCAGCGCCCCTTGAGCTGGTCGACCGCCTGCGGCCGGCCGTTCTCGTCGGTGAGGCTGAGCGCCGGCAGGGCGCGGCTCTGCGGCAGGAGGATGATACCGGCGTCGGCCAGCGCTACCGGGTCGGCCTGCTGCGGGCCGTTGAGCACCTTGCTGACGGTGAGGCCGAGTAACACGGCGATGGCGGCGACGAGGAGCAGAACGGTCTTGTGGATGCGGGTCATGGACTCAGGTTCAGGGCGAAGTAGTGATCGGCGAGCAGGACGATGAACAGGGCGAACAGGTAGGTAATAGAGTACTTGAAGGTCCTCAGCGCAGCCTGCGGTCGGCTGTCACGGTACAACGCCCAGGCCCAGTCGAGGAAGCGCGCGCCGAGCAGCACGGCGCCGGCCAGGTACAGCGGTCCGCTCATGTGGATGACGAAGGGCAGCAGGCTGACGGCGAACAGGATCAGCGTGTAGAGCAGGATGTGCAGCTTGGTGTAGCGCTCGCCGTGGGTCACCGGCAGCATGGGGATCTCCGCCTTGGTGTAGTCGTCCTTGCGGTGGATGGCCAGCGCCCAGAAGTGCGGCGGGGTCCAGGCGAAGATGATCAGCACCAGCAGCAGCGCCTCGGCGTCCAGGTGGCCGGTCACTGCGGTCCAGCCGAGCATCGGCGGCGCCGCCCCCGCTATGCCGCCGATGACGATGTTCTGCGGCGTTGCGCGCTTGAGAAAGCCGGTGTAGATCACCGCGTAGCCGACCAGCGAGGCCAGGGTCAGCCAGGCGGTCAGCGGGTTGGTGGCGGCCAGCAACAGCGCCTGACCGGCCAGCGCCAGGACAAAGGCGAACAGCAGCGCCGCGCGCGGCGAGACCCGACCGGCGACCAGCGGGCGCAGGCGGGTGCGCGCCATCAAGGCGTCGATGCGCCGGTCGACCACATGATTGACCGCCGCCGCCGCGCCGGCGCACAGGGCGATGCCGAGGTTGCCCAGCAGCAGCACGCTCCACGGCACCCAGCCGTCGCTGGCCAGCAGCATGCCGACCAGCGAGGTGATCAGCATCAGCACCACCACCTTGGGTTTAGTCAGCTCCAGATAGTCGTGCCAGCCGGCCCGGGTCTGGCGCTCGTGTACCAGTGTGGTCATGGCCTTCATCCCCTTGTTGTCGTTGTTCCTTGCCGGCGCCCGCTCACAGCCGTGGCAGGTCGCAGTTGCCGCGCACCACCAGGCGCAGGCCGACGCTCACCGGCGCCGGCGCCGGGCGCAGGCGGTAGTTGATCGCCACCAGTACCAGCAGCAGCGCAGCGCCCCCGAGGTTGTGCGCCACCGCCACTGGCAGCGGCAGATGCAGCAGCACATTGGCGATGCCGAGGCTGACTTGCAGGGTCAGCGCCAGCAGCAGCAGGCCGGCCAGGCGCGGCAGGCCGCCGCGCCACAGGCGCCAAGCCAGGGTCAGCAGCAGCAGGGCAACCAGGAGTGCGCCGAGACGATGGCTGAGGTGGATGGCGGTACGCGCCGCGCTGTCGAGCTGGCCGCCGAGGTAGTTGGGGCCGATCTGCTGGGCGAGATGGAAGCCATTGGCGAAGTCGGTGGCCGGCCACCACTGGCCGTGGCAGGTCGGCAGGTCGGTACAGGCCATGGCCGCATAATTGCTGCTCACCCAGCCGCCGAGCGCGATCTGCCCGACCAGCGCCAGCAGTCCCAGCGCCGCCAGACCGCGCAGCCGCACCGAGCCGCCGGCCCACGTCGGCACCGCGCCGGACAGGCGCAGGCTGAGCAGGCACAGCAGGGCAAGGGTGGCGAAGCCACCGAGCAGATGGGCACTGACCACCTGCGGCCACAGCTTGAGGGTTACCGTCCACATGCCGAAGGCCGCCTGCAGAAGCACCAGCGCCAACAGCAGCAGCGGCAGCTTCAGCGGCTGGCCCGGCAGGCCGCGGTGACGGACGGCCAGCAGCGCCAGCAGGGCGATCAGCAGGCCCAGGCTGCCGGCGAAGTAGCGGTGGACCATCTCGTTCCAGCCCTTCTCCGCCTCTACCGGCGCGTCGGGGAAGTGGCGCTCGGCGTGGGCGAGCTGCTCGGAACTCTGCGGAACGCCCATGAAGCCGTAGCAACCGGGCCAGTCGGGGCAACCGAGGCCGGCATGGGTCAGACGGGTGTAGGCGCCGAGCATCACCACTAGCAGCGCCAGCAGGGTGGCGGCCAGCGCCAGCCGGAAGCCCGGTCTTGGTGAGAAAGCCATGGCAGTGTCTCCCCCAGGATTGCTGCACAGCCGACAAAGGCGGATGGCGAACGCGACTCGGCGTCCTCTCCATTGCCCGCCCGACGCTCCCCCGCCGCTCGGGCCTTGTCTTGACTCTAGCAGGCGTGGGCAAAGCTGCCCGGCGCGCCGGCCTGCTCAGCCGATCTGCGAGATCTTCAGCAGATGGCGCAGGTCTTCGAGAATCTGTTTGCCGTCGCTGCCGGCGTCGTAGCGCAGCACCAGGTTGCCGTGCGGATCGACGATCCACAGCTGTGCGCCCTGCTCCGGATAGCGGTCGGCATCGAGAATGAGGCGGCGCAGCTTCGGGTCACCGGCGCGCAGCTCGGCGTCGTAATCCGCGGCCAGCGGCGCGCCCTGGGCCAGCGCATGGCCGGCACGGTCGGCCTCGCGCCCCAGGCCGATGTGGATCTGCCGCGCCAGGTAGACCAGCCGGCGGCACTCGGCGGCACAGTCGTCGGCGCTGGTGACCAGCAGTTGCCAGGACGCCGCCTCGTCGCCCACCGTTACGCCCCAGTGGCCGGCCACGCCGAGATCGGCCGGGGTCTGGCCCGTGGCGATCAGTTCGCCGTGGTAGCTGCGCCCCTGCGGCACCCAGAACTGCCAGCGATACATGGCGCTGGCCAGCAGCATGGGGCCGAGCACCACGGCAAGCAGGCCGAGCAGCTGCCAGCGGCCGCGGCCGCGCCGCGGCGCTCCCCGTTCAAGCGTCAGAGCGGTAGCCATCGCGCACCTCCCGTGCCTGTTTCACGCCCAACCACAGATACAGCCCGAGCAGCGTGGCCGCCAGGGCGAACCACTGCACGGCGTAGCCCAAATGCCGCTCCGGGCCCATGTTCACCGCCGGCCAGTCGCCGACGTAGCTTGCCGGCCCCGGCTGCAGACGCAGCTCGCCGGGCAGGCCGTCGCGGCCCAGTTCGTCCCACAGCGCCGGCGCGTCCACGGCGTTGACCAGCCGCGGCCAGCCCGCCTCCGCCGCGCCGCCGCCGAGCAAAAATGCCTCGCCGGGCGGCCGGTATACGGTGGCTAGGACGCTGAGTTCGCCGGCCGGCGTGGCGAACTCCGGCGGCCGACGCCGATCCGGCCAGGGCAGCCAGCCGCGGTTGACCAGCACCCAACGACCGCTGGGGCGATCGAGGAACGGTTGCAGCAGCTCGACGCCGACCCGTCCGCCGCGCTGGCGGTTGTCCAGCAGCAGACTGTGCGCGGCGTCGAACGTCCCGATCAGGCGCACGCGGCGAAAGCCGGGCTCGCCCAACGCCACCAGTTCGGCCAGCACCAGCACCGGCGCGCGGGCCTGGGTGGCCTGCTCGCCGAGTAGCGCGCGCTTCTCCTCGGCACGCTGCAGCTGCCATCCACCCAGACTGAGCAGCAGCGGCAACAGGGCCGCGACCAGCAGACTCGGCAGCACACCCGGGCGGAACCGCGGCGTGCGCCTCAGCCGGTTAATGCCGGCAACTCCGAGCATGGCGGCGCCATCACAGCACGTAGACGAAGATGAACAGGCAGACCCAGACCACGTCGACGAAGTGCCAGTACCAGCTGGCCGCCTCGAAGCCGAAGTGATGTTCCGGGGCGAAATGGCCACGCAGGATGCGGATCAGCATTACCGTGAGCATCAGCGCGCCTATGGTCACGTGGGCGCCGTGGAAGCCGGTGAGCATGAAGAAGGTCGCGCCATACACGCCGGAGGCGAGGGTCAGATCCAGCTCGGTATAGGCGTGCACGTACTCCTCGGCCTGCAACACCAGGAAGGCCACGCCGAGCAGCACGGTCAGCGCCAGCCAGGCCTTGAGCGCACCGCGGCGATCGTGCCGCAGGGCGTGGTGGGCGAAGGTCAGGGTGAAGCTGGAGGACACCAGCAGCACGGTGTTGATCAGCGGCAGGTGCCAGGGGTCGATGATCCCCTGCGGCGCCGGATAGCTCTGCGGGTCCGGGTTGTTCAGCAATGGCCAGTGGAACTGGAAATTCGGCCACAACATGGCACTGGCGCCCTTCTCGCCGACGCCATCCAGCCAGGGGCCGGCGAACAGCCGCAGGTAGAACAGCGCGCCGAAGAAGGCGGCGAAGAACATCACTTCGGAGAAGATGAACCAGCACATGCCCCAGCGGAACGAGCGATCCATCTGACCGCTGTACAGGCCGCTGCGGCTCTCGCGGATGACGTTGCCGAACCAGCCGAACAGCATGTAGGCCAGCAGCAAGGCGCCGACGATGAAGATCAGCGGGCCCACGGAGCCGGTGCGCGCGGCCTTGAGGTCGTTGAACCAGGTGCCCAGGCCGATCACCGTCACCAGCAGCCCGAGGGTCGCGATGATCGGCCACTTGCTCTGCTCGGGAACGTAGTACTGCTCGTGCGTTGCCATGTGTCGTTCTCCTTAGCCGCCGTTGCGCGCCACTGCTGGCTGGCGGGCGGTGATGTCGAACAGCGTGTAACCCAGGGTCAGGTGCTGCACGTCGGCCGGCAGGTCGCGGTCGACGATGAAGCGCACCGGCATCTCGATACGCTCGCCCGGCTGCAGCACCTGCTGGGTGAAGCAGAAACACTCGGTCTTATGAAAGAAGGCGGCCGCCTTGGACGGTGCCACGCTGGGGACGGCCTGGGCGGTCATCGGCTGCTGCGTCGGGTTGTGGGCGACGAACAGCATCTGGTTGACCGCGCCGGGATGCACGACCAGCTCGTCCTGCTGGGGGGCGAATTCCCAGGTCATACCGGCGGCGTTGGTGGCGAGGAACTGCACGCGCACCGCGCGGCCCGCGTCCACCGCCTGGCGGCCCTGCCAGGCACCGGCAGTCTTGCCGTTGATGCCGAAGGCCTGGCACATGACGTCGTACAGCGGCACCAGGGCGAAGCCGAAGCCGAACATCGCCACCGCCACCAGCAGCAGGCGGCGCACCAGGCGGCTCGTGTCGGTGTTGTCGCTCATCACGGGCTCCTCGCGCGGCTCGGAATCAGTGCAGGCGGCTGCGCTCGTCCAGCTCCGGCGGGGTCTGGAAGGTGTGGTAGGGCGCCGGCGAAGGCACCGTCCATTCCAGGCCATGGGCACCGTCCCATGGCTTGTCCGCCGCCTTCGGCCCGCCGCGCACGCACTTGATGACGATGAACAGGAACAGCAGCTGGGTGGCGCCGAACAGGAAGGCGCCGATACTGGAAACCATGTTGAAGTTGGCGAACATCAGGTTGTAGTCGGGGATGCGCCGCGGCATGCCGGCCAGACCGACGAAGTGCATGGGGAAGAAGGCCAGGTTCATGCCGATGAAGCTCAGCCAGAAGTGCAGCCTGGCCAGGCTCTCGTCGTACATGTGCCCGGTCCATTTGGGCAGCCAATAGTAGGTGGAGGCGAAGATGCCGAAGATCGCCCCCGGCACCAGCACGTAGTGGAAGTGGGCGACCACGAAGTAGGTGTCGTGATACTGGAAGTCGGCCGGAGCGATGGCCAGCATCAACCCGGAGAAGCCGCCAATGGTGAACAGGATGACGAAAGCCACGGCGAACAGCATCGGGGCCTCGAAGGACAGCGAGCCGCGCCACATGGTGCTCACCCAGTTGAACACCTTCACCCCGGTGGGCACGGCGATCAGCATGGTGGCGTACATGAAGAACAGCTCGCCGACCACCGGGATGCCGACCACGAACATGTGGTGGGCCCAGACGATGAACGACAGGAAGGCGATGGCGCCGATGGCGTAGACCATCGAGGTGTAACCGAACAGTTGCTTGCGGCTGAAGGTGGGGATGATCGAGCTGACCGCGCCGAAGGCCGGCAGGATCATGATGTATACCTCGGGGTGGCCGAAGAACCAGAACACGTGCTGGAACAGCACCGGGTCGCCGCCACCGGCCGCGCTGAAGAAGCTGGTGCCGAAGTGGATGTCCATCAGCATCATGGTCACGCAGCCGGCCAGCACCGGCATCACCGCGATCAGCAGGAAGGCGGTGATCAGCCAGGTCCACACGAACAGCGGCATCTGCATCAGCGTCATGCCGGGGGCGCGCAGGTTGAGCACGGTGGCGATCACATTGATCGCGCCCATGATCGAGCTGATGCCCATCAGGTGAATGGCGAAGATGAAGAAGGTGACGCTCTGCGGGGCGTAGGTGGTGGACAGCGGCGCGTAGAAGGTCCAGCCGAAGTTGGGTCCGCCGCCCTCCATGAAAAGGGTGCTGGCGAGCAGGCTGAAGGCCGCCGGCAGCAACCAGAAGCTGAAGTTGTTCATCCGCGGCAGGGCCATGTCCGGCGCGCCGATCATCAGCGGGATCATCCAGTTGGCCAGGCCGACGAAGGCCGGCATCACCGCGCCGAACACCATGATCAGGCCGTGCATGGTGGTCATCTGGTTGAAGAATTCCGGCTGGACGATCTGCAGACCCGGCTGGAACAGCTCGGCGCGGATCACCATGGCCATGCTGCCGCCGAACAGGAACATGGCGAAGCTGAACACCAGGTACATCGTGCCGATGTCCTTGTGGTTGGTGGTCAGCACCCAGCGCATCAGGCCCTTGGCCGGTCCGTGATGGCCGTGTTCTGTGTGGCCGTGCCCCTCATGGGAGTCGATCGCTGCACTCATCGCGGCCTCTCCTTACTTGGCGGAATTCTTGAACGCCACGATGTCCTGCGGCGTGACCATGTCCCCGGTCTTGTTGCCCCAGGCGTTGCGCTCGTAGGTGATGATCGCGGCGAGGTCGGTCTCGGACAGCTGCTTGCCGAAGGCAGGCATGGCGGTGCCGGGCTTGCCGTGGAACACGATGTGCATGTGACCTTCCTTCGGACCGGTGGCGATCTTCGAGCCCTTGAGCGCCGGGAACATAGGCGGCAGGCCTTCGCCGGTGGGCTGGTGGCAGGCCGCGCAGTTGGTCTGGTAGGCCTTTTCGCCATGCGCCATCAGCTCGTCGAGGGTCCACTCCTTGCCGGTCAGTTCCTTGGCCTTGAGCGCCTCGGCCTTGCGTTCGGCCAGCCAGGCAGCGTAGTCGGTGGGACTCTTGGCCTCGACAACGATGGGCATGAAGCCGTGATCCTTACCGCACAGCTCGGTGCATTGGCCGCGGTACAGGCCCGGTTGCTCGATGCGTGTCCAGGCCTCGTTGACGAAGCCGGGAATGGCATCCCTTTTCACCGCCAGCGCGGGCACCCACCAGGAATGAATCACGTCGGCGGCAGTGATCAGGAAGCGCACCTTGGCGCCGACCGGAACCACCAGGGGCTGGTCCACCTCGAGCAGGTAGTGCTCGGTCTTGGCTTCCTGGTTGTCGATCTGCGCGCGCGGGGTAGCGAGGTTGCTGAAGAACTCGACGTCCTCGCCCAGATATTTGTAGTGCCACTTCCACTGGTAGGCGGTGACCTGCACGTCGAGGTCGGGTTCGCTGTTGTCGTAGATTTCGATAAGGGTACGGGTGGCCGGTATCGCCATCAGCACCAGGATGACGAAGGGCACGATGGTCCAGAGGATCTCGACCCAGGTATGTTCGTGAAACTGCGCCGGTTGCTGACCCTGGCTGCGCCGATGCATGAGCATCGACCAGAACATCGCACCGAACACCACAACGCCGATGACCACGCAGATCCAAAAGATGGTCATGTGCAGGTCGAACACGGAGCGGCTGACCGCGGTGGCCCCCGATCCCATGTTGACGGTCCAGTCGGCGCGGGCCGTCAGTGCGGTCAGCGTCAGTATGGCTCCCAGCCAGAATTGCGGCAGTCGCAACATCCCTGGTCCCCTTCTGCTCGTTCTTGTCATTGCCGCCAACTGTCTGCGGCTAGGGCTGTGCAGTCGCGGCCACACGCTCCCCCCTGTCGCCGGGGTGCCGCAGGGATTCGTACAGTGCACACCAGACGAGCTGAGTATAGACAGGCGTGGCGACGCGGCAATTTCGCCACCGAACTGTGATAGCCATCACAATGAAAAGAAGAAACGCTTCCGAGGAACTTGCCACAGGTCAAGTGGCAGCCGTGGCTATTTGCAACTATGTTGCAACTTATTCTCAAAGCCCAGCGGAGGCCTGCCCCCCATGAATATCGCCGCGCTGCGCGAGCGCATCGACTTGGCTCTGCAACACGAAACCGATAACGGAACCCTGGCAGCCGGACTCGCCGAGCGAGTGGAGGGACTGCACCGCGCCATCCGGCTGCCCGACAGCGGCGCGCCGCAAACCCTGTTGCGCTTCGTCCAGGCGTACGTCGACGAAGTCCCGGCTCTGGTTGAAGCGGCTGCCAGTGTGGCCGTCGAGGCCGGCATCGACGCGCAGATCAAGCCGGTGCTGCGCTTGGCCGAGGAGTTCTTTCTCCATCCTCCGCAGTTGGTGGAGCACCAGGAAGGGCTGGAGGCGCTGCTGGACGAGGCCTATCTGGCCCATCGCCTTGTGGAGGAGGTCAACGACCGCTATATCGCCCACTTCGGCCAACCGCTGATCCCACTGGACACCACGGTGGCCAACCTGGTGGCCCATCACCTGATCGGCGAGGATTTCGCCAACCAGCTGGATGCCGCGGTCCATCATGCCAGCGAGACCCTGCTGGACCCGCGGATCTTCACCGCCGAGTCGGCCGACAACTACCGTGTCAAGCTGTCCAATCCGCGGCTGCTCGCCGCCTGGCGGCAATGGCCGTGTCTGTCGCGGCGGCTGGGCATCGAGCTGCAGCTCTCCTCCTGAGCGCTCAGGACCCCGGAAGCCGCAGCACAGGCTGCGGCCGGGTACTCTCAGGAATTGAAGCGCGAGCGCGGAGTGGCCATCGGCAGCTCCTCGCCGTCGAGCGGCAGGAAACGACCGCTTTCCGCGTCGTAGCCAATGATCTCGCTGGTTTCGATGTTGTACACCCAGCCGTGTATGAACAGCTGACCACTGGCCACCCGCGCAGCCACCGACGGATGGGTCAACAGGTGATTGAGCTGGGCCACCACGTTCTCCTCGGTGAGCAGCTCGAGGTGTTCCTGGCCGCAATCGCAGCGGGCGAAGTTCTGTTCGACCACCGTGCGCGCCACCTCGGCGTGGCGCAGCCAGCCCTTCACCGTCGGCATGCTTTCCAACGATTGCGGGTTGAGCACTGCCTTCATGGCGCCGCAATCGGAATGGCCGCAGACGATGATGTGGCGAACGCCCAGCGCTACTACCGCATACTCGATGGCGGTGGACACGCCCCCATTCATCTGGCCGTAGGGTGGCACCACGTTGCCGACGTTGCGGGTGACGAACAGGTCGCCCGGCGAGCTCTGGGTGATCAGCTCGGGAACGATGCGCGAATCGGCGCAGGTGATGAACATGGCCCGCGGGTTCTGCGCGGTGGCCAGCTTCTTGAACAGCTCTTCCTGAGCGGGAAACACATCGCGGCGGAAACGCTTGAAACCATCAACGATACTGCTCAGCGCTTCATCGCCAATGGACGGGTAGTTCTTCTCTTGCAGGGACTCATTCACGATTGGCTCTCCGAACTGTTGCGCGTCCGTCCGGTCTGCGCCGGCGGAGCTTCAAGGGGGATGTTCTAACCGACAACGGCAGGCGCGGCAAAGTCACACTTTGCCACTCGGACTTTGTAACGCAATCTGTTTCCGAGGTTTCATTCGCTGCATAGCGCCTCCCCGGAGACAGGTGCGCCGTCCCAGCGCAGCAAGCAGCGATATCAACCGAAGGAGTAGCGGCTGCGGACGCCGCTGCAGGCCGGGCATCGCGGCGTACAGGGTGCCAAGAAGCCCCCGAGCGGCAGCGCGGCCAGCCCCAAGGAGGAATGCCCCTACCATCCACGTGCGTATGCCTCCTTCCCGAGTAGGCATCTGGATTTCAGGGTAGACGGCTGGCATGGCATCGGCCGTGGTCTGGAGGAATAATGCCGACTTTCCCTGCCACTCAGGATGGCCGCTGTGACTCAGATCCGCCGAGAGCTCTTTGGTGACCTGCCTTGCTGGCGGGTACTGACCGCCGATGCCGACCTGCTGGTCGCCGAACAAGGCGCCCAGATCCTCAGTTACCAGCGCACCGGCGAACCGCCGCTGATCTGGCTCAGCGACCAGGCACGCGGTATTCGCGGCCAGTCGGTACGCGGTGGCGTGCCGGTGTGCTGGCCGTGGTTCGGCGATCTGGCCCGCAATCCGGCGGCCCTGCTCGCTCAGTACCGGGGCGAGGCGGCGCCTTTCCATGGTCTGGTGCGGAGCCTGGCTTGGGAGTGCCGACAACACGAAGTGGTAAATGATGAGGTGCGCCTGCTGTTCGTCTGCCCGCAGAGCGAAGAAGGTCTTCCCGACTGGCCTCAGGCTGTCGATGTGGAACTGGAGATCCGCCTCGGCGAACGTCTGCATCTCGATTTGCGTAGCCACAACCGCGGCCCGCGCCCCGTATGGATCAGTCAGGCCCTGCACAGCTACTTTGCAGTCAGCGATATCCGCGCGGTTGAAGTCTGCGGCCTTGAGAAGTGCCGGTATATCGAGACTCTCGACGGCTGGTCAGAATGCCGCCAGGAGGGCGTTCTGCGCTTCGCCGGCGAAACCGACCGTATCTACCTCGGCCTGCCTGCGCGTCTGGAACTGCACGACGGCGGCTGGCAGCGCACGCTGTGTCTGGAGAGTCACAGCGCACATACCGCAGTGCTGTGGAATCCATGGATCGACAAGGCGCAACGGCTGTCGCAATTCGCCGCAGACGCCTGGCAGCGCATGCTATGCATTGAAACCGCCAACGTCTGGGACGACTGCGTGCAGCTAGCTCCAGGGGCGACGCATAGTCTGGATCTGTGCCTGTGGAGCGAGACCCGACGCTGAGCAGTGGGCTGTATTGTGCTGCAGGAGCAAATTCATTCTCCCCTGCAGCGACGATACGTCTGCCGCGAGTCATTTTCTGTGGCAGACCGGCCGCCCGCAAGGATAACCCTGACCACCCCCCAGGCAGCCAGGCTTTTCCGGCCCGCAAAGACGAACCCCCGACCAGCAATGCTGATCGGGGGTTCGGTATAGGTGCTTGACGATGACCTACTCTCACATGGGGAAGCCCCACACT
>NZ_JAJHPU010000017.1:18661-377992 GCF_020831405.1 Pseudomonas oryzagri | reverse complement strand
GGAGATCCGCAGCGGCCTGATGCGCCTGTGGCAGGCCATGCGCGACTGCGTGGACAACGGCCTCAGGCACGAGGGCATCCTGCCCGGCGGGCTCAACGTGCAGCGCCGCGCGGCCAAGCTGCACCGCAGCCTGCAGCAGCTGAGCAAGCCCAACGTGATCGGCTCGACCCTGAGCGGCATGGAGTGGGTCAACCTGTTCGCCCTGGCGGTCAACGAGGAGAACGCCGCCGGCGGGCGCATGGTCACCGCGCCCACCAACGGTGCGGCGGGGATCATCCCGGCGGTGCTGCACTACTACGTGCGCTTCAGCCCGGCGGTGAGCGAGGCCGACGTGGTCGACTACCTGCTGGCCGCCGCGGCGGTGGGCATCCTGTGCAAGAAGAACGCCTCGATCTCCGGCGCCGAGGTCGGCTGCCAGGGCGAGGTGGGCTCGGCCTGCGCGATGGCCGCGGCGGGGCTGGCCGAGGTCTTGGGCGCCAGTCCCGCGCAGCTGGAGAACGCCGCCGAGATCGCCCTGGAGCACAACCTGGGGCTGACCTGCGATCCGGTCGGCGGCCTGGTGCAGGTGCCGTGCATCGAGCGCAACGCGATCGCCGCGGTGAAGGCGATCAACGCGGCGCAGATGGCGCTGCGCGGCGACGGCGAGCACTTCATCTCGCTGGACCGGGTGATCCGCACCATGCGCGACACCGGTGCCGACATGCACGACAAGTACAAGGAGACCTCGCGCGGGGGCCTGGCGGTCAGCGCCATCGAGTGCTGAGCGCTGTTGGCACCGGCCGGCCGCTTGGTGCACCGGCCTGGTGCGCGCGGCCGGCGGCGGATGCCGCGGTCGGCCGCGACACCGCAGCGGAGTGGCAGAGGGCCAGCCTGTTACGGCCGGCCGGCAGCGGCGTCACAGGGTGACAGCGGCTGCTACGTAAATGCCCAGGCCAGCAGCCACGCGGGCTGCAGGGCCACAAGGCCCCTGTCGCCGGGCCTTATGAATGGCGACGATGTTTTTTGATTGAACGTTCAGTCAATTTAGGCACGGACCTTGCTTCCTGTCTAAGATCATCCGGGACGTTACCTGGAGACGCACAACAAAGGCCCCCTTCGAGGGTTCCACGACGCTTAGCGTGAGGGTTCAACCGATGTCGTCGCATTTCGCCCCCGGGGCCCGTCCCCCGATTTCCGCACCCCAGACTTCCGTCCCGCAGTCCATCGGCTTCCTGCTGCTGGACAACTTCACCCTGATTTCCCTGGCCTCGGCCGTCGAACCCCTGCGCATGGCCAACCATCTGTCCGGCAAGGAGCTGTACCGCTGGCACACCCTGACCCGCGACGGCCGTCCGGTCAGCGCCAGCGACGGCCTGCAGATCACCCCGGACGCCGCGCTCGACAGCGCGCCGCAGCTGCACGCGGTGATCGTCTGCGGCGGCATCGACATCCAGCGCGCCGTCACCCGCGAGCACGTGGTCTGGCTGCAGGCGCAGGCGCGCATGGGCCGCCACATGGGCGCGGTGTGTACCGGCAGCTGGGCGCTGGCCAAGGCCGGCCTGCTCGACGGCTACGACTGCAGCGTGCACTGGGAATGTCTGGCCTCGATGCAGGAAGCCTTCCCGCGCGCCGGCGTCAGCACCCGCCTGTTCTCCATCGACCGCAACCGCAACACCAGCTCCGGCGGCACCGCACCGCTGGACATGATGCTGCACCTGATCGCCCGCGAGCACGGCCGCGAACTGGCCGCGGCGATCTCCGAGATGTTCATCTACGAGCGCATCCGCAACGAGCAGGACCACCAGCGCGTGCCGCTCAAGCACATGCTCGGCACCAACCAGCCCAAGCTGCAGGAAATCGTCGCGCTGATGGAGGCCAACCTGGAGGAGCCGATCGACCTCGACGAGCTGTCCTGCTACGTCGACGTGTCGCGCCGCCAGCTCGAGCGCCTGTTCCAGAAGTACCTGCACTGCTCGCCGTCGCGCTACTACCTCAAGCTGCGCCTGATCCGCGCTCGCCAGCTGCTCAAGCAAACCACCATGCCCATCATCGAGGTCGCCTCGGTGTGCGGCTTCGTCTCCACGCCGCACTTCTCCAAGTGCTACCGCGAATACTTCGGCATCCCGCCGAGCAACGAGCGCGCGGGCCAGCAAGGCGCCAGCGTGGTTGCCCTGCTGCCGATCCCCGGCGAGGTATCGCCCAATGCCCTGTCGGTCACCGCACTGAGCCGCGCCCAGGGCGAGTCGACTTTCGCCAGCGTGCGGGTGTAGAAACACCCGCCGCGTGGCGCGGCCGGCGCCGCTGGGCCATGCTGAAGGTCTGATACCCCCTGTGGGAGAGGGCCGTGAAGACGCTGATTGTGGTGCGCCACGCCAAGTCGAGCTGGGACGAAACCCGGCTGCCCGACCGCGACCGGCTGCTGGCCGAAAGTGGCGAGCGCGAACTGGTCAAGATGGGCAAGCGCCTGGCCGGGCGCGAGCTGCATCCCGACCTGATCATCAGCAGCCCGGCACTGCGCGCGCTGGCCACCGCCGTGGGGTTGGCCCGGGCCATCGGCTACCGGCGCAAGGACATCCTGTTCGACGAGCGCCTGTACGCTTGCCGGGTGGAGGACATGCTCGCCGTGCTGGCCGAGGAGGGCGAGGGGTACAAGCGGGTCATGCTGGTCGGCCACAACCCCGAGCTGCTCGAACTGGTCCAGCACTTCTGTCCCGACATCGAGCACCTGCCGACCTGCGCGGTCGCCGAGCTGCGCTTCGACTGCAAGTCATGGGACGGGCTCGGCAAGCTGACGCCCGAAAAGCTCCGTCTCGACTATCCGAAGAAGAGCACGAAGGGCAAAAAGGACAAGAAAGACAAGAAAACCAAGAAAGACAAGTAAAGACCCGGCGCCCGCTCAGTGAGCGTCGCCGCTCTGGGTCACCGGCAACTTGAGGCTGCGCGCCACCTCGCGCTGGATCGCATACGCCGGCGCCTCGATGGCCTGGTAGTCGCGGCTGTAGCGCGCGGCAAAGCCCTCCACTCCCCACTGCTGGTACTGCTCGACGTGCTTGAGCTCGTGCGCCCAGAGCGCGACGTTGTCCTCGGCGTCCTGGGCGTTCCTGAACACGATCAGGTCCACCAGGGTCACCGCATTCACGTCAGGATTCTGCAGCACGGCGTTCGCCGCGCTCAGCTCGCGGCCGTCGTCGACCTTGTAGCGCACCGTTTCCAGCACCCGCCAGTCGTACCAGGCTTCCAGCTGGACGCGGATGTGCAGGGGGATCGGCCGTACGCTCGCCGCGGGCACCGAGGCGCGCGTCTGGGTGATCCAGGTCGCCAGGCCGCCGGCCGCCATCTTGCCCACGTCCTCGTAGAGCGTGCCCAGTTCGCCGCCGACGGCCGGGGCGCAGAAGCAGCTGCCCAGGCAGACTTCCTGCTCGCCGACGGGGCAGGTGGCGGCGGATGCCGTGCCGGCGGCGAACAGCAGTGCGGCGCGGCAGAACAGGCGAACGAGAACGGCTGACAAGAAGGTCTCCTCGGGTGGTTGGCGGGCGCCACTGTGGTGGGCGCATCGCCGGTTGTCCAACGCCCGATTGGACCGCGGCGCCTGCCGTTGGTTGCCGTCCGCCGCCGGGGGCGAGCCGTGTTTCACTGGCTAGTCGGCAAGGCCGTTATAGACTGTTGTTATTGCCCCAGGTTCTTGTCGAGTCCCCAGGATATGCAGATGTCCGCTGAAGCTGACCAGCGTTTCGACCTTCTGGCGCGCCTCGCCCAGCACCACTTCGGCGTCGCCCAGGCGCTGATCACCCGTATCGCCGACGGCCAGCGCAGCATCCTCGCCGTCGCCGGGCTGGCGCCGGGCGAAGCGCCGGCCGAGCTGGACGCGCTCGAGCGCGACGGCCACGACGGCGAGATCGTCCTGCTGGCCGACACCCGCGCCGACGGCCAGCCGGCCATCCGCTTCTACGCCGGCTGCCCGCTGCGCGCCGCCGACGGCAGCCGGCTCGGCACCCTGTGCCTGCTCGACGACCGGCCGCGCGAGCTGGACGATGGCCAGCGCCGCTTCCTCCTCGATCTGGCCGGCATGGCCGCCGCGCTCGCCGGTGCGCGCCGCGAGGCCGAGCTGCGCGCCGAGATCGAGGCGCTGCGCGCCAGCGAGCGGCAGATGGCGCTGGCCATCGCCGGCAGCGGCACCGGCATCTGGGATCGCAACGTCGCCACCGGCGAGATTTTCTATTCCGCCGGCTGGAAGGCGCTGCTCGGCTACGCCGAGGACGAGGTCGGCAACCGCATCGAGGAGAGCTACACGCGCGTCCACCCCGACGACCTGGCCTACGTGCGCGCCACCATCCAGGCGCACTTCGACGGCAAGACCGCGAGCTACGACGTCGAGCACCGCATCCGCTGCAAGGACGGCAGCTACAAGTGGATCTGCAGCCGCGGCAAGGTGGTCAGCCGCGACGCCGCCGGCCGGCCGCTGCGCATGATCGGCACCACCACCGACATCTCGGCGATGCACTCGATGGCCGAGCGCCTGCAGCAGAGCGTCGACCTGGTCACCCACCTGACCGACGAGGTGCCCGGGCTGGTGTTCCAGTATCGCTGCCAGGCGGACGGCGCGGCCTTCTTCACCTACGCCAGCGCCGGCATCCGCGACATCTACGAACTGGAGCCGGAGCAGGTGGCCGAGAGCGACGCGGCCATCCACGCCCTGGTCCACCCCGACGACCTGCCGGCCTACCTCGCCTCGCTGGAAACCGCCGCCGCCGCCATGGTCCCCTGGGAGCTGGAGTACCGCGTGCTGCTGCCGCGCCAGGGCCTGCGCTGGCGCCAGGGCGTCGCCCGGCCGCGCAGCCTGGCCGATGGCAGCACCCTGTGGCACGGCTTCATCACCGACGTCACCGAGCGCAAGCGCATCGAGGCCGAACTGCAGGAGTTCGCCACCACCGACTTCCTCACCCAGTTGCCCAACCGCCGGCACTTCATGAGCCAGATCGAAGGCGAGCTGGCGCGCATCCAGCGCGGTGGCGGCAGCGGCGGCGCCGCGGTGCTGATGTGCGACCTCGACCACTTCAAGGCGATCAACGACCAGTGGGGCCATGCCGTCGGCGACCTCGCCCTCAAGCACTTCGCCGCCATCCTGCGCGAACAGCTGCGCAAGAGCGACCTCGCCGGCCGCGTCGGCGGCGAGGAGTTCGCCGTGCTGCTGCCGGACACCGGCCTCGACGATGCCAGCGCCTTCGCCCGGCGCCTCCAGTACCACCTCGCCGAACGACCGCTGGCGCACGATGGCGCGGGCATCGCCCTGAGCATCAGCGTCGGCATCGCCGCGCTGAACGCCACCGACGCCAGCGTCGATGCGGCGCTGTCGCGCAGCGACATGGCGCTGTATCGGGCGAAGAGCGCCGGGCGCAACCGCATCGAGTGGGGGTGAGGGGGAGGGCGGCAGGCGGATGGCAGGAGTTTTTCAGCTGGGTGGCAGCGCTCGGCGTGCGTGAACTCTGCCAGCCAGCAATCCTTCCTGACGTGCAACGGCGCTGAAGCGGGTTGGTTGGCGCACCGCGCCGCAGCTCTGTCAGAAACAGGCCTGAATCAGGAGGACTCGCGGTGTATCCATCCGGTCTATTGCGCGTCGGGGCTCTGAGCCTGGCGATGGCACTCCCCGTAGAGACGTTTGCCGGCGCCTGCGGTTTCGAGAGGGTTTTCCAGCAGCCGGACGAACATGGCTCCCGGAGCGTACAGGTTTACCAGGGCGCTCCCGTCCCGGCGCTTGGCAGCATACGACCGCTGCTGTTCATCACCTCGCTCAAGGTCAACACCGACGGTACCAAGATTTCCTACCATCAGATCGACGTGACCGGCAGGCGCTGCAGCACTGATCCCGGAGCCGGGCCCTGTGCGATCAACAATATCCGCAATGCCTTTGTTGACCCGGGACGACCGGAGGCGGACTTCGAAGCGGTACGCGACGCGGGCTATCCGCTCCCGCGGACTTGGCAGGTGCTCGATGCGGACATCATCGAAAAGAACGCCGCCACCGGGAAACCCTGTCTTTCCGCTGACGGTTATCTGGTATCGATGACCGCCGATGTCGCGGTGGCGGGAGGTTTCAATCGGCAAGGCGACTGCGATCAGTCGAAGTGGATCGATGCCTTGGCGGTACCTGCCCTGGTGGTTCCCGGGAACAGCCGCTTCCAGTCGCTTGGCGTGGTCAAGCGCAGCACGGTCGTCGCTTTTTCACCGAGCGCCAGCAAGCGCGTCGTGCCTGGAATTGTCGGCGACTCCGGCCCGAGCGATGAGCTGGGCGAAGCGAGCGTCGCCATGAACCGCATGCTCAACGGTCTGCCGGAGACCGATATACCCAAGCACCGGCAGGATGCGATCAACCGCTTCCAGGCTGGACGCACCGCGATTCTGATCCTTCCGGGCTCGGCCAACGTGCTGGCGCGGCCGATCACCGCGCAGCGCGTCGCAGTGGGTGGTAACGATGCACTCGCCCGGTTCGGCGGTGCCGACAAGCTATACGGCTGCATCAAGGATGAAGTTGATCCAGCCTTTTGAGTTGCGCGAGAAGACACGGGCGGTCAGCCAACGAGAACGGCGCTAGCGGCTCAGCCGGGCACGCCCTCCTGGAGAAGCGCCAGGGCCTGATCGAAGTCGAAACGTTCGACCTGATGGGCGACCAGCGCCAGACGCTCGGCGAGTTGCCGTTCGAGCGAGCACGCCCGTAGCGCGTGGAGCACGTCGGCGGCCGCGGTATCGCTCTCGGCCAGCAGGCGCTTGAGGGTATCCAGCTGCCCTTGCAGCTGCGGCAGGGACTGCACATCCGCCTCGGCGGGCGGCGGGCTCTCCTCGCCAAGGCCGGCCAGAGCCGCCAGTACCGGCGCCAGACAGCGCTCGACCTCGTTGACCCGGGACGTCACCTCATCGCCGGCCGCGCCGCTCTGGCAGGCCTGCTCCAGGGTGCCGGCGGCCTGCGCGACCGCCTTCGCGCCGATGTTGCCCGCGGCGCCGCGCAGGCTGTGGGCCAGGCGCGTGGCGGCGCTGGGGTCGGGATCGGCGAGCGCCGTCTGGAACTGCCGGGCGAAGCCGCTGTGGGCGGCGTGGAACTTGCCCAACAGGCGCCGGTAGAGATCGCGCTTGCCCATGCAGGTGGCCAGCCCGGCGGCCAGGTCGATGCCCGCCAGACGCTCCGGCAGCGGATCGGCTGCCGCCGGGGCGCCGGCCTGCGGCGCCATGCCCGGCCGCCCGCTGCGCGGTTTGATCCAGCGGGCCAGGGTGGCGAACATGTCCTCCACGTTCAGCGGCTTGGAGATATGGTCGTTCATGCCGCAGGCCAGCGCCTTCTCGCGATCGCCGGCCATGGCGTTGGCGGTCATGGCGATCACCGGCAGCTGGGCGAAACGCGGCTCTTGGCGAATCCTGCCGGTGGCGGTGTAGCCGTCCATCACCGGCATCTGGCAGTCCATCAGCACACCGTCGAAGTCGGCATCGCGCGCCAGCAGATCGAGCGCCTGCTGGCCATCGTTGGCCAGCCCCAGCTCGATACCCGCCTCCTGCAGCAGCTCGCAGGCCAGCTCGCGGTTGAGCTCGTTGTCCTCCACCAGCAGCAGGCGCGCGCCGCGCAGGCTGGCCATGTCGCTGGCGCTTTGCCCGCTGCGCTCGCTGGCCCGGGTATCGGCCTGCGGCAGGTTGCCGAGCACGCTACCGATGGCCTCCAGCAAGGTGGAGGGCGTCACCGGCTTGGTCAGCACGACCGGCAACGCCACGCCCTGCCGCTCGGTCTCGCCGCGCACCTCCTCGCGACCGAAGGCGGTGACCATGATCACCGACGGGGTGTGCGCCAGCTGGGTGGAGTGCATCCGGCGCACGGTTTCCACGCCGTCCATCTCCGGCATGCGCCAATCCATCAGCACCAGATCGTAGGGCAACGCCTTCTGCTCGGCCTCGACCAGCATGCGCAGGGCGGCGCTACCGTTATCCACCGCGTCCACCTCGATGCCGAAGCTGCGCGCCATGCCGGAGAGGATCTCGCGCGCCGTGGCGTTGTCGTCCACCACCAGCACGCGGGTGCCGAGCAACTCCTCGGCGGTGTACATGCGGCGCTGCTGGCCTTCCGTCTGCAGACCCAGGCTCACCCTGAAATGGAAGGTCGAGCCGCTGCCCAGCGTGCTTTCCACCCAGATGCGTCCGCCCATCATCTCCACCAGGCGCTTGGAGATCGACAGTCCCAGGCCGGTGCCGCCGTACTTGCGGGTGGTCGAGCTGTCGGCCTGGCTGAACGACTGGAACATGCGCGCGCACTGCTCGGGGGTCATGCCGATGCCGGTATCGCGCACCCAGAAATGCAGCTCGGCGCGACTTTCGTCGCCGCCGACCCGCTCCACGCCGACCACGATCTCGCCGTGCTCGGTGAACTTGGCGGCGTTGTTGCCCAGGTTGATCAGAATCTGGCCCAGGCGCAGCGGATCGCCGATCAGCGCGGTGGGCAGGTCGGCCGAGGTGTTGTAGAGCAGCTCCAGGCCCTTGTCCTCGGCCTTCAGGCCGACCATGTTGGCGAACTCCTCGAGGACGTCTTCCAGGCGAAACGGGATGGACTCCAGATCCATCCGCCCGGCCTCGATCTTGGAGAAGTCGAGGATGTCGTTGATGATCCCCAGGAGGCTCTCCGCCGAGCGATGCACCTTCTCGATGTAGTTGCGCTGGCGCGGGTTGAGCTCGGTGCGCAGCGCCAGGTAGCTCATGCCGATGATGGCGTTCATCGGCGTGCGGATCTCGTGGCTCATGTTGGCGAGGAAGTCGCTCTTGGCCCGGGTCGCCTCCTCGGCCACCGCACGGGCCTCGATCAGCTCGGTGACGTCGATGTTCACGCCGGTGGCGCGCAGCGGCGTCCCGTCGGGGGCGCGGGTGAAGCGGCTCAGCGACCTGAAGGTGCGCACCGCCCCGTCGTTCTGCCGCACGATGCGGAAGTCGACCTCGAAGCGATCGACGCCGCTGGCGACCGCTTCCGCGTAGGCGCTGTCCGCCGCTTCGGCATCGTCGGGATGCAGCAGCGCCTTCCAGTGCGCCATGGTGCCGCCGAAGGCGCCCGGCTCGAGGCCGAACATCTTTTCCAGCTGGGGCGTCCAGTAGTCGTGGCCGGTCACGAAGTCGACGTCGAACAGGCCGATGTCGCCCGCCTCCTGCGCCAGGCTCAGGCGATCGCTGGCCGTGCGCAGCTTGACCTCCATCGCCCGGCGCTCGCTGACGTCGCGGATCGAGGCGCAGACGCAGACGCCGCGTGCCTCCAGGGTCGGCAGGCGGGACAGGCCGATCTCCACGGCGAACTGGCTGCCGTCCTTGCGTACCCCCTGCAGGTCCTCGATCCCGGCGCCCATCTGGCGGGTGCTGCCCTGGGCGATGAAGCCGTTGCGCAGCGCGACGTGGCGGGCGCGCACCTGCTCGGGGATCAGGCGTTCCACCGGCTCGTCGATCAGCTCGCCGGCGGCGTAGCCGAACAGGTGGTCGAGCTGCGGATTGGTCAGCTGGATGCGGCCCTGCGCGTCGACCACCAGCATGCCGTCCGGCGCCGCCTCGATGATGCCGCGGTACCAGGCCTCGGTGGCCCGCAGCGCCGCCTGCTGCGTCTCCAGCGCCTGCGCCTGCTGCTCCAGCTGCACCGCCTGCGCGCCCATTTCGTCGGCCTGGCGGCGGGTCTCCAGCAGCAGGGCCTGGGCCGCCGCGCTGCGCTCCATGATGGCCATGGCGGCGGCCAGCCTGGGCAGCACCTCCTGCAGCAGCAGCGCCTGGTTCTCGTCCAGCGGGCGAAAGCCGGCCAGTTCCAGTACGCCGAGCAGACGATCGCCGCGCAGCACCGGCTGCACCAGCAGGTGACTGGCCGGCGCCTCGCCCAGCTGCGCGCGCACGTGCCAGAACTGCTCCGGCAGGTCGGCGAGCTGACGGGGCTGGCGGTCCAGCGCGCACTGGCCCAGCAATCCTTCGCCCAGCGCGACCGCGCTGGCCGGCGGGTGCTCGCCATCCAGGGCGTAGCTGCCCAGCAGCTGCAGGCGCGAGGCCCCGTCGTAGAGGGCGTACAGCACCCCCTGGCACACCCCCAGCTGCGGCGCGATGCGGCAGAAGAAGGTCTGCGCCAGCTCCTGGGGCGTTTCCGCCTGCTGCAGGTCGAGCTGCACGAGGGCGACCTGGGCCTTGACCCAGCGCTGGCGTTCGAGCTGGCGCGACTCGAGCTGCAGCTTGGCGATGGCGCGCGCCAGGTCGCCGGTCTCGTTGCTCAGGTCGGTATGCGGGATGGGCCTGTCCAGCTGCCCGGCGGCCAACTGGTCGACGGCCCTGCGCACCCGCTCGAGCGGATTGCCGATCGACTGGCTGACCAGCCAGGCCAGCACCAGGGCGAGGGCCAGGCCGCCCAGCAACAGGGCGTAGGTGAGCACGCTGCTGCGCTCGGCGTAGGCGGTGATCTGCGTGACCAGGTCGTGCAGCGCGGCCTGCTTGGTCTGCGCGATGGCCTCCAGCAGCGCGTCGGCCTGGTTGTCGAGGCGCTGGAAATCCGCGCTGTTGAGCAGCAGCTGCGCCTGCGTCTGGCGTCCCTGGTCGGCCAGCAGCAGGGCCTGCGCGCCGCTCTGTCGCAGGCGTTCGATCTGCAGTTCGAGCTCCGCCACCTTGACCAGATTCTCGGCGCGCCAGAGGGTCGGCTTGGCCAGCGCCAGCTCCTCGTGCAGGCGCTGCTGGGCAGCCTCCAGCTGGCGCATGGCGTCGCCACGCACCGCGCTGTTGCTGGCGGCGACGGCGCGCTGCAGCTCCCAGACGATGTGCGGCAGCTGCACGCGCGCCTCGTGCAGGTGCAGGGCGCCGACCAGATCCGTGCTGTACAGATGCTGCAGGTCGCGGCTCAGCTTGGCCTGGGTACGCAGGCTCTGCACGCCGAGCGCCAGCGCCAGGGCGAGCAGCACGACGAACCCCAGAATCAGCTTGCGGCGCAGCGCAAGACGCTCAAGCAGCGCGAGCACTCTCATCGGGCGACTCCTTGTACGGCGTAGCGGGCGGGCCCTGGCTCAGGGCTCTTCGGCGATCCGCTCGAGCGCGGCCAGTTGCCGGGTCATGTCCTTGTCGCTGTCGACGAAGCGCGCGGCAATGTCGCGGAACTGCTCGGCATTGGCCAGGAAGGCGTCGCAGATATCGGGATCGAAATGCGTGCTGCGCCCCTGGCGGATGATCTCCACCGCCTGCTCGTGCGGCATGCCGGGCTTGTACACGCGGCGGCTGATCAGCGCGTCGTAGACGTCCGCCAGCGCCATCAGCCGGGCGCTGATGGGAATGTCGTCGGCGGCCAGTCCCTCCGGATAGCCGCTGCCGTCCCACTTCTCCTGATGGCTGTAGGCGATTTCCTTGGCGAAGCGCAGAAAGTCGACGTCGATCCCCAGCTCGTCCTCGGCATGCTGGATGGCGTCGCGCCCCAGGGTGGTGTGGGTCTTCATGATCTCGAACTCTTCCGGGGTGAAGCGCCCCGGCTTGAGCAGGATGCGGTCGGGGATGCCGACCTTGCCGATGTCGTGCAGCGGCGCCGACTTGAACAGCAGCTTGATCGTCTCCTCGTCGAGGAAGTGGCGAAAGCGCGGGTGCTCGCGCAGCAGCTCGGCCAGCAGGCGCACGTAGTGCTGGGTGCGGCGGATATGGTTGCCGGTTTCGTTGTCGCGGGTCTCGGCCAGCGAGGCCATGGCCAGGATGGTGACGTCCTGGATGGCCGTCACCTCGCGGGTACGCCGCTGCACTTCCTGCTCGAGGAAATCGTTCTGGTCGCGCAGGAAGTCCGCCGCCGCCTTGATCTTGAGCTGGGTCTCGACCCGGGCCAGGACCAGCGGCGGGCTGATCGGCTTGGTGATGTAGTCCACGGCGCCCAGTTCCAGACCATGGATCTCGTCCTCGACGCCCGTCATGGCGGTCAGGAAGATGATCGGCAGGTCGCGGGTGCGCGGATCGAGCTTGAGCTGCTCGGCGACCTGGTAGCCGGACAGGCCCGGCATCATGATGTCGAGCAGGACGAGGTCGGGGAGCGGGTCGCCCTGGAGGATGCGCAGGGCCTTCTCGCCGTTGTTGGCGGCCTTGATGCGATACCGGTCCTTGAGCAGGTCGGTCATCAGCATCAGGTTTTCCGGGGTGTCGTCGACCACCAGGATAGTGGCCGTGGGGCGAACGTCTGGCACGCTGTTCATGGCTACAAGGCCTCCTGCCTGGCAAGGAGAGGCCCCAGCGGTGCCGCTCCGTTGCAGAGAAGCGTAGCCATAAAAACAGGCGATCGCCGGTAGGGCATCAGGAGGCCGGCTGGGGGCGCTGGCGCGGAAAACGCTCGGGCGATGGGGGGCAAGTCGCGCCGCTGCCACGGTGCGGCCGCGGCAACGCAGAGTCGCCCTTGTCACGCCGTAGCGTGGGCTCGAACCACCGGCATCATGGCCGGCGAAAGGGTGCGGGCGGGGCCGGCGGCACCGTTCGCCGAGGGCGCCCCCGGAACTGGGGCGCCTCGACGAGCATGCGGTCGCCGGATAGCTGGATGCGCTCCGTTAGCGGCTCTGCGCCTTGGCGCGCGCGCCGCCGCGTTGCGGGGGCTGCTTGTGTTCCGGGGCGTCGTGGAGCAGCGGCACATGCGGCAGCGAGGACAGCGGCATGCGGTTGCCGCTCCGCGCCGACCGGCGTTCATTGCGCAGCGCCTTCCACAGCGATCCGCACAGGCCCACCATCACCGCCAGGAAGGGCGCGGCGAAGATGATGGCGGCGGTCTGCAGCGCACCCAGGCCGCCCATCACCAGCAGTACCGAGGCGGCCGCGGCGGCCAGGGTGCCCCACAGCATCACCAGCCAGCTCGGCGGATGCAGGTTGCCGCGGGTGCACAGCATGCCCATGACGATGGCGCCCGCGTCGGCCCCGGAGATGAAGAACACGCCGACCAGCACGACGGCGGCGAACGAGGTCAGCGCCGCGGCGGGATACTCGGAGAGCAGCAGGAACAGCGCCACGGCCGGTCCCTGGTCCTTCACGGCCGCGGCGATGCCGCCGGCGCCGGCCAGCTCCGCGTACAGGGCCGAACCGCCCATGATCGCGAACCACACCATGGTCACGCCGCTGGGGATGAAGATGACGCCGACGACGAACTCGCGAATGGTCCGGCCGCGCGAGATACGCGCGATGAAGGTGCCCACGAACGGCGCCCAGGACACCCACCAGGCCCAGTAGAAGATGGTCCAGCCGCCGAGCCACTTGCCGTCCTCGAAGGCCGCGGTGCGGAACGACATCGGGACCAGCTCGCGCAGGTATTCGCCGACCGAGGCGATCAGGGTGTTCATGATGAACACGGTGGGGCCCACCGCCAGCAGGAACAGCAACAGCAGTACCGCGACCACCATGTTGACGTTGCTGAGGAATTGCACCCCCTTGCCCACGCCGGAGATGGCGGAAAGGATGAACAGCACCGACATCACCGCGATGATCGCCAACGCGATGCCGGTCGATTCGCCGGTGTGCCAGAGGAAGTTCAGACCGCTGTTGATCTGCTGCGCGCCCAGGCCGAGCGAGGTGGCGGTGCCGAACAGGGTGGCCAGAACCGCCAGCACGTCGATCGACTTGCCCAGCGGCCCGCGCACGCCGGCCTCGCCGATCAGCGGGGTGAAGGCGCTGGAGATCAGGTTCGGCAGTCCCTTGCGGAACGAGAAGTAGGCGATCGCCAAGCCGACGACGGCGTAGATCGCCCAGGGGTGGAAGGCCCAGTGGAAGTAGGCGTAGCCCATCGCCAGCTGGGCCGCCTGCTTGGTGTTTGGTTCCGCCAGGCCGTAGGGCGGCGTCGCGAAGTGGGTGATCGGTTCGGCCACGCCCCAGAACATGAGCCCGATGCCCATGCCGACGCTGAACATCATGGCGATCCATGACGAGGTGCGGAATTCGGGGACTTCGTCGTCCTTGCCGAGGCGGATGCGGCCGTAGCGGCTGAAGGAGAGGAACAGCGTGAAGCCCAGGAAGAAGACGGTGGAGAGGACGAAGCTCCAGCCGAACCAGTCGATGATGGTGTCCAGTAGCGCCTGCGTTGCCGTCGCCATGGCCTTGGGGGCGAGCGCTCCCCAGGTGACGAACGAGGCTGCAATCACGGCTGCCACCCAGAAAACGACCTTATCGACGGGTGACCCAGGTGTCTTTTGCATACGCCTCCTCAAGTACTCGAATACTTTTCTTCTAGTTAGTTATGGAGCCTGCCGCGGCGGGCGCTAGTCATTACCTCTCAATGGTCGCGCGCCCGGTGAGCGGCGTCTTACGTATGGGCGATGCCGGCAGATCCAAATGCGACCGGGCGGATGCCTGATCGACCGTCCGGTGGATCCTCCCAGTCTGCTCCTCGCAACGACCGCCAGCCAGAGGGGGAGGGCCATCGTCGCCGGGTGCCAGGGCGCAGTTGTCAGGGCACGGCTGCCGGGAGCAGAAACGACAACGGGGCGCCAAGGCGCCCCGTTGTCGTTGTAGCAGAACCTCAATGCACCTGCGCCACCAGCGCCGGCAGCAGCTGCCGGTTGATCGCCTCGCGCACCGCCGGCAGCAGGGTGGCGCTGCCGGCCAGGAGCTCTTCGATCAGCCGGCGCAGGGCCTTGGCGCGGACGTTGTCCAGGCCGCTGACGGCCAGCTCGCAGGCCTGCTGGGCGCTGCTGCCGGGCGGGATGCTCAGGCCCAGCGCCACCAGGCGCTCGCGGAAATCTTCCTGGTCGATCAGGTCGGCGTGCATCATGGTTCGTACCCTCTGTCTCTGTGTTGTGTCGGACGGTCAGTGGCCGCCCAGGTAGGCCTCCCGCACCTGCGGGTCGGCGAGCAGTTCGGCACCGCTGCCGGTCATGCGGATCTGCCCGGTGACCATCACGTAGGCGCGGTCGCTGAGCTTGAGGGCGTGGTGGGCGTTCTGTTCGACGAGGAACAGGGTCATGCCCTCCTGCGCCAGCTCGCGCAGCGTGTGGAAGATCTGCCGCACCACGATCGGCGCCAGGCCCAGCGAGGGTTCGTCGAGCAGCAGCAGCTTCGGCCGGCTCATCAGCGCGCGGGCGATGGCGAGCATCTGCTGCTCGCCGCCGGACATGGTCATGGCGCGCTGGTTGCGCCGCTCCTTGAGGCGCGGGAACAGCTCGAACATGCGCTGCATGTCTTCCGTGGCGTGCTCGGCGCCGACGGCGATGGTGCCCATCAGCAGGTTCTCTTCCACGCTCATGTCCGGGAACACCCGGCGACCTTCCGGCGACTGGGCGATGCCGTTGGCGGCGACGTAGTGGCTCGACCGGTGGGTGATGTCCTGACCCTGGTAGAAGATCTGCCCGGACGCCGCGCGCGGCTGGCCGAAGATCGACATCAACAGGGTCGACTTGCCCGCGCCGTTGGCGCCGATCAGGCTGACCGTCTCGCCCTCGCCGATATGCAGCGACACCTTGTTGAGCGCCTGGATCGGCCCGTAGAACACGTCGACGTCACGGAATTCCAGCAGTGGCGTGCTCATACGGAGTCCTCCGCGTCGCTGCCCAGGTAGGCGGCGATCACCTTCGGGTCGTGCTGGATGTCGGCCGGTCCGCCCTGCGCGATCACGTTGCCGTAGTCGAGAACCACGATGTGGTCGGATATGCCCATCACCATGCCCATGTCGTGTTCGATCAGCAATACGGTGACCCCGTGGGTGTCGCGCAGAGTACGAACGATGTCGCCCAGAGCCTGGGTCTCGGCCGGATTGAGGCCGGCGGCGGGCTCGTCGAGGCAGATGATCTCCGGGCGGGTGCACATGGCGCGGGCGATTTCCAGGCGGCGCTGCTGGCCGTAGGACAGCTCGCCGGCCAGGCGGTTGGGGTAGTCGGCGAGCTGCACCACCTCCAGCCAGTAGAAGGCTTGGTCGATCAGCCGCGCCTCGGCGCGCCGGTAGGCGGGGGTGTTGAACACGCCGGCCAGCAGGTTGCGGTTGGCCTGCATGTGCTGGGCGACCAGGAGGTTCTCCAGCACCGTCATCTCGCGGAACAGACGGATGTTCTGGAAGGTGCGCGCCAGGCCCGCGCGGTTCACCTGGTGGGTGCCGCCGAACATCTTGTACCAGAGCCGCGAGGCGAACTGCGGCGGCTTGACGAAATCGTCGGCGCGGAACGACTCGCCGAGGATCTTGATCACGTCGGTGCTGCGCCCCTGGGCGTTGAGCAGGATGCGCCCGCCGGTGGCGCGGTAGAAGCCGGTCAGGCAGTTGAACACGGTGGTCTTGCCGGCGCCGTTGGGGCCGATCAGCGCGGAGATCGAGCCGCGCTTGATGCTGAAGTTGACGTCGTTGAGCGCCTTGATGCCGCCGAAGTGCATCATCAGGTTGCTGACCGCGAGGATGGTGTCGCTCATCGTACGGCCTCCTCGTGCAGACGACCCGGACGCGGCGAGATGCCGACGCGGTGGACGCGGATCAGCCCGCGCGGGCGCCAGATCATCATCAGCACCATGAGGATGCCGAACAGCAGCACCCGGTAGTCGGCGAAGGTGCGCAAAAGCTCCGGCGCCACGGTGAGCACGAAGGCGGCGAGCACCACGCCCAGGGTCGAGCCCATGCCGCCGAGCACCACGATGGCGAGGATCAGCGCCGACTCGAAGAAGGTGAACGACGATGGGTTGACGAAGCCCTGGTAGGTGGCGAAGAACACCCCGGCCAGGCCCGCGGTGGAGGCGCCGAGCATGAAGGCGGAGAGCTTGACCAGCACGTGGTTGAGGCCCATCGCCCGGCAGGCGATCTCGTCCTCGCGCAGCGCCTCCCAGGCGCGGCCGACCGGCATGCGGGTCAGGCGGTGCTTGACGTACAGCACCAGGGTGACCACGGCGAGCAGCACCAGGTAGATGAAGATGAACTTCATGTTGGCGTCGTAGGGCACGCCGAAGAACTCGTGGTAGGGCGTGCCGCCGTCCTTGGCGCGGCGGGCGAACTCCAGGCCGAAGAAGGTCGGCGCCGGCACCGACATGCCGTTCGGCCCGCCGGTGACCTCCAGCCAGTTGTTGAGGATCAGGCGGATGATCTCGCCGAAGCCCAGGGTGACGATGGCCAGGTAGTCGCCGTGCATGCGCAGCACCGGGAAGCCGAGCAGTGCGCCGGCCACCGCGGCGGCCAGCGCGGCCAGCGGCAGCACCGTCCAGAAGCCGAGGTCGAGGTAGGCGTAGCCCAGCGCCAGGCCGTAGGCGCCGATGGCGTAGAAGGCCACGTAGCCGAGGTCGAGCAGACCGGCGAGGCCGACCACGATGTTGAGGCCCAGGCCCAGCAGCACGTAGATCAGGCCGAGGATCACCACGGTGAGCACGTACTTGTTGGCGAAGAAGGGCAGGGCGAGGCCGACCAGCAGCACCAGCGGAACGATCCAGCGCAGGTGCGAGCGGTAGCCTGGCGGCAGCACGGCGATGCCGCTGTCGGCGCCCTCGCCGCGCTGCTGCCGGCGCGCGCCGGCGGGGCTCTGCTGGTACAGGCTGAGGGCGAAGCGGCCAACCATCACCGCCAGCACCATCCAGGCCACGCGGTCGAAGCGCAGGGTGAAGTCGTAGCCCTGCAGGACCACGCCGACCACCGGGCCGAACACCACCAGGGCGAGCAGGCCGGCGAGCAGGGTATCGCGCAGCAGCGCCTTGGGGTCGAAAGAGGCTTTGGCTTGCATGATCACACCTTGGCTACCTGGGGCCGGCCCAGGAGTCCCTGCGGACGGAAGATCAGGATGGTCACCAGCAGGCCGAAGGCGAACACGTCCTTGTAGTCGGTGTTGACCATGCCGGAGAACTGCGCCTCGGCGATGCCGAGGATGATGCCGCCGAGCATCGCGCCGGGCAGCGAGCCGATGCCGCCGAGCACCGCGGCGGTGAACGCCTTGATGCCGATGACGAAGCCGGCATAGAAATCGAAGGTGCCGTAGTTGAGGGTGATCAGCATGCCGGCCAGCGCCGCCATGGAGGCGCCGATGACGAACACGTAGGCGATCACCCGGTCGGTATTGATGCCGAGGATCTCCGCCATCTTGCGGTCCTGCTGGGTGGCGCGGCACATGCGGCCGAGCTTGGTGCGGTGGATGATGAAGGTCAGCGCCAGCATGCCCAGCAGCGAGACGACGATGATGAACAGCTTGGTGTAGGTGAGCTGCACGTAGTCGTCGCCGATGTGCAGGCGCAGCGCGCCTTCGAGCAGGGTGGGGATGCCCTGCTGGCGGGCGCCCTGGCTGAGCTGCACGTAGTTCTGCAGGATCAGCGACATGCCGATGGCGCTGATCAGCGGCGCCAGGCGCGTGGAGTTGCGCAGCGGCTTGTAGGCGATGCGCTCGATGGTCCAGCCGTACACGCCGGTGATCACGATGCTGAACGCCAGGGTGCCGAGGATCAGCAGCGGGAAGGAGTGCAGGCCGAAGAAGCTCAGCACGGCGATGCCGATGGCCGCCAGGTAGGCGGAGACCATGTACACGTCGCCGTGGGCGAAGTTGATCATGCCGATGATGCCGTAGACCATGGTGTAGCCGATGGCGATCAGGCCATAGACCGAGCCCAGGGTCAGGCCGTTGATGATCTGCTGGAAGAAGATGCCGTCCATAAGGACTCCGGGTCGGAGTGGTGGGGCGGCGCGCCCGGTCGGCGCCGGGGCGTAGCGGGCGTCGCCGTCAGAAGGCCGGCCCGCCGCCTCATGGGCCGCGGGCCGGGGGCGGGCCTGCGCGGGCGGCGGTCAGCCAGCCGCGCAGGCCGCCAGCATCACAGCTGCGTGTACTTGCCGTTGGCGTCCCACTGGTAGAGGACGTAGTCGGAGACCTTGAGGTCGCCCTTGCTGTCGAACTCCTTGGTGCCCATCACCGTCTGTACCGGGTGCGTCTTCAGCCACTCGGCGGCCTTGGCGCCGTCGGTGCTGCCGGCGCCGGTGAAGGCGGCGGCGATGGCCTGCAGGGTGGCATAGGCGTACAGGGTGTAGCCTTCGGGCTCGAAGCCGGCGGCGCGGAACTTCTCGATCACCTCCTTGCCCTCGGGGATCAGCCGCGGGTCGGCGCCGAAGGTCATCAGCACGCCGTCGGTGTACTTGGCGCCGCCGGCGGTGTTGACCAGCTCGTCGGTGACCACGCAGTCGCCGGAGAGGAACTTGGCGGTGACGCCCTGTTCGCGCATCTGGCGTACCAGCGGGCCGGCTTCCGGATGGCAGCCGCCGAAGTAGACCACCTCGGCGCCGCTGGCGCGGATCTTGGTGACCAGCGCGTTGAAGTCCTTCTCGCCGCGGGTCAGGCCCTCGTAGAGCACCTCGGTGACGCCGCGCTTGTGCAGCTGCTCCTTGGTGGCGTCGGCCAGGCCCTGGCCGTAGGTGTCCTTGTCGTGGATCACCGCGACCTTCTTGGCCTTCAACTGGTCGACGATGTAGTCGGCGGCGACCTTGCCCTGCTGGTCGTCGCGGCCGCACATGCGGAACACGGTGCCCAGGCCGCGCTCGGTGACCTGCGGGTTGGTCGAGCCGGGGGTGATGGCGATGATGCCGGCCTCGTCGTACACCTCGGAGGCGGGGATGGTCGATGAGGAGCAGAAGTGGCCGATCACGCCGACCGCCTTGTCCAGGTCGACCAGGCGGTTGGCGGCGGCGACCGCCTGCTTGGGCTCGCAGGCGTCGTCGGCCTTGACCAGCTTGATCGGTTCGCCGTTGATGCCGCCGGCGGCATTGATCGTCTCGGCGGCCATGGTCGCGCCGCGCCAGTACTGGTCGCCGTAGGCGGCGTTGCCGCCGGTCATCGGCCCGGCCACGCCGATCACCACGTCGGCCATCGCTACACCAGACAGACTCGCGGCGCCGGTAATCGCCACGGCCAGAATTCCTTTCTTGAATGCCTTTTGAAACATGGAGTTGTGCTCCCGTTTTGGTGGAATTTGCTGCCTTGTACCCGGCAAGGATCCAGCAAGGGACATGCCAGCGATGCTGGAATTTCCAACGCCTGCCAAATATGAAATCGGCATATCAATAAAAGCAGCTCCGCGCGGGATTCACACGGCGAACGGGAGAGAATGTCGGTTTTGGCAAAAACAACGGCGCGGGAGATTGGCGCGTTTCCGACAGGGTCGTTCGCTACCTTTCTACCCGCGCCGCGTGTCTGCTACTCGCTGGTGCGTCACCTGCCGCCGTGCACCGGCGGCAGGCAGATCCGAGAGTCTGCTCAGCGCAGTACGCCCTCCTCGACGAGCAGCTTGAGGATCGCCTCGGCGCCGGCCTGCGGCGGCAGGTCCTTGAGCACCTGACCGGTGCCGCCGGAGGCCTTGGCAGTGGCCGCCTTCATGCGTTCGGCGCCGGTCTTGGCCTTGATCACCTTGAGGCGCTTGGGCCGCGGGCGCGCCGGTTGCAGCTGGGCTTCGCTCAGCAGGGCGTCGTCGACCACCACCACGTCCTCGGCGCGCAGCTGGCCGCGGCGCGCCGGGCCGAAGGCGCTCTGCCGGGCGACCGGCGCGGCGTTGTCGACGCTGGCCAGAAACGGCAGGCGCACGCGCAGGCGGCGGCGCTGGCCGCGCGGCAGCGCCTGCAGGACCTGGGCGAAGCCGTCCTCGACGCGTTCGACCTCGGCCAGACCCACCACCAGCGGCCAGCCCAGACGCTCGGCCAGCAGATACGGCAGCATGCCCGAACCCTCGCCGGTCTCCGCCTGGCTGCCGGTGAGCACCAGTTGCGCGCCGGCGCCGCTGAGGTAGGCGCCGAGCGCCGGCAGGGCGTCGGCGCCGGCGCCCTGTTCGAGCACCGCCAGTTCGTCGAGGCCCATGCCCAGGTAGGCGCGCAGCGCCTCCGCGTGCGGGTCGCCGGCGTGCACCACCTGCAGCTTGCTGCCGGCCAGGCGCAGGCCCAGCTCGACCGCGCGGGCGTCCTGCTCGGCGCGGCGGGCGCGGCCGGAAGTCGGGTGGGCGCCGACCGAGACCAGCGCCACCACGTTCAGCTCGTTATGCGGCATCGCGGGCACCTCCGTTGCGATAGGCCTCGGCCAGTTCGATCAGCGCCTGGAGAATCGCGCTGGAATCGCCGATCACCGAGAGATCGGCGCGCTTGATCATGTCGCAGCCGGGGTCGAGGTTGATCGCCACCACCTTGTCGCAGGCGCCGATGCCCTGCAGGTGCTGGATCGCCCCGGAAATGCCCACCGCCAGGTAAACCCGCGCGGTGACCCAGGTGCCGGTGGCGCCGACCTGGCGGGCGCGCGGCATGTGGCCGTCGTCGACCGCCACCCGCGAGGCGCCTTCGGTGGCGCCCAGCGCGGCGGCGGCCTTGTGGAACAGCGCCCAGTCCTGCACGCCGTTGCCGCCGGAGAGGATGAACTCGGCCTCGGCCATCGGGATCGCCGCCGGGTCGACGGCCACCGGACCGAGGTCCTCGATGCGCGGCAGGCAGCGCGCCACGCCGTTGTCGAGGCTGACCGCCAGCGCCTGGTGGCGGGTCTCGCTGACCGGCTCGGCGCACTCGGCGCTGGCCAGGATCAGGCGCGGCAACGGCCGGTTGATGTCCTCGCGACCGGCGCCGGCACGGCCGGTGCAACGCTCGCCGGCCACCTGCCAGACACGGGTGGCCGGACGCTCGCGCAGGCTGGCGGCCAGGCGACGGCCCAACTCGCCGCCGCCGCTGCGGCTGTCGGGCAGCAGCCAGTGGCGCGGTACGAACTGGCGCTCCACCGCGGCCAGCGCCTGCAGGCGCTGCTCGGGGGCGTAGCCGGCGTACTCGCTGCCTTCGATCTGCAGCAGGCGGTCGACGCCGGCGGTGTCGAAGGCGGATTCCTTGTGCTCGCCGAACACCACGGCGAGCACCGCGCCGCCACTGCCGGCCAGCTGGCGGGCGAGGCCGAGGAGGTCCTTGTCGTGGCTGGAGAGGCGGCCGCCGACCATGTCCGGCACCACGCAGATGATGTGGCTGGGCTGCTCGACCACATGCAGCGGCAGCTGCACGGCCTCGGCGGCGGCGCGGCGCTGGCCGCTGGCCTGCTGGGCGCCGGAGCGGTCGATGCGCTTGATGCCGTTGGGGCCGATGAAGCCGACCGCGTGCGGGTTCTTGCGCAGCACGCCGTTGGGACCCATCCAGCTGCTCGGGGTGCCCTGCTGCTGCATGGCCGCGTGCAGCGGATGCAGACGGTTGCGGGCGATCCACTCGGCGCGCGGATCGCGGCGGATGATGTCGCTCATGGGTGCACCTCCGAACGGCTTGGGGTCGGCGCCGGCCGGCTGGCGAGCAGCGCCGGCGCCCTGGTTGCGTCCATCGCGAGCGGGCTCGCAGCGACGGGGGACAGGTGGTTCATCAGTTCACCTCCGCGGTTTCACGCCGCGCTGCCGACTTTTTTGCCTCGCTCGGCACCTCGATCAGCGCCTCGGCGACCAGTTCGGCGATGTCCTTGATCTCCGGACGCGGCGCGACCACGCCCTCGAGCATCGCCGTGCACTGCGGGCAGCCCACCGCCACCAGCTCTGCGCCGGTCTCGCGGATGTCGGCCATGCGCATGTCGGGGATCCGCTGCTTGCCGGGGATGTCGGTGATCGGCGCGCCGCCGCCACCGCCGCAGCAGCGCGAGCGGAAGCCGGAGCGTTCCATTTCCTTCACCTCCAGGCCGAGCGCCTTGAGCACCGCGCGCGGCGCCTGGTACTCGCCGTTGTAGCGGCCGAGGTAGCAGGGGTCGTGGTAGGTGATCGCCGCGCCCTGCTGGGCGAGAGCGTGCTGGCCGAGGGCGATGTTCTGGCCGGCCAGCAGGGTGGCGATGAAGGTGCTGTGGTGCAGGACTTCGTAGTTGCCGCCCAGCTCGCCGTACTCGTTCTTCAGCACGTGGAAGCTGTGCGGGTCGCAGCTGACGATGCGCTTGAACTTGTACTGGTTGAGCGTGGCGATGTTGCGCCTGGCCAGCTGCTGGAAGGTCGCCTCGTCGCCCAGACGACGGGCCACGTCGCCGCTGTCGCGCTCCTCGAGGCCGAGCACGGCGAAGTCCACCTTGGCGGCCTTGAGGATCTTCACGAAGGCGCGCAGGGTGCGCTGGTTGCGCATGTCGAAGGCGCCGTCGCCGACCCAGAACAGCACGTCGGTCTGCTTCTTGTCGCTCAAAAGCGGCAGGTCGAGGTCGGCGGCCCAGTTCAGGCGGCCGCCGGGCGCGAAGCCGCCGGGGTTGTCGGTGGCGATCAGGTTGTCGAGCACCTCGGCGCCCTTGTTCGGCGTGGCGCCGCGCTCCAGGGTCAGGTGGCGGCGCATGTCGACGATGGCGTCGACGTGCTCGATCATCATCGGGCACTCCTCCACGCAGGCGCGGCAGGTGGTGCACGACCACAGGGTCTCGGCGTCGACCAGGCCCTGGCCCTCGCGGGCGACGATGGGCAGGTGCGGGCCGCCGCTGTGCTCGCCGAGCGGCTTGCCCGGGTAGGGGCTGCCGGCGAACTTGGCGTCGTTGCCACCGGCCAGGCCAATGACCATGTCCTGGATCAGCTTCTTCGGGTTGAGCGGCTGGCCGGCGGCGAACGCCGGGCACATCGCCTCGCACTTGCCGCACTGCACGCAGGCGTCGAAGCCGAGCAGCTGGTTCCAGGTGAAGTCGGTGGGTTTCTCGACGCCCAGCGGGGCGGCCTCGTCGTCCAGATCGAGCGCCTTGAGGCCGGTCGAGCGGCCGCCGCCGAAGCGTTCGGCGCGGCGGTGCCAGGCCAGGTGCAGGGCGCCGGCGAAGGCGTGCTTCATCGGCCCGCCCCAGGTCATGCCGAGGAACAGCTCGGACACGCCCCAGGCCACGCCGAGGGCCAGCACGCCGCCGAGGATCCAGCTGCCCATGCCTTCGGGGAGGATGCCGGCGACCGGCAGGGTGGCGATGAAGAAGCTCGCCGAGAACATCAGCAGGCTCTTCGGCAGGCGCATCCACGGGCCCTTGGACAGGCGGCTCGGCGGATTGCGCCGGCGCTTGGCGACGAACAGCGCGCCGACGAACATCAGCACGGTGGCGGCCAGCAGGGCGAAGCCGAGGATGCGGTTGTGCAGGCCGAAGCCGTGCACGGCGATGGCCAGCACGGCGGACAGCACGAAGCCGCCGGCGGTGGCCACGTGGGTCTTGGACATGTACTTGTCGCGCTCGACCACGTGGTGCAGGTCGACCAGGTAGCGGCGCGGCATCTTCATGAGGCCGCCGAGCCACTCGACCTTGGCCGGGCGGCCGCGGCGCCACATCAGGAAGCGCTTCAGCGCGCCCAGCACGGCCAGTGCCAAGGCGGCGAAGAGCAGGATGGGGAGGAGGGTGTTCAACATGGATGGGTCTCCTTATGGGGACCGTGAGCGTCGACGTAGGGTGGGTTAGCCGAAGGCGTAACCCACCATCGATGCCGCCAGGCATCGCCTTGGCCGGCTCGGTGATCCGGTCGGTGGGTTACGCCGCGGCGCGGCTAACCCACCCTACGGGGGCCGTCAGAAGTCCTTGCACAGGCGCAGCGCGTCGTAGATCGCCGCGTGGGTGTTGCGCTGGGCCACGCAGTCGCCGATGCGGAACAGCAGGTAGCCGGCGGCCTTCTCGGCCAGGCACGGCTGCGGCTGGATGGCGAACAGCGCCTCGATGTCGATCTGCCCCTTGTTGCGCGAACCCTGCTTGAGCTCGTAGTAGAGGGTCTCGTCCGGACGCACGCCGTTCTCCACCACCACCTGGTCGACCACCCGCTCTTCCTTGGCGCCGGTGTATTCGTTCTCGAGCACCGCCACCAGCTTGTCGCCCTCGCGGTAGACCTTTTCCAGCATCATGTCGCCGGTCATGATCACTTCCTTGGGGTACATGCTGCGGTAGTAGGTCGGGAAGGTGGTGCCGCCCATCGCCACGCCCGGCTTGATGTCGTCGGTGACGATCTCCACCTTGCAGCCCTTGTCGGCGAGGAAGTCGGCCACCGACATGCCGGTGAACTCGCAGATGGTGTCGTAGACCAGCACGTTGCTGCCCGGCGCGACCACGCCATTGAGCACGTCCCAGCTGCTCACCACCAGGCCCTCGGCGGCGCCCCAGTGCTCGTTCTGCTCGACGAACGGCTTGCCGCCGTTGGCGAGGATGACGATGTCCGGCTTGAGGTCGAGGATGGTCGCGCTGTCGGCGGCGGTGCCCAGGCGCAGGTCGACGTTCAGGCGCGCCAGCTCCAGCTGGAACCAGCGGGTGATGCCGGCGATCTGGTCGCGCTGCGGCGCCTTGGCGGCGATGCTGATCTGCCCGCCGAGGGCGTCGTTCTTCTCGAACAGGGTGACGTCGTGGCCGCGCTCGGCGGAGACGCGCGCGGCCTCCATGCCGGCCGGGCCGCCGCCGACCACCACCACCTTGCGCTTGGGCCCGGTGGACTTCTCGATGATGTGCGGCACGCCCATGTACTCGCGGCTGGTCGCCGCGTTCTGGATGCACAGCACGTCCAGGCCCTGGTACTGGCGGTCGATGCAGTAGTTGGCGCCGACGCACTGCTTGATCTGGTCGACCTGGCCCATCTTGATCTTGGCGATCAGGTGCGGGTCGGCGATGTGCGCGCGGGTCATGCCGACCATGTCCACGTAGCCGCCCTCGAGGATGCGGGTGGCCTGGTTGGGGTCCTTGATGTTCTGCGCGTGCAGCACCGGCACGGTGACCACTTCCTTGATGCCCGCCGCCAGGTGCAGGAACGGCTCCGGCGGGTAGCTCATGTTGGGAATGACGTTGGCCAGGGTGTTGTGGGTGTCGCAACCCGAACCGACCACGCCGAAGAAGTCGAGCATGCCGGTGTCGTTGTAGTACTTGGCGATCTGCTTCATGTCCTCGTGGGACAGGCCGTCCGGGTGGAACTCGTCGCCGCAGATGCGCATGCCGACGCAGAAGTCGTCGCCGACTTCCTTGCGCACCGCCTTGAGCACCTCCAGGCCGAACTTCATGCGGCCCTCGAAGGTGCCGCCCCACTCGTCGGTACGCTTGTTGACGCGCGGGCTCCAGAACTGGTCGATCATGTGCTGGTGCACGGCGGACAGCTCGACGCCGTCCAGGCCGCCTTCCTTGGCGCGGCGTGCGGCCTGCGCGTAGTTGCCGATCACCCGCCAGATCTCCTCGACCTCGATGGTCTTGCAGGTGGCGCGGTGCACCGGCTCGCGGATGCCCGACGGCGACATCAGGGTCGGCCAGTGCTCGCCGTCCCAGCGCGAACGACGACCCATGTGGGTAATCTGGATCATGATCTTGGCGCCATGCTTGTGCATGGCGTCGGCGAGGTTCTGGAAGTGCGGGATGATCCGGTCGGTGGACAGGTTGACCGACTTCCACCAGCCCTGCGGGCTGTCGATGGCGACCACCGACGAACCACCGCAGATGGCCAGGCCGATGCCGCCCTTGGCCTTCTCCTCGTAGTACTTCACGTAGCGCTCGGTGGTCATGCCGCCGTCGGTGGCGTACACCTCGGCGTGCGCGGTGCTGAGCACGCGGTTACGGATGGTCAGCTTGCCGATCTGGATCGGCTGGAACATTGCTTCGAAGGCCATGGGGACATCCTCACGCAAGAGCGGTCTATGCGCTTCTTGTAGGAGCGGCGTCAGCCGCGATCCGGTTTATGAACAGCTCGCGGCGGCTGCCGCTCCTACGGGTTCAGAGTGGTTTGACGACGAACAGGCCGTGGTCGTGGCCTTCCTCGGAGGCGCCGTAGACCTGCTCGGCGACGGTGCGCAGGGTGCTGCCCTTGGCGGCGAGGATCTGGTCCATGGCGCCGGCGAACCAGCCGGTGAACATGTAGTCGACCTTGCGGCCGCACTTGCCGTAGACGTAGACGAAGGCGGAGTGGTCGAGGCGCACGGTGGCGGTGCCGGCGTCGATGTCGATCGCCTCGATCTTGAACAGGCCCCAGCCGCGCTGCGACAGGCGCTTCATGTAGTGCTCGAACACCTCGACGCCGACCAGGCCGTGGCATTCGGCTTCCTTCTCGCACCAGTGCCAGGCGGACTTGTAGCCGGCCTCGTAGAGGATCTCGGCGTAGCGCTCGGCGCCGATCACCGACTCGATGCCCATGTGGTTGTTGACGAAGAAGTGGCGCGGCACGTAGAGCATCGGCAGGGCGTCGGTGGTCCAGACGCCGGTTTCGTCGTCGACCAGGATGGGCATTTCGGGGGCGTGGGTGGTCATGTCTTCAGTCTCGAATTCGGTGGTTTGTTGATCGTTCCCACGCTCTGCGTGGGAACGTCTCGCTGGACGCTCTGCGTCCGCTTCTGTGACGCGGAGCGTCACGGGCTGTATTCCCACGCGGAGCGTGGGAACGATCGAACGGGTCAGGGTTGGCTCACTCGCCCCACACCTCGCCCAGGACGCGCACCCAGTTCTCGCCCATGACCTTGCGCACGGTGCGCTCGGGCATGCCGCGCTTGAGCAGGGTCTCGGTGAGGTTGGGGAATTCGCCGACGGTGCGGATGCCCAGCGGGTTGACGATCTTGCCGAAGCTGGTCAGGCGGCGGGCGTAGCCCTTGTCGTGGGTCAGGTACTCGAAGAATTCCTGGCCGTGACCCTGGGTGAAGTCGGTGCCGATGCCGATGGCGTCCTCGCCGACGATGTTCATCACGTACTCGATGGCTTCGGCGTAGTCGTCGATGGTCGAGTCGATGCCCTTGGCCAGGAACGGGGCGAACATGGTCACGCCGACGAAGCCGCCGTGGTCGGCGATGAACTTCAGTTCCGCGTCGGACTTGTTGCGCGGATGTTCCTTGAGGCCCGAGGGCAGGATGTGGGAGTAGCAGACCGGCTTCTTGGACTCGAGGATGACTTCCTCGGAGGTCTTGGAACCGACGTGGGACAGGTCGCACATGATGCCGACGCGGTTCATCTCGGCGACGATCTCGCGACCGAAGCCGGACAGGCCGCCGTCGCGCTCGTAGCAGCCGGTGCCGACCAGGTTCTGGGTGTTGTAGCACATCTGCACGATGCCAACGCCGAGCTGCTTGAACACCTCGACGTAGCCCAGCTGGTCCTCGAAGGCGTGGGCGTTCTGGAAGCCGAACAGGATGCCGGTCTTGCCCTGCTCCTTGGCGCGGCGGATGTCGGCGGTGGTGCGCACCTGCAGCACCAGGTCGCTGGATTCGCGGATCAGCTGCTGGCTGGCGACGATGTTGTTCACCGTGGCCTGGAAGCCTTCCCACACCGACACGGTGCAGTTGGCGGCGGTCAGGCCGCCCTTGCGCATATCCTCGAACAGTTCGCGGTTCCACTTGGCGATGATCAGACCGTCGATGACGATGCTGTCGGCGTGCAATTCGGCTGGGCTCATCAGGCTGTCCCCTTGTCTGGCGGTACCTTGCGGCGGCGTCGGTGCCGGCGCTTTGAAAGGAGCATATGCCGGGCGTCCGGGGCGCCCCGGTGCAAAAACGACCGGGGGATTGCCGAAAGCGTCAGGGGCGGTCGCGGTGGGACAAGCCAGCGTGGAGGCGCGCTTTGCCGGGCTCGCCGCGCCGCTGGCGGCGCCTGCGAACGCGCGGCTGGCGGGTCGCTGCTGGCCGTGCCAAGGGGGGCGCGGTGCGCACGGGCATAAAAAAAGGGAGCCCGGAGGCTCCCTCGTAAAAGGCGTCGCGCATGCGGGCGACGCCTGCCGTGACTGTACCTGCGCCGATCAGGCGGCGCTGAAGGTGCGGTGCGGATCGATGACGAATTTCTTCGGCACGCCGGCGTCGAACTCGCCGTAGCCCTTGGGCGCCTCGTCGAGGCCGATCACTTGCACGCCGACGATGTCGGCGATGTTCAGGCGGTCCCACATGATCGCCTGCATGAGCGCGCGGTTGTACTTCATCACCGGGGTCTGGCCGGTGTGGAAGCTGTGCGACTTGGCCCAGCCGAGGCCAAAGCGGATGCTCAGGCTGCCGATCTTCGCTGCGGCGTCCACCGCGCCCGGGTCCTCGGTGACGTACAGGCCGGGGATGCCGATCTTGCCGGCCACGCGGGTGACCTGCATCAGCGAGTTAAGCACGGTGGCCGGGGCCTCGTGCTGCACGCCCTGGTGGCCGTGGCCGCGGGCCTCGAAGCCGACGCAGTCGATCGCGCAGTCGACTTCCGGCTCGCCGAGCAGGTCGGCGATCTGTTCGTGCAGCGGGGTGTCCTTGGACAGGTCGGCGATCTCGAAGCCCTGGGCCTTGGCGTGGGCCAGGCGCACCGGGTTAACGTCGCCGACGATCACCACCGCGGCGCCGAGCAGGCGGGCGGAAGCCGCCGCGGCCAGGCCGACCGGGCCGGCGCCGGCGACGTAGACGGTGCTGCCCGGGCCGACGCCGGCGGTGACGGCGCCGTGGTAGCCGGTGGGCAGGATGTCGGACAGGCAGGTCAGATCGCGGATCTTCTCCATCGCCTTGTCGCGCTCGGGCAGCTTGAGCAGGTTGAAGTCGGCGTAGGGCACCAGCACGTATTCGGCCTGGCCACCGGTCCAGTCGCCCATGTCGACGTAGCCGTAGGCGCCGCCGGCGCGCGCCGGGTTGACGGTCAGGCAGACGCCGGTATGGGTTTCCTTGCAGCTGCGGCAGCGGCCGCAGGCGACGTTGAACGGCACCGAGACCAGGTCGCCGATCTTCAGGTGCTCGACGTCGCGGCCCTTCTCGATCACCTCGCCGGTGATCTCGTGGCCGAGCACCAGGCCGACCTGTGCGGTGGTGCGCCCGCGCACCATGTGCTGGTCGGAGCCGCAGATGTTGGTGGAAACCACGCGCAGGATGACGCCGTGCTCGATCTTCTTGCCGCGCGGGTCCTGCATTTTCGGATAGGGGATGTTCTGCACCTCGACCTTGCCGGCGCCGAGATAAACCACACCACGATTGTCGGACATCATCAGTTCTCCGTTTGTTGTTGTGGAAACAAGGCGGGGCCAAATGCCGCGCGGCTTGTAGCTGGAGCTGGTGTCGGTGGCCGCAGGCAGCGGCGCTGTGTCGGCAGCTTAGCGGCGGGGGGCGGTGGGGCTGTGGTACGTAAGCGACCCGGGGATTGCTCAAAACGTCAGGGCGGGTCGCTGGTCGGTATCCGCTGAAAACGACCGGCTGGCGAGCTTCGCCAGGCACGTAGGGTGGACAACGGCGCAGCCTTGTCCGCCACCACCACTCCGCGGTCGCGGTGGACAATCGCTTTGCGAGTTGTCCACCCTGCGTTTCCGTGTGCAGGGGCGCACTCATGCGCCCGGCGTGGCCGCGGCAACGCGTAGGGTGGACAACGGCGCAGCCTTGTCCACCACTACTCTGCGGTCGCGGTGGACAATCGCTTCGCGAGTTGTCCACCCTACATTCGCTCCTGCAGCCCGCCCCGGGAGCGGGCGTTACAGCACCACGCTGCGGTTGCCGTTCAAGAACACCCGGCGTTCCAGGAAGTAGCCGACCGCGCGGGCCAGGGTCAGGCATTCGATGTCGCGGCCCTTGGCGACCAGGTCCTCGGGGTAGTGGGCGTGGTCCACCGGCTCGACGCCCTGGGCGATGATCGGCCCTTCGTCGAGGTCGTTGTTGATGAAGTGGGCGGTGGCGCCGACCAGCTTGACCCCCTTTTCCCAGGCCTGGTGGTAGGGCTTGGCGCCCTTGAAGCCGGGCAGCAGCGAGTGGTGGATGTTGATCGCCCGGCCTTCCAGGCGCTGGCACAGCTCGGCGGACAGCACCTGCATGTAGCGGGCGAGGATCACCAGCTCGGCGCCGCTGTCCTCGACCACCTGCAGCACGCGCGCCTCCTGGGCGGGCTTGTCGTTCGGATCGAGCGGGAAGTGGTGGTAGGGGATGCCGTGCCAGCGCGCCAGCGGCTCGAGGTCGGGATGGTTGGAGACCACCGCGGCGACGTCCATCGGCAGCTGACCGATGCGCTGGCGGTAGAGCAGGTCGTGCAGGCAGTGGTCGGCCTTGGAGACCATGATCACCACCTTGGGCCGGTAGCCCGGGGCGACCAGTTCGGTCTGCATGGCGAAGGGCGCGACGCGTTGCGCCAGCCCGGCGCGGAAGTCCGCCTCGGTGAAGCCGTCCGGGGCGCGGAACTCGACGCGGATGAAGAAGCGGTTGTCCTCGCGGTCGTCGAAGCTGTGGTGCTCGGTGACGTAGCAGCCCTGCTCGAACAAAAAGCGCGTGACCACGTCCACGGTGCCGAGCAGGCTCGGACAGTGGGCGGTGAGGATCCAGGTGTCGGGGGTGCGGCTCATGGCGGACTCCGCTGGCGCGTGGCGAGAGAGGCTCCGCGCGGGGCGCGGGGCCCGAGGGGGTTGGGGGGCGCGGCGCCGGCCACGGTGACGGACGCCGTTGTCCGCCCCATGGCCGGCGCGCGCCGGCTCAGGCCTCGATGGCCAGGCCGTACTCGGCGCAGGCGTCCTGCAGCCACAGCCAGATGTAGTCGGCGAAGCTGCGGCGCACCAGCAGTTCCCAAGTGTTCTCGGCGGTGTGGCGGATCACCAGTTGCGACTTGGCGAACACGGTGCCGACCGCCTTGCCGACCGGGAAGTTGTCGGGGTGCACGTCGTAGCTGGTCGACTTCATCAGCATGTCGCGAACCTTGTCGCCCTTCAGTTCGAGGATGGTCTGCCCGCCGCTGACGTTGACCACCTGGATGTGCTGGCCGGCCAGCGCTTCGCGCAGGCGCAGCTCGGTGGCGTACTCCTCGCCGCGCGGCACGATCAGCAGCCACTCGTCGGGGCCCATCCACTGCAGCGAGGTTTCGCCCTTGGCGACCAGGCCGAGGGCCACCGGCAGTTCCAGGCCCAGGGCCTGGTGCACGCCGCCGCAGAAGGCCGGGTCCTTGGCGTCGCCGCGCAGGGTCAGGTGGCCGAGCAGCTTGCGCTCGCGCAGGCGCACGCCGGCGTTGGGGCGGCCCTTGCCGATCAGCTGCTCGAAGCCGGCGTGGTGCAGCGGCGACTGGCCGGCGATGTCGGCGGGGCGTTGGTTGTAGACGTTGATCGCAGTCATGGTTCACCTGCCTGGCGCCCGCGGGCGCCGTAAGAATCCTGTTCGCAAGACCGGCCCCCGCACGCGGGGGCCGGTGTACTCATCAGATGTTCTGGCGATCGCCCTTGGGATCGTAGAACACCGAGCTGACGATCTCCGCCTCGATCAGCCGGCCGTCGCGGCAGGGCGCGTAGACCTTCTGGCCGAGCTTCGACAGGCCGCCCTTGACCAGCGCCAGGGCGACGCTGTGGCCCAGGCTCGCGCTCTGGTAGCTGGAGGTCACGTGACCGGCCATCTGCATCGGCTTGGGCTGCTTGGGATCGAACACCAGCTGGGTGCCTTCCGGCAGCACCTGGTTCGGGTCCACGGTGCGCAGGCCGACCAGCTGCTTGCGGCCCTCGCGACGGGCGTCCTCGCGGTTCATGCCGCGCCAGCCGATCCACGAGAACGGCTTCGTGCGGCCGACGCACCAGCCCATGTTGAGGTCGTCCGGGGTCACCGTGGAGTCGGTTTCCTGGCCGACGATGATGAAGCCCTTCTCGGCGCGCAGCACGTGCATGGTCTCGGTGCCGTACGGGGTCAGGTTGTACTTCTTGCCTGCCTCGGCCAGCTTCTCCAGCACACCCATGGCGTAGTCGGCCTGGATGTTGACCTCGTAGGACAGCTCGCCGGTGAAGGAGATGCGGAACACCCGCGCCGGCACGCCGGCGACCTTGCCTTCCTGCCAGGTCATGAACGGGAAGCGGTCCTTGTCCAGGTCGATGTCGGTGACCTCGGCCAGCAGCTTGCGGCTGTTGGGGCCGGACAGGGTCAGGGTCGCCCAGTGGTCGGTGACCGAGGTGAAGTACACCTTCAGCTCCGGCCATTCGGTCTGGTGATACAGCTCCAGCCACTGCAGCACGCGGGCGGCGCCGCCGGTGGTGGTGGTCATCAGGAAGTGGTTGTCGGCCAGACAGGCGGTCACGCCGTCGTCGAAGACCATGCCGTCTTCCTTGCACATCAGGCCGTAGCGGGCCTTGCCCACGTCGAGCTTGGTCCAGGCGTTGGTGTACACGCGGTTGAGGAACTCGCGGGCATCCGGGCCCTGGATGTCGATCTTGCCGAGGGTCGAGGCGTCGAGCAGGCCGACGCTGCTGCGCACCGCCAGGCACTCGCGGGCCACGGCGCTGTGCAGGTCCTCGCCCGGCTTGGGGAAGTACCACGGGCGCTTCCACTGGCCGACGTCCTCGAACAGTGCGCCGTTCTTCACGTGCCAGGCGTGCAGGGCGGTGAAGCGCTTGGCGTCGAACAGCGGACCGCAGTTGCGACCGGCGATGGCGCCGAAGCTGACCGGGGTGTAGTTGGGGCGGAACATCGTGGTGCCCATCTGCGGGATGCTGATCCCCAGCGAGCGGGCGGCGATGGCCAGGCCGTTGATGTTGCCGAGCTTGCCCTGGTCGGTGCCGAAGCCCAGCGCGGTGTAGCGCTTGACGTGCTCGACCGACTCGAAGCCCTCGCGGGTGGCCAGCTCGATGCCGGCGGCGGTGACGTCGTTCTGCAGGTCGACGAACTGCTTGGGCGCGCGGGCGGTCGGCTTGTCGTGCGGCACGTGGAACAGCGCGAGGGTGGCTTCCTCGCGGCGCTCCTCGGCGCGCGGCAGCTTGCCGTTGACGGCCTTGAAGCCGGCGTCGGTGGCGGCCTTGCTGCCGGCGCTGTAGCCGTCGGCGATCACCGTGCCGAGGGCGAACACGCCGTTGACCGCGCCGGCGCAGACGCGCGCCTGCAGGCCGAGGCCGTCGCCGGGCACGAAGGCGAGGATGTCCTCGCGCCAGGTCGGCTTGCCGCCGAGGTGCGAGGCCAGGTGGACGACCGGGCTGTAGCCGCCGGAGCTGGCTACCAGGTCGCACTCCAGCCACTCGCCCGGGCTGGTGACGCGATGGGAACGGGTGTCGATGGCGGCGATGCGGGCGGCCTTGACGCGCTTGCTGCCGCGTACTTCGACCACCGAGCTACCGGTGAGGATGCGCACGCCGCGGCTACGCGCTTCTTCGACCCAGGCGCCGCGCGGGTTGCTGCGCGCGTCGGCGACGGCGACAACCTGCAGGCCGGCGTCCAGCCAGTCGAGCACGGTGCGGTAGGCGTAGTCGTTGTTGGTGGCCAGCACCAGCTGCTTGCCGGGGGCCACGCCGTAGCGGCGCACGTAGGTGGACACCGCGCCGGCCAGCATGTTGCCGGGCACGTCGTTGTTGGCGAATACCAGCGGACGCTCGTGGGCGCCGACGGCGAGGACCACGCGCTTGGCGCGCACCCGGTGCAGGCGCTGGCGCACCGGCTTGTGGGCGAAGGCGCCGAGCGGCGCGGTTTCGCCGAGGTGGTCGGTGCAGCGCTCGTGGATGGTCAGGAAGTTGTGGTCGTGGTAGCCGTTGACGGTGGCGCGCGGCAGCAGGAGCACTTCCGGGAAGGTCTTCAGCTCGGCGAGCACCTGCTCGATCCATTCGGCGGCGGGCTTGCCGTTCAAGGTCTCGCGGGTGTCGAGCAGGCTGCCACCGAACTCTTCCTGCTCGTCGGCGAGGATCACCCGGGCGCCGCTACGGGCGGCGGCCAGGGCGGCGGCCAGACCCGCCGGGCCTGCGCCGATCACCAGCACGTCGCAGTGGCGGTTGATCAGGTCGTAGCTGTCCGGGTCGTTCTCGGTCGGCGCGCGGCCGAGGCCGGCGGCCTTGCGGATGTACTTCTCGTAGGTCGGCCACATCGACTGCGGGAACATGAAGGTCTTGTAGTAGAAGCCGGGCGGCATCATCTGGCCGCCGACCTTGCCCACCAGGCCCATCAGGTCGGTGTCGACGTTCGGCCAGCCGTTGGTGCTGCTGGCCACCAGGCCGTCGTACAGCGCCTGCTGGGTGGCGCGCACGTTGGGCACCTGGGTGGCTTCGCGCGAGCCGAGCTGGATGACGGCGTTGGGCTCCTCGGCACCGGCGGCGACGATGCCGCGCGGACGCGAGTACTTGAAGCTGCGGCCGACCACGTCGACGCCGTTGGCCAGCAGGGCGGCGGCCAGGGTGTCGCCGGCGAAGCCCTGGTAGCGCTGGCCGTTGAAGGTGAAGGTGAGCGGCTGGCTGCGGTCGACGCGGCCGCCACGGGACAAGCGATTGACCTGGCTCATGCCGATACTCCTTGGGCGGCGGACTTCTTGCCGGCTGCCTCGGTGAAGGCGGGTTGTTCGCCGATCTTGTAGGTCTCGAGAATTTCGTAGCTCACCGTGTGACGGGTGGCGTTGAAGTACTTGCGGCAGCCGGAGGCGTGCAGCCACAGCTCGTGGCGCAGGCCGCGGGGGCTGTCGCGGAAGAACAGGTACTCGCCCCACTCCTCGTCGGAGCAGGCCTCGGGATTCAGCGGGCGGGCGATGTGCGCCTGGCCGGCGGGGCTGAATTCCTCCTCGGAGCGCAGTTCGCCACAGTGGGGACAGAAGATGTTCAGCATGGCGGGTCTCCTTAGTGGGCGACGGCGGCGGCGCCGTGTTCGTCGATCAGCGCGCCGGTGTGGAAGCGCTCGAGGTTGAACGGCCGGGCCAGCGGGTGCGGCTCGCCGCGCGCCAGGGTGGCGGCGAACACGTTGCCCGAGCCCGGGGTGGCCTTGAAGCCGCCGGTGCCCCAGCCGCAGTTGATGAACAGATTGGGCACCGGGGTCTTGCCGATGATCGGGCAGGCGTCCGGGGTGGTGTCGACGATGCCGCCCCACTGGCGGTTCATGCGGACCCGCGAGAGCACCGGGAACATCTCGACGATGGCCTGGATGGTGTGCTCGATCACCGGGTAGGAGCCGCGCTGGCCGTAGCCGACCCAGCCGTCGATGCCGGCGCCGATCACCAGGTCGCCCTTGTCGGACTGGCTGATGTAGCCGTGCACGGCGTTGGACATGATCACGCTGTGGATGATCGGCTTGATCGGCTCGGACACCAGCGCCTGCAGCGGGTGGGATTCCAGCGGCAGGCGGAAGCCGGCCTTGGCCGCCAGCGGGCTGGTGTTGCCGGCGACCACCATGCCGACGCGCTTGGCGCCGATGAAGCCGCGGGTGGTTTCGACGCCGATCACCGCGCCGTTCTGCTTGCGGAAGCCGGTGACTTCGGTCTGCTGGATCAGGTCGACGCCCAGGGCGTCGGCGGCGCGGGCGTAGCCCCAGGCCACGGCGTCGTGGCGGGCGTTGCCGGCGCGGCGCTGCACCGATGCGCCGAGGATCGGGAAGCGGGTGTTCTTGCTGCAGTCGAGGAAGGGGATCTCGTCGGCCACCTGGTTGCGGTCGAGCAGCTCGTTGGGAATGCCGTTGAGCAGGTTGGCGCTCACCAGGCGTTCGGCGTCACGCAGGTCCTGCAGGGTGTGGCACAGGTGGTAGCAGCCGCGCTGGGAGAACATCACGTTGTAGTTGAGGTCCTGGGACAGGCCTTCCCACAGCTTCAGCGAGTGTTCGTAGAGTTGCGACGACTCGTCCCACAGGTAGTTGGAACGCACGATGGTGGTGTTGCGCGCGGTGTTGCCGCCGCCCAGCCAGCCCTTCTCGATCACCGCGACGTTGGTGATGCCGTGCTCCTTGGCCAGATAGTAGGCCGTGGCCAGACCGTGGCCGCCACCGCCGATGATGATCACATCGTAGACCGGCTTGGGCGTCGGGTTGCGCCACATGCGCTGCCAGTTCTCGTGATGGCTCAGGGATTGCTTGAACAGGCCGAAGCCGGAATAACGTTGCATCTGGAGGCTCCTGATACGTTGCACCTCTCCAGCGGGAGAGGATCGGGCCGGGTGGGCGTTACTGCCCGCCCGGCCGCGCATGGGGCGGTTGGCTCAGCGGTACACAGGGTAGTCCGCGCACAGGCCGGCCACCTGGCGCGCCACCTGGGCCTCGACGTCGGCGTCGCCGAGGTGGTCGAGGACGTCGCAGATCCACATGGCCAGTTCGGCGCTCTGGGTTTCCTTGAGGCCGCGGGTAGTGATCGCCGGGGTGCCGATGCGGATGCCCGAGGTCACGAACGGCGACTGCGGATCGTTCGGCACCGCGTTCTTGTTGACGGTGATGCCGGTGCGGCCGAGGGCGGCGTCGGCGTCCTTGCCGGTCAACCCTTGCTTGATCAGGCTGACCAGGAACAGGTGGTTGTCGGTGCCGCCGGAAACCACGTCGTAGCCACGGTCGATGAACACCTTGGCCATGGTCTGCGCGTTCTTGATCACTTGTGCCTGGTAGTCCTTGAAGCCCGGCTCCAGCGCTTCCTTGAAGCACACCGCCTTGGCGGCGATCACGTGCATCAGCGGGCCGCCCTGGGCGCCGGGGAATACCGCGGCGTTGAGCTTCTTCTCGATCTCCTCGTTGCTCTTGGCCAGGATCAGGCCGCCGCGCGGGCCGCGCAGGGTCTTGTGGGTGGTGGTGGTGACCACGTCGGCGAAGGGGATCGGGTTGGGGTACAGGCCGGCGGCGACCAGGCCGGCGACGTGGGCCATGTCGACGAACAGGTAGGCGCCCACCTTGTCGGCGATCTCGCGGAAGCGCGGGAAGTCGAGGGTCTTGGAGTAGGCGGAGAAGCCGGCGACGATCATCTTCGGCTTGTGCTCGAGGGCCAGACGCTCGACCTCGTCGTAGTCGATCAGGCCGGTGGCCGGGTTCAGGCCGTACTGCACGGCGTTGTACAGCTTGCCGGAGGACGACACCTTGGCGCCGTGGGTCAGGTGGCCGCCGTGGGCCAGGCTCATGCCCAGGATGGTGTCGCCGGCCTGCAGCAGGGCCAGGTAGACCGCGGCGTTGGCCTGCGAGCCGGAGTGCGGCTGGACGTTGGCGTAGTCGGCGCCGAACAGCTCCTTGGCGCGGGCGATGGCCAGCGCCTCGACCTTGTCGACGTGCTCGCAGCCGCCGTAGTAGCGCTTGCCCGGATAGCCTTCGGCGTACTTGTTGGTCAGGCCGCTGCCCTGGGCCTGCATGACGCGCTTGCTGGTGTAGTTTTCCGAGGCGATCAGTTCGATGTGGTGCTCCTGGCGCGCTTCTTCGGCGTCGATCGCCGCCATCAGTTCGTCGTCGTAGCCCTGAATCTGGTCTTGTTTGCTGAACATCTCTGATCTCCCTGCGACACCTTGCGGTCGTCTGTTGGATTAGGGCTGCCCAGGCCCGGTCTGATCGGGGCGTGCCTCCCGCACCCCGTCGTCCTGTCCGGTGCGTGTCGCCACGAATCCAGGAGGGCGACGGGATGCCGGCGACCGCCGGCTGGAAAGCGTGTTGGATCGATTGTGCGAAATAGGCCGACAGCCCATTTGCCTATTTGCGACGTGAAAATGCTCAAACTGACCTGTCCCCTCGGGCGCCGGCGGCCGGGCGGCGCGGGACGACAGCGGACGGCCGCGGATGTCGCGTGGCGCTGCGCGCTGCGGCGTCATCGACGGCACTGGGGCTGGCGCGGAGGGGTATAAGGTCGGCGCACCGGAGGCGACCCGGTTCCCCGGAAACGACGGCAATAGAAGTGGCCCGTAGCCTGCCGGCAGTCCTCGCCGGACGGTGTTCCTCTCCAGAGGCTGCGGCCGGCCGCTCGCTCACCCGCCGCGTGGCGAATGCCGGGGGAACCCGCTTCACTACTCAGGGCAGGGCGAGATCGCGAAGGGACGGGGGCGTCTGGATGGCGGCCATACCCCCGTCGCACGGGCCTCGCGGGGCGGTATTGCTACCAAGGAAGCATGTCTTTGCTCCCCGCGTTCAATTGTTGCGCTATCCCCTGCGGCGAAGAATTCGCTACAGACCGGGAAAAACTCCCGGCGATAACAATGAACCCGCAGAGGTAGCCGCAATGAAGCACTCCGGTCTCACCAATTCCTTTGCCCGGACCGCCCTGAGCCTTGCGCTGGCGCTGTCCGGCATGTCTGCCTGGGCAGTCACCGACGACGACATCGCCAAGGACGCCCAGACCCCCGGCGACGTGGTGACCAACGGTATCGGTACCCAAGGCCAGCGCTACAGCACCCTGGACAAGCTCAACGCCGACAACGTCACCCAGCTGCGCCCGGTGTGGGCCTTCTCCTTCGGTGGCGAGAAGCAGCGCGGCCAGCAGGCCCAGCCGATGGTCAAGGATGGCGTGATGTACATGACCGCCTCCTACTCGCGCGTGTTCGCGGTCGACGCCAAGACCGGCAAGGAACTGTGGCAGTACGACGCCCGTCTGCCCGACGGCATCATGCCCTGCTGTGACGTGATCAACCGCGGTGTCGCCCTGTACGGCGACCTGGTGATCTTCGGCACCCTCGACGCCAAACTGGTCGCCCTGAACAAGGACACCGGCAAGGTGGTGTGGAAGAAGACCGTGGCCGACTACAAGGCCGGCTACTCGATTACCGCGGCTCCGCTGGTGGTCAATGGCAAGCTGATCACCGGCGTGTCCGGTGGCGAATTCGGCGTGGTCGGCAAGATCGAAGCCTACAACCCCACCAACGGCGAACTGCTGTGGACCCGCCCGACCGTCGAAGGTCACATGGGCTTCGTCTACAAGGACGGCAAGCCGGTCGAGAACGGCCTGACCGGCGCGGGCCAGGGCAAGACCTGGCCGGGCGACCTGTGGAAGACCGGTGGCGCGGCCCCGTGGCTGGGCGGCTACTACGACCCGGAAACCAACCAGCTGCTGTTCGGTACCGGCAACCCGTCGCCGTGGAACTCGCACCTGCGCCCGGGCGACAACCTGTACTCCTCCTCGCGTCTGGCGCTGAACCCGGACGACGGCACCATCAAGTGGCACTTCCAGACCACCCCGCACGACGGCTGGGACTTCGACGGCGTCAACGAGCTGGTGTCGTTCAACTACCAGGAAGGCGGCAAGACCGTGAAGGCCGCGGCCACCGCCGACCGTAACGGCTTCTTCTACGTGCTCGACCGCACCAACGGCAAGTTCATCCGCGGCTTCCCGTTCGTCGACAAGATCACCTGGGCCAAGGGCCTGGATAAGGAAGGTCGTCCGCTCTACAACGAGGAAAACCGTCCGGGCAAGCCGAGCGAAGCCGGTGCGCAGGGCAAGAGCGTGTTCGTCGCGCCGTCGTTCCTGGGTGGCAAGAACTGGATGCCGATGGCCTACAGCCAGGACACCGGGCTGTTCTACGTGCCGTCCAACGAGTGGGGCATGGACATCTGGAACGAAGGCACCGCCTACAAGAAGGGCGCCGCCTACCTGGGTGCCGGCTTCACCATCCATCCGCTCAACGACGACTACATCGGTGTGCTGCGCGCCATCGATCCGAAGACCGGCAAGGAAGTCTGGCGCTACAAGAACTACGCACCGCTGTGGGGCGGCGTGCTGGCCACCAAGGGTAACCTGGTATTCACCGGCAACCCGGAAGGCTTCCTGATGGGCTTCGACGCCAAGACCGGCAAGAAACTCTACGAGTTCAACACCGGCTCGGGCGTGATCGGCTCGCCGATCACCTGGGAGATGGACGGCGAGCAGTACGTCTCCGTGCTCTCCGGCTGGGGTGGCGCCGTACCGCTGTGGGGCGGCGAAGTGGCCAAGCGCATCAAGGACTTCAACCAGGGCGGCATGGTGTGGACCTTCAAGCTGCCGAAGGAGGCCGCGGCGGTCGCCAATCGCTGATCCGTCATTGCTGACGCACGAGGCCGGCTTATTGCCGGCCTCGTCGTTTTCGTCTGGCGGGTGGCTCAAGGCCGCTGGCGGGCGGCCGATATACCAGTGATGGCCCACGTGCAGGGCGACTGTCTCCGGCAGAGGAGGGGGCGGCGTCACTGCCTTTTCGAACAAGAACAATGCCGGAGCGCCGGCGGCAGCCACGGATGGCCGGTGGCCTCTTCTCCGTGATGCCTGCGGTGGTCCGCTTCCCGCGAGGAGCCCCCATGTCATCCATCCTTTCCCGCACGGTTGTCGAGCGCCTGGCCTTGGGCGTCGGCGCGGCGCTGCTGCTGCTGGCCCAGGCGCAGGCCTGGCTGCCGCTCTGGCTGTGTCTGGCCCTGCTGCTCGCTCTGCCCTGGCTGGCGCTGGCCTGGCGGCGTCGGTGGGGCGGCCGACGGGAGGCGACGACCGTCGATGTCGGCAAGCTGGCCCGTGGCCTGTCCTATTCCGTCAGCCACAATGCGCTGTCGGCGGCCGGTGTCGCTTATTCGGTGCAGCACCTGGCGGCGCGGGTCGAGTCGCAGGTCGGAGCCGCGGCGCGCATCGTCGGCAGCGCCGAGGTGATGATCGCCACCGAGGCGCAGACTTCGGCGCTCAGCAAGCAAGCGGTGGAAGCCGCCGTCGAGGCGCGGCAGAGCAGCGAGGCCGGCCGCCGCGTGCTGGTCGACACCATCGGGCGGATGCAGCAGCTGCGCCAGCAGGCCGGCGCCAGCCGCGTGCTGATCGAGGAACTGAACCGGCGCAGCGCGGAGATCCAGAGGGTTACCGGGGTGATCCAGGAGATCGCCAGCCAGACCAACCTGCTGGCGCTCAACGCGGCGATCGAGGCGGCCCGCGCCGGCGAGCATGGCCGCGGTTTCGCCGTGGTGGCCGGCGAGGTGCGCAGCCTGGCCGGACGCACCGCCGCGGCGACCGCCGAGGTGGGCACGATGATCGGCGAAATCCAGCGCCAGACCAGCGAGGTAGTCGAGCAGATCCGCAGCCTGCCCGCCGAGCTGGTCGCCGGAGTGGCCGAGGTGGAGCGCGCCGGCCAGCACCTGGACAGCATCGCCGCGCTGTCGGTGGGCGTCGAGCGGCAGATCAGCGAGATCGCCGCCGGCTCGGACGACAACCGCCGACAGCTCGGCAGCCTGTTCGAGGCGGTGGAACAGATGCGCAGCGACCTGGCGGTGAGCGACGAGCAGACCCGCCGTCTGGAGGACGAGGCGATGAAACTCGAGGAGCTGACCGAGACCATCAGCGAGCAACTTGCCGAGGTGGCCCTCGACGACTACCACCAGCGCGTCTACGACCTGGCCCGCGAAGGGGCGCAGGCGATCACCCGGCAGTTCGAGGCGGCCATCAAGGGCGGGCGGATCGGCCTCGACGACCTGTTCGATCGCCATTACCAGCCGATCCCCGCTACCCATCCGCAGAAATTCAGCAGCCGCTTCGACCGTTTCACCGACGAGGTGCTGCCGGCCATCCAGGAGCCGCTGCTCGAGCGTCACGAGGGGGTGGTGTTCGCCATCGCCTGTACGCCGGACGGCTATGTGCCGACCCACAACCTGGCCTTCAGTCAGCCGCTCACCGGCGACGCCCAGGTCGACATGGCCCACAGCCGCAGCAAGCGCATCTTCACCGATCGTACCGGCATCCGCTGCGGCAGCCACCGGCAGGCGCTGCTGATGCAGACCTACACCCGCGACACTGGCGAGCTGATGCACGACCTCTCGGTGCCGATCTTCATCCACGGTCGCCACTGGGGCGGCCTGCGCCTGGGCTACCTGCCGGAGGTCGCGCAGCCGCCGGTCTCGGCGTCGACCGCCGGGGCGCCGGTGCCCGCTGCGGCCTGAGGCCCGAAGACCGAGGCGCCGGCAGCGGGCAGGCGCCTTGCGCTTTGCCCGGTCCCGTGCAAACTTTCCTGCGGCCGTTACTACCAAATAACGAGCTTCTGCCTTCCATCGGCGCATACCGACACCGTGCATGGACTGCCACCATCAACTCACAGTCCGCACAAACCAGAACCAGTCCGGACAGCGACAATAAAAGAGAGGCCATCAGCATGATCTACGCACAACCGGGTACCGAAGGCGCCATCGTTTCCTTCAAGCCGCGCTATGCCAACTACATCGGCGGCGAGTTCGTCGCGCCGGTCAAGGGCCAGTACTTCACCAACACCACGCCGGTCACCGGCGAGGTGATCGCCGAATTCCCCCGCTCCACCGCCGAAGACATCGAGCTGGCGCTGGACGCCGCCCACGCCGCCGCCGACGGCTGGGCCCGCACCTCCGTGCAGGACCGTGCGCTGATCCTCTTGAAGATCGCCGACCGCATCGAGCAGAACCTCGAAGTGCTCGCCGTCGCCGAGACCTGGGACAACGGCAAGGCCGTGCGCGAGACCCTCAACGCCGACGTACCGCTGGCCGCCGACCACTTCCGCTACTTCGCCGGCTGCATCCGCGCCCAGGAAGGCGCCGCCGCCGAGATCAACGACACCACCGCCGCCTACCACTTCCACGAGCCGCTGGGCGTGGTCGGCCAGATCATTCCGTGGAACTTCCCGCTGCTGATGGCCGCCTGGAAGCTGGCCCCGGCCCTGGCCGCCGGCAACTGCATCGTGCTGAAACCCGCCGAGCAGACCCCGCTGTCGATCATGGTGCTGATCGAGCTGATCGGCGACCTGCTGCCGGCCGGCGTGCTCAACATCGTCCAGGGCTTCGGCCGCGAAGCCGGCCAGGCGCTGGCCACCAGCACCCGCATCGCCAAGATCGCCTTCACCGGCTCCACCCCGGTCGGCTCGCACATCATGCGCTGCGCCGCCGAGAACATCATTCCGAGCACCGTCGAGCTGGGCGGCAAGTCGCCGAACATCTTCTTCGAAGACATCATGCGCGCCGAGCCGGAGTTCATCGAGAAGGCCGCCGAAGGCCTGGTGCTGGCCTTCTTCAACCAGGGCGAGGTGTGCACCTGCCCGTCGCGCGCGCTGATCCAGGAGTCGATCTACGAAGACTTCATGGCCGTGGTGATGAAGAAGATCGGCCAGATCAAGCGCGGTAACCCGCTGGACACCACCACCATGGTGGGCGCCCAGGCCTCCGACCAGCAGTTCGAGAAGATCCTCTCCTACTTCGAGGTGGCCCGCACCGAGGGTGCGCAGATCCTCACCGGCGGTGCCGCCGAGAAGCTCGAGGGCAGCCTGGCCAGCGGCTACTACATCCAGCCGACCCTGATCAAGGGCACCAACGACATGCGCGTGTTCCAGGAGGAGATCTTCGGCCCGGTGGTCGGCGTGACCACCTTCAAGGACGAGGCCGAGGCGCTGGCGATCGCCAACGACACCGAGTTCGGCCTGGGCGCCGGCGTGTGGACCCGCGACATCAACCGTGCCTACCGCATGGGTCGCGGCATCAAGGCCGGTCGCGTGTGGACCAACTGCTACCACCTGTACCCGGCGCACGCCGCATTCGGTGGCTACAAGAAATCCGGCGTGGGCCGCGAGACCCACAAGATGATGCTCGACCACTACCAGCAGACCAAGAACCTGCTGGTCAGCTACGACATCAACCCGCTGGGCTTCTTCTAAGGGGCTGTCCCCTTTCGGGCGCGACCGGCTCTGAGCGTGGTCCGGTCGCTCCCGCCTTTTCTCCCCGTGTCACTCCTCGCCGGCGCACTGGAAACGGTGCGCCGGTTTTTTGTGACTTGTCGACGCCCCGCCGGGCAGGGGGGCTCCGGAAGATACCCGTGGCGCACGGCGCCCCCCCTGTCGAAACGCGGCCCTGGGCCGCGTTTTTTTATGCGCGTCTTTGGCCGGGGCGGCCCGCGGCCATACTCCCGGACGACGCCGGTCGAGGGCTACCAACGACAGCCGGGCCTCCTTCCAAAGTACCATTTGGCCGCTCCGATTTAGGGCGCATAACTGTCTTGCCGGAATTCACCGGTTTCGACAACAAGAGGACTGCGCCATGTGGACCAAGCCCGCCTTCACCGATCTGCGTATTGGCTTCGAAGTAACCATGTATTTCGCCAATCGTTGATCCAACATAGCCCCGGCCTGTCCGGGGCTTCCCGCCCGGGGACTCCCCCATGTACATCCGTATTCTCGGTTCCGCCGCCGGTGGCGGCTTTCCCCAGTGGAACTGCAACTGCCGCAACTGCCGCGGCCTGCGCGAAGGTACCCTGAGTGTCACCCCGCGCACCCAGTCGTCCATCGCCCTGTCCGACGACGGGGTCAACTGGATCATCTGCAACGCCTCGCCCGACATCCGCGCGCAGATCGAGGCCTTCCCGGCCCTGCAGCCCGCCCGCGCGGTGCGCGACACGGCGATCAGCGCGCTGATCCTGCTCGACAGCCAGATCGACCACACCACCGGCCTGCTCACCCTGCGCGAGGGCTGCCCGCACGAGGTGTGGTGCAGCGAGATGGTCCACCAGGACCTGACCACCGGCTTCCCGCTGTTCAACATGCTCAGCCACTGGAACGGCGGCCTGAACTGGAAACGCATCGAGCTGGATCGCAGCTTCGTGGTCGACGCCTGCCCGGCGCTGCGTTTCACCCCGATTCCGCTGCGCAGCGCGGCACCGCCCTACTCGCCGCACCGCAACGATCCGCACCCCGGTGACAACCTGGGCCTCTTGGTCGAGGACAGCCGCACCGGCGGGCGCCTGTTCTACGCGCCCGGCCTCGGCCAGGTGAGCGACGAGCTGCTGGAGTGGATGGGCCGCGCCGACTGCCTGCTGGTCGACGGCACGCTGTGGCGCGACGACGAGATGATCCATGCCGGCTGCGGCACCAAGCTCGGCAGCGAGATGGGTCACCTGCCGCAGAGCGGCGAGGGCGGCATGCTCGAGCTGCTCGAGCGTCTGCCGCGTCAGCGCAAGGTGCTCATCCACATCAACAACACCAACCCGATCCTCGACGAGGACTCGCTCGAGCGCGGCGAACTCAACGCGCGTGGGGTCGAGGTCGCCTGGGACGGCATGAGCATCGAGTTGTAAACCCGATCGTCGGGTGGGTTGGCCGCGTGGCGGCGCAACCCGCCAGAGATGCCCTCAGGCATCGCGATTGCCGGCCTTGCGGCCGGGTGGTGGGTTAGGGCCTGCGGCCTGACCCGCCCTGCGCAAGGTGCCAGATCCCAGAACAACAACGCGCCGCATCGACTGCGGCCACCGAGGAGCCACGATGACCCAGACTGCCATGAGCCCCGCCGAGTTCGAGCAGGCGCTGCGCGCCAAGGGTGCCTACTACCACATCCACCACCCCTTCCACGTCGCCATGTACGAAGGCCGCGCGACCCGCGAGCAGATCCAGGGCTGGGTGGCCAACCGCTTCTACTACCAGGTGTGCATCCCGGTGAAGGATGCGGCGATCATGGCCAACTGCCCGGACCGCGAGACCCGCCGGCTGTGGATCCAGCGCATCATCGACCACGACGGTGCCCCGGGCGAGGAGGGTGGCATCGAGGCCTGGCTGCGTCTGGCCGAGGCGGTGGGGCTCAAGCGCGAGCAGTTGTTGTCCCAGGAACTGGTATTGCCCGGTGTGCGCTTCGCGGTGGATGCCTACGTCAACTTCGCGCGCCGCGCGTCCTGGCAGGAAGCGGCCAGCAGCTCGCTGACCGAGCTGTTCGCGCCGACCATTCACCAGTCGCGCCTGGACAGCTGGCCGGCGCACTACCCGTGGATCGAGGCCGGCGGCTACGACTACTTCCGCAAGCGCCTGAAGGAAGCCCGCCGCGACGTCGAGCACGGCCTACGCATCACCCTCGACCACTACACCACCGTCGAAGCCCAGCAGCGCATGCTGGAGATCCTGCAGTTCAAGCTCGACGTGCTGTGGAGCATGCTCGACGCCATGAGCATGGCCTACGAGCTGAACCGTCCGCCCTATCACACCGTCACCGCCGAGCGCGTCTGGCACAAGGGGATCGCGCTGTGAGTGGTTTGAACACCGAACTGGTGCCGGTGCTGCGCCGTGGCTTCCGCTTCCAGTGGGAGCCGGCGCAGGGCTGTCACGTATTGCTCTATCCCGAGGGTATGATCAAGCTCAACGACAGCGCCGGGGCGATCCTCGCCGAGGTCGACGGACAACGCAGCATCGGCGCGATCGTCGCCGATCTGAGCGCGCGCTTCCCGGACGTTCAGGGCATCGCCGAAGACATCATGGTTTTCCTGGAGGTGGCGCGTGAACGATTCTGGATCGAGTTTCGCTAAGCCGGGACACATTCCCGGCCCGCCGTTGTGGCTGCTGGCCGAGCTGACCTACCGCTGCCCGCTGCAGTGCCCGTACTGCTCCAACCCGCTGGATTTCGCCAAGCAGAGCGAGGAACTCACCACCGCGCAGTGGATCGAGGTGTTCCGTCAGGCCCGCGAGCTGGGCGCCGCCCAGCTCGGCTTCTCCGGCGGCGAGCCGCTGGTGCGCCAGGACCTCACCGAGCTGATCCGCGCCGCGCGCGAGCTGGGCTACTACACCAATCTGATCACCTCGGGGATCGGCCTCTCCGAGGAGCGCATCGCCGAGTTCGCCGAGGCCGGTCTGGACCACATCCAGATCAGCTTCCAGGCCGCCGACGAGGAGGTGAACAACCTGCTCGCCGGCTCCAGCAAGGCCTTCGCGCAGAAGCTGGCGATGGCCCGCGCGGTGAAGAAGCACGGCTACCCGATGGTGCTCAACTTCGTCACCCACCGGCACAACATCGACAACATCGAGCGGATCATCGAGCTGTGCATCGAGCTGGAGGCCGACTTCGTCGAGCTGGCCACCTGCCAGTTCTACGGCTGGGCCGAGCTCAATCGCGCAGGGCTGCTGCCGACCAAGGCGCAGCTGGAGCGCGCCGAGCGCATCACCAACGAGTGGCGCGCCAAGCTGGCCGCGCAGGGTCACCCCTGCAAGCTGATCTTCGTCACCCCCGACTACTACGAGGAGCGCCCCAAGGCCTGCATGAACGGCTGGGGCAGCCTGTTCCTCGACATCACCCCGGACGGCACCGCGTTGCCCTGCCACAGCGCCAAGATGCTGCCGGTGCAGTTCCCCAAGGTCACCGAGCACAGCCTCAAGCACATCTGGTACGACTCCTTCGGCTTCAACCGCTACCGCGGCGACGACTGGATGCCCGAGCCGTGCCGCTCCTGCGACGAGAAGGACCGCGACTTCGGGGGCTGCCGCTGCCAGGCGTTCATGCTCACCGGCGACGCCGATAACGCCGACCCGGTGTGCGGCAAGTCGCAGCACCACGGCCTGATCCTCGACGCCCGGCGCCAGGCCGAGGAGGCGCCCAAGGGGCTGGACGAGCTGACCCACCGCAACGTGCATGCCTCGCAGCTGATCTGCAAGAGCTGAGGGGCAGGTGGGTACGGTCGCTGGGGTGGGCAGCCACCCTGTGGAGAGCTATCCCGCGAATGGCCGCGCCGTGGATCGGCACCCCGCGGACGGCCGCCCCTTGGATGGCCGTCCCCCGGGTGGCCGCTCCATGGAAAACCACATCGGCCTTGTGCCGCGTCGAGGTCTGCGCGGTGGATAAGGCTGCGCCGTCGTCCGCTCCGCACCCGCTGGCGTGCGGCGACTGGCCGAGCGGCTGGTCGGCCGAGCAGGCCGCGGCGGCCAGTTGCGACTTCGCCGAACTGCGCACCGGCCTCGGTGGGCTGCTATGGCTCGAATTCGATCCGCGCGAAGCCGTCTGCAGCCTGTGGCTGTGGCACGCGGGCGGCGCGCGGCGCCTCAGCGCGCCGGGCTTCTCGGTGCGCAGCCGGGTCTACGAATACGGCGGCGGCGCCTTCTGCGTGGTGGACGGCGGCGTGGCGCTGGTCGGCGAGGCGGACCAGCAGGTCCATCTGCTCACGGTGGCGGCCGATGGCACGCCCGGCGCCTTGCAGGCGCTGACCGCCAATCCCGACTGTCGCTACGGCGACCTGCACTTCGCGCCGGCCTGGCGGGCCGTGCTGGCGGTGGAGGAGCGCCGCGAGCAGGGGGCGGTGGTGCACCGCCTGGTCAGCCTGGCGCTGGCCGACGGCACGCGCCGCGTGCTGGCCGAGGGCGCCGACTTCTACGCGGCGCCGCGGCTGTCCGCCGATGGCCGCCAGCTGGCCTGGATCGAGTGGGATCGCCCCGAGCTGCCCTGGACCAGTACCCGCCTGTGCCGGGCGGCGGTCGCTGCCGATGGCGTGCTGGGCGCGTTCGAGGTGGTGGCCGGCGCCGCCGGCGACCAGTCCCTGCAGCAGCCCGCCTTTACCGCCGACGGCCGTCTGAGCTGCCTGAGCGACCGCGCCGGCTGGTGGCAGCCGTGGAGCGAGCAGGGCGGTCGATGGACCCCCGTTTCCGGCCATCCTGCGGCCGAGGTCGAACGTAGGGTGGACAACGGCGCAGCCTTGTCCACCGTCGACGGGGCCGGCTGGAGCGAATCTCTGCCCATGGCCGCGGCCGACCACGCCCCGGCGCCCTGGCAACTGGGCACGGTCAGCCACCTGCCGCTGGAACAGGGCGGCTGGCTGCTGGCGCGTCTGGACGAGGGCTGGGGCCTGCTGGTCGAGCGCGACGGCGCCGGTCGCGAGCGACGGCTGGCCAGCGAGTTCAGCCGTTTCCGCCAGCTGGCCGCCGACGCCACGCACTTCTACTGCATCGCCGCCGCGCCCGACCGGCTGCCGGCGGTGCTGGCCATCGCCCGCGACTCGGGTGAGTGGCGCATCCTTGCCGGCGGCGCGCAGCCGCTGGCCGAGGCCGAACTGTCCCGCCCGCAGTCGGTGCGCTTCGCCACGGGCGAGGGCGAGAGCGCCCAGGCCTTCTTCTATCCGCCGCGCAACGCCGCCTGCACGCTGCCGGTCGGCGCGCGGCCGCCGCTGGTGCTGTTCCTGCACGGCGGGCCGACCTCGGCCTGCTACCCGGTGTTCGATCCGCGCATCCAGTTCTGGACCCAGCGCGGTTTCGCCGTCGCCGACCTCAACTACCGCGGCTCCAGCGGCTTCGGTCGCGCCTGCCGGCTGCGTCTTAAGGGCGCGTGGGGCGATATCGAGGTGGAGGATGCCTGCGCGCTGGTGCGCCATCTGGGCGAGCGGGGCCTGGTGGATGCCGCGCGCGCCTTTATCCGCGGCGCCAGCGCCGGTGGCTATACCGCGCTGTGCGCGCTGGCCTTCCACGCGCTGTTCCGCGGCGGCGCCAGCCTGTACGGGGTCAGCGACCCGCTGGCCCTGCGCCGCGCCACCCACAAGTTCGAGGGCGACTATCTGGACTGGCTGATCGGCGATCCGCTGCGCGACGCCGAACGCTACGCGGCGCGCACACCGCTGTATCATGCCGGGCGCATTGCTGCGCCGGTGATCTTTTTCCAGGGGGGCCTGGACGCCGTGGTGGTGCCGGCGCAGACCGAAACGATGGTCGCCGCCCTGCGCGGCAACGGCGTGGCGGTCGAATACCGGCTCTATCCGGACGAGCGGCACGGTTTCCGCCAGGCCGACCATCTGGCCGACGCCCTGCACCGCGAGTGGGCGTTCTACCGGGAGTTGCTCGATTAGACCGCTGGCATCGGCGCAGGGCCGCTCACCTTCGGTGGATTGCAATGCCCCAGCAATGCAGTAGGCTGTTGCCGATAACACACCCCATAACAACAATGATGCCGTCAGGTTTCTGCATGTCCATCTCGCCGCTTCGCAAGTTCGTCAGCCCGGAGATCATCTTCGGCGCCGGTTCCCGCCACTCGGTCGGCAACTATGCCGCGACCTTCGGTGCCCGCAAGGTTCTGGTGGTCTCCGATCCCGGCGTGCAGGCGGCGGGCTGGGTGGGCGACGTGCTGGCCAGCCTCGATCGCCAGGGCATCGCCCACGTGCTGTTCACCGGGGTGTCGCCCAACCCGCGCTCCGAGGAAGTGATGATCGGCGCCGAGCTGTACCGCGCCAGCGGCTGCGACGTGATAGTCGCGGTGGGCGGCGGCAGCCCGATGGACTGCGCCAAGGGCATCGGCATCGTCGCCGCGCATGGGCGCAGCATCCTCGAGTTCGAGGGCGTGGACACCATCCGCGTGCCCAGTCCGCCCTTGATCCTGATTCCCACCACCGCCGGCACCTCGGCGGACGTGTCGCAGTTCGTGATCATCTCCAACCAGGCCGAGCGGATGAAGTTCTCCATCGTCAGCAAGGCGGTGGTTCCCGATGTGTCGCTGATCGACCCGGAGACCACTGTGAGCATGGATCCCTTCCTGTCCGCCTGTACCGGCATCGACGCCCTGGTGCACGCCATCGAGGCCTACGTCTCCACCGGTGCCGGCCCGCTCACCGACCCGCACGCGCTGGAGGCGATGCGCCTGATCGGCGGCAACCTGGAGGCGATGATCGCCACCCCCCACGACATCGCCCTGCGCGAGAAGATCATGCTCGGCAGCATGCAGGCGGGGCTTGCCTTCTCCAACGCGATCCTTGGCGCAGTGCACGCCATGAGCCACAGCCTTGGCGGCTTCCTCGACCTGCCGCACGGCCTGTGCAACGCCGCACTGGTCGAGCACGTGGTGGCGTTCAACTTCGACGCCGCGCCGGAGCGCTTCCGCATTGTCGCCGAGACCCTCGGCCTCGACTGCCGCGGACTGACCTCGCACCAGGTGCGCAGCCGCCTGGTCGAGCACCTGATCGCCTTCAAGCACGCGGTCGGCTTCGAGGAGACCCTGCGTCGCCACGGCGTCGGCAGCTCGGACATCCCCTTCCTGTCCCAGCACGCCATGCAGGACCCGTGCATCCTCACCAATCCGCGGCAGTCGACTCAGCGCGACGTCGAGGTGGTATATGGCGAAGCCCTCTGAATTGCGGCCCGGCAGCGCCGGACCGGCAGGCCAGGAGGCGGCTGCCGCCGCGCCGGCGCCGCGTCCGGACGTTGCCGACCTGCTCGGCCTGGGCAGCCATTCGGCGCGCAAGAGCTACTACCCCGAGCTGTCGGCGCGCCTCGACGAGCTGGAGCGCGAGCGCAACCGCTACAAGTGGCTGTTCGAGCACGCCGTGCACGGCATCTTCCAGGGCAACCTCAACCACGGCATCCTCGCCGCCAATCCGGCGCTGGCGCACATGCTGGGCTACGAGGACCCGCAGCAGGTGCTGTGGTCGCGGACCGACCTGGCCGAACAGCTGTTCGTCGGCGGCGCCGAGGAGCTGAAGCGGATCGGTGCGGTGCTACGCCAGGGCAACGGCCTGTTCGGCTACGAGACCCAGCTGCGTCGCCGCGACGGCAGCCACATCGACGTGCTGATGAACCTGCTGCTCAAGCCTGACGAGGAGGGCCTGGTCGAGGGCTTCGTCGCCGACATCACCGAGCGCAAGCAGGCGCAGCTGCGCCAGCAGCAGCTGAACGTGGAGCTGGAGCGGCGAGTGGCGGCGCGTACCGCCGAGCTGCTCGAGGCCAACCGCCACCTGCAGCAGGAGATCCGCGAGCGCGAGCGCGTGCAGTGCGAGCTGCGCGAGGCGCGCGATGCCGCCGAGGCGGCCAACCAGAGCAAGGACAAGTACCTGGCGGCGGCCAGCCACGACCTGCTGCAGCCGCTGAACGCCGCGCGTCTGCTGATTTCCACCCTGCGCGAGCGCAACCTGCCGGCCGCCGAGGGCACCCTGGTCGAGCGCACCCACCAGGCCCTGGAGGGCGCCGAGGACCTGCTCGCCGACCTGCTCGACATCGCCCGCCTGGACAGCCGGGCGATTCGCCCCGACCTCGCGGTGTACCGTCTCGACGAACTGCTGGCGCCGCTGGCCTCGGAGTTCCAGTCGGTGGCCGAGGCCGCCGGCCTCCAGTTGCGCGTGCGCATCCCGCGCCTGGCGGTGCACACCGACTTCCGCCTGCTCACCCGCATCCTGCGCAACTTCCTCAGCAACGCCTGCCGCTATACCAGCGACGGTCGCGTGCTGCTCGGCTGCCGCCGGCGCGGCGGCTATCTGTCGATCCAGGTGGCCGACACCGGCCGCGGCATCCCGGCGGACAAGCTCGAGGAGATCTTCCTCGAGTTCAACCAGCTCGAGGCCAGTCGCGCGGCCGAGCGCAAGGGTGTCGGCCTGGGCCTGGCCATCGTCGAGCGCATCGCGCGCATGCTCGACTACCGCGTCCGCGTGCAGTCGCTGCCGGGGTGCGGTTCGCTGTTCAGCATCGAGGTGCCGCTCGCCGAGTACGTGGCGGCGGCCCCGGTGGCGCGGCCGCAGGAGAGCCCGGGCAACCCGCTGCCGGGACGCCGCGTGCTGGTGGTCGACAACGAGCCGGACATCCAGCAGAGCATGCAGGCGCTGCTCACCCAGTGGGGCTGCGAGGTGCGCCTGGCCGACGGCCTGGAGGAGGCGCGCGGGCAGCTCGCGGGCTGGCAGCCGGAGCTGCTGCTGGTCGACTACCACCTCGACCAGGGCGCCAATGGCTGCGACCTGATCCACAGCCTGCGCGAGGAAAGCCACCTGCCCCTGCCGGCGGTGATCATCACCGCCGAGCGCAGCGAGCAGTGCCGTCGCCATCTGCACCAGCTGGGCATCCCGCTGCTCAACAAGCCGGTCAAGCCCGGCAAGCTGCGCGCCGCGCTGAGCCAGTTCCTGTCCTGAAAGTGTGACGTCCGTCACCAATCGAGCGCGCGTATGCGACAAAAGTAGTAGGGCTCGGTTAAATCCTGCGCGCGAGGTCGCGGTCATGGACCGACCCCATGGATCCACCTCGCTCCGACAAGAACAATGAGGAGCAGGATGATGTTGAAGCGTATGGCGTTGGCGCTCGGTCTCGGGCTGGGCGCGACCCTGGCACAGGCTGCCGAAGTGGTGCGGGTGTATGGCTGGGAGGGTCGCCTGTCGCCCGGGGTGATCGAGGCGTTCGAGAAGCAGAGCGGCATCAAGGTGGAGTACACCACCTATACCAAGGCCGAGGACGTGCTGCGCGACGTCGGCTTCGGCATCCGTTACGACGTGGTGTTCCCGGCCCACTTCCATCTGCCGGCGCTGATCGATTCGCAACGCCTGCAGCCGCTGAATCCCGCCAAGCTGGACAATCTCAAGCAGGTCGACCCCGATCTGCTGGCCATGCTCAGCAGCTTCGAGGGCCAGACCCGCTACGCCGTGCCCTACCTGTGGGGCACCGTCGGCCTGGCGCTGAACGTCTCCAAGGTGGTCGACACCCTCGGCACCCAGCCCGAGGACAGCTGGGGCCTGCTGTTCGATACGCAGAACAGCGACCGCCTGGCCCAGTGCGGCATCGGTCTGCTCGATGCGCGCGAGGAGGCGGTGTCGCTGCTGCTCAACTACAAGGGCCGGGCGCTCGGCCGCAGCGGCCCGCGGCAGATCCAGCAGGCCGGGGCCGACCTGGCGGCGCTGCGCGGCAAGTCCACCAGCTTCGGCAACAGCTCCTACATCGACCAGTTGGCCAACGGCAAGCTGTGCATGGCCATGGCCTGGAGCGGCCACGTCCTCAAGGCGGCCGACAGCGGCGCGCCGCTGCGCTTCGTCACCCCGCGCGAAGGCGCGCTGATGTTCATCGACACCATGGCCATCCCCCGCAACGCCGAGCACGTCGACGCGGCCTACCGCTTCATCGACTACCTGGCCAGCGCCGAGGCCAACACTCGCAACTCCCGCGATACCCTGTTCTACCCGGTCACCCGCATCGACTCGCCGGCGATGACCAAGCTGGCCAGCGAACGCCTGGAGCTGGTGGTCACCGGCGACCAGCGGCGCAGCTTCTACTACCTGGAGGCGCTGACCGCCAAGCAGAAGAACGCGGTGGATGCTTCCTGGGCCCAGGTCGTGCGCTGAGCCCGGCCCGCCGCGCACGGCCAGCTCCGCGCGCGGCGCTCAGGCCCGGCTCATCCGTTCGAGCCGGGCATCCTTCTCCGCCCACAGGTGGTTCACCCACTGCTGGAATTGCAGGCGGAAGGCCTCGTCCTGGTCGTAGCTGCGGCCGAGGAATTCGCCGGGGATCGGCCGTTCGGCGAAGCTCACCGCTACTTGCCGCAGGTTGCCGCACAACAGGTCGCGAAAGCGCGGGCGGCCGTCCGGATAGTGGATGGTCGCGTCGACCAGCGTGGCGAACTGCTCGCCCATGGCGCCGATGGCCAGGGCGATGCCGCCGGCGCGCGGCTTGAGCAGGTGGCGGTAGGGCGACTGCTGGTCGGCGTGCTTGGCTTCGGTGAAGCGGGTGCCCTCGAGGAAGTTGAACAGCGCCACCGGGATGCCGCGCAGACGGGCGCAGGCCCGACGGGCGGTGGCCAGGTCGTTGCCGCGCTGCTCGGGATGCCGCGCCAGGTAGGCCCTGGAATGGCGCTTCATGAACGGAAAGTCGAGCGCCCAGCAGCACAGGCCGAACACCGGAATCCAGATCAGCTCCTGCTTGAGGAAGAAGCGCAGCAGCGGCAGGCGGCGGTTGAGGTGGTACTGCAGGACGAAGATGTCGACCCAGCTCTGGTGGTTGCTGATCACCAGGCAGGAGCCGCGACTGCGCAGCGTATCCAGACCCTCGACCTGCCAGTGGATATCGCCGAACAGGTCCATCCATGCCTTGTTGCCGTCCGCCCAGCATTCGGCGATGCGGCCCATCAGGCGCCGGCTGAACGCCTGGCTGGCCTGGAACGGCAACAGCTTGAGCAGCGCCAGGGCGAACAATGGCCAGCACCACACCAGGGTGTTGAGCACCAGCAGCAGGGCGCAGACGAGGCCGCGCAGCGGCGCGGGCAGGGATCGCAGCATGGTCGGTTTCCACCAGGACAGGGCAGGGGGCGGGCGCTGTTGGCGCGCCGGCGGCGCGGCGGATGATAGCTCAGCCGCGACCTCGGCATAGGCAGACCCGGCCATCTGACCCGCGGCGGGTCGCTTTCGGCGGGGTGGCGACGTAGAATCACTACTCATACTCCATTCGCAAAGGTTTCTCCCATGCAGATCGCGGCCAACAAGGCGGTATCCATCGACTACACCCTGACCAACGAAAACGGTGAGGTCATCGACAGCTCCGTTGGCGGTGCCCCGCTGGTCTACCTGCATGGCGCCCGCAACATCATCGTTGGCCTGGAGCGTGCCCTCGAAGGCAAGCAGGCCGGTGACGAGCTGGAAGTGACCATCGAGCCGGAAGACGCCTACGGCGACTACAGCGTCGAGCTGGTGGCCGTGCTGAACCGCGCCATGTTCGAAGGCGTCGACCAGCTGGAAGTCGGCATGCAGTTCCACGCCTCCGCTCCGGACGGCGGCATGCAGGTGGTCACCATCCGCGACATCGACGGCGACGACGTCACCGTCGACGGCAACCACCCGCTGGCCGGCCAGCGCCTGAACTTCAAGGTCAAGGTGGTCAACGTGCGCGAAGCCAACGCCGAAGAAATCGCACACGGTCACATTCACGGCGAAGGCGGTCACCACCACTGAGTCGCCGGGCTTGCAGCGGGGTATCTGCTGCTAAGCTGGACACACACGCCAGGGCGCTGTTGCGGATCGCGATGGCGCCTTTTTTAATGAGCCCTGATCAGCCTGGAGCGATGCGATGAGCGTATTTCACGACCTGACCCTCAAAGCCCTGGATGGCGGGGATTTGCCGCTGGCGCCGTTCAAGGGCAAGGTGGTGCTGGTGGTGAATGTCGCCTCCAAGTGCGGCCTGACCCCGCAATACGCCGGCCTCGAACACCTCCATCAGCAATACCGCGACCGCGGCTTCAGCGTGCTCGGCCTGCCGTGCAACCAGTTCGCCGGGCAGGAGCCGGGCAACGAGACGCAGATCCGCGAGTTCTGCACGCTCAACTACGGGGTCAGCTTCCCGCTGAGCGGCAAGGTCGAGGTCAACGGCCACGACCGTCATCCCCTCTACCTGCTGCTCGCCGGCGAGGGCGCGGAGTTCCCCGGCGACATCAGCTGGAACTTCGAGAAGTTCCTGGTCGGCCCCGATGGCCGGGTACTCGAACGCTTCTCCCCGCGCATTCCCCCGGAAGATCCGCATCTGGTCCAGGCCATCGAGAAGGCGCTGGGTTCGGTGGCGGCGTAGGACGGGGCGGCGCTGCGCGCCGCTCCCACCTGGCTGGCCGCCGCTCAGGGGGCGGCCGCTTCCTCTTCGACGTACTCCAAGGTATCCGGGGCGGTCTGCCCGAAGGTCAGATACCAGCCACTTCCCAAGGCTCCGCCCTGTTCCGCCGGAGCGACCAGCGTACTGAACGCCTTGGTGCGGGTGTTGTAGCGGCGTATCGCACCGGTATCCGGACCGTCGCCGCTGATCGGGACGAACAGGTTTTCTCCCGCCTGGTTGGTCGGCCCGAACAGCAGGGCCTGCGCGACCGCGCGGGGCTGCCCGACCTGGTCGAGATCGATCTGGTCCACGCAGGCCCCACTGGCATCGAATATCAGGATCTTGTCGTTATCTTCGGCATCGGCGCGAAAGGCAGTGACGTATAGCCGTCCGTCCGGGCCGAATGTCAGGCCATCCGGCCGGTGCAGGGCGGCGGCGCAGCCGCTGTCGGTATGGCTGGCGAAGACGTCGACGAAGCGTTTGTCGACGGGGTCGAAGCGCAGGATCCAGCCGGGGAGAGGGTTGAAGTCGGCGCTTCTCGGGTTGAGGTCGTCGACAACCGAAACATACAGAAGGCCGTCGGGGCCGAGCACCACACCGCGGGGATGGAACTCGTTCGCGGAGCCGTCTCCGGGAAACTCGCTGACCGGATCGGGGGTGAGGTCGCTTTGCAGCACGCCGTCCGCGCTATAGGCCCACAGCCGACCGGGAGGGGTGTCCTTGCCGTCACTTGCCTGGTCGGCGACGAACAGAGTGCCGTCGACCAGGACGATCCCGTCGGGTGCGAAGGGGGCGTCCTCGTCATTGTGGCGAACGAGCGCCTCCGAGAAGTCGCCAGTCGTGCCGTCGAATAGCAACAGTGTCCCCGCCTTGCCGGTGCCGACATTCTGGTTGGAAACCAGCAGGTCGCCGGCCGGGGTGAAGATAAGGCCGCGCGGGCCCTTTATCGGGCTATTTCCCTTCTTGACGAATTCGCCGAGGTATTCGCCGCTGTCGGCATCGAAGCGCTTCACCGTGTTGTCGGTTTGATCGCCAATATACAGAGAGTCGGCATGGCTGGCGGGGGCGAGCCCGATGAGCAGCGCCAGTAGTGCGAGGCTCGCGCCGGCGCCGAGATGGCGCAGGCGCTGAAGATGGTTGTTCATGGCATTCCCCTATTCATGTTGCAGTCGTATGGGGGTTAATGGACGTCGGTAACTTTGTACTTGCAGCACCTCCTTTCGCGGGTTGGCTAATCGAAAGCAGTTGTTCAAGGGTTTATCGAAATAAAGCCAGCGGGTTGATACGTAATGATTTCAATAAGTCGCATGACACCTGCAGTGAACGAGGGGCTGGGGATGAGCGGGCTTGATCAGGAGAGTGCTTGGAAGTGCGGGGATATTCGGAAGGGAATTCTGGCGTGAGAGTAACTATAGGAAGGCGGGGCGCGGCTTTCCGGGGCGCGTAGAATCATTTTGCGATATTGATAGGCCGTGGCCGGGCTCTATTCGAGTCTGCAAAGTTGTTGCGAGTGCCGCGTTTTTCATTGGCCAATCGCACGCGGTAATTTTTGATGTGCGGCGCTCATGCGAAAAGCCCCGGCCTCACGCAGAGGCCGGCGGTGCAACAATGAAAGATCGTGTCTGCGCGATGACGTTTTACAGGCACGACTAAGGCCTTGGGGTGATGGGATCAAGACGATTCAGTCCCTCCTCGCGCACCCAGAACACCGTCGCCCCGGCCACCGCCGCCGGCATCAACAGGATATTCAGCCCCGGCACCAGCAGCGCGGCGTAGGTGGCGGCGCCGAAGCCCAGGCTTTGCCAGCGCTTCTCGCGCAGCCAGGCGAGCATGGTCTGCCAGCTCATCTTGTGGTTGTCGGCCGGATAGTCGATGTACTGCACCGCCATCATCCACACGCCGAACAGCAGCCACAGCGGCGCGGCGATGAGGTTCAGGCCGGGAATCAGCGACAGCAGCAAGAGGCCCAGGGCGCGCGGCAGGAAGTAGCCTAGCTTGCGCAGTTCGCGGCCCAGGGTGCGCGGCAGCATCGCCAGCAGCTCGCCCCAGCTGAACGGCGGCGCGAGGTCGCGGCCGCGCACCACCGTCTCGACCTTTTCGGCGAGGAAGCCGTTGAAGGGCGCGGCGATCAGATTGCCCAGCAGGGTGAAGCTGAAGAACAGGATCAGCAGCACCAGCACCACGAACAGCGGCCACAGCAGGTATTCGAGGAAGGCCAGCCAGTCGGGCAGGGTAGGCATCAGGGCGTCGACCCAGAAGCCGAACTGCTGGAAGGCCAGGGTCAGCAGGGTCGCGAACAGCAGCAGGTTGACGGTCAGCGGCAGCAGCACGAAGCGGCGCAGACCGGGACTGAGGATCAGGCGCAGGCCGGCGGCCAGGTAGCCGGGGCCGGAGAGGGCGGGCAGGGGCATGGGCGACTCCAAAGGGAACACGCGGCAACCTTAGCACGGGCCGTCTGCCGGCTCGTGGGCGGCAGCGCGCGGCCCTTCTGCGCCGCGGCAAGGGCGCCGATGGCTCGGCCCCTGCCGCGGTGGCGGCTCAGCCCAGCGCGGCGAACAGCCGGCGCTGGCGCCGGGCGGTGAGCGCGGTCCAACCGAGCAGCAGGGCGCAGACGCCGGCCAGCGGCCAGGCGCGCCACTGCAGGTAGGGCGTCAGGCCCTGCATGGGCACCACCTCGCCACGCAGTACGGCGCGCTGGAACTGCGGCACCTCGGTCTGCACGCGGCCGAACGGGTCGATCAGCGCGGTGACGCCGTTGTTGGTGGCGCGGATCATCCAGCGGCCGCTCTCCAAGGCGCGCATCTGCGCCATCTGCAGGTGCTGCAGCGGGCCGATCGAGGTGCCGAACCAGGCGTCGTTGCTCACCGTCAGCAGCAGCTCGCTGCGCGCGGCGAGACTGGCGGCGAACTCCGGATAGACCACCTCGTAGCAGATGTAGGGGGCGATGCGGTAGCCGCGCGCGGTCGGCAGCGCCTGCTCGGCGGGGCCGCGGGCGAAGTCGGACATCGGCAGGTCGAAGAAGGCGATCAGCCCGCGCAGCACGTCCTGCAGGGGCACGTATTCGCCGAACGGCACCAGCTTCTGCTTCAGGTAGGTGCCGCCGCCCTGGCCGATGGCCAGCAGGGCGTTGTAGTAGCGCGGCCGACCGCTGGCGTCGGGTTGGCGCAGGGGGATGCCGGTGATCAGCGCGGCGTTGCGCTCGCTGGCGACGCGGCCCATCACCGACAGATAGCCTTCGGCGTACTCCTTGAGCACCGGCACCGCGGTCTCCGGCCAGACGTAGAGGTCGGCCGGCGCCTCGGCGAGGGTCATGTCGCGGTACAGGGCGAGCTGGGCGTTGAGCTGCTCGGGGTCCCACTTCATGTTCTGCTCGACGTTGCCCTGCATGGCGGCGATCTTGAGGGGCGCGCCGGCAGGCTGGGTCCAGGCGTGGTCCTTGAACCACAGGCCGCCGCCCCACAGGCCGGCGAGCAGCAGGCCGGCGCCGAGCAGGGCACGGCCGCGCCCCAGCAGGGCCGGCAGGTTGACCAGCAGCGCGGCGGAGAGCGCCATGGCGAACGACAGCAGCCAGACGCCGCCGAGTGGCGCCAGGCCGGCGAGCGGTCCGTCCAGCTGGCTGTAGCCGACGTAGAGCCAGGGGAAACCGGTGAACAGCCAGCCGCGCAGGGCCTCCTGGGCCAGCCACAGGGCGGCGAAGGCCAGCGCGTCGGCCAGCGGTGCGCGCTCGCGGCGCAGCCAGCGGCTCCAGACCCAGGCCGGCAGGGCGAAGAACAGCGCGAGACCGGCGCAGAACAGCAGGGTCAGCAGGCCGGCCAGCGCCGGCGAGGCGGCGCCGTAGTCGTGGATGCTGACGTACACCCAGCTGGTACCGGCGGCGAAGGCGCCGAAACCGTACCACCAGCCGCGCCACCAGGCGGCGCGGCCGTCGACCTGGCGCAGGCCGAGGTAGGCCAGCGCCAGCGTCAGCAGGCCGAGCGGCCACAGATCGTAGGGAGCGAGGGCCAGCGGAGTGAGGGCGCCGGCGGCCAGGGCCAGCAGGTGACCGGGCCAGCCGGGACGGGAGATCCAGCGCATGGAGATTCCTTGGCGAGTGCAGGCGCGGGCAGCTTAGCGGAGCGACGCACGGGCGGGTAGGGTGGGAAACGGCCGCAGACCTTTCCACCAGGGTGCTGCGCAGGGGGAGATCGCGGCGCGAGCCCCCTGCGCAGCGGCGGCCTCAGCGCGCCAGCGGGGTCAGGCGCAGCAGGTGCATGCGCCGGCTGTCGGCGTTGAGCACGCGGAAACGGAAGTCGCCCAGCTCGATGGTCTCGTTGCGCTTGGGCAGGTGGCCGAAGGCGCTCATCAGCACGCCGCCGATGGTGTCGAACTCTTCCTCGGAGAAGCCGGCCTCGAAGAATTCGTTGAATTCCTCCACCGGGGTTAGCGCCTTGACGATGAAATCGCCGCTGGGCAGCGCCTTGATGAAGCTGTCCTCCTCGACGTCGTGCTCGTCCTCGATGTCGCCGACGATCTGCTCGAGCACGTCCTCGATGGTGACGAGGCCCGCCACGCCGCCGTACTCGTCGATGACGATGGCCATGTGGTTGTGGGTGCTGCGGAATTCGCGCAGCAGCACGTTGAGGCGCTTGGATTCGGGCACGTAGGTGGCCGGGCGCAGCAGCTTGTGCAGGTCGTAGCTGTCCTGGTTGCCGTCCAGCAGCAGCGGCAGCAGGTCCTTGGCCAGCAGGATGCCGAGCACCTCGTCGAGGTTCTCGCCGATCACCGGGTAGCGCGAGTGGGCGGCCTCGATCACCGCCGGGAGGAATTCCTGCGGGTTCTGGCAGGCCTTGATGCTGATGATCTGCGAGCGCGGGATCATGATGTCGCGCACCTGCAGGTCGGCGACCTGGATGGCGCCCTCGACGATGGACAGCACCTCGGTGTCGAGCAGCTTGTTGTCATGGGCGTCGCGCAGGACTTCGATCAGCTCCTCGCGGTTCTTCGGCTCATGGGCAAAAGTCTGGATGATTCTTTCCAGCCAGGACTTCTGCCCCTGGCTCGATCGGTCGTCGCTCATGTGTCCTTACTCTTCGTCACAGGCGTAGGGGTCGGGGTAGCCGAGTTCGGCCAGCAGCTGGCGCTCCAGCGCCTCCATCTCCTCGGCCTCGGCGTCTTCGATGTGGTCGTAGCCGAGCAGGTGCAGGCAGCCGTGGATGGTCAGGTGGGCCCAGTGGGCTTCCGCGCTCTTGTCCTGTTCGGCGGCCTCGCGGGCCACCACCTGGGCGCAGATCACCAGATCGCCGAGCAGCGGGATATCCAGCAAACCCTCGGGGATCTCGGCCGGGAAGGACAGCACGTTGGTGGCGTAGTCCTTGCCGCGCCAGGTGCGGTTCAGCTCGCGGCCTTCCGCCTCGTCGACGATGCGGATGGTCAACTCGGAAGGGGCGGTGCGCTGGCGCAGGGCCAGTTCGCACCACCGGCGCAGCTGCGCCTCGCCGGGCAGTGCGCTGGCCGCGGTGGCCAGCTGCAGGTCCAGTTCAATCTGCATCGGATTCGTCCCTGGCGATGTGCACGACGCGCTCGAGCTTGCCCTGCAGGCGCTGCTCGTGACGGTCGTAGGCCTCGACGATGCGCTGCACCAGCGGGTGGCGCACGACGTCCTTGGCCTTGAAGTGGGTGAAGCTGATGCCCGGCACGTCGCGCAGCACCTCGATGACGTGGGCGAGGCCCGACTTGGTGCCGCGCGGCAGGTCGACCTGGGTGACGTCGCCGGTGATCACCGCGGTGGAGCCGAAGCCGATCCGGGTGAGGAACATCTTCATCTGCTCGAGGGTGGTGTTCTGGCTCTCGTCGAGGATGATGAAGCTGTTGTTCAGGGTGCGGCCGCGCATGTAGGCGAGCGGGGCGATCTCGATCACCTGGCGCTCGATCAGCTTGGCCACCTGCTCGAAGCCGAGCATCTCGTAGAGGGCGTCGTAGAGCGGGCGCAGGTAGGGGTCGATCTTCTGGGCGAGGTCGCCGGGCAGGAAGCCGAGCTTCTCGCCGGCTTCCACCGCCGGGCGCACCAGCAGGATGCGGCGCACCTGCTCGCGCTCCAGGGCGTCCACCGCGCAGGCCACGGCGAGGTAGGTCTTGCCGGTGCCGGCCGGGCCGACGCCGAAGTTGATGTCGTTGTCGAGGATCGCCTTGACGTAGCGCTGCTGGTTGGCGCCGCGCGGGGTGATGTGCGCCTTGCGCGTCTTCAGGGTGATGGCCGGCACCTGGCCGGGCACGGCGAGATCCTCGAGGCCGGACTCCTGGAGGAACAGGTGGACCATTTCCGGAGTCAGCTCGGTGGCGTGGGTCTCGCGGTACAGGCGGCGCAACAGGCGCTCGGCGGTATGACTGCGCTGGGCATCGCCGACCAGTTCGAACTGGTTGCCGCGATTGCGGATCTCGATCGCCAGGCGCTGCTCGATCAGGCGCAGATGCTCGTCGAATTGTCCGCAGAGGTTGGCGAAGCGGCGGGCTTCGAAAGGTTCGAGAATGAAGCGGTGGTGTTCCAGGGGAGCGTTCAAGGTCTTCTGTTGGCCGCCATTTGGCTGAGTGATGATTGAAGAATAACCGCAGGGGGGCGAGGGGGAAAGCGCCGGTGCGTCGGCAAAAGGTGGCCCGCGGCCACTAGCCGGGACGCCGCGGCGGCGTCCCGACGCACGGCGGCTCAGTAGCTGCGCTCGTCCACCAGGGTGCCGCGCAGGGAGTGCGGCAGCGCTTCGTCGATGTGCACGTCGACGAACTGGCCGATCAGCCGCGGGTTATCGGCACGGAAGTTGACGATGCGGTTGTTCTCGGTGCGGCCCTGCAGCATGCCCGGATCGCGCTTCGAGTAGTCGCTGACCAGGATGCGCTGCCGGCTTCCGACCATGCGTCGGCTGATCTCGAAGCCCTGCTGGTGGATGCGCGCCTGCAGCACCAGCAGGCGCTGCTTCTTGACCTCCTCCAGGGTGTCGTCGGCCAGCTCGGCGGCCGGGGTTCCGGGACGCGCGCTGTAGATGAAGGAGAAGGAGAAGTCGAAGCCGACCTCCTCGATCAGCTTCATGGTCTGCTCGAAGTCCTTGTCGGTCTCGCCGGGGAAGCCGACGATGAAGTCCGAGCTGATGCACATCTCCGGCACTGCGGCCCTCAGCTTGCGGATGCGCGACTTGTACTCCAGCGCGGTGTGGTTGCGCTTCATCGCCGCGAGGATGCGGTCGGAGCCCGCCTGCACCGGCAGGTGGACGAACTTGACCAGCTCGGGGATCTCGGCGTGGGCCTGGATCAGCGCGTCGGAGAACTCCAGCGGGTGGCTGGTGGTGTAGCGGATGCGGTCGATGCCGTCGATCGCCGCCACCGCGTAGAGCAGCTCGGCGAAGTCGGCGATGCGGCCGTCGCCGGCGTCGCCGCGATAGCCGTTGACGTTCTGGCCGAGCAGGGTCACCTCGCGCACGCCGTTCTCGGCGAGATGGAGGATCTCGGCGAGCACGTCGGCCAGCGGGCGGCTGACCTCCTCGCCGCGGGTGTAGGGCACCACGCAGAAGGTGCAGTACTTGCTGCAGCCTTCCATCACCGCGACGAAGGCGCTCGGGCCGTCGACGCGCGGCTCGGGCAGGCGGTCGAACTTCTCGATCTCCGGGAAGGAGATGTCCACCTGCGGCTTTCTCGTGGTCCGCGCGGCGTCGATCATCTCCGGCAGGCGGTGCAGGGTCTGCGGGCCGAACACCACGTCGACGTAGGGCGCGCGGTCGCGGATCGCCGCGCCTTCCTGGCTCGCCACGCAGCCGCCGACACCGATCACCAGTTCCGGCTTCTGCCGCTTCAGTTCGCGCCAGCCGCCCAGCTTGGAGAACACCTTCTCCTGCGCTTTTTCGCGGATCGAGCAGGTATTGAGGAGGATCACGTCGGCTTCGGCCGGGTCCTCGGTGAGTTCGAGGGCCTGGTGTTCACCCAGCAGGTCGGCCATGCGCGAGCTGTCGTACTCGTTCATCTGGCAGCCGTGGGTTTCGATGAAAAGCTTCTTGGCCATGGGAGATCGTCGGCGAATCGAGGGAATCGCGCATTATAGGCGCCGCCGTCCAGCCTTCCTAGGCTCCGTGGTCGCTGGCGGGGATATGCTAGGATGCGCGACTTTCCCGTCCGCCGAACCGTCGAGTCATGAACAAGCCCGCCCCCATCTTCAAGGTGATCTTCCTCAACCAGGGCCAGGTGTACGAGATGTACGCCAAGGCCATCTACCAGAGCGACCTGTGGGGGTTCCTGGAGATCGAGGAGTTCGTCTTCGGCGAGCGCACCCAGGTGGTGGTCGATCCCAGCGAGGAAAAGCTCAAGGCGCAGTTCGAGGGCGTGGTGCGCAGCTTCGTGCCGATGCACTCGATCGTCCGCATCGACGAGGTGGAGCGCCTGGGCACGGCGAAGATCAGCGAGGCCAAGGGCGGTGGCAACGTCATGCCGTTCCCCATGCCGCCGCTGCCGGAGCGCTGATTGGCGCGGCGGCGTTCGGCCAGCCTGCGTTGAAAACGCCCCTTCGCGCCTGAGGCTTCAGGTCCCCAGGCGATGCAAGTCGGGTAGGGCGAGCGGGGTGGATGGAAAAAACCGCCGACGGTTTTCCATGGGCCGGCCGTCCGGGGGGGCGGCCATCCGCGGGATGGCCAGTCAGTCCTCAGGGCAGCGGCGAGAAGGGCGAGCGCATATCGCTGGCCTGCAGCTCCTGCAGGTAGTTGCGGAAGATCTCGCCGAGCACCCGGTTGGCGTGCTCCAGCTGCTCGCGGCTCATGCCCTCGGCCACCTCGTCGGCGCTGTCCAGCGCCTCCTCGGCGCCGTTGACCGCCGCCATCTTCAGCACCACGTAGGCCTGCACCTGGTTGGCCGGCACGCCTTCGCCGCGCCAGAACAGGGTGCCCAGGCGCAGCTGCGCCTCGGCGTGGCCCTGCAGCGAGGCCTGTTCGTACCAGTGCAGCGCCTGCGGCAGATCCTGCGGCTGTTGCGCACCGGCATGGAAGAACTCGCCCAGCTCGAACTGCGCCTGCGCGTCGCCGCCTTCGGCCAGGGTGCGGCAGTGGGCCAGCGCCTGTTCCAGGTCTTCCGGACGGGTGTCGAGCACGCAGCGGCTGGTGGCCGGGATCAGCAGGGAGTTGCCACCGGCGAGGCCCGGCAGCGGGGTGGTCAGCAACAGGCAGCCCATCAGCAGGGTGCGGCCAGCACGGTTCATGGCGATCGGACATCTCCCGGGATATACGGGTAAACGGCTACCCGTCCGGCGCCCTGCGCCGGCGTTCACATTATGGGATAAGCCGCCGGGTCATGACAGGGGGCGCGCGGTTTTTCCTGCTGGCCAAGGGCCGCCACGGGGCTTTGCCGCGCGAATCGGTGCCGATTTTGGCGATTCTGGCGATCTGGCGCACTCGCGCGGCCGCCGGACGGCCGCGCGAGCGTAGGCTCAGCCTTGCTGCAGGGCGGCGAAAGCGCGCTCGGCGGCGTCGAGGGTGAGGGCAAGCTCCGTGTCGCCATGGGCGATGGAGGTGAAGCCGGCCTCGAAGGCGCTCGGCGCCAGGTACACGCCGCCTTCCAGCATCAGGTGGAAGAACTTGTTGAAGCGCGCGGCGTCGCTGGCCATCACGTCGGCGAAGGTGACGATGTCGTCCGCGCCGCTGAAGTACAGGCCGAACATGCCGCCGGCCTGGGTGGTGACGAAGGGGATGCCGGCGGCATCGGCGCGGTCCTGCAGACCCTGCAGCAGGCGGCCGGTGTAGTCGGTGAGTTCGGCGTGGAAGCCCGGACGGCTGATCAGCTTGAGGGTGGTCAGGCCGGCGGCCATCGCCAGCGGGTTGCCGGACAGGGTGCCGGCCTGGTAGACGGGGCCGAGCGGGGCGATGCACTCCATGATCGCGCGCTTGCCGCCGAAGCAGCCGACCGGCATGCCGCCGCCGACGATCTTGCCGAAGGTCGACAGGTCCGGGGTGACCCCGTAGTGCGCCTGGGCGCCGCCGAGGGCGACGCGGAAGCCGGTCATCACCTCGTCGAAGATCAGCACCACGCCGTGCTGGTCGCACAGCGCGCGCAGGCCGGCGAGGAAGCCCGGCGCCGGCGGCACGCAGTTCATGTTGCCGGCCACCGGCTCGACGATGATGCAGGCGACAGTCTGGCCGACCTCGGCGAGGGTCTGCTCGACGGCCTGGAGGTCGTTGTAGGGCAGGGTCAGGGTGTGCTTGGCGAAGTCCGCCGGCACGCCCGCCGAGCTCGGCACGCCCTGGGTCAGGGCGCCGGAGCCGGCCTTGACCAGCAGGCTGTCGGAGTGGCCGTGGTAGCAGCCCTCGAACTTGATGATCGCGTCGCGACCGGTGTAGCCGCGGGCCAGGCGGATGGCGCTCATGGTCGCCTCGGTGCCGGAGCTGACCATGCGCACCAGTTCCATCGACGGCACCAGCTGGCAGACCAGATCGGCCATCTCCACTTCCAGCGCGGTGGGCGCGCCGTAGGACAGGCCGTGCTCGAGCTGGCGGCGCACCGCGTCGAGCACCTCGGGGTGGGCGTGGCCGAGGATCATCGGGCCCCAGGAGCCGACGTAGTCGACGTAGCGCTTGTCGTCCTCGTCGATGACGTAGGCGCCCTCGGCGTGCTTGAAGAACAGCGGGGTGCCGCCGACGCTCTTGAACGCGCGCACCGGCGAGTTGACGCCGCCGGGGATGTGCTTCTGGGCATTGCTGAAGAGGATTTCGGAGCGGGACATGGAAGGTCTCTCGAAAGAAAGGTCAGATGTCGGCGAACAGTTGGCTGAAGGCGTGCGCGCGGCGCTCGACTTCGGCGGCATTCGGGGCGGCGAACAGGGCGTGGACTACGGCGACCATGCTGGCGCCACGGGCGAGCAGCTGGGGAGCGTTGTCCAGGGTCACGCCACCGATGGCGACCAGCGGCAGGCGGAAACGGGTGCGCGCCTGCTCCAGCAGCTCCAGCGGAGCGGCCGGGGCGCCGGGCTTGGTATTGGAGGTGAAGAAGCGGCCAAAGGCCAGGTAGCTGGCGCCCTCGCTGCGGGCCTGCTCGGCCAGCTCCAGGCTGGCGTGGCAGGTGGCGCCGATGATGGCCTTGTGGCCGAGCAGGGCGCGCGCGGCGGACAGCGAGCCGTCCTCCTGGCCCAGGTGCAGGCCGACGCCCAGGCGCGCGGCCAGCTCCAGGTCGTCGTTGACGATCAGCTGCGCGCCATGGCGCAGGCACAGGTCGCGCAGTGCCTCGGCCTGGCGCAGGCGCCGCGCGGCGTCGTCCGACTTGTCGCGGTACTGCAGCAGCTTGGCGCCGCCCTTGAGCGCGGCTTCCACGTAGGGCAACAGGCGGCCATCAGCGAGCAGCTGGCTGTCGGTGATGGCGTAGAGACCGCGCAGCGGCTTCATCGGCAGGCTTCCTCGGGCGGGCATTCTTGGAGACAGAAAGTCGGAAACGGTATGTCAGGAACAGTAGTCCAGCGGCAGGCGGCGCGGCACGTACTGGCCATGGCCCGGCTGCTCGGCGTCGCGCAGGGTGCGCCAGGTGTAGTCGAGCGCCGAGCGCACCGCGCTGACCAGCTCCTCGCCCAGCGCCAGGCGGCCGGCCAGGGTGCTGGCCAGGGTGCAGCCGGAGCCGTGGTAGCTGCCGGGCAGGCGCGCGCAGGTGAAGTCGTGGCGGTTGCCGTCGCGCGAATACAGGCGGTTGTGCACCTCGCGCTCGTCGCCGTGGCCGCCGGTGATCAGCAGGTGCTCGCAGAGCGGCAGGAGCTTCTCGGCGCAGGCATCGGCGCTGCCGTCGGGCAGCTCGGCGAGGATGCGCGCTTCGGGCAGGTTGGGGGTGGCGATGCGGCACAGCGGCAGCAGGCGCTCGCGGATCGCGTAGCCGACCTCGTCCTTGCCCAGCGCACCGCCGCCGCCGGCGCGCAGCACCGGATCGCAGACCAGCGGCACGCCGGGCAGGCGGGCCATGATCTCGACCACGGTGTCGACCATCTCCAGCGAGCCGAGCATGCCGAGCTTGACCGCGGCGACCGGCAGATCGTCGAGCACCGCATTGGCCTGGGCGAGCACCCAGGCACGGTCGAGGACGCGGAAGTCGCTGACGTTCACGGTGTCCTGCACGGTCAGCGCGGTGACCGCTGGTGCGGCGTGGCAGCCCTGGGCGAGCAGGGCCTCGATGTCCGCCTGCAGGCCGGCGCCACCACTGGGATCGTGGCCGGACAGACAGAGGACGACGGGACGGGAAGGGTATCGGTTCATGGCTGCGCAGCTTATCACCAAAGTCGCGGGGCTGCCCGTCGCCGCTCCGGGGCGCTGCGCCGCGAGTCTGCTTCACTGCTGGAAACGACGTGTCGGGAGGCGAGCGATGAGTCTGGAGCAATACGCGGAAACCCATGCGGTGACCAACCAGCCGACGCCCCTGGACGGCGCCAACCTGTACCGCGGCGACCGCCCGCTGCAGGAGTGGCTGCAGCGCTTCGGCGCCGCCTGGGGCGAGGCGCGCCTGGCCGCCTACGGCGAGCTGGCCGGCGGCCCGCTGCTGGCCGCCGGGTTCGCCGCCAACCGCCAGCCGCCCGAGTTGCACACCCACGACCGCTACGGCCACCGCATCGACCAGGTGGAGTTCCATCCGGCCTGGCACCGGCTGATGGAGGCCGGCGTCCAGCACGGCCTGCACGCGCTGCCCTGGCGCGAGCCGCGCGCCGGCGCCCAGGTCCTGCGCGCCGGGCTGTTCTACCTGCACAACCAGGCCGAGGCCGGCAGCGCCTGCCCGCTGACCATGACCTTCGCCGGCGTCGCCGTGCTGCGCCGGCAGGCGGAGCTGGCCGCGGCCTGGCTGCCCGGCGTGCTCAGCCTCGACTACGACCCTCAGCCGCTGCCGGCGGCGCACAAGCGCGGCCTGATCCTGGGCATGGCGCTGACTGAGAAGCAGGGCGGCACCGACCTGCGCGCCAACAGCACGCGCGCCTTCGCTCTTGGGGAGCGCGGGGCGGGGCAGGCCTACGAGCTGCTCGGCCACAAGTGGTTCTGCTCGGCGCCGATGGCGGACGGCTTCCTCACCCTGGCGCACGGCGAGGGCGGGCTGAGCTGCTTCCTGCTGCCGCGCCTGCGTCCGGACGGCTCGCACAACCGCATCTACATCCAGCGTCTGAAAGACAAGCTGGGCAATCGCAGCAACGCCTCGGCGGAACTCGAGTACCGCGGCGCGCTGGCCTGGATGATCGGCGAGGAAGGCCGCGGCATCGCCACCGTGCTGGAAATGGTCGCGCTGACCCGCTTCGACTGCATGACCGGCTCGGCGGCCTTGATGCGTCAGGCGCTCAGCCAGGCCCTGCACCACTGCGCGCAGCGCCAGGTCGGCGGCCGCGCGCTGGAGGCGCAACCCTTGATGCAGAACGTGCTCGCCGACCTGGCGCTGGAGTCGGAGGCCGCGCTGGCCCTGTCCCTGCGCCTGGGCCACGCCCTGGAGCGTCCGGAGGACGAGCAGGAGCGCCATTTCGCCCGCCTGCTCACCGCGGTCGGCAAGTACTGGGTGTGCAAGCGCGCGCCGGCCTTCGTCAACGAGGCGCAGGAGTGCCTGGGCGGCGCCGGTTACGTCGAGGAAAGCATCCTGCCGCGGCTGTACCGCGAGGCGCCGGTCAACTCGATCTGGGAGGGCTCGGGCAACGTGCAGTGCCTGGACGTGCTGCGCGCGCTGGAGAAGAGCCCGGCGGTCGTCGAGGCGCTGTTCGCCGAACTGGCCGACGGCCACGGCGAGGCGCGTCTGAAGGCGCAGGTCTTGCGCCTCAAGCACGCCCTGCACGACCGCGACGGCCTGGAATACCGCGCCCGCCAGCTGACCGGCGAGATCGCCGTGGCGCTGCAGGCCGGCCTGCTGCTGCAGGGCGCGCCGCAGGTGGTCAGCGACGCCTTCCTCGCCGCGCGGGTGGGCGCGCCGACCGCCGTCTACGGCTGCCTGCCGCGTGGCGTGGAGGTGGCTGCGCTGCTGGCGCGCAGCCGTCTGCAGGCGCTCGACTGAGGTCCGCGCGCTGCTAGAATGCGCGCCTCAGCCCGTACCGCCCCGCGGCGGCGGCTCGCTCGCGAGCCGTGGGGCGCCGTCCTGCGAAACCACCATGGCCTTTGTCGATCCCTCCCGCTTCAGCAATCCCCTGCGCCGCTTCGCCCGCACCCTGGTGGCCGACGGCGTGCCCGAGGTGGCGGCGCCGCTGCCGCTGCCGGAAAGCCTGGCCGGCGAGCCCTGGTACTCGGTCGGCCGCGCGGTCGCCGGCCTGGGCGGCGCGCGGGTCGACGGCTGGTGCCTGCAGGAGTGGCCGGGGCAGGCGCTGCGCGCCACCTTCAGCGCCTGCTGGCGGGATGGCGAGGGGCGCCTGTGGAACGTATTGCCCGGCAACCAGACCTGGCTGTTCCTGCCCGATCCACAGCACCGCTACGAGGGGGTGCCGATCGCCACGCGCTACCAGGCGCTCGGTCGCGATGCCCTGCTCGCCGACTTCCTCAAGGTCAGCGCCGAGCTGGCGCGCCTGGCGCCGGGCAGCGCAGTACGGCAGACCCTGCAGCAGACCGCCGAACGCCTCGAGGGCTGGTTGGCGCTGGGCGGCAAGGGCGATGCGCAGTGCCCGTGCCAGAGCGGCAAGCGCTACCAGAACTGCTGCAGCCGCCGGCTGCGCGACAGTCTGTGATGGCGCGCCCGCCACGCGGTTCCACCGCTCGTCCGCCGCGGGCGCGCACTGACGGCCGCGCCGCCGCGGCCAAGCCGACAGGGCCGCGCCGGGTGGCCAAGGCGCCGCCGGCCGAGCCGCGGCTGCTGCTGCTCAACAAGCCGTTCGACGTGCTGACCCAGTTCGCCGACGCCGACGGTCGCGCCACCCTCAAGGACTTTGTGCCGGTGCCCGGCGTCTACCCGGCCGGGCGTCTGGATCGCGACAGCGAGGGCTTGCTGCTGCTGACCAACGACGGCCGCCTGCAGGCGCGCATCGCCGATCCGAAGCACAAGCTGGCGAAGACCTACTGGGTGCAGGTGGAAGGCGAGGCCGGCGATGCGCAGCTGGAGCGCCTGCGCGCCGGCGTCGAGCTCAACGACGGGCCGACCCTGCCGGCCGAGGCGCGGCGCATCGAGACGCCCGAGCTGTGGGAGCGCGATCCGCCGGTGCGCTTTCGCAAGAGCGTGCCGACCTGCTGGCTGGAGCTGGTGATCCGCGAGGGGCGAAATCGTCAGGTGCGGCGCATGACCGCGGCGGTGGGCTTGCCGACCCTGCGCCTGGTGCGGGTGCGCATCGGGCCGTGGGGGCTGGACGGGCTGGCGCCCGGAGAGTGGAAGGAGGTGCCGGCGCGCCTGTAAGCGCTGGAGCGAGGCGGGGCGGGTCAGCCGCGACGCGGCATGACCCAGCCCTGCAGCCTGGTCCGGTCAGTAGAACGACTTGATCAGGTTGATGCCCTTGCCCAGTACTTCGCGCCAGGCGGCGAGGTCATCCTGGCCGGCGTCCGGGTCGTGCTGCTTGACCGACAGCAGCAGCGAGTCCAGCCACAGGTCGTAGAGCTCGGGGCGAATGTCGAAGCCTTCGCGTGAGTGGCTCTGGCCGAGGGCGCGCAGCTTGGTGTCGGACATGCCGCGGGCGTACAGCACCAGATTGAGGATGCCGGCGCGCAGCAGATGCTTCTGCGCGGTCATGTCCGTTTGGGTGAACTTTTCGCGGATCGCCGGGGAACTGCCGAGGAAGTGCTGGTAAAAAGTGTCGAAAAAGCTCGGGCTGGCGCAGCAGCGGCCATAGCTTTGCATCACGCGGTTGGCGGGAGTCATGAGGTTCCTTGGTTGGGCAATAGCCCCCTCTCTCCGCTCTATCCCGAGGCGGAGTATTGCGGAGCTTTGAGGATTACAGGCCTTCGAGGCTGCCGATCACCAGGCTCTTGATAACGAAGCCGAGTACGCCCAAACCGAGGGCAAAGAAGAGAATCGCGGTGCCGAATTTACCGGCATTGGATTTTTTCGCCAGATCCCAGACGATGAAGCCCATGAAGCTGACCAGAACCACGATCAGCCCGTTCATCATCCAGTGCTCGAAAACTTCGGGATCCATCATCCCTCCTGCAGGATAGAAACAGACGGTCAGGGGGTGCGATATGTAGTTATGTGCGGCCACGCAGGCGTGCGTCAAAACGCCGGCGATTATAGACGGTGCGGGGTGGTAAAAAAAACGTGAAAATGCGAATTCGTTAGATATTTGTCGAATAAACGCTCAGCGCAAATGCTCAAGAGGCAGCTCGGTGCCGGCCAGCACCTGATTGAGCACGAAGCTCGAGCGCACGCTGGAAACCCCCTCGATGCGCGTCAGGGTGCCGAGCAGGAACTGCTGGTAGTGGTCCATGTCCGGCACCACCACCTTGAGCTGGTAGTCCGCCTCCATGCCGGTCACCAGGCTGCATTCGAGCACCTGCGGGCACTGGCGGATCACCGACTCGAAGTGGGCGAAGCGCTCCGGCGTGTGGCGGTCCATGCCCACCAGCACGTAGACGGTCAGGGTCAGGCCGAGCTTCTTGCGGTCGAGCAGGGCGACCTGGCGCAGGATGTAGCCGTCGTCCTCCAGCTGCTTGACCCGCCGCGAGCAGGGCGAGGGCGACAGGCCGATGCGCTCGGCCAGCTCCTGGTTGGAGATGCGCGCATCGCGCTGCAATTCGGCCAGGATGCGCAGATCAAAGCGGTCGAGTTTGCTCATGATTTCCCGCTCCGTTGCATAGATTGCGCTGTCTTGCGCCTGGTTGGTGAAATATTGCTAAAGGGTGGCTTTTGTGGGCAATTTTCGCAAGCACCTGCCGCGCCGTCGAGCGTACAGTTTGAATCAGTTTCACGGCCCGGACGCTTATCCGCGCGGCGCCCAATCAGGCTCCGCGCTGCCGGCGACCCACAAGGTCCACGGCCACGGCCCGCATCGCCCACAAGGCCATGCATCACGAGCAGGCTGCTATCGCGGTCAAGATCCGGACGAAACCACCTGGAAGGGGCCGCAAGGCCCCTTTTTTCTGCCTGCCGTTTACGTCTGGTGAGGGTCGGCGTGCACCAGCACCTCGGCGCGTGGGAACTCGGCGCGGATCGCCATCTCGGCCTCCACGCAGCGTTCGTGGGCCTCGTGCAGGGTCATGGCGGACGGCAGGTCGAGGTGCAGCTGGACGAACCAGCGGGTGCCGGACATGCGCGTGCGTAGGTCGTGGGCGCCGAGCACGCCGGGCACCCCGAGGGCCAGCTGCTGCATGCGCTCGCTGATCTCCAGCGGCAGCTCCTTGTCCATCAGTACCGCCGCCGACTCGCGGACGATGACCAGCGCGCTCCAGAAGATGTACAGCGCGATGGCGAGACCGAACAGCGCGTCGGCGCGCGTCCAGCCCCAGGCGGCGAGCAGCAGGGCGGCGAGGATGCTGCCGTTGAGCAGCAGGTCCGAGGCATAGTGCAGCGAGTCGGCGCGGATCGCCGTGGAGCCGGTGACCTTGACCACGTGGCGCTGGAACATCAGCAGCAGGCCGGTCAGCGCCAGCGACAGCAGCATCACCGCCACGCCGATCTCGGTGGCGGCGATCGGCTGCGGATCCTGCAGGCGCTCGAAGCCGCGGATGCCCACCAGTACCGCGCTGATGGCGATGAACACCGCCTGGCCGAGGCCGGCCAGCGCCTCGGCCTTGCCGTGGCCGTAGCGGTGATCGGCGTCGGCCGGGCGCAACGCGTAGTTCACCGCGATCAGGTTGACCAACGACGCGGCGCCGTCCAGCAGCGAATCGGTGAGGCCGGCGAGCAGGCTGACCGAGCCGCTCAGCCACCAGGCGAACGCCTTGGTGGCCACCAGGACCAGCGCGGTGACCAGCGCCGCGGCCGAAGCCAGGCGCATCAGGCGGCCGTGTTCGCGGCTCAGGTTCATCGCGGCTCTCCTCAGGCAGCCGGGCGCAGGCCGAAGGCGGCGAGCTGCTCGAGGTTGCCGCTGTGGCGGATCAGGCGCGGATGGTCGAGCGGCAGGTCATGGCCCAGTTCCTCGCGGAGGATGGCGCGCAGGCGGGCGTGGTCGATGCGCCCGTCGCTGCCGACCGCCTCCTGCAGGCGCTCCGGCGCCACCGAATAGCGGCCGCCGGGCTCGTAGATGGCGCCGGTGCCGAAGTCGATGGCGAAGGCGATCAGGCCGGGGATCACGAAGAACAGGATGCCGATGGCGTCCAGGGCCGCCACGGCGGGATCGATCTGCCCGTTGAGCTGGCCGCGCCGTTCCGGATAGAACAGGGTGCCGCAGCCACTCACCTGGGCGAGCAGGATGGCGACGAGAGTGCCGCCGACGATCCGCTGGGAAGTACGCATGCATCTTCTCCTTGGTTGCTGCGGGCGGCCGTGCGCGGCGCCCGTTCCAGACAGCGGCGCACAGTGTAAGCGCTGGCGCATGACGCCCGGAAGGCGCGACCGCTTCGCCGCTATAATCGCCGCCCTTGCCGTCAGCCGTTGCGAGTGCCCATGAGCCTGTCGTCCGCCCTGCCCATCGATGCCGTGCTGCCCGAGCTGCGCGCGGCGCTCGCCCATCGCCACGAGGTGGTGCTCGAAGCGCCGCCCGGCGCCGGCAAGACCACCCGCGTGCCGCTGGCGCTTTTGCACGAGCCCTGGCTGGCAGGGCAGACCATCGTCATGCTCGAACCGCGCCGGCTGGCCGCGCGCGCCGCCGCCGAGCGGCTGGCCAGCGAGCTGGGCGAGGCGGTCGGCGAGACGGTCGGCTATCGCATCCGCCTGGACAGCAGGGTCGGCCCGCGCACGCGCATCGAGGTGGTCACCGAGGGCATCCTCGCCCGCCGCCTGCAGGACGACCCGGGCCTGGAAGGCGTCGGCCTGGTGATCTTCGACGAATTCCACGAACGCAGCCTGGACGCCGACCTGGCCCTGGCGCTGACCCTGAGCGGCCGCGAGCTGCTGCGCGAGGGGCCGCCGCTCAAGGTGCTGCCGATGTCGGCGACCCTGGAGGGCGAGCGCCTCGCCGCGCTGCTGGACGATGCTCCGGTGGTGCGCAGCGAGGGGCGCATGTATCCGGTGGACATCCAGTGGGGCCGCGCCGCCCAGCCGGGCGAGGCGCTGGAGCCGCGGGTGGCGCAGACCATCCTGCAGGCGCTGGCCGAGCAGGGTGGCAGCATCCTCGTCTTCCTGCCCGGCCAGGCGGAGATCCGCCGGGTGCAGGCCGCGCTGGAGGAAGCGCTCGGCACGCGCGCCGATATCCTGCTCTGCCCGCTGCACGGCGAGCTGGAGCTGGCCGCCCAGCGCGCCGCCATCGAGCCGGCGCCGGCCGGCAAGCGCAAGGTCGTGCTGGCCACCAATATCGCCGAGACCAGCCTCACCATCGACGGCGTGCGCGTGGTGGTCGACGCCGGCCTCGAGCGGGTGCCGCGCTTCGACCCGGCCAGCGGCATGACCCGCCTGGACACCCAGCGCATCTCGCGCGCCTCAGCCACCCAGCGCGCCGGCCGTGCCGGACGCCTGGAGCCCGGGGTGTGCTACCGCCTGTGGTCGCAGACCCAGCACGAGCAACTGGCCGCCCACGGCAGTGCCGAGATCCTCCAGGCCGACCTGGCCGGCCTCGCCCTGCAGCTGGCGCGTTGGGGCGTCGACGACGCTAGCGAGCTGGTCTGGCTCGATCCGCCGCCGGCCGCCGCGCTGGCCCAGGCCCGCGAGCTGCTGCAGCGCCTCGGCGCGCTGGAGCCGCGCGGCCAGGGCTGGGCGCTGACCGGCCACGGCCAGGCGATGGCCACCCTGCCGGCCCATCCGCGCCTGGCCCATCTGCTGCTGCGCGGCCAGGCGCTCGGCCTCGGCGCGCTGGCCGCCGATCTGGCCGCGCTGCTTTCCGAGCGCGATATCCTGCGCGGCGGCGGTGGCGCCGACCTGCACACGCGATTGGCTTTGCTGTCCGGCGAGTCGCGCGCGGCACGTGGTTCCCAGGGCGGAGTACAGCGCGCCCGCCAGCTGGCCCGCCAGTTCCGCAGCCTGCTGCCCCGGGGCGCCGCGCAGGCGGTCGCCGATCCCGAGCATCCGCGCTGGCTCGGCTGCCTGCTGGCCTTCGCCTATCCCGACCGCGTCGCCCGCCAGCGCCGCGCCGGGGGGGCCGACTACCGGCTGGCCAACGGCCGCGCCGCGCAGTTCGGCGAGCCGGACGCGCTGATGAAGCACGACTGGCTGGTGATCGCCGATCTGGGCAGCCGCCAGGGCCAGCGCGAGGAGCGCATCTATCTCGCCGCCGACCTCGACCCGGCGCTGTTCGACGGCCCGCTGGCCGAGCAGGTCAGCGCCAGCGAAGTGCTCGACTGGGACGAGCGCGAGGGCGTGCTGCGCGCCGAGCGCCAGCGCAAGGTCGGTGAGCTGGTGCTGTCCAGCGAGGCGCTGGCCAACCTCGACGAGCAAGCGCGCGGCCGCGCGCTGCTCGCGCTGGTGCGCCGCAAGGGCCTCGAACTGCTGCCGTGGACCGCCGAGCTGCGCCAGTGGCAGGCGCGCATCGCCCTCCTGCGCCGTCTTGACCTGGCGGGGCGGGGCGAGAGCGACTGGCCGGACGTGGCCGACGCCGCGCTGCTGGCGACCCTGGAGGACTGGCTGCTGCCCTACTTGGGCAAGGTCAGCCGCCTCAGCCACTTCGCCGCGCTGGACCTGCCGGCGATTCTCCAGGGCCTGCTGCCCTGGCCGCTGCCCCAGCGCCTCGACGAGCTGGCGCCGAAGACCCTCGAGGTGCCCTCCGGCTCGCGCATTCGCCTCGACTACGGCGAGGAGCCGCCGGTGCTGGCGGTGCGCCTGCAGGAGCTGTTCGGCCTGGCCGCCACGCCGCGCATCGCCGGCGGCCGGCTGGGCGTCAAGCTGCACCTGCTGTCGCCGGCGCAGCGCCCGGTGCAGGTCACCCAGGATCTGGCCAGCTTCTGGGCCAACACCTACGCCGAGGTGAAGAAGGACCTCAAGGGCCGCTATCCCAAGCACTACTGGCCGGACGACCCGCTGGTCGCCGAGCCCACCGCGCGGGCCAAGCCGCGCAAGCTCTAGCGCCGCTCGACCGCCCAAGGCAGGCGCACGTCCGCCCGCCGCCCCTGCGACAGCGGCGGCGCACGCGCTGCTTCCGCCGGGGCCTGGCGCAAAGGAGCACAGGCGGGCCCGTCGACGACGCCCGCCGGCGGGGCGACAGCGGGCGCCAGGCGCGCGTCCCGCTCGGCACGCCGCAAGCCTTCCCCGACTGGCGGCGAGAAACTTTCCCCGCCGCCCCCGGTCCTCCGAGTAAGACTTCCGTCGCGGGAGGAGGCGCTCATGGCCCATCCCCTCAGTGAATACCGGCGCAAGCGCGACTTCGCGCGCAGCGCCGAGCCGCGCGGGCGGCGGGCGCTCGACAAGCGCAGCGACGAGCGGCGCTTCGTGATCCAGAAGCACGCCGCGCGCCAGCTGCACTACGACTTCCGCCTCGAACTGGATGGCACCCTGAAGAGCTGGGCGGTGCCCAAGGGACCGAGCCTGGACCCGACGATCAAGCGCCTGGCCGTGCAGGTGGAGGACCATCCCGTGGAGTACGCCGAGTTCGAGGGGCGGATTCCGGCGGGGGAATACGGCGCCGGCGAGGTGATCGTCTGGGACTGCGGCACCTGGCAGGCCGAGGACGAGGACCCGGCGGCGGCCTATGCCGCCGGCAAGCTCAAGTTCCGCCTGCGCGGCGAGAAGCTCGAGGGCGGCTGGCTGCTGCTGCGGACCCGCCGCCTGGGTGGCAGCGCCGACCAGGCGCAGTGGCTGCTGATCAAGGAGGAGGACGCCGCGGCGCGTCCCCAGGCCGACTACGACGTGCTGGCCGAGCGCCCGGACAGCGTACTCAGCGGGGCGCGCCTGGACTCGCGGTGAGCGCCGCGACCTGTCGTCGGCCCTGCCCGGGCGGCGTACCGGGGCTGTCTATACTGCCTCGCGGCCGCCATGACGGGTGCCGGCGTCCACGCCGGGCGCCGCCCCTGCCGACATGCGCCCTGTGCCGGCCAGCCTGCCCATGAGGAGGCCCTGTCCGATGCCAGAAAACCAGCTGCATGCCGCGCGCGAGCCCAGGAAGCTGCGCAGGGGACTGGCGGTGGAAGAGGCGATCCGCATGCCGCGCATCGCCATCGAGACGATCGAGCCGGTGGTCGAGAACAGCCGCTTCGCCAGCAAGGGCATCGCCGGCCAGCCGGTCACCGTCAGCGCGAAGATCTTCACCGACGGCCATGAGAAGCTGGGAGCCGCGCTGCTCTGGCGCCTCGACGGCGAGGAGCGCTGGCATCGCGTGCGCCTCGCCGCCCTCGGCAACGACAGCTGGCAGGCGCAGTTCACGCCGATGCGCATCGGTCGCTACGCGTATCTCATCGTCGCCTGGTGGGATCACTACGAAACCTACCGCCATGAGCTGACCCGCAAGCACGTCACCGGCATGGCGATCGGCCTGGAGCTGGAGGAGGGCCGCATCCTGCTGGAGAAGGCCGTCGACCGCGCCCAGGGCGAAACCCGGGCGGCGCTGGAGCGGCAATACCGGCTGCTGCTCGACGCCCGCGACGAGCCCGAGCGCCTGGCCATCCTGCTCGGCAGCGAGACCGCCGCGGCGATGGCGCCGCTGGACGAGCACGCCCACCTGGTGCGCAGCGAGGAGTTCCCCATCGAGGTGGAGCGGCCGCTGGCGCAGTTCGCCAGCTGGTACGAGCTGTTCCCCCGTTCCGCGACCGACGATCCGGCCCGTCACGGCACCTTCGACGACGTGCACCGGCGCCTGCCGATGATCCGCGACATGGGCTTCGACGTGCTGTACTTCCCGCCGATCCATCCGATCGGCCGGCGCTACCGCAAGGGCCCCAACAACGCCCTGGACGCCGGCCCCGACGACCCCGGCAGCCCCTATGCGATCGGCAGCGATGAGGGCGGCCACGAGGCGATCCACCCTCAGCTCGGCAGCCGCGATGACTTCCGCCGGCTGGTCGCCGCCGCCGCCGAGCACGGCCTGGAGATCGCCCTGGACTTCGCCATCCAGTGCTCCCAGGACCATCCCTGGCTGAAGCAGCACCCCGGCTGGTTCAGCTGGCGCCCGGACGGCAGCATCCGCTACGCGGAGAACCCGCCGAAGAAGTACCAGGACATCGTCAACGTCGACTTCTACGCGCCCGATGCGCTGCCCGAGCTGTGGCTGGCGCTGCGCGACGTGGTCGCCGGCTGGATCGCGGAAGGGGTGAAGATCTTCCGCGTCGACAATCCCCACACCAAGCCGCTGCCGTTCTGGGAATGGCTGATCGCCGACATCCGCAGCCAGCATCCCGAGGTGATGTTCCTCTCCGAGGCGTTCACCCGCCCGGCGATGATGGCGCGCCTGGGCAAGCTGGGCTTCAGCCAGAGCTACACCTACTTCACCTGGCGCAATCTCAAGGACGAACTGGAGGCGTACTTCAGCGAGCTCAACCAGCCGCCCTGGCGCGACTGCTTCCGGCCGAACTTCTTCGTCAACACCCCGGACATCAACCCCGTGTTCCTGCACACCAGCGGCCGCCCGGGGTTTCTCATCCGCGCCGCGCTGGCCAGCATGGGCTCGGGGCTGTGGGGCATGTACTCGGGCTTCGAGCTGTGCGAGGGCGAACCGCTGCCGGGCAAGGAGGAGTACCTCGACTCCGAGAAGTACCAGCTGCGCCCGCGCGACTACGACGCGCCCGGCAACATCGTCGCCGAGATCGCCCAGCTCAACCGCATCCGCCGGCAGAACCCGGCGCTGCACACCCACCTGGGCTTCCAGGCCTACAACTGCTGGAACGACAACATCTTCTACTTCGGCAAGCGCACGCCCAAGCTCGACAACTTCATCCTGGTGGCGGTGTGCCTCGACCCGCACCACGCCCAGGAAGCGCATTTCGAGCTGCCGCTCTGGGAGTTCGGCCTGCCGGACGAGGCCTCGCTGCACGGCGAGGACCTGATGAACGGCCACCGCTGGACCTGGCACGGCAAGACCCAATGGATGCGCATCGAGCCCTGGCAGCTGCCGTTCGGCATCTGGCGCATCGAGCCGGCGAAGTGAAGGGGTGATGCCATGGCCCGAGCGAAACGGCGCGATCCCAAGGACTTCATCAAGGATCCCCTGTGGTACAAGGACGCGGTGATCTATCAGATCCACGTGAAATCGTTTTTCGATGCCAATGACGATGGCATCGGCGACTTTGCCGGCCTGATCGCCAAGCTCGACTACATCGCCCAGCTCGGCGTCAACACCCTCTGGCTGCTGCCCTTCTACCCCTCGCCGCGGCGCGACGACGGCTACGACATCGCCGAGTACCGCGGCGTGCATCCCGACTACGGCAGCCTGGCCGACGTCCGGCGCTTCATCGCCGAGGCGCATCGGCGCGGCCTGCGCCTGATCACCGAGCTGGTGATCAACCACACCTCCGACCAGCACCCCTGGTTCCAGCGCGCGCGCCGGGCCAAGCCCGGCTCGCCGGCGCGCGACTTCTACGTGTGGTCGGACACCAACCACAAGTACGAGGACACGCGGGTCATCTTCCTCGACACCGAGACCTCCAACTGGACCTGGGACCCGCTGGCCGGCGCCTATTTCTGGCACCGCTTCTATTCGCACCAGCCGGACCTCAACTTCGACAATCCCCAGGTGCTCAAGGCGCTGCTCGGGGTCATGCGCTACTGGCTGGATCTGGGCGTCGACGGCCTGCGCCTGGACGCCGTGCCCTACCTGGTCGAGCGCGAGGGCACCAACAACGAGAACCTGCCGGAGACCCACGCGGTGCTCAAGCGCATCCGCGCGGAGATCGACGCCCGCTACCCCGACCGTATGCTGCTGGCCGAGGCCAACCAGTGGCCGGAGGACACCCGCCTGTACTTCGGCGGCGATGGCCTGAGCCGCGGCGACGAATGCCACATGGCGTTCCATTTCCCGCTGATGCCGCGCATGTACATGGCCCTGGCGCAGGAGGACCGCTATCCGATCACCGACATCCTGCGCCAGACCCCGGAGATCCCCGAGGACTGCCAGTGGGCGATCTTCCTGCGCAACCACGACGAGCTGACCCTGGAGATGGTGACCGACCGCGAGCGCGACTACCTGTGGAACCACTACGCCGCCGACCGCCGCGCGCGCATCAACCTGGGCATCCGCCGCCGCCTGGCGCCGCTCCTGGAGCGCGACCGGCGGCGCATCGAGCTGCTCACCAGCCTGCTGCTGTCGATGCCGGGTACCCCGGTGCTCTACTACGGCGACGAGCTCGGCATGGGCGACAACATCTTCCTCGGCGACCGCGACGGCGTGCGCACGCCCATGCAGTGGTCGATCGACCGCAACGGCGGCTTCTCCCGCGCCGATCCGGCCAGCCTGGTGCTGCCGCCGCTGATGGACCCGCTGTACGGCTACCAGACCATCAACGTCGAGGCCCAGCACAAGGATTCCTTCTCGCTGCTCAACTGGACCCGCCGCCTGCTGGCGATCCGCAAGCAGTTCAAGGCCTTCGGCCGCGGCAGCATCAAACTGCTGGCGCCGGCCAACCGGCGCATCTTCGCCTACCTGCGCGAGTTTCCGGGCGCGGACGGCAGGAGCGAGGTGATCCTCTGCGTAGCCAACGTCTCGCGCGCGGCCCAGGCCGCCGAGCTCGAGCTGTCCAGCTACGCCGGCATGGTGCCGGTGGAGATGATCGGCGGCAGCGCCTTTCCGCCGATCGGCCAGTTGCCCTACCTGCTGACCCTGCCGCCCTACGGCTTCTACTGGTTCCAGCTGGCCGCCGAGGCGCAGATGCCGGCCTGGCACGCCCACGCCGTGGAGATGCTGCCGGACTTGCGCACCCTGGTCCTCAAGCGTTTCGAGGACCTGCGCCAAGGGCCGGCGCGGCGCGTGCTGGAGCAGGAGGCGTTGCCGGCCTACCTGCCGAAGCGGCGCTGGTTCGCCGGCAAGGACGCGGCGCTGGACGGCGTGCGCATCGCCTACGCCATCCCCTTCGGCGATCCGCAGCGGCCGACCCTGCTCAGCGAGATCGAGGTGACCCGGGGCGAAAGCCGCGAGCGCTACCAGCTGCCGCTCGGCTACATCGACGAGGAGGCGCCGGGCAGCGCGCTGCCGCACCAGCTGGCCCTGGCCCGCGTGCGCCGCGGCCGGCAGATCGGCCAGCTGACCGACGCCTTCAGCCTCGAGGCCTTCCTCCTCGACCTGTTGCAGGCCCTGCGCGAGGGGCGCCGCTACGCCTGCGGCGACGGCGAGCTGGCGTTCCTCCCCGGCGCGGCGCTGGCCGGGCTGGAGCTGGGCGCGGCGCCGGAGGTGCTCCAGGTTGCCGCGGAGCAGTCGAACAGTTCGGCGATCATCGGCGGCAAGCTGGTGCTCAAGCTGATCCGCCGGCTGGCGGCCGGCATCCACCCCGAGCTGGAAATGAACCGCGAACTGGGCGCACGCGGATTCACCCATATCGCCGAGGTGCTCGGCGAGGCGCAGCGCGTCGCCCCCGACGGTCTCCCGCATACCCTGTTGATCGCCCAGCGCTACCTGGCCAACCAGGGCGATGCCTGGAACTGGACGCAGAACTGCCTGGAGCGGGCGATCCGCGAGGAGCTGAGCGGCAGCCCGGACCATGCGGAGGGTCGCGACGCCGCCCTCGAGCAGCTGGACGTCTTCTCCCGGATGTTCGGCCAGCGGCTCGGCGAGATGCACCGGCTGCTGGCGCAGGACAGCGACGACCCGGACTTCGCCCCGCTGATCAGCGACGACGAGGATGCCCAGAGGTGGACGCAGGACATCGGCGCCCAGCTCGGCCGCGCCCTGGACATCCTCGTCGAGCAGCGCGGCACCCTGGGCGCGACCGAACGGGCCGCGCTCGAGGCGCTGCTGCCCAGGCGGGCGGCGCTGCTCGCCGAGGTCGCGCGGCTCGCCGGCCAGGCGGTCGGCGGCCTGCGCATCCGCGTGCACGGCGACCTGCACCTGGGGCAGGTGCTGGTGGTGCAGGGCGACGCCTACCTGATCGATTTCGAGGGCGAGCCGGCGCGCCCGCTGGCCGAGCGACGGGCCAAGCACAGCCCCTACAAGGACGTCGCCGGCGTGCTGCGCTCCATCGACTACGCGGCGACCGCGGCCGAGCGCAACGCGCAGAGTGCCGACACCTCGGAAGCGGCCGACCGCGCCCGCCGGCTGATCGCCGGCGACTATCGCGAGCGCGCGCAGACAATCTTCCTGGCCGCGTATCGACAGGCCGCGGCCGAGATCTCCCATGCCTGGCGCGACGCCGAAGGCGCCGAAGCCGCCCTGCGGCTGTTCAGCCTGGAGAAGACCGCCTACGAAATCGCCTACGAGGCGACGTTCCGGCCCGCCTGGCTGGCGGTGCCGCTGCACGGCCTGCTGGCCCTGGCCGAGCGCCTGGAGAGGGGAGGCCGCCGATGAGCCCGCCACCGACCAACGGCCAGGAGACCACCGCGCAGGCGCTCGAGGCGCTGGTCCGCGCCGAGCTCGCCGACCCGTTCGCCGTCCTCGGCCCGCACACCGACGCCGAGGGCCCGCTGATCCGCGTCTACCTGCCCGGGGCGCTCGCCGTCGCGGCGGTTGCCCTGGATGGCGCGGATGACCAGGCGTTGCTCTGCGAACTGGAGAGCGGCGCCGTGCCCGGCCTGTTCGTCGGCCGGCCGGCCCAGCTGCAGCCCTATCTGCTGCGCATCCGCTGGCCCGAGGGCGAACAGCTCACCGAGGACCCCTACAGCTTCGGCCTGCTGCTGGGCGAGATGGACCTGTACCTGTTCGCCGAGGGCAATCACCGCGACCTGGGGCGCTGCCTGGGCGCGCAGACCCTGACGGTCGCCGGGGTCGACGGGGTGCGCTTCGCGGTATGGGCGCCCAACGCCCGGCGCGTCTCGGTGGTCGGCGACTTCAACGCCTGGGACGGACGCCGCCATCCGATGCGCCTGCGCCATCCGGCCGGGGTCTGGGAGCTGTTCGTGCCGCGCCTGCCGGCGGGCGAGCTGTACAAGTACGAGATCCTCGGCCGCCACGGACTGCTGCCGCTCAAGGCCGACCCGCTGGCGCTGGCCTGCGAGGTGCCGCCCGGCACCGCCTCGCGGGTGGCGACGCCGCTCGCGCATGTCTGGGGCGACAGCGACTGGCTGGACCAGCGCGCCACCGTCCAGGCCGCCACGGCGCCGCTGTCGATCTACGAGGTGCACGTCGGCTCCTGGCGCCGCGAGAGCGGCGAGGACAACGAGGAGGGGCGCGTCTACGCCTGGCGCGAGCTGGCCGAGCGGCTGATTCCCTACGTCAAGCAGATGGGCTTCAGCCATATCGAGCTGCTGCCGATCATGGAGCACCCCTTCGGCGGTTCCTGGGGCTACCAGCCGCTCGCCCAGTTCGCGCCCAGCGGCCGCTATGGCAGCCGGGAAGACTTCGCCGCCTTCGTCGACGCCTGCCACCAGGCCGGCGTGGGGGTGATCCTCGACTGGGTGCCGGCGCATTTCCCCACCGACGCGCACGGCCTGGCACAGTTCGACGGCACGGCGCTCTACGAGTATGCGCACCCCTTCGAGGGCTTCCACCAGGACTGGGATACCCTGATCTACAACCTCGGCCGCACCGAGGTGCACGGTTTCCTGCTGGCCGCCGCCCTGTACTGGCTCAAGGAGTTCCATGCCGACGGCCTGCGCGTCGATGCGGTGGCCTCGATGCTCTACCGCGACTACTCGCGCAACGCGGGCGAGTGGATCCCCAACCGCTACGGCGGGCGCGAGAACCTCGAAGCCATCGACTTCCTGCGCCATCTCAACGAGGTGGTGGCCAGCGAGGTGCCCGGCGCCATGGTGATCGCCGAGGAGTCCACCGCCTGGCCAGGGGTCACCCATGCCAGCGCCGAAGGCGGCCTGGGCTTCGCCTACAAGTGGAACATGGGCTGGATGCACGACAGCCTGCGCTACATCCAGCATTCCCCCATCCACCGCCGCTATCACCACGACGAACTGACCTTCGGCCTGCTCTACGCCTTCTCCGAGCGCTTCATCCTGCCGATCTCCCACGACGAGGTGGTGCACGGCAAGCGCGCGCTGATCGACAAGATGCCCGGCGACCGCTGGCAACAGTTCGCCAACCTGCGCGCCTTCCTCGCCTTCATGTGGACCCATCCGGGCAAGAAGCTGCTGTTCATGGGCTGCGAGTTCGGCCAGTGGCGCGAGTGGAACCACGACCGCGAGCTGGACTGGTACCTGCTCAACTACGCCGAGCACCGCGGCGTGCAGCAGCTGGTCACTGACCTCAACCGGCTGTACCACGAGGAGCCGGCGCTGCACGAGCAGGACTGCAAGCCGGCGGGCTTCCAGTGGCTGATCGGCGACGACCACGCCAACAGCGTGTATGCCTGGCTGCGCTGGAGCCGCGCGGGCTATCCGCTGCTGGTGGTGGCCAACCTGACCCCCGTGGTGCGCCATCCCTACCGGGTCGGCGTGCCGTTCGCCGGGCCCTGGCGGGAGCTGCTCAACAGCGACGCCGAATGCTACTGCGGCTCGAACGTCGGCAACGCCGGCGAGCTGAGCGCCGAGCACGAACCCAGCCACGGCCAGGCCGTTTCCCTGCAGCTCACCCTGCCGCCGCTGGCGGTGGTCGTCCTGCGGCCGCTGGCCCATGACCTCGTCGCCCAAGGGGCCAGCCCGTCCGGCAGGCAGGCCGAGTTTGCCGCCACGACGTCCGGCGCGGCGCCTCCCGACCTCGGCTAGGTCTTGCCCGCCGCCGCCCGGCCGGCGTTGTTCTGCCGGGCGCGGAGTTCGAGGACCAGATAGGTCACCCCCGCCAGCGCCAGCGGCAGCAGGTAGTAGACCACCCGGTAGCCGAGCAGCCCGGCGAGCAAGGCGCTCGCCGGGGTCTGCCGCTGCAGCAGGGCGATGAACACCGCCTCGAGCACGCCGAGCCCGGCCGGGATATGGGTGATCACCCCGGCGATGGCGCTGACCAGCAGGGCGCCGAGGGTCGTCGAGTAGGCCAGCTGGGCCGGCAGCAGGATGTCCAGCACCAGCGCCATCAACAGCCAGTTGCCGGCGCCGAGGGCCAGTTGCAGCAGGCCCAGGCGCAGCGAGGGCAGATAGAACCGGTGGCCGCGGACGCTCCAGAAGCGCCGGCGGGAGAACGCGCAGAGCAGCAGGTAGACCAGCATCACGGCCAGCAGCCCGTAGCCGAGCACGCGCAGGCCGTGCACGCCCACTTCCCAGTCTCCGGGCGGCCGCACCCGGCCGAGGGCGAATACCACGCCCGCCACGCCGATGTAGCCCAGCCAGTTGGTCATCAGGCTGAGGGTCAGCACCTTGGTGATCACCGAGGGCTGCAGGCCGAAGCGCGAGTACAGGCGATAGCGCAGGGCGATGCCGCCGACCCAGGCGCTGAAGTTCAGGTTGAAGGCGTAGGAGACGAAGGTGACCGGAATGACCTGGCGCAGCGGCAGGTGATGGCGGGTATAGGCACGTCCGAGCAGGTCGAAGCCGCAGTACAGCAGGTAGCTGCCGAAGGCGGCCGCGCTGGCCGCCAGCAGGGTTTCCAGGCGGTAGTCGCGCAGGCTGGTCCACACCTCGCCCCAGTCCAGGCGGCGGCCGAAGGCGACCAGCAGCGCCAGCACCGCGGCGAAGAACAGCAGGTTGAGCACCCGGCGCAGCCTGCGCCAGTCCCGCCCGGCCGGCTGCGGGGGATGTGGACGGCGATGGCGGCTCATGGCTGGCCACGCTGCGGCGGCCGGTCCGCGTCCGCCTTGGCCGGCGCCTCGGGACGCAGCCGGGCGAGCCTGGGCGTATGCGCCGGCAGCCAGTCGGCCCAGGCCGGGAAGTAGCGCAGCAGGCGCAGGCCGAGAAACGCCAGCGGCATGCGCCACCAGGCGCTGCGGCCGAGTTCGCGGTGATCCATTTCCGTGCAGTGCTCGCAGCTCAGTGCCTGCAGACTCTCGTACAGCGTCCGGTTGAAGGCCCGATCGAGGACGATCAGGTTGGCCTCCAGGTTGAGGGCCAGGCTCAGCGGGTCGAGGTTGCTGGAGCCGACCGTCGTCCACTCGTCGTCGACCAGCGCCACCTTGCCGTGCAACGGCCGGCGGCAGTACTCGAGGACGTGCACGCCGCCGCCCATCAGGTAGTCGTACTGGATGCGCGCCGCGAAGCGGACGATCGCCATGTCCGGCTCGCCCTGCAGGATCAGCTGCACCTGCACGCCGCGCCGCGCCGCGTCGCGGATGGCGCGCAGCAGGCGATAGCTGGGGGCGAAGTAGGCGGTGGCGATCACCACGCGCTGGCGCGCGGCGCGGATGGCCTTCAGGTAGTGCCGCTCGATGTCCTTGCGATGGTGGCGATTGTCGCGCACCACGAACAGCGCGCGCGCCGATCCCGCCGGCGTGCCGGTCGCGGCCTCGACCTGCGGCTTGGTGCGCTGCAGCCAGCGGCGCAGGATCTTGCTGCGCGGTTGCAGCATGAGCAGGGCGTAGCGATGGATGTCCTGCACCACCGGCCCCTCCACCTCCATCGCGTAGTCCTGTTTGGCCTCGGGGCCGAAGTCGGCCAGATGGTCGGCGGAGAAGTTGATGCCGCCGACGAACGCCAGGCGGCTGTCGATCACCACCAGCTTGCGGTGCATGCGGCGCAGCATGTTGGTGCGCAGGCCGAGCAGGCGCGGCTGCGGGTCGAACATGTGTACGCGCACGCCGGCGGTGGTCATCGCCGCGATGAACTCGCCGCTCAGCGAGGCCGAGCCGAAGCCGTCCACCGTCAGCTCGACGCGCACCCCGCGCTGGGCGGCGGCGATCAGCTCGGCCCGCAGCTGCTCGCCGACCTTGTCTTCGAAGAGGATGAAGGTCTCGACCAGCACCTCCACTTCGGCGCCGCGCATCGCCTCGAACACCCGGGGAAAATACGCCTCGCCGTTCTCCAGCAGGTCCACGCGGTTGCCGTCGCGCCAGGAAAATTTCATAGGTGGATCTCCGCCGCCAGCGGCAGGTGGTCGGACAGGTGCGACCAGGGGCGCCGCGAAAGGATCTGCGGGACATGGCTGCTGGCGTTGCGCACGTAGATGCGGTCCAGGCGCAGCACCGGCCAGCGCGCCGGGAAGCTGCGCGCGACCGCGCCGTTGGCGCGCTTGAACACCTCGTGCAGGCCGGCCTCGCCCTCGAGCAGGCGATCGGCGTACAGCAACCAGTCGTTGAAGTCGCCGGCGACCACCACCGGTGCGTCGGGCGGCAGGCTGGCCAGCAGGCGGCAGAGCAGCTTGAGCTGCTTGCGCCGGTGATCCTCGCGCAGCCCCAGGTGCACGCAGACGGCGTGCAGTTCCTGCTGGCGCGGCAACTGCAGCCGGCAATGCAGCAGGCCGCGGCCTTCCTGCCCGGCGATCGACACGTCGATGTTGTCGTAGCGGGCGATGGGGTACTTCGACAGCAGCGCATTGCCGTGGTCGCCCTCGGGGTAGACCGCGTTGCGCCCGTAGGCGAAGTCGCTCCACATGCTGTCGGCGAGAAATTCGTAGTGCGGGGTCGGCGGCCAGTTGTGGATGCGCTGCGAATGGCGCTCGTGGAGGCCTATCACCTCCTGCAGGAACACCACGTCGGCGTCGACGCTGCGCACCGCCTCGCGCAATTCGGGGAGGATGAAGCGGCGGTTGAACAGGGTGAACCCCTTGTGGGTGTTCACTGTCAGGATGCGCACGACGTGCACCGGGCTGGCGGTTTCCACCCGTTGCACGCCGGCGCCCTGCCCGGTGGTGTCGATGGTCACGGGGCTCTCCTGGTGGCGCAGGGGCATACTCATTCGGACCTGCCCGTGCCCTGGCGGTTCAGATCCGGGTCAGCTCAAGCAACAGCAGCGAGCGACCGGTGACGCCGTACTCGCAGCCGAAGGCGAAGGTTTCGACCCGCGCCGCGGGCTGGTTGGTGTCGAGCAGACGCAGCCAGCCAACGCCTTCCGGCACCTCCGGCAGGCGGAAATTCACCAGGTCGTGATGGGCGTTGACGATCAGCAGCAGGGTGCTGTCCTCGCCGACGCGGCGGATGCCGGTGGGCTGCGCGCGGCCGTCGAGCAGCATGCCCAGGCAGCGGCCGTGCGGCTCGTGCCACTGCTCGACGGTCATCTCCTCGCCGCTGGGCGCCAGCCAGGCGACGTCCTTGACACCGATTTCCTCGTTGTAGGCGCCGGTCAGGTAGCGCCCGCGGCGCAGGATCGGGTAGCTCAGGCGCAGCCTGATCGCCTGGCGCACGAAGGCCAGCAGGGCCTCGCCGTCCTCGTCCGGCGTCCAGTCGACCCAGCCGAGCTCGCTGTCCTGGCAGTAGGCGTTGTTGTTGCCGTGCTGGGTGCGGGCGAATTCGTCGCCGGCCACCAGCATCGGCGTGCCCTGGGAGAACAGCAGGGTGGCCATGAAGTTGCGCATCTGGCGCAGGCGCAGGGCGCGGATCTCCGGATCGTCGCTGGGGCCCTCGACGCCATGGTTCCAGGACAGGTTGTTGTCGCTGCCGTCCTGGTTGTCCTCGTCGTTGGCCTCGTTGTGCTTGTCGTTGTAGGACACCAGGTCGCGCAGGGTGAAGCCGTCGTGGGCGGTGACGAAGTTGATCGAGGCGTGCGGGCGGCGGCCGCGCTGGTTGAACAGGTCGCCCGAGGCGGTCAGGCGCGAGGCGATGTCGGCGAGCTGCTCGTCGTCGCCGCGCCAGAAGGCGCGCACGGTGTCGCGGAAACGGTCGTTCCATTCCGCCCAGCCGGGTGGGAAGCCGCCCAGCTGGTAGCCGCCGGGGCCGCAGTCCCAGGGCTCGGCGATCAGCTTGACCTGGCTCAGCAGCGGGTCCTGGCTGCAGGCGATGAGAAAGCCGTGGCGCTCGTCGAAGCCCTCCGGGGCGCGGCCGAGGATGGTCGCCAGGTCGAAGCGGAAGCCGTCCACGTGCATCTCCTCGACCCAGTAGCGCAGCGAGTCGGTGACCAGCTGCAGGACCCGCGGGTGGGTGAGGTCGAGGGTGTTGCCGGTGCCGGTGTCGTTGACGTAGTAACGCGGCTCGCTGTCCTGCAGGCGGTAGTAGCTGAGGTTGTCGATGCCGCGCATCGACAGGGTCGGGCCCAGCTCGTTGCCCTCGGCGGTGTGGTTGTAGACCATGTCGAGGATCACCTCGAGCCCGGCGTCGTGCAGGTGCGCGACCATCTCCTTGAACTCGCTGAGCACGCCGCTGGCCAGGTAGCGCGGGTGCGGGGCGAGGTAGGCCAGGGTGTTGTAGCCCCAGTAGTTGCTCAGGCCCTTGTGCAGCAGGTGCTGGTCGTTGACGAAGGCGGCCACCGGCAGCAGCTCGACCGCCGAGACGCCCAGGCGCCTGATGTGCTGGAGCACCGCCTCGGTCTTGAGCCCGGCGAAGGTGCCGCGCAGCGGCTCCGCCACCGCCGGATGGCGCATGGTGTAGCCGCGCACGTGGGTCTCGTAGAGGATGGTGCGCTCCCAGGGCAGCTGCAGGCGGCGGTCGCGGCCCCAGGTGAAGGCCGGGTCGATGACCTTGCTCTTGGGCACGAAGGGCGCGCTGTCGCGCTGGTCGAAACTGAGGTCGCCGTCCGTCGAGCCGATGACGTAGCCGAACAGCGCTTCCGACCAGCGCAGCTGCCCGACCAGCTGCTTGGCGTAGGGATCGACCAGCAGCTTGTGGGGATTGAAGCGGTGGCCGGCGTCGGGGGCGTAGGGGCCGTGCACGCGGTAGCCGTAGATCTGGCCGGGATGGGCGTCGGGCAGGTAGCCGTGCCACACCTCGTCGGTGTACTCGGGCAACTGGATGCGCTCCAGCTCGGTCTCGCCGCGGGCGTCGAACAGGCACAGCTCGACCATGTGGGCATGCGCGGAGAACAGCGCGAAGTTGACGCCCAGGCCGTCCCAGCTGGCGCCCAGCGGGAAGGGCAGACCCTCGCGGATCCGCGACGCGGTCATCGCCTGTGCTGCCGGCGCCGCGGTCTTGCGCTTGCGGTGCATTCGACCTCCTTCGCCGCGCCGTTAGCCGGCGGGCTCGGCATCGGGTGCCGGTTTCTGGGCCTGGATCGCGGCCTTCGGCTTCTTCGGCGCGGCGGGCTTCTTCGCGGCCGTGGGCGTGCTCGCGGGGGCTGCGGCGGTGGTCAGCGTGGCCCGCGCGGTGTTGGTGCGCCGCACCCGCGGAGCGGGCGCAGCCGGGCTTTGGGCCTGCAGCTCGGCTTCGAGCAGCTTGCGGGCCATCTGCCAATGGCGTTGCGCACCGCCCTCCGGGCAGCCTTCGCTCTCCCAGATCTGGTAGGCCAGCTCGCGGATTCGTTGTTCGTCGAGGTTCATGAGATCGCTCCTGGGCAGTTGAGGGGATAGAGCACGCAGACGGGAAATTCGCCCAGCGCCTGCGCCAGCGGCAGCTCCTGCTGGCCGGGGGCCAGCGCCGGATCGGCGAACAGACCGCTCCAGCGCTGCTCGCCGAGCGCCGCCGGCAGGCGCACGCGGGTGTCGCCCCAGCGGGACGGGGCGATCAGCGGTTGGCGGGCCGCGCCGAGCAGTTCGCTGCACAGGCGCGGCACGATCACCACCAGGCGTTCGCCTTCCAGCTCGCGGGCGAAGGCCAGCACCCGCCGCGCCTGGCTGCCGCTGACCGGCAGCGGCAGGTAGCGCCCGCCGGCGAACAGCGCCGGACAGCGCAGGCGCAACGCCAGGGTGCGGGCGATCAACCATTGCTTGATGCGCCCGTCGCGCCAGCTGGCGAGCAACTGGGCGGGCGCGGCGCCGGGCTGCAGCGCGCGGCGGCGGGCGGCGAAGTCGACCGCCCGGCGGTTGTCCGGGTCGACCAGGCTGAAGTCCCAGAACTCGCCGCCCTGGTAGAGGTCCGGCACGCCCGGCACGGTCATCCGCAGCAGCGTCTGTACCAGGCCGTTGAGCGCGCCGGCCGGGGCGATCGCGTCCGCCGCGGCGGCCATCGCGCGGCGCAGCGGCGCCTGTTGCGGGGCGCCCAGCAGGGCCGCCAGGTACTCGCCGCAGGCGCTCTCGTAGGCCGCGTGCGGCGCGGTCCAGCTGCTGCGCAGCTTGGCCTCGCGCAGCGCCTTGAGCTGCCACTGGGCGACCCGCTCGGCGTAGCGGCGCAGGCCGTCGGCGTCGTCGGCGGAAAGCTCCAGCGGCCAGCTGCCGAGCAGGGTCTGCCAGAGCATCAGCTCGTCGCCCGGGCTCGGCGCCGGGCCGTCGGGCAGGGTCCGGCGCAGCGGTTCGGCGAGCGGCCACCAGTCGTCCACCCGCGCGGCGAACCACTCGGCGCGTTCGCTGAGCACCGCCAGACGCGCGCGGGTGTCCTCGCCGCGCTTGTGGTCATGGGTGGCGGTGCACAGCAGGGCGTGGGGGAAGGCGTGCTGGCGGGCGCGACAGGCGGTGTGGAAGGCCTCGGCCGGCGCGCTGAAGCGTTGCGGATCGAAGCCCACGTCGTTGCGCGACAGCAGCACCGCCGAGCGGTAGCAGGCGGTGTCCTCGACCGCCTTGGCGGCGGCCGGCGCGGTCAGCTGCTGGAAGCGCACGCAGGCCTGGCGGCGGGCACGGCGCAGGGGACCGGGTGGCAGCGCGCGCGGCGGCTCGCCGCCGAGCCAGCGCTCGAGGTGCTCGAGCAGCGGCCAGTCGGCCTCGCCCAGGCTGGCGCGCGCGCCCTGCAGGGCCTCCTGGAAGAACGGCTCGTCCTCGGCGCGGCGGCCGGTGGCGGCGATGTAGGTGCGGTAGACCGGAAAATGCACGATCAGCGCCAGCAGCGCGCGGCGGATCGCGCCGAGGGTCAGGTCGCGGGTCATCAGGTCGCCGCGCGCCACCTGCAGCAGCGCCTGCGCCACGGTCTCGAAGTCGCCGGCCAGCGAGCTGGTGAGCACCAGCTGGCGGGCCAGGCGCACCTCCTCGAGGAAGTCCGCCGGCCGGCCGCTGCGCGCCTGCCACAGCGCCGCCAGCGGCGCCGCGCCGGCCGCGTCGTGCTGCAGCAGCGACACCTCGTTCATGAAGTCGTAGCCGGTGCTGCCATCGACCATCCAGTCGCGGTGCAGCTGCTCGCCCTGGCCGAGGATCTTCTCCACGTAGATCGGCACGTGCGCGGGTGCCTCGCCCGGGCGCGCGCCGAGCAGGCGCTGGACGCGCCGGCGCAGGCGCCGGCAGTAACCGCGCGGGTCGGCCAGGCCGTCGATGTGGTCGATGCGCAGGCCGTCGACCAGGCCGTCCTCGATCAGCGCGAACAGCTTGCGGTGGGTCTGCTCGAACACCCGCGGCCGCTCCACCCGCAGCCCGCCCAGCTCGTTGATGTCGAAGAAGCGTCGCCAGTTGATGTCGTCGGCGGCGGTGCGCCAGCTGGCCAGGCGGTAGTGCTGGCGCTCCAGCAGGCGGTGCAGGCGCGCCAGGCCGTCCGGCCGGCGCGAATCGTAGTGCTCGAGCATGCGCTCCAGCGCTGCGCCGATCTCGGCGCGGGCCGCCAGCTGCGCCAGCTCGGCCTTGAGCTCGGCGGCCGTGTCGCGGGGGGCGGGCTGGTGGGCGAGGGCGGCGAAGCGCGCCGCCAGGTGGACGAGCGCCGGGTGACCGGCACTGCCCAGCAATTCGGCGTAGGTCGCCGGGGCGAGCGGGAAGTGGTGCTCCTGGTGCTCGGCATGGAAGCTGCCCTGCGCGGCCGCAAAGCGCAGCGCGATCTCCCCGCTGCGCAGCATCTCGCCGTAGTCGCTGCGCAGGAAGGGCACCAGCAGCTGGCCTTCGAGCAGCGGGTCGGGCGAGTGCCATTCGATATCGAAGAATTCCGCGTAGGGGCTGCGCGGCCCCCACTCCAGCACGTCCAGCCACCAGGGGTTGGCCGCGCCGCCCACCGCCATGTGGTTGGAGACGACGTCGAGGATCAGCCCCATGCCGTGCCGGCGCAGCGCCTCGACCAGCCGGCGCAGGGCCGGCTCGCCGCCCAGCTCGGCGCTGATGCGGGTGGGGTCGACCACGTCGTAGCCATGCTGCGAGCCGGCGCGGGCGGCCAGCAGCGGCGAGGCGTACAGGTGGCTGATGCCCAGGGCGGCGAAGTAGTCCACCAGCGCGGTGGCGTCGTCCAGGGTGAAGTCGCGGTGGAACTGCAGGCGCAGGGTCGCGCTGAGCGGCTTCATGGCGCCTCCGCGGCCTGCCGGCGCGCCTCGGCGAGCAGGCGCAGGCGCTGCCTGGCCTGCGCGCTTTCCAGCAGCCGGCCGCTGTCGCCGGCCCAGCGCCGCCGCCAGTTGGGGTGCTGATCGACGGTGCCGGGCAGGTTGGCCTGTTCCTCCAGGCCAAGCACGTCCTCCATCGGCAGCAGGACCAGGGGCGCTGGGGTATGGCCGAGGAAGCTCATGCTGGCGTCGAGCAGCGTGGCGGCGTCCACGCCTTCGTCCAGGCGCACCCCGGTGTCCCGCGCCAGCGCCCGGCGCAGGCCGTGGCGCTCGCGCTCGCGGTCGCGGCGCGCGGCTTCCAGGGTCGGCCGGTCGTACAGCGCCAGGCGCTCGCGCCACTCCAGGTCGCGCTCCAGCCACCAGCCGGAGAGGGTCGGCAGGTCGTGGGTGGTGGTGGTGGCCATGGCCGTGGCGGGCCAGGCGGCCGGCCGCCGGAAGCGGGCCCGGGCGTCGTGCTCGAACAGCAGCACGCGCATGCCCAGCGCGCCCCGCGCGGCCAGCGCCGCGGTAAAGCCGGCGGGCACGGTGCCCAGATCCTCGCCGAGGATCAGCGTGCGCTGCCGCCAGGACTCCAGGGTGAGCAGGCGCAGCAGATCGCCCAGCGGGTAGTGCAGGTAGGCGCCGTCGCGCGGTTCGGCGCCCCGGGGGATCACCCACAGGCGCTGCAGGCCCATCACATGGTCGATGCGCAGGCCGCCGGCGTGCGCCATGTTGGCCCTGAGCATCTCGATGAAGGCGCGGTAGCCGTGCTGCTGCAGGCCGCGCGGCGAGAAGGCACACAGTCCCCAGTCCTGGCCGATGGGGTTGAGCAGGTCGGGCGGCGCGCCCACGCTCAGCGCCGAGAGCAGCTCGGCCTGGCGGCTCCAGGCCTGGCTGCCGCCGCCGTCGGCGCCGACCGCCAGGTCGTTGATCAGGCCGATGCGCATGCCGGCGTTGCGCGCCGCGCGCTGGGCGCGCTGCAGGCCGCGGACGATCAGCCATTGGGCGAAGGCGTGGAAGCTCACCTGGTCGGCGTGCTCGGCGGCGAACCGCGCCACCGTCGGGCTGCGCGGATCGCGCAGCGCGGCCGGCCAGGCGTGCCAGTCGCAGGGCCTCCCCGCGCGCAGATGGCGCGCCTGCAGCGCTTCGAAGCGGCAGTGGTTCTCCAGCCCCTCGCCGCCCTGCTCGCGGAAGCGGAGGAAGTCCTGCCACTGGCGGCCGGCGCCGCCGCGAAACGTCTCGAACAGGCGCCGCAGCAGGCGCAGCCGGGCGGCGGCCGCGGCGGGCCAGTCGACCAGTTCGAGGCGTTCCAGGCGCGCCAGTTCCGGCCCCAGGCCCTCGGCGTCGATCGCCTGGCGCACCGCCTGCTCGCCGAGCAGGCTGCTCGGGGCGGCATGCAGGACGTTGAAGAAGCAGCGGCTCGACGGCGCGTAGGGACTGAAGCGCCGCGGGTCGGCGCTGAACATGGCGTGCACCGGGCTGATCGCCAGGGCGTCGGCGCCCTGCTGGGCGGCGGCGCGCGCCAGCCGCTCCAGCGCCCGGGTATCGCCGATCCCGCCGTCGCCTGCGCGGCGCAGCGCGTAGAGCTGCACGGCGAGCCCCCAGGCGCGCGGCTGCGCGCTGTCCAGCAGCGCCTGGGGCGTGGCGCCCTGGGCCGGGGCGACGGCCAGGGTCAGCTGGCGGTCGCCGATGCACAGTTGGTGGTAGCCCAGCGCATCGAGCCCCGGCAGACGGCCGGCCGCGTCGAGGCGGGCATCGAGGCGGCCGCCATCGTCGCCCAGCAGTTCGAATGGCGTACCGGCCGGGAAATGGGCGGCCAACGAGAGCGGCTGTCCGGCTTCCTGGGTCAGCAGCGCCGGCGGTTCCGCCGCGCCGGCGTCCTGGCGCAGCCGGGCGAGGCTTTCCCTGACCTGCGCATCGCTCTGCGCCGGCAGCCCGAGACCGTCCAGCACCGCGCGCAGCGCCTCGGCGGAGACCCGCTGCGGGCGCTGGTTGGCATCCACCCAATGGGCGGCGACGCCGGCCGCCTCGGCCAGGGCGAGCAGGCGCTTATCGCTCATCGGCCGGCTCCAGGAACACCTGCGCCAGGCGGGGCGCGAGCAGCCCGGCGCGGCGCGCGACGTCGGCCTCGCGGCTCTCGAACAGCAGCCGCGCCGGACGCGCGGCGCCCAGCGGCAGCTCCCCCGCGGCGAGGTTGAGTTCGATGCGCAGCACCTGGCCGTCGCCCAGCCGCCAGCGCGCGCGCAGCGCGCCCGCGCCCAGCACCTCGGCGCCCAGCGCGCAGGTACCGGGCAGAAGGGGCATCAGTTCGGCATGCCGCAGCTGCAGCAGCTGGCGGTACAGCGCCAGCCATTGCGCGTGGTCGGGCGCCGCGGCGCAGGCGAAGTCCGGCCGCGAGGCGGCGAAGGTCGCTTCGGCGTTCGGGTCGGGAATGGCCGCGCGGCTGGCCGGATCGCGAAACGCGGCGAACGCGGCGAACTCGTTGCGCCGGCCGCTGCGCACCGCCTCGGCCAGCTCGCCGTGGTGGTCGGTGAAATACAGGAACGGCTGGCGCGCGGCGAATTCCTCGCCCATGAACAGCAGCGGGATCATCGGCGCGAGCAGCAGCAGGGTGGTCGCCGCGCGCAGGGCCTCGGCGTCGGCCAGCGCGCTCAGCCGCTCGCCGCAGGCGCGGTTGCCGATCTGGTCGTGGTTCTGCAGGAACAGCACGAAGGCGCTCGGCGGCAGGTGCGCACTGGGTTCGCCGCGCGGCACGCCGCGCCGGCTCATCTCGCCCTGGTAGGCGAAGCCCTCGGCCAGGCACCGCGCCAGCAGGCGCGTCGGCTCGTCCTGGTAGTCGGCGTAGTAGCCCTCGGCCTCGCCGGTCAGCAGCACGTGCAGCGCGTGGTGGACGTCGTCGTTCCACTGCGCGGTGAAGCCCTGGCCGAGCAGCAGGCTGGCGGCGTTGTCGTCGTTCTCCAGCACCAGGTGGATCTGCCGGTCCGCCTCCACCGCGGCGTGCACCCGCACCGCCAGCTCGCGGAGAAAGTCCTTGTCGTGGATCGCGTGCACCGCATCCAGGCGCAGGCCGTCGAAGCGGTATTCCTGCAGCCAGAGCAGCGCGCTGTCGATGAAGAAGTCGCGGACCTCCTGACGGCGGAAGTCGATGGCGTCGCCCCACGGGGTGGGGCGGTCGGCGCGGAAGAAGGCACTGGCATATTCGCCGAGGAAATTGCCGTCCGGGCCGAAGTGGTTGTACACCACGTCGAGGAACACCATCAGGCCGTGGCCGTGGGCGCTGTCGACCAGCTCCTTGAGCGCCTCCGGCGGCCCGTAGGAGGCTTCCGGCGCATAGGGCAGCACGCCGTCGTAGCCCCAGTTGCGCGCCCCGGGGAATTCCGCCAGCGGCATCAGCTCGATGGCCGTGATGCCCAGCTCGGCAAGTGCGGGCAGCCGCTCGATGATCCGCTGGTAGCCGCCCATCGCCCCGACATGCAGTTCGTAGAGCACCGTGCGGTGCCAGGGCTGGCCGCGCCAGTCGGGGTAGCGCCAGCGATAGGCGCGGGGATCGACCACCAGGCTCGGCCCGTGCACGTCGCCGAGCTGGGCGCGCGAGGCCGGATCGGGGACCCGCAGGCGGTCGTCGATGGCGTAGCGATAGCGGGTTCCGGCGCCACAGGGCAGCTCGGCGACGAACCAGCCGCCGGCCGCGCCGCGCATCGGCCAGCGCGCCCCATCCTCCAGCTCGACGCTGACCGTCTGCGCATCCGGCGCCCACAGGCTGAAGCGGGTGTTCCCGCCCTCCAGCAGAACGGCTCCGTGCCGGCCGGCGCCGGCGTGCGGTACGGACATGGCCCCTCCTAAACCGGCAGGCGGACCTCGCGGCGGCGTTCGAGCAGTTTCTGGTAGAGCTCCGCGTAAGGGTCGATGGCATGGCTCCAGAAGCAGCGCGCGGCCATGGCCCGGCAGCGCATGGCGTGCAGCAGCGGCGGGCAGGCATGCACCCGCAGCGCGCGGTCGATGGCCTGGCGGTAGCTGGCCACGCTGGGCTGATCGAACAGGAAGCCGCTGACGCCATCCTCGATGGTGTCGGCCAGGCCGCCGGTGCGCCGGGCGATCGGCAGCGAGGCGAAGCGCTGCGCGTACATCTGGCTCAGCCCGCAAGGCTCGTAGCGCGAGGGCATGAGCAGGAAGTCGCTGCCGGCGAACAGGCGCCGGGCGTCGGTTTCGTCGAAGCCGATGCGCACGCCGACATGGCCGGGGAAGCGCTGGGCGAGTTCGCGCATGTGCTGCTCGACCTCGGGTTCGCCGCGGCCGAGGATGGCGAGCTGGCCGCCCGCGGCGACGATGTGGGCGGCCTGCGCGTGGGTCAGGTCGAGGCCCTTCTGGTACACCAGGCGCGACACCACGGCGAACAACGGCCCGGGCGAGTCCTGCAGGCCGAACAGGCGGCGCGTGTAGGCGCCATTGGCGGCCTTGCCCTGCCAGTCGTTGCCGCCGAAGTGGTCCAGCAGATGCGGGTCGGTCGCCGGGTCCCAGCTCTCGTCGATGCCGTTGGGGATGCCGCTGAGCAGCCCCTGGCGCGCCTTGCTGCGCAGAAAACCTTCCAGGCCGCAGCCGAATTCGGCCGTGGTGATCTCCCGCGCGTAGGTGGCGCTGACGGTGGTCACCCGGTCGGCGTAGGCGATGCCCGCCTTGAGAAAGGACAACCTGCCGTGCAGCTCCATGCCCTCGATGTGGCCGGCCGCCGCCGGAATGCCCAGTTCGGGGATGCACTCCAGGCTGCACAGGCCCTGGTGGGCGAGGTTGTGGATGGTGAACACCACGGGCGTGGCGCTGCCCCGCCAGCGCAGGTAGGCCGGGGTCATCGCCGCCGGCCAGTCGTGGCTGTGCAGCAGGTCCGGGCACCAGCGGATGCCGGCGCGGCCGCTGGCGAAGTCGGCCGCGGCCAGCCCCAGGCGGGCGAAGCGGATGTGATTGTCCGGCCAGTCGCGCCCCTGTTCGTCGACGTAGGGGGTACCGGCGCGCTCGTAGAGCTCGGGACAGATCAGCACGTAGGCGATCAGGCCGTCGTCGAAGTCGATCCGGCCGATCCGCGCGGGGGGCAGGGCGGCATGCCCGGCCACGCCGCCGACCATGCGGATCGGATGGCCGCTGTCGAGCACCTCGCGATAGCCCGGCAGCAGCACGCGCACATCGTGCAGGCCGGCCAGGGCGCGGGGCAGGGCGGCGGAAACGTCGCCCAGGCCCCCGGCCTTGACCAGGTCGGCCAGTTCTGAGGTGACGAAAAGAATTCTCCGTTTGTCTTGCTGGAAGCTGCGAACCTGCAGGTTCGGCTTGCGGCGATCGGGCAGGACGGCGGTGCTGTGCTCGTCTTGGCGATATGGCTCGGCGGCTCTTAGCCTGATATCAGGCATGAGATCCTCCTCAAGAGGGTGTCCAGTCGCGAGCCGCTGCTGGGCAGGGTCGCGAGAGTCCCATCACTGCCGGTGCCAAAGACATACCCAAACAAGCCAGACGATCGACGGCACTGACCCATAAATCGAGCTAGATGATGCGGTATCGATGCAGTGTAGCCCTTGTGGCTCTCACCGTTGCCCGATCCGACCACCGGGGCTCGAAGGTGCTTTAATTAGACAGCGCTGCGGGCCGGCCATGCGGCGACCCTCGTCCGCTCGCTATGCTGATAAGGCATAGAAACCACGGAGATATGCCATGTCCGAGCCTCATGTTGCCCAGCGCGGTCCCTTGGCGGTGACGGTCGAGGCCGGCAAGGAGTACTGGTGGTGCCGCTGCGGTCTGAGCCAGAGCCAGCCGTTCTGCGACGGCTCGCACCGGGTCGGCCCCTTCCGCCCGCTGCGCTTTCGCGCCCTGCGCAGCGAGACCCTGTACTTCTGCGCCTGCAAGCACACCGCCTCGCCGCCGCTGTGCGACGGCAGCCACAAGCGGCTGTAGACGGGCAGCCGTCCGACCCGCCAGGAGGACCGCATGCGCCGCGTCATCCGCAAGGTGTTCGTCAGCAAGGTGTTCCAGCGCAAGGTGGTGCTGATCACCGGCGGCTGCGCCGGCATCGGCCGGGCGCTGGCGGTGCGCTTCGCCCAGGCCGGGGCGCGCCTGGTGCTGCTCGATCTCGACCAGGCGGCGCTCGACAGCCTGGCCCAGCACCTGGCCGAGCACCACAACGCCCAGGTCCTGGCCCTGCGCTGCGACATCGCCGACGCCGCGGCGGTGCGGGCGGCGGTGGCGTTGGCGGTGGAGCGCTTCGGCGGCATCGACGTGCTGGTCAACAACGCCGGCATCACCCATCGCAGCGCCTTCGCCGAAACCGACCTGGCGGTGTTCGAGCGGATCATGGCGGTCAACTACTTCGGCGCCCTGCACTGTACCCAGGCGGCCCTGCCGAGCCTTTTGGCGCGGCGCGGGCAACTGATCGTGATGAGCTCGCTGTCGGGTTTTGCGCCGATGCTCAACCGCAGCGCCTACAACGCCAGCAAGCATGCCCTGCACGGCCTGTTCGACACCCTGCGCCTGGAGCTGGCGGGCAGCGGCGTGAACGTCATGCTGGTGTGCCCCGGCTTCACCGCCACCGACATCCGCAAGCGTGCGCTGGTCGGCGACGGCTCGGTGATCAGCCAGCCGATCCCGTTCGTCGGCAAGGTCAGCTCGCCGCAGGACACCGCCGAGGCGATCTTCCAGGCCGCGGTGCGCCGCAAGCGCCTGCTGGTGCATTCCAACGTCAACTGGCTGGCGCGGCTGCTGGCGCGCCTGGCGCCGCGGCTGTTCGAGCGGCTGCTGGTGCCGCGGCTATCCGGGCTCAAGCCCTCGTAGGGGCGAATGAAGTGGCCCCTGCCGGAGGCCTGGATGGATAATCCGCCATTCGCCGCGCCGCAAGGACTCCCCGTGAAGACCATCGCCCTGTTCGCCGATGTGCAGAACCTCTACTACACCGTGCGCCAGGCGCATGGCTGCCACTTCGACTACGCCGTGCTGTGGGCCGAGGTGGCGGCGCGCGGGGAGATCGTCGAGGCCTACGCCTACGCCATCGACCGCGGCGACCCGCGCCAGCAGAAGTTCCAGCGCACCCTGAGCAAGCTCGGCTTCACCGTGAAGCTCAAGCCCTACATCCAGCGCAGCGACGGCAGCGCCAAGGGCGACTGGGACGTCGGCATCACCATCGACGTGCTCGACGCCGCGGCGCGGGTCGACGAGGTGGTGCTGGCCTCCGGCGACGGCGACTTCGACCTGCTGCTCGAGCGCGTGCGCCGCGCCGGCGTCGAGTCCACTGTGTACGGCGTGCCGGGGCTCACCGCGCAGTCGCTGCTGCGCGCCGCCGACCGCTACGTGCCGATCCAGGGCCCCCTGCTGCTGCGTGGCTGATCCTCCGGCAGTCGGCGGCCTTTGCGGGTAAACTGGCGCCCTCGTTTTTTTGCCGGTTGCCTGCCATGACCTTCGCTTCCCTCGGCCTGATCGAGCCGCTGCTGCGCACACTCGCCGATCTCGACTACCAGACCCCCACGCCGGTGCAGAGCCAGGCGATTCCCGCCGTGCTCAAGGGCCGCGACCTGATGGCGGCGGCGCAGACCGGCACCGGCAAGACCGCCGGCTTCGCCCTGCCGCTGCTGCAGCGCCTGAGCCAGGTGGGGGTGGTGGCGCCCAACTCGGTGCGCGCGCTGATCCTGGTGCCGACCCGCGAGCTGGCCGAGCAGGTCCACGAGAGCTTCCGCGTCTACGGCCAGCACCTGCCGCTGCGCACCCTGGCCGCCTACGGCGGGGTGAGCATCAACCCGCAGATGATGCGCCTGCGCAAGGGCGTCGACGTGCTGGTGGCCACCCCCGGCCGGCTGCTCGACCTGTTCCGCCAGAACGCGGTGCGCTTCGAGCAGGTGGAGTTCCTGGTGCTCGACGAGGCCGACCGCATGCTCGACCTGGGTTTTGCCCGCGAGCTCAACGAGCTGTTCGCCATGCTGCCGCGGCGCCGCCAGACCCTGCTGTTCTCGGCGACCTTCTCGGAGACCATCCGCGAGCTGGCGCGGGTGCTGCTGCGCGACCCGCTGTCCATCGAGGTCAGCCCGCGCAACGCCGCGGCGCAGTCGGTCAAGCAGTGGCTGATCCCGGTGGACAAGAAGCGCAAGTCCGAGCTGTTCTGCCACCTGCTCAAGGCAAGGCGCTGGGGCCAGGTGCTGGTGTTCGTCAAGACCCGCAAGGGCGTCGACGAGCTGGTCGGCGAGCTGCAGCGCCTGGGCGTCAGCAGCGACGCGATCCACGGCGACAAGCCGCAGCCGGCGCGCCTGCGCGCGCTGGAGCGTTTCAAGGCCGGCGAGGTGCAGGTGCTGGTGGCCACCGACGTGGCGGCACGCGGCCTGGACATCGACGACCTGCCGCTGGTGGTCAACTTCGACCTGCCGATCGTCGCCGAGGACTACGTGCACCGTATCGGCCGCACCGGCCGCGCCGGCGCGACGGGTGAGGCGCTGTCCTTGGTGTGCGCCGACGAGGTGCAGCTGCTCGCCGCCATCGAACTGCTGATCCGCCAGGTGCTGCCGCGCCGCGACGAGCCGGACTTCATTCCCGACCACCGCGTGCCGCAGACCACCATCGACGGCCAGGTGGTGAAGAAGCCGAAGAAACCCAAGGCGCCCAAGGTCGAGTTTGGCAAGCCGGGCAAGGCCGGCAAGCCGCTGGGCAACTGGATCGACAGCAGCGCGCCCAAGGTCAAGTCGGTGCGCAAGATGCCCGGCCTGGGCGGCGCCAAGAAGCCGGCAGGGCCGAGCAAGAAGAAGTAACCGTTACGGCGCCGGCGGCGCGCTCGCCTGGGCCGCGCTGCTGCCGCAGGCGAAGCAGAAGCGCGCGAAGGCGCTCTTGCGTGCGTCGCACGTCCCGCAGTGGTCGAACAGGCTGAGGCCGCAGTGCTGGCAGAAGTCGATCTGCGGGTTGTCCAGCTCGACCGGCCGCTCGCAGCCGGGGCAGACCTTCTTGGCCAGGCGCAGCAACGAGGTGTCGTAGGAGATCTCTTGGCGCCGCTCCACGTCGGGCTTGGCCTCGGCCTCCAGCTGGCGCTGGCGGTAGCGGTTGAACGAGACGATCGCCTGGCGGCCGACCAGCACGGTGATCAGTACGCCGACGATATTGCGCACGTAGCCGCCGTAGCTCGGCAGGTAGGGCACCAGCTCGACGAAGAACACGAACAGCGCGAAGTAGATGTAGCCCCACACGAACGGCCACCATGTGCTCTTGCGCTGGCGGGCGAACAGCCAGCCGGCCACCAGCAGCAGCGGCAGGGTGATCGCCAGGCGGATCAGGAACACCTTGAGTTCCTGCTTGCGCTGCTCGCCGGCCAGCCGCTCGTAGGCATCCGCGTGCAGCGCGTCGAGTTGCTTCTGCGCATGGCGCTGCGCCTGCTGGGCGTCGAGCAGGCGCTGCTCGTCGGCCTCCACCGTCCCCCGCACCTGGCGCTCGACGAGGCGCAGGTGCTCGAGCGCCTCGGTGCGCTTGAGCAATTCCTCGTCGCGCGAAGCCTGCTGGGTCACCTGGCGGCTGGCCAGCCAGGCGTTCAGGGCGTCGCGCGCGGCCTGACTGTTCTGCCGCGCCGCCTCCAGCTTGAGGCGGTCCTGTTCGAGGGCGTCGTCGACCTCCTCGGTCAGCGCGCGCTGGCGCTTGATCTCCTGCTCGGCGCGCCGGGCGGCGGCCTGGTCGAGGAAGTCCTCCATCGCCAGTTGCTGCTCGACCAGCGGCAGGTTGCGCACCAGCGCGCCGCCGAGGTTGACCAGGAAGCCGGCGAACACCACGGCGACCAGCCACAGGGCGAGCTGGAAGAATTTCTCGGAGCGGCGCTGGGCCTTGTTCATGTGAGCATCCTTTCTCTCTGGACTGCGCCTGAGCATAGCGCAGCGCCCTTGCCGGGCGGCGGACGCAGCCGCCAGTTTCGCGCATGCGCTGGGCCTTCGGCCCGGCTGCCGCGCGGCGGCGGATCGGCTATCCTCGCCGCTTGCGCTCCATTGGCTCAGGAACTGCGATGATCGTCAGCAAGCTGCCCAACGTCGGCACCACCATCTTCACCACCATGTCCCAGCTCGCCGCGCAGACCGGCGCCATCAACCTGTCGCAGGGCTTCCCCGACTTCGACGGCCCGCAGGCGCTGCGCGAGGCGGTCGGCCGCCACGTGATGGCCGGACACAATCAATACGCACCGATGACCGGCCTGCCGGCGCTGCGCGAGCAGGTGGCGGCGAAGATCGCCCGCAGCTACGGCCGCCAGGTGGACATGGACGCCGAGGTGACCATCACCCCCGGCGCCACCGAGGCGATCTTCTGCGCGGTGCAGGCGCTGGTGCGCCCGGGCGACGAGGTGATCGTCTTCGATCCCTGCTACGACAGCTACGAGCCGTCGGTGGAGCTGGCCGGCGGGCGCTGCGTGCACGTGCCGCTGGCGCTGCCGGACTTTGCCATCGACTGGCAGCGCCTTTCCGATGCCATCGGCCCGCGCACCCGGCTGATCATCCTCAACAGCCCGCACAACCCCAGCGGCGCGCTGATTTCCCGCGCCGAGCTGGACCAGCTGGCCGCCTTGATCCGCGAGCGCGAGATCTACCTGATCAGCGACGAGGTCTACGAGCACCTGGTGTTCGACGGCGTCGAGCACGCCAGCGTGCTGGCCCACGAGGAGCTGTACGCGCGCGCCTTCGTGGTCAGCTCGTTCGGCAAGACCTACCACGTCACCGGCTGGAAGACCGGCTACGTGGTGGCGCCGGCGCAGCTTTCCGCCGAGCTGCGCAAGGTCCACCAGTTCGTCACCTTCTGCGGCATCACCCCGCTGCAGTGGGCGCTGGCCGACTTCATGACCGCCCACCCCGAGCACGTCGCCGAGCTGCCGGCCTTCTACCAGGCCAAGCGCGACCTGTTCTGCGACCTGCTCAAGGGCTCGCGCTTCGCCTTCAAGCGCACCCCCGGCACCTACTTCCAGCTGGCCGACTACTCGGCGATCCGCGACGACCTGAATGACGTCGAGATGTCGCTGTGGCTGACCCGCGAGCACGGCGTGGCGACCATCCCGGTGTCGGTGTTCTACCAGGACGCGCCCAAGGACCTGCGCCTGGTGCGCTTCTGCTTCGCCAAGCGCGAGGACACCCTGCGCCAGGCCACCGACAAGCTGTGCCGGGTGTGACCGGTAGGGTGGACAACGCGCGTCAGCGCTTGTCCACCAATGTGCGCCCCGGTGGACAAGGCTGCGCCGTTGTCCACCCTACGTCAGCCGACGACCAAGGATTTGCGGAGACTTCCCATGCGTGACCTGACCGCCTTGCCCGACCTCAAGCTGGCCCTGGTGCAGACCGCCCCGGTCTGGCAGGACCCGGCCGCCAACCATGCCCACTTCGCCCGCCTGCTCGACCAGGCCGAGGGCGCCGACCTGGTGATCCTGCCGGAGATGTTCGCCACCGGCTTCTCGATGGACGCCGCCGCGCTGGCCGAGGCCGAGAACGGCCCGACCCGCGCCTGGCTGCTCGACCAGGCCGCACGCCTGAACGCCGTGGTGGTCGGCAGCGTGATCACCCGCGCCGCCGACGGCAGCTACCGCAACCGCCTGTACTGGGCGCGCCCGGACGGCAGCTGCGCCCACTACGACAAGCGCCACCTGTTCCGCATGGCCGGCGAGCACGAGCACTACGCGGCCGGCGAGGAGCGTGTGCTGCTGGAGCTGAAGGGTTGGCAGGTGCGTCCGCTGGTCTGCTACGACCTGCGTTTCCCGGTGTGGAGCCGCGATCCGCACGACACCGACCTGTTGCTGTACATCGCCAGCTGGCCGGCGGCGCGCCGCAATCCGTGGAACCGCCTGCTGCCGGCGCGCGGCATCGAGAACCTCTGCTACGTGGCGGCGGTCAACCGCATCGGCGCCGACGGCAACGGCTACCCGCACGCCGGCGACAGCCAGGTGCTCGACTTCCAGGGCGACAGCCTGCTGGCGGCGGGCGATGCCGAGGGCGTGTTCCAGGTGACCCTGTCGGCGCAGGCGCTGGCCAAGTTCCGCACGCGCTTCCCGGCCTATCGCGATGCCGACGCGTTCGAGCTGAAGGGCTGAAGCCGGGCGCGAGCTCTTTGCGTAGGTGGGTAAGCCGCAACGCGGCGCAACCCACCAGGGCGCCCGCCAGGTCGCCTGTTGGGGGTGGGCCAGCCCTGCGGGCTGGTTGGTGGGTTACGGCCTGCGGCCTAACCCACCCTGCGACCCCCCGCCCTTGTCTTCCCTGACCAGATACGCCTGCTTGTGCCCGCGCGCCTCGTACTTGCGCATCGCCGCCTCGGCCGCGCTGCGGCTGGCGAAGCGACACATCTCCACCTCGTTGCCGTTGTCGTCGATCCGATAGAGGACCCAGCACCGCTCGTCGGTCGTCGCTGCGTTCATCTGCGCCCCTCGCGGCTACCTGCCTGAAGCATGGCTCATCTGGTGCTCAGCAGGTCCAGCAGGTCGAGGAACAGGTTGAGGATGTTCAGGTAGATGCTGATCGCCATCGACATGGCGACCTCCCAGTCGTTGGCGGCTTCCACCTGGTTGAGTCGGCTGAGCTTGTGGAAGTTGTAGAGCAGGTATCCGGTGAATACCGCGATGCCCGCCAGGGCGATGAGCCGGCGCAGCCAGCCGTCGATGGCGACGAACAGGCGCAATATGCCGATCGCGATGAGCAGCAGGAGGGCTGAGTGCAGGGGGCCTCGCAGGGAGGAGAAGTCTATCCCCGAGTGGCTGCCGATCAGTCCGGCCGCCAGGGTGATCAGTGCGGTCAGGCCCAGGACCCGGCCGCCGAGGTTTTCGTCCACCGAGACCAGACACAGGGCCAGCAGCAGCCCGCCGAGCACCGACCAGAGACTGAACAGCGGTACGCCGTAGCTGAGGTCGTGGCGGCCGAAGAACAGCAGAATCAGGAAGACGCCGAAGTCCAGCGCCAGCAGGGCGTAGAACCAGGGTTTGACGTAGTACCAGTCGAGGTGGAGGTCGAGCTGGCCGTTCGCCCCGATGCTGCCGCCGACCCAGGCCGACCGGGCATGGTACTGGCGACGCAGCCGGCCGATCAGCAGCAGGGTGCTGAGCCAGGTCAGCGCCAGTTGGCTGCCGAGGATGAGGAAGGTTTTTTCGTATAGCGACAGGCTGTCCATCGGCTCTCCTGCGTCCGTGCAGTGCCCGTCCATCCAAACGAGCGGGTGAGGGGGCCAAGGTAATGCAGCGCCGCACGCCCCGTCTATTCTCCAGGAGATCTGCAGAGGAGCGTCCGCGATGAAAGTCGAACTGCCGTTGGCCGAGGTCTACGCCGTGCTCGAACCCGGCCCGGTGGTGTTGCTGAGTACCGCGCAGGCGGGGCGGGCCAACGTGATGCCGATGTCCTGGCACTGCATGCTGGAGTTCGAGCCGCCGCAGGTCGGCTGCGTGGTCAGCGCGGCGAACCATTCCTTCGCCGCGCTGGAAGCAACCGGCGAGTGCGTGCTCAACGTGCCGAGCGCCGAGCTGCTCGACCGGCTGGTGGCCTGCGGCAATAGCCATGGCGACCAGGTCGACAAGTTCGCCAGCTTCGCCCTCACCGCCGTGTCCTCGGCGCAGGTCGCCGTGCCGCGCGTCGAGGAGTGCTGGGCGAACCTAGAGTGCCGGGTGATCGATCGCCAACTGGTCGGCAGCTACAACTTCTTCCTCCTCGAGGTGCTGCAGGCCTGGCACGACCCGCAGGTGACCGCGCCGCGCACCCTGCACCATCGCGGCTACGGCAGGTTCATGATCGCCGGCGAAGAGGTGCAGAGCGGCTCGGCGATGCGCTAGCAGCGCTCGGGAGTCGTCCGGACGGCCCACTCAGCGCTGCCCGAGCGCCTGCGCGTCGTGGCGCAGGTAGCGTCGCCATACCCAGATGTAGATCGCCAGGTTGACCAGCAGCACGAAGGCGGCCAGCACGTACTGCACCGGCAGGCTCAGCCAGTCCGGGTAGAGCAGCGGCAGCAGGTAGTGCTCGATGAAACCTTCGCTGTAGCCGGCCTCGCCGGCGCGCAGGCGCAGCTGCTGCTCCCAGGCGGTGAGCGGGCAGCCGCGCCCGGTCAGCTCGACGAAGATCGCCCAGGCCGCCGCCGGCGGATGCAGCAGCAGGAAGAGGCGCCAGCGGCCCGCCAGCAGGCCGCCGAACAGGGCGAACAGCACGAAGGCCAGGTGCACGACCAGGATGGCGTCGGCGGCCAGGCCCCAGTGCATGTCTAGTGCGTCCTGGCGTAGTCGATCATGCCTTGGAAGTCGACCACCACCGCCGGTTCGTCGCCGATCACCCAGGCGTCATGGCCCGAGGGCAGTAGCGACACGTCGCCCGGATGGCAGTCGAACTCGGTGCCGTCGTCCATCAGGATGTGCAGCACGCCGGAGACGTGATACTGGAAGTGCGGCGCCTCGCAGCTCCTGGTCTTGACCAATGGCTGTACCGAGGTCGCCCAGCGCCAGCCGGGCTCGAAGATGGCGCGGCCCACGGTGGCCCCGCCGATGGTGACCAGCTCCACCCGGCCCTTGGGGAACTCCCGGACCTCGTCCGGCTTGTCGAAGTGCTTGAGTGCCGCCATGTCCATCGTCAACCTCCCGTGCTCAGGTGTCCCGGGCCGGCCGCCCGATGCAGCCGGGCCAACAGTTCAAGGGTAGGTCAGTCGCGGCCCGGCCAGCCGACGCCCGGACGTGTGGCGCCCGGAAGTATGGCGTCAGTGCAGCCCGAGGCGCTCGCGCGCCGGACGCAGGCGTGGCAGCGGCCAGGCGGCGGCGATGGTCGCCAGCAGCAGGGCGACGCCCAGCAGCGGCAGTTGGGCCAGGCCGAACTGGGCACCCAGCCACAGGCCGCCGAACCAGGCGCCGCTGGCGTTGCCGAGGTTGAAGGCGGCGTGGCTGAGGGTGGCAGCCAGGCCCGCCGAGTCGCCGGCCTGCTCGACCAGCAGCAGTTGCAGCGGCGAGGAAATGGCGAAGCTGGCCATGCCCCAGCACAGCAGCAGGGCCATGGCCACCGGCGGCGTGTCGATGCAGGCGAACAGGCCGAGCAGCGCCAGGGCGCTGCAACCCATCGCCAGCGGTACGGCATGGCGGATGCCGCGGTCGGCCAGGCGGCCGCCGAGCAGGTTGCCGAGGGTCAGGCCGACGCCGAATACCAAGAGGCCCGTGTTGCTCAGGTTGGCCGAGAAGCCGCCGCTGTCGCGCAGCAGGGGACTGATGTAGGTGAACACGCTGAACAGCGCCACCGAGGACAGGCAGCACACGCCGAGGGCGTGCAGCACCGGACGGCGCAGTACGCCACTCCAGGCACCGCCGCCATGGCTGGGCACGCCCTGGCCGCGCGGCAGCCAGAGCAGTTGGGCGAGCAGGGTGCAGACGCCGAAGCCGGCGACGGCGAAGAAGGTCATCCGCCAGCTGCTGGCCTGGCCGAACCAGGCGCCCAGCGGCACGCCGAGCACATTGGCGATGGTCAGCCCGCTGAGCACCAGGGCCATCGCCGAGGCGCGCCGCTGCGGCGGCGCCAGCTCGGCGGCGAGCAGGGTGGCGCAGCCGAAGAAGCCGGCATGGCTGACCGCGGTGAACAGCCGCGCGGCGACCAGCCAGGCATAGTCCGGCGCCAGCGCGCAGCCCAGGTTGCCGAGGGTGTAGGCGCCCATCAGCCACATCAGCGCCTGCTTGCGCGGCAGGCGGCCGAGCAGCGGGCCGAGCAGCGGCGCGCCGACCACCACGCCCATGGCGTAGGCGCTGACCAGCAGGCCGGCGTCGGCCAGGCTGACGCCTAGATCGCGGGCCACCTCGGGCAGCAGGCCCATGATGATGTATTCGCTGCTGCCGACCACGAAGCCGCCGAGGGCGAGGGCCAGTAAGGGGAGGGAAAGCAGAGTCTGGGCGGACATGCGCGGGGGGATTCCTGGCGGGGCACGAAGCGTGGGGGTGGCGCGGAAGGCGCATTCTAGCGCGGTTGCAGTGGTTTCCGAGAGGGCGCGCAGCGGCACGTGCCCTGGTCCGCGCGATCAGCGGTGCGGGGCGAATGGGGACCAGCGGGACGGTGGCCGGTGCGGTCGACGATGGAGCGTGGCGGAGTGGCGCTGGCCAGCGCAGGGCGATGGCGCGTCTGCCGGGCTGCGACGCGACGGCCAGCCGAGGGGTTAGGACCGATGCGCAGAGCGACGTACACCGGCCGGGCGGGAGAAATTGGTCCGCACCCCGAGCGGTGGCCAGGACGGGCACCGGCCAGAGGTCGGCGCGCCGCCAGCGGGCGAGATCCGCCACGCGCAGGCCGGCGATGGCCGGCCGGCAGGTTGTCCGCCCCGCGTACCGCCCGGCTCAGAGCGGCGGGCGGGCGCCGAGGGGCAGGGGTCGCCACCACAGGCTGGCCAGGGCCAGCACGGCGAGCAGGCCGAGGGCGTACAGCGCGTCGCTGCCGAGCATGGCCAGCACCAGCGCGCACAGCAGGCAGCTGAGCAGGGCGACGGCGCGCCAGACGCCGCGCAGCAGCACCACGCCGGCGGCCATGCTGAGCAGGTAGACCAGCACGAAGTTGCCGTTGGCGTAGCGGATCAGCTCGTCCACCGAAAGCTGCAGGCCGCTGGCGAGCAGGGCGCACAGGGCGCTGGCCAGCACCACCAGCAGCAGCGCGCGGCCGGGCACGCCGTGGCGGTTGCGCCGGGCCAGGGCGCGCGGCAGCTTGCCCTCGTCGGCCAGGCTCCAGATCAGCCGGGCGAAGCCCTGCACGTAGACGTTCATCGAGGCGAAGCAGGCCAGGTAGCCGACCACCGCCACCAGCAGGCGGGCGCGCTCGCCGAGCAGCAGCTCCATCAGTCGCGGCAGGGCGCTGGCGTCGCGCTCGGCGTCGCCGTACATGGCGAAGCTGAGGATCGCCACCGAGCAGGCCCAGTACACCAGCCCGGCGAGCAGTACGCCGAGCAGCAGGGCCAGCGGGAAGTCGCGCTGCGGGCGCTTGAACTCCTCGCCCAGGTGGGTGAAGGCCTCGATGCCGACGAAGCACCAGAACATCACCCCCAGCGCCGCCGGAATGCGCGACCAGTCGTCCGCCGCCAGCGGCGGCAGCAGCGGCTGCTCGCGCAGCGGTAGATCGCCGGCCCACCAGATCAGCGCCACGGTGGCGAGGATGGCCACCGCGATCAGCCCCTGTACCAGCCCGGAGGCGCGCGCCGGGCGCTGGCCGAGCAGCAGCATGGCGGCGAGGGTGGCGAGCTGGATGGCCAGCGCCTCGCCGCGGTCCAGCGGCAGCAGCGCCTGCCAGAAACCGGTGGCGATGTGCAGCGCCGCCGGCAGGCCGACCGGCAGCACGGCGAGGAACAGCAGGGCAACCACCCGCTCCAGGCGCACGCCGAAGGCGCGGCCGATCAGGTGCGGCGCGCCGCCGGCGTGCGGGAAGCGGCGGCCGAGCTGGGCGAAGGTGAAGGCCACCGGCAGCACCAGGGCGATGAGGATGAGCCAGGCCCACAGCGAAGCGGTGCCGGCGGCCGTGGCGGCCAGCGCGGGCACCACGAAGATGCCGGTGCCGAGCAGCGAGGTGCTGAGCAGGCCGACGCCCTGCAGCAGGCCCAGCTCCTGGTTGAGACGGCTCATGGGGGTAGGCTCCGGCCCTGTGGTCGATCACCCATGTTAGGCTTCTGCGCCTTGCGGCGCCCCTGGCGGAGCGACGGCATTGGCCGGCGATCCGCCGGTTTTGCGCGTCAAACTGCCCGTTGCCGAGAGACCGTCGTGGAAAGCCTGGATAAGTTCGATCGCCAGATCATCGCCCTGCTGCGCGAGGACGCGCGTACCCCCGTCAGCCAGATCGCCCGCGCGGTCAACCTGTCGCGCTCGGCGGTCGGCGAGCGGATCCGCCAGCTGGAGCAGGGCGGGGTGATCCGCGGCTACCACGCCCAGGTCAGCGATCCGGCCGGCGCCGGGATCAAGGCCTATCTCGAACTGTTCTACAAGGACAGCCGCTGCCAGGAGTACGTCGAGCGCCTGCGCGGCTTCGCCGAGGTCCGCCAGTGCTGCGGGATCAGCGGCGAGACCGACATGCTCGTGCTGGTCGAGGCGCCGAGCATGGCGCGGCTCAGCGAGGTGCGCGCCGAGATCGAGCGTTTCCCCGGCATCCAGCGGATCAAGACCCACGTGGTGGTGCAGGAGTGGGCGATGTGAGGTTCACGATCTGCTGCGCGTCGGCCATGCTGCGTTGCAACGCAGAGAGTCAATCGGCTTCGGACAGTGGCTTGCCACTGAACGCCCGCAAGGGCGGCAACTCCGCTTCCTCAGCCGATTTCGCGGGGCCGCCCAGGCCTTGCCTGGCTCTAGCTCGCGAGACCGTGAGCAGACTCTGAGGCCTAAAGCGCGTGCAGCTGGATCTGCCCGCGGCTGAGGTCGGCCAGCTGGCGGCGCACGGTTTCCAGCTGGCCGCTCGGCAGGGCCAGGCGCAGCTCGGCGCCGGCGGCGTCGAATTGTTCCTGCTCGATGGTCACCTGCCAGTCGGCCAGCCGCGCACGGATGCGCGCCAGCTCGGCGAAGGGCACGTGGCAGCGCGCCGCCAGGCGCTCCACCAGTTCGCTGCGCTCGCCGCCCTGCAGGCACTTGGCCGCGCTGCCGCCGTAGGCGCGCGCCAGGCCGCCGGTGCCGAGCTGGATGCCGCCGTACCAGCGGATCACCAGCACCACCACGCGGTCGCAGTCCTGGCCCTCGATGGCGGCGAGGATCGGCCGCCCGGCGGTGCCGCCCGGTTCGCCGTCGTCGCTGAAGCGGTACTGCGCACCGCACTTCCACGCCCAGCAGTTGTGCGAGGCGGCGCGGTCGCTGTGCGCGTCGAGGAAGGCCTGCGCCTCGGCCGGGCTGGCGATCGGCGCGGCGAGGGCGATAAAGCGGCTCTTGCGGATCTCCTCGCGGTACTCTGCGGGGCCGGCCAGGGTGAAGGCCATGGCTCAGCCCTGCGCCGAATCGCGTGGCTGGTGCCAGGCGGCGCGCGCGTCGGCGGTGTGGAAGGTCCAGGCGACGAAGCGGCTCTGCTTCTGGCCCTGGCTCATCGCCACGGTGCGCATCTCCAGCGCGCCGCTGTGCTTCAGCGCCTGTTCGACCAGCGGCAGGTTGCCGCCCTTGGACACCAGGCAGGTGAACCACAGCACCTGGCCCGCCACCGCGCGGCTCTCGGCGATCATCCGGCGGATGAAGGCGATCTCGCCGCCGTCGCACCACAGCTCGTTGGATTGGCCGCCGAAGTTGAGCGCCGGCAGCTTGCGCCGGGGGTCGAGCTTGCCGAGGTTCTTCCACTTGCGCCGGCTGCCGGCGCTGGCCTCGGCGGCCGAGGCGTGGAACGGCGGATTGCACAGGGTGAGGTCGAAGCGTTCGTCCGCGTGCAGCAGGCCGGCGAAGATGTGTTTGGCGTCCGGCTGGCGGCGCAGCTCGATGGCGCGCTCCAGGCCGTTGGCGCGGACGATGGCCTGCGCGGCGGCCAGCGCGGTGGCATCGATATCCGAGCCGAGGAAGCGCCAGCCGTACTCGCGCTGGCCGAGCAGCGGGTAGATGCAGTTGGCGCCGGTGCCGACGTCCAGCACGCGCACCCTGGCCCCGCGCGGGATCACGCCGCCGGCGTCTTCGCAGAGCAGGTCGGCCAGCGCGTGCACGTAGTCGGCGCGGCCGGGCACCGGCGGACACAGGTAGCCGGGCGGGATGTCCCAGTGATTGATGCCGTAGTGCTGCTTGAGCAACGCGCGGTTGAACACCCGCACCGCCGCCGGATCGGCGAAGTCGATGCTCTCCTTGCCGTAGGGATTGACGATGACGAAGGGCGCCAGCTCCGGGCAGCCGCGGATCAGCGTCGGGAAGTCGTAGCGGCCCTGGTGGCGGTTGCGCGGGTGCAGTTCGCCCTTGCTGACGGGCAGGCGCTGCTGGCCGGACGGTGCGGTCTTGGCGGTGCCACGCGCGGGGCGGGCAGGCTTACGAGATGAGGGTTTCGGCGGCTGGGTCATGGACGCGGGACGGCGATGGAGCGGGAGCGCATTGTCCCACAGCCATGGCTGACGTGCGCGCCGCCATGAGGGCGCGCTGCCATAGGGCGCACCGCAGTCAGGGATAGCCGAGCACGTCCCTGATCCGCGCCAGGTGGTCGCCGACCCAGCGCTTGTCGATCGCGCCCCAGTCGCGCACCTCGTAGTGGCCGGCGTTGTGGCGCTCGCCAGCGTCCTGCTGGAACTGGCAGTCGATGTCCAGCTCGGCGAGCGCCGCCAGGGTGTCCTGGGCGGTGCGCCGCGGCATGCCGGTGGCCGCCATCAGCGCCGGTACGCTGGTGGCGGTGCCGCTGTCGATTAGCCAGGCGACGTACAGGCGACGGTAGAAGCTGGTGCGGGTCTTGCTCACGTCCATGTGCGACTTTCCGATTCAGGTCAGGGTCTTGAGGGCGATGAAGGTGGCGGCGCCGCCGAGGTAGCCGAGCAGGGCGAGGCCGCTGATGTACTTGAGATACCAGAGGAAGTTGATGCGCTCCATGCCCATGGCGGCGACCCCGGCGGCTGAGCCGATGATCAGGCAGCTGCCGCCGGTGCCGGCGCAATAGGCGAGCATTTCCCAGAAGGTGCCGTCGGTGACGAAGTGCTGCAGCCACTCGGCCTCGCTGCCGCTCACCGCTGCCGGAGCGACCAGCGGGTACATCTTCATCGCGCCGGCCACCAGCGGGACGTTGTCGACCACGGCGGAGAGCAGGCCGATGGCGATGTTGATGGCGTAGACGTTGCCCAGCTGCTCCTTGAGCAGGCCGGCGACCTGGGTCAGGTGGCCGGCGGTGGCCAGGCTGGATACCGCGAGGAGGATGCCGAGGAAGAACAGGATGCTCGGCGTGTCGATGCGGCGCAGCACGCCGACCACCGACAGCGGGTGCTTGGCCTCGTCGTTCTTGCCGCGGTGGATCACCTCGGTGGCCACCCAGAGCACGCCGAGGCCGAACAGGATGCCCATGTACGGCGGCAGGTGGGTGACGGTCTTGAACACCGGCACGAACAGCAGCGAACCGAGGCCGAGGGACAGCACCAGGCCGCGCTCGAACGGCGTGGTCGGGTCGCGGTGGCCTTCCTCGGGATCGATGACCGCCTGCGGGCGTGCGGTCTCGCCGCGCAGGATGAGGCTCAGCGCCAGCAGCGGCACCAGCAGGCAGACCAGGCTGGGCAGGAACAGGCTGGCGACGATGCCGCCGGTGGTGATCTGGTTGCCGATCCACAGCATGGTGGTGGTGACGTCGCCGATCGGCGACCAGGCGCCGCCGGCGTTGGCGGCGATCACCACGATGCCGGCGTAGAACCAGCGCTCGCGCGGCTCGCCGATCAGCTTGCGGAGCAGCGAGATCATCACGATGGTGGTGGTCAGGTTGTCCAGCACCGCCGATAGGAAGAAGGTGAAAAAGCCGACGATCCACAGCAGCGGCACGCGCTTGCGGGTCTGGATGCGGTCGGTGATGACGCGGAAGCCTTCGTGGGCATCGACCAGCTCGACGATGGTCATGGCGCCGAGCAGGAAGAACAGGATCTCGGCGATCTCGCCCAGGTGATGGCGCAGTTCGCTGACCGCTCCATGGCTGCCGTCGCCGGCGGCCTGCACGGCCGGCAGGATGCTGGCCTCGCCGAGCACCAGGGCGGTCCAGCACAGCACGGCGGTGAGGATGGCCGAGGCGGCCTTGTCGATGCGCAGCGGGTGTTCGAGGGCGATGCAGAGGTAGCCGACGACGAAGATGAGAGCCATCCAGGCGTACATGGGGTGGGTTTCCGGTAAGGCAGGGTTGACGAGACGTTGTCTTGTTGACGGCAACTTGCCGGCGAGCATGCCTGATCGCGGGCAGCGCTGAAAAGCACCAGGCGGTCGCAGCGGGCAGAAAAAAGGCCCGTCACCTCGCGGTGGCGGGCCTTTTCCGCACGATGCGCCTTACAGCGCGGCGATCTTGGCGCGCTGCTCGGCCAGCTTGGCCAGCGCCTGCTCGGCCTCGGCCAGCTTGGCGCGCTCCTTGTCGAGCACCTCGGCCGGCGCCTTCGCGACGAAGCCCTCGTTGGCCAGTTTGCCGCCGACGCGCTTGACCTCGCCTTCCAGGCGCTGCAGTTCCTTGTCCAGGCGCGCCAGCTCGGCGTCCTTGTCGATCAGCCCGGCCATCGGCACCAGCACCTGCATCTCGCCGACCAGCGCGGTGGCGGCCAGCGGCGCTTCCTCGCCGGCAGCCAGCACGCGCACCGACTCCAGCTTGGCCAGCTTGGCCAGCAGCGGCTCGAAGGCGGCCAGGCGGCGCTGGTCTTCGTCGCTGGCGTTGGCCAGCACCACGTCGATGCGCTTGGCCATGGAGATCTTCATCTCGCCGCGGATCTGCCGCACGCCGAGCATCAGTTGCTTGACCCACTCGATGTCGGCCTCGGCGCCGGCGTCGATTCGCTCATCGGCGGCGACCGGCCACGGTTGCAGCATCAGGGTCGGGCCGCTCTTGCCGGCCAGCGCCTTGATGCGCTGCCAGATTTCCTCGGTGATGAACGGCATGAACGGGTGGGCCAGGCGCAGGATGACCTCCAGCACGCGCACCAGGGTACGGCGGGTGCCGCGCTGGCGCTCGACGGAAGCGGTTTCGTCCCACAGCACCGGCTTGACCAGCTCCAGGTACCAGGCGCAGTACTCGTCCCAGACGAACTCGTAGAGCGACTGGGCGGCCAGGTCGAAGCGGAACTGGTCGAGGTGGCGGGTGACGTCCTGCTCGCAGCGCTGCAGGGCGGAGATGATCCAGCGGTCCACCGCGGACAGCTCGACCGGCTCGTCGTTGACGCCGCAGTCCTGGCCGTCGGTGTTCTCCAGCACGAAGTTGGTGGCGTTCCACAGCTTGTTGCAGAAGTTGCGGTAGCCCTCGACGCGGCCCATGTCGAACTTGATATCGCGGCCAGTCGATGCGAGGGAACAGAAGGTGAAGCGCAGCGCGTCGGTGCCGTAGCTGGCGATGCCTTCGGGGAACTCGGCGCGGGTCTGCTTGGCGATCTTCTCGGCCAACTTGGGCTGCATCATGCCGCTGGTGCGCTTGGCCACCAGGGTTTCCAGGTCGATGCCGTCGACGATGTCCAAGGGGTCCAGCACGTTGCCCTTGGACTTGGACATCTTGTGGCCCTGGCTGTCGCGCACCAGGCCGTGGACGTAGACGGTCTTGAACGGGATCTGCCCGGTCAGGTGCAGGCTCATCATGATCATCCGGGCGACCCAGAAGAAGATGATATCGAAGCCCGTCACGAGGACATCCGTGGGGTGGAAGGTCTTCAGGAAGTCGGTCTGCTCCGGCCAGCCGAGGGTCGAGAAGGTCCACAGGCCCGAGCTGAACCAGGTGTCGAGCACGTCGTCGTCCTGGCGCAGGGCGATGTCGCCCAGATTGTGCTTGGCGCGCACCTCCGCCTCGTCGCGGCCGACGTAGACGTTGCCGGCGTCGTCGTACCAGGCCGGAATGCGGTGGCCCCACCACAGCTGGCGGCTGATGCACCAATCCTGGATGTCGCGCATCCAGCTGAAGTACATGTTCTCGTACTGCTTGGGCACGAACTGGATGGAGCCGTCTTCCACGGCGGCGATGGCCTTCTCGGCCAGCGGCTTGGTGGTGACGTACCACTGGTCGGTCAGCCACGGCTCGATGACCACGCCGGAGCGGTCGCCCTTCGGCACCTTCAGCGCGTGGTCGTCGATCTTCTCCAGAAGGCCCAGGGACTCGAAGGCGGCGACGATGCGCTTGCGCGCCTCGAAGCGGTCGAGGCCGGCGTATTCGGCCGGCAGGCTGGCGTCGAACTCGGCGTCGACGCTGCCGTCTAGCTTGAACACCTGGGCGCTGGCGAGGATCGCGGCGTTCTTGTCGAGGACGTTGATCAGCGGCAGGCCGTGGCGCTTGCCGACTTCATAGTCGTTGAAGTCGTGGGCCGGGGTGATCTTCACGCAGCCGGTGCCGAACTCGGGGTCGCAGTAGTCGTCGGCGACGATGGGGATGCGCCGGCCGACCAGCGGCAGTTCGACGAACTTGCCGATCAGCGCCTGGTAGCGCTCGTCGGTCGGGTGCACGGCGACCGCGCTGTCGCCCAGCATGGTTTCCGGACGGGTGGTGGCGACGATCAGGTAGTCCTTGCCCTCGGCGGTCCTGGCGCCGTCGGCCAGCGGGTAGCGCAGGTTCCACAGGCTGCCCTTCTCGTCGTGGTTTTCCACTTCGAGGTCGGAGATCGCGGTGTGCAGTTTCGGGTCCCAGTTGACCAGGCGCTTGCCGCGGTAGATCAGGCCGTCCTCGTGCAGGCGCACGAAGGCTTCCTTGACCGCCTCGGAGAGGCCGTCGTCCATGGTGAAGCGCTCGCGCGACCAGTCCACCGAGGAGCCCAGGCGGCGAATCTGCCGGGTGATGGTGCCGCCGGACTCTTCCTTCCACTCCCAGACCTTTTCCAGGAACTTCTCGCGGCCGAGATCGTGGCGCGACAGGTTCTGTGCGGCCAGCTGGCGCTCCACCACCATCTGGGTGGCGATGCCGGCGTGGTCGGTGCCCGGCTGCCACAGGGTGTTGCGGCCCTGCATGCGACGGAAGCGGATCAGCGCGTCCATGATCGCGTTGTTGAAGCCGTGGCCCATGTGCAGGCTGCCGGTGACGTTCGGCGGCGGCAGGGCGATGGTGTAGGACTCGCCGGAGCCTTGCGGGGCGAAGTAGTTCTTCGCCTCCCACTCGGCGTACCAACGGGATTCGATTTCGTGGGGCTGGTAGGTCTTGTCCATGCGCAGCGGGACCCTTTCGGCAGCTGATCGGAAAACCGCGAAGTATAACGGGGATCGAGGCGGGGGCGTAGGGCGGGGTGTCGGGGGAGCCGGAATCCCCCCTAGCCCCCCTTTTGCAAAGGGGGGGATGGATCGGTGGTGTCTGCTGGGGTGGTGTTGGTAGCGGGGTATAGGGAGCAGCAGAATCACAGCAACCACGCTGGACCTACTCCCCCTTTGTAAAAGGGGGGTGGGGGGATTGCCGGCTTGGTATTCGCAACAGAGCGCCGGCCTACCAGAGTCTCGACAACCGCACTGGCCTATTCCCCCCTTTGTAAAAGGGGGGTTAGGGGGGATTCAGCGCCTGCCCGCACGCAGGATCTTGGCCAGGTGGTCTTCCAGCCGGCGGTGCAGTTCGGCCTCGATCTGCAGCATGTAGTCGTCGATCACTTCCTGCATGATCAGCCTTGCAGCGGCCTGCAGTTCGCGTTCGATCTGCGCCATCGGCTCCTCGACGGGGGCCGCGGCAGGCGGCGGGCTGGCGGGGACAAAGGGTGGCGGACTGCTCGGCACCACCCGCTCGGAGAGCAGCGGCACCGCGGCGAGCGGCTCGGAAAGCACCGGGATGACCGGCTCGCCGACCGTCTCGGTGAGCAGCGGCAGCTCGTCGTTGATCAGGTCGGGCCAGGCGGCGGTTTTCGGCGGAATCGGTGGCGTGTCCATCGGATGGCTCGCGGCGTTACAGGTGCAGGTGCTGGGGAGCATAGCCCCGTTCGCGGTAGAAGCGGTAACTGGCGCGCAGGGCGGCGCGGGTCTGCGGGTCCTGGTCGACCACCTCGGCGATGCGTTCGAAGCGCTCGAAGAATGGCGGCACCGTGCTGGCCAGGTTGATCAGCAGGCTCTGCTCGCCGCCGGCGTCCGCACCCCAGGCCACCAGCAGCGGCGCATCCACACCGGCGCCGGCCAGCTGGTGCGGCACGAAGCTGGCGGCGCTGAACTGCCAGAGGCGGGCGTCGAGCGCCTCGGCCTGCGCCTGGTCCTGGCAGTTGAGGTAGATGCGGTGCCCCTCGCGCCAGGCCTTGGCCGCCAGGCGGCAGGCGTAGGTCAGGCGCGCCTGGGCGTCGCTGCCCTGGAGGATGTAGAAGTCGATGCGTTTCATCGGTCAGCTCCGGCCGGCGCGGGGCGCCGGCCGGAAACGGCTCAGGCCTTGCAGCGTTCGATGAGGAACTGGCTGAGCAGCGGCACCGGGCGGCCGGTGGCGCCCTTGTCCTTGCCGCCGCTGATCCAGGCGGTGCCGGCGATGTCCAGGTGCGCCCAGGGGAACTGCTTGGCGAAGCGCGACAGGAAGCAGGCGGCGGTGATGGTGCCGGCCTTGGGGCCGCCGATGTTGGCGATGTCGGCGAACGGGCTGTCCAGCTGCTCCTGGTACTCGTCGAACAGCGGCAGCTGCCAGGCGCGGTCGGCGGCGTGCTCGCCGGCCTTGAGGATCTGCTTGATCAGCGCGTCGTTGTTGCCCATCAGGCCGGAGGTCTGGCTGCCGAGCGCGGTGATGCAGGCGCCGGTGAGGGTGGCGATGTCGATCACCGCCTGCGGCTTGAAGCGCTCGGCGTAGGTCAGGGTGTCGCACAGCACCAGGCGGCCTTCGGCGTCGGTGTTGAGGATCTCGACGGTCTGCCCGCTCATGGTGGTGACGATGTCGCCGGGACGGGTGGCGCCGCCACTGGGCATGTTCTCGGCGCAGGCCAGCAGGCCCACCACGTTGATCGGCAACTGCATTTCGACCAGTGCGCGGAAGGTGCCGAGCACGCTGGCGGCGCCGCACATGTCGTACTTCATCTCGTCCATGCCGAGACCGGGCTTGAGGCTGATGCCGCCGGTGTCGAAGGTGATGCCCTTGCCGACCAGGGCCACGGGAGCCTCGTCCTTCTTGCCGCCCTTGTACTCGAGGACGATCAGCCGCGGCGGCTGCTCGCTGCCCTGGGCCACGGCGAGGAAGGCGCCCATGCCCAGCTCCTTGAGCTTCTTCTCGTCGAGCGCCTCGACCTTGAGGTTCTTGTGCTGCTTGGCCAGCGCCTTGGCCTCCTCGGCGAGGAAGCTCGGGTGGCAGAGGTTGGGCGGCAGGTTGCCCAGGTCGCGGGTCAGCGCCATGCCGTTGGCGATCGCCTGGCCGTGGCCGATGGCGCGCTCGAGCTCGGCGACCTCGGTGTCCTCGCCCAGCAGGGTGATCTTCTTCAGCGCCGGTGCCGGCGCCTTGTCGCTCTTGAAGCGGTCGAACACATAGCCGCCGTCGGCCAGCACCTCGACCAGCAGGCGGGTGCGCGCGTACAGGTCGCGGCCCTTGACCATCAGCTCGCCGAGGGTCAGCGCGGCATCGCCGCCGCCCAGGGTCTTGAGAACGGCGAGCGTGGCGGAAACTACCTTGCGGAAGTTGCGGTCGGAGAGTTCGCGCTCCTTGCCGCAGCCGACCAGCAGCACGCGTTCGGCCTTGAGGCCCGGCAGGCTGTGCAGCAGCAGGGTCTGGCCGAGCTTGCCCTCCAGATCGCCACGCTTGAGCAGGGTGCTCAGCGCGCCTGCGCAGGCGCTGTCGACCGCGCGGGCGGCGGCGCCGAGCTTGCGACCCTCGCCGACGGCCAGCACCAGGGTGGCGGTTTTCAGGGTTTCCGGACGGGCACTCTTGACGAGGAATTGCATGGGCGGGGGTCCCCAAGACAAACAGGCGGGTTTGCAGGATAATGCCGGCCAATTTTTTCACGGGCGCGATGCCGCTGCGGCCAGCGCAGAGGCGGCTAGTTTGAGCGTTGCGGCCCGAGCCTGACAACCCTGGAGTAGTCCCGGTTTGATCATCTTCCGTTATCTGTCCCGCGAAGTGCTGGTGACCCTCAGCGCGGTGAGCGCCGTGCTGCTGGTGATCATCATGAGCGGGCGTTTCATCAAGTACCTGGCCCAGGCGGCGCAGGGTCTGCTCGACCCCGGCGTGCTGTTCATGATCATGGGCTTTCGCATGCCGGGGTTCCTGGAGCTGATCCTGCCGCTCGGCCTGTTCCTCGGCATCCTGCTCGCCTACGGCCGTCTCTATCTGGAGTCGGAGATGAGCGTGCTGTCGGCCGCCGGCATGAGCCGCCAGCGGCTGCTCGCCTACACCCTGGCGCCGGCCGCGCTGGTGGCGGCAGCGGTGGCCTGGCTGAGCCTGTCGCTGACGCCGCTGGGCGTGACCCGCGTCGAGCAGATCCTCAACAGCCAGGATGCCCTCACCGAGTTCGACACCCTGGTGCCGGGGCGCTTCCAGGCGCTCAAGAGCGGCTCGCGGGTGACCTACACCGAACGTCTGTCCGAGGACGGCCGCGAGCTGGGCGGGGTGTTCATCTCCGAGCTGCGCCTGTCGCGCGACGGCGACAAGAAGCGCGGCATCAGCGTGCTGGTGGCCGAGACGGGCCGCCAGGAGATCCGCCCCGACGGCAGCCGCTACCTGATCCTCGAGAACGGCTACCGCTACGACGGTCAGCCCGGCCAGCCCGACTACCGGGCGATCCAGTACGACCGCTACGGCGTGCTGCTGCCCAAGCCGGAAGTGGCCGGCGAAGTGAACGACCGCGAGGGCATCCCCACCGCCGAGCTGCTCGGCAGCGACGACCCGCGCCACCAGGCCGAGCTGCAGTGGCGGCTGTCCATCCCGCTGCTGGTGTTCGTGGTCACCGTGCTGGCGGTGCCGCTGGCCCGGGTCAACCCGCGCCAGGGCCGCTTCCTCAAGCTGCTGCCGGCAATCCTTCTATATATGGCCTACCTGGCCCTGCTGATCGCCATGCGCGGCCAGCTGGAGAAGGGCCGCCTGCCGGCGGCGCTGGGCCTGTGGTGGGTGCACGGCCTGTTCCTCGCCATCGGCCTGCTGCTGTTGTACTGGGAGCCGCTGCGCCTGAAGTGGAGGGCGCGTCGTGCCTGCCAGGAGATCGTCCATGTCCAGGCTTGATCGCTACATCGGCACCAGCGTGTTCTTCAGCATCCTCGCGGTGCTGGGGGTGATCGTCGGCCTGGCCCTGCTGTTCGCCTTCATCGACGAACTCGGCGATCTCGACGCCGGCTATGGTGTGACCGAGGCGCTGCGCTACATCCTGCTGACCATCCCCTCGCAGATCCACGAGTTGCTGCCGATGGCGGCGCTGATCGGCTGCCTGATCGGCCTCGGCACCCTGGCCAGCAGCAGCGAGCTGACCATCATGCGCGCCGCCGGCGTGTCGCTCGGGCGCATCGTCTGGGCGGTGATGAAGCCGTTGCTGGTGCTGATGCTGGTCGGCCTCTTGATCGGCGAGTACGTCTCGCCGTGGACCGAGAATATGGCGCAGAGTGGCCGCTCGCTGGCCCAGGGCAGCGGCGAGGCGCAGAGTACCAAGCGCGGCATGTGGCATCGCCAGGGCGAGGAGTACGTGCACATCAACTCGGTGCAGCCCAATGGCGTGCTGCTCGGCGTGACCCGCTACCGCTTCGACGGCGAACGCCGCCTGCAGAGCGCCAGCTTCGCCCGTCGCGCCCGCTACGAGAGCGACCACTGGCAGCTGGAGAACGTCACCACCACCCAGATCTACGCCGACCGCAGCGAGCAGGTGCGGCTGCCCAGCGAACGCTGGGACGTCGAACTCAGCCCCGAGCTGCTCGGCACCGTGGTGGTCGAGCCGGAGGCCCTGTCGATGACCGGGCTGTGGCGCTACATCCACTACCTCGGCGAGCAGGGCCTGGCCAACAGCCAGTACTGGCTGGCGTTCTGGACCAAGGTGCTGCAGCCCCTGGTCACCGCCACCCTGGTGCTGCTGGCGATCTCCTTCATCTTCGGCCCGCTGCGCTCGGTCACCCTCGGCCAGCGCATCTTCACCGGCGTGCTGGTCGGCTTCGTGTTCCGCATCGCCCAGGACCTGCTCGGTCCCTCCAGCCTGGTGTTCGGCTTCTCGCCGCTGCTCGCCGTGCTGGTGCCGGCGGGGATCTGCGCGCTGGCCGGCTTGTGGATGCTGCGCCGGGCCGGCTGAGCCGGCACACAGCGCTTCTCTCAGGGCCGGCCTTCGCCGGCCCTGTTCATTTTGGGGTATGGAAATAGCGCCCGAGCAGGTCGGGATCGTCGAAGTGCGCCTCGCCCACGAACGCGCTGGCGTGGCGTCCCCACTGGCGCATGGCGCCCGGCGAGACCACTCCCGACGGCCACAGGATCCAGCGCTCCAGGCGCTGGCTGCCGGGCACCAGGCCGTCGCTGCCGTACAGGCTGCGCCGCCCGGCCGGGTGGGGCAGGCGGCGCAGCTCGTCCAGTTCGGCCAGCCGATAGCGGTGGATGGGGTAGGGCGCGCGGCGGCCGTCCACCCACAGCAGGGCGTGGTCGCCGGCGCGCAGCCACAGGGTCGCCGCCTGGCGGCCCGCCAGCGTCAGCCGGCGGGCCAGGCGCTGCTCCGCGTCGGCCGGCTGGCGAAACTGCAGCGGCGAGTCGGCGGGCAGGAACAAGGCGTGCCAGCAGCCGCAGGGATGGATGGCGTCGAACAGGATGGCCTGGCCGCGCTCGTCCAGGGTGACCCGCCAGAGCAGGCCGTCCAGCTCGCCGGCATAGAGGTCCAGGACTCCGCTCGCCGGCCGCTCGCTGAACCACCACTGGTAGATCAGCTGCAGGTGCCAGCGCCCGTCCAGGCGGCTCCAGGCGTGGCGACGGTAGACGAGTGCCGGGTCTCGGGCGAAACCGCGGCGGCCGCGGCGGTCGAACAGCGGCGCGCCGGGGCGGTCGGCGGCGCTCTGCGCGGCGATGCGCAACTCCGGGGCGTGACGGGCGAACAGGGCGGCGAGCTGTTCCGCCGTCGCCTGCGGCAGGCCGAGGACATCGGTGCGCAGCGGCGGCGGTGGGGTGTCGCCGAGCGGCTCGGCCAGACGATAGCTGAGCCAGGCGGCGGTGTCCGCGGGGGCCTGCTGCGCCGCGGCTTCGCGTTGCCAGGCGGCGATGCTGCGTCGATACAGCGGGCGCAGCAGCGGGTAGAGGCCGAGGGTACGCGCCCATGGACGGTAGTCGCTGGGAATCCGGGCAGCGGCGGCTGCGCGGGCGAAGCTGTGGATATCGTTGGCGAGGCTCTCGACCTGGCGCCGGCGACAGCCTTCCAACAGCGCCGGCTCCGGCAATTCAGTTCGCTCGCCGGCCGCCAGATTGCCCCGCTCGATGGCGGCGGCCTCGCGGTCGTTGTCGGCCAGGCGCTGCAGCCACAAACGGCGTGCCGCCGGGCTGGTGGCTTCGACAGCGAGGACGGCCAGCACGCGGTCGCTGCGCAGGCCGGGAAAGTCGGCGAGGGGGTGGTACTGGGCGTCGCGCACCGCGGCGGTGGCGGACCGCAAGCGGGCGAAGGCCCGGCCACAGGCGTCGGGCGCGGCCGGCGGCTGCAGGGCGCAGCCGCTCAGCACGGCGGCGGCCAGCAGGATCGCGTGGTGGCTGGGAAGGGAGCGGCGCTGCCGGCTGCCCATGCAGGTGCCCTCGGCGAAGGCCTCCTTGCGGTCGACTGAAGCGGGCGCCGTGGCGCCCGTTCTTGCAGTCTAGATCGCCGGCCTCAGCGCTTGCTGCGCTTGGGCAGCTGCACCACCACGCTTTCCGAGTAGCGGTCGTGCCAGGTGCGCTTGTCCTTGTCCCACAGCATCCACAGGTAGCCGAGGCCGAGGCACAGCCAGGAGGCGATGGCGACGAAGAAGCGCAGCAGCGCCTGCCACAGGTCGATGGCGCTGCCATCCGGGTTCTGCACGCGGATGCCCCACACCTGCATGCCGAGGGTCTGACCGTTGTGGGTCCAGAACTTGGCGAAAAAGGCGAACAGGCTGACCAGCATCAGGCTGGCGAGAATCGGGTCGACGTCGAGGGCGCCGGCCTGGGACAGCGCCATCAGCTCCTCGCCGCTGTAGACCAGGCGCAGGATGCCCTGCTGGTAGATCAGGCCGACCACCAGGAGCAGCGCCACACAGAGCAGGAAGTCGTAGAACATCGCCGCCAGGCGCCGAATCAGGCTGGCGGGGGGGAAATCGCCCGGCGGGCGCAGCTGGTGTTTGGGCATGGCAGGCTCGCTTGCAAGGATTTCAGGCGTAAAAAAACCCGCCTGAGCGGGTTTCTTCACTACGTTTGGTGCCCCGAAAGAGACTCGAACTCTTACGCTGTCGCCAGCGGCGGATTTTGAATCCGCTGCGTCTACCGATTCCGCCATCGAGGCAATGGCCGCGGAGTATAGGGATGCCGCCGGGTCCGGTCAATCAGCCCTTTGCCGCAGCGCGGATTCGGTCGCGGCGGGGCGCGACCGAATCCGTGGCAAGGCTTACGCCTCGATCAGCTCGCCCTTGGCGGCGGCCTTCTGCTCGGCCTGGCTGGCGGCCTGCAGGGCGGTGAGGGCGATGGTGAAGACGATGTCGTCCACCAGCGCGCCGCGCGACAGGTCGTTCACCGGCTTGGCCAGGCCTTGCAGCATCGGGCCGACGCTGATCACCGAGGCGCTGCGCTGCACCGCCTTGTAGGTGGTGTTGCCGGTGTTGAGATCCGGGAACACGAACACCGTGGCTTGCCCGGCGACCTTGCTGTTGGGCGCCTTCTGCTTGCCGACGCTGAGCACGGAAGCGGCGTCGTACTGCAGCGGGCCGTCGATCGGCAGGGCCGGACGACGTTCCTGGGCGATGCGGGTGGCTTCGGCGACCTTCTCCACCTCGGCGCCGGCACCGGAGGTGCCGGTGGAGTAGCTGATCATCGCCACGCGCGGCGAAACGCCGAGGGCCACGGCGGACTCGGCGCTCTGCAGGGCGATCTCGGCCAGCTCGGTGGCGCTCGGGTTGGGGTTGACCGCGCAGTCGCCGTAGACCAGCACCTGGTCGGGCAGCAGCATGAAGAACACCGAGGACACCAGGTTGTAGCCCGGCGCGGTCTTGATCAGCTGCAGGGCCGGGCGGATGGTGTTGGCGGTGGTGTGGACGGCGCCGGAGACCAGGCCGTCGACCTCGTCGAGGGCCAGCATCATGGTGCCCAGCACCACGGTGTCTTCCAGTTGCTGGCGCGCCTGCTCGGGCGTGAGGCCCTTGCTCTTGCGCATTTCGCACATCGGCGCGACGTAGCGCTCGGCGATGCTGGCCGGATCGATGACTTCCAGGCCGGCCGGCAGGGTGATGCCCTGCTCGCGGGCCACGGCGGCGACCGCCTCGGGCTTGGCCAGCAGCACGCAGCGGGCGATGCCGCGCTCCTGGCAGATGGCAGCGGCGCGCACGGTGCGCGGCTCGTCGCCTTCGGGCAGGACGATGCGCTTGTCGGCGTCCTGCGCGCGCTTGACCAGCTGGTAGCGGAAGGCCGCCGGCGACAGGCGCAGCTCGCGCGGCACGCTGCAGCGGGTGTGGAGGAATTCCGGGTGCAGGTGCTGGGCGATGAAGTCGGTCACCCGGGTGGCGCGCTCGATGTCGTCGGCCGGGGTTTCCTTGTTCAGGGCGTACAGGTTGGTGGCGGTATCGTAGGAACCGGTGGCCACGCTGAGCAGCGGCAGGCCGCCATCCAGGGCCGCCTTGCACAGGTCGAGGATGCGCTGGTCCGGAGTGAAGTCGCCGGTCAGCAGCAGGCCGGCCAGCTTGACGCCGTTGAGCGAGGCGAGGCTCGCTGCGAGGATGATGTCGTCGCGATCGCCCGGGGTCACCAGCAGTACGCCCGGCTGCAGCAGGTGAACCATGTTCGGCACGGTGCGCGCGCCGAGGATGATCCTGCCGACGCGGCGCTGCTCGGCTTCGCCGGCGTTCAGCACGTTGGCGCCGAGCAGGTCGGCGACGTCGCGGGTGCGCAGGGCGTTCAGTTCCTCGGCGAACGGGACGGCGCCGAGCAGTTGGAAGTCGCTGCTGCCGAGCAGGGGCAGGTTGGCCTTGAGGCTGTCGACGAAGGCCGGCAGGCCCTCGGCGCTCTTGACCTTGTTGAGCACCACGCCGAGCACCTTGGCGTCCTTGGCGCCGCCGAACTGCTGGGCGGTGATCTCGATGCGCTCGGCCAGCTGCTTGACGCCGTCGCTGCCCTGGGCGGCGACCAGGATGATCTCGGCGTCCAGGCTCTTGGCCAGGTGGGTGTTCAGGCGCGAGGCGTAGTCGGTTTCGCGGGTCGGCAGCATGCCTTCGACGATCACCACGTCCTTGCCGGCGGCGGCCTGCTGGTAGCGGCTGACCACGTCTTCGAGGACCAGGTCGAGTTCGCCGCTGGCCAGCTGGCGGTCCACCTGGGCGAGCGGCAGCGGTTCGGGGGAAGCCAGGCCGAGGGTGCGCTGGATCAGGGTGCTGGAGCGCTCGAGGCCCTGGTCGCCGGGCAGCGGCTGGGCGATCGGCTTGAAGAAGCCGACCTTCAGGCCGGCGTGCTCGAGGGCACGGATCAGGCCGAGGCTGATGGAGGTGAGACCGACGCCGAAACCGGTGGGGGCGAGGAACAGAGTGTGCATGGTTTCTCCTGGGGGGAGCTAGGTGCTCAGACTGTGGAATGCGGGGCGCAGGGGGCGATCAGGACGACAAAACCCGACGCCGGGATGGCAGTCGGGTTTCGGCGGCAGGTCATGTTCCGTCCTGCATACGGAGTCGGCTGGCTCAGGCGTCGAGCAGCGCGAGGGTGTCGAGGGCGATCTGGCGCTCCTCGTTGGTCGGCACGACCAGGATGCGCGGGCTGCCCGCGGCCTGGATCTCGCCGGCCACGCCGCGGGTGCAGCGGGCGTTGGCCTCGGCGTCGACCTTGAAGCCGAGCAGCTTGAGGTGCGCCAGGGTGCGCTCGCGCACCACGGCGGAGTTCTCGCCGATGCCGCCGGTGAACACCAGGCCGTCCAGCTGCTCGAGGGCGCAGCCCATGGCGGCCAGCGACTTGGCCAGGCGGTAGCAGAACACTTCGAAGGCCAGGGTGGCACCCGGGTGGCCGGCCTGGCGGGCTTCGGTCAGGGTGCGCATGTCGTTGGACAGGCCGGACAGACCCTTCAGGCCGCTCTCCTTGTTGAGCATGGCGTCGATCTTGCTCAGCTCCCAGCCCAGGGTGTTGTGCAAGAAGTTGTGCAGGCTCGGATCGACGTCGCCGCTGCGGGTGCCCATCACCAGGCCTTCCAGCGGGGTCAGGCCCATGCTGGTGTCGCGGCTCTCGCCGTTGACCACGGCGCAGGTCGAGCAGCCGTTGCCCAAGTGAGCGACCAGCCAGCTGCTGTTCTCCACCGGCAGGCCGGCCAGTTCGGCGGCGCGCTTGCTGACATAGCGGTGGCTGGTGCCGTGGAAGCCGTAGCGGCGCACGCCGTATTCCTTGTAGAGCAGGTCCGGCACGGCGTAGCGGTAGGCGTGCTCCGGCATGCTCTGGTGGAAGGCGGTGTCGAACACGCCGACCTGGGGCAGCTCGGGGAACAGATTCATGGCGGCATGGATGCCGCTCAGGTTGGCCGGGTTGTGCAGCGGGGCCAGCTGGATGTTGGCCTCGATGCCGGCCAGGGTGTCGCCGTTGAGCAGGGTGGAGGCGAAGAACTTCTCGCCGCCGTGCACCACGCGATGGCCGATGCCGTCCAGGTGGCCGCCGGCGGCTTCCTCGACGCGCGGCAGGATCTGGGCCAGCGCCGCCTGGTGGTCGGCATCCGGTACGCTCAAGCTTTCCTTGCCGGCGGCGTTCTCGAAGTGGATGACGGCTTCGGGGCTGCCGAGACGTTCGGCAAGGCCCTGCAGCGGAAAGCTGCTCTGCGCTTCGTTCACCAGGGCGAACTTGATGGACGAGCTGCCGCAGTTGATCACCAGAATATTGCGGGCGGACATGAGAGGGCTCCTGAAAATGTCGCGAGGGGACCACGCGCGTGCGGTCACCTCAAAGCTAACTTCTTATGGTTGGGGTGCCCGGCGTTCTTGTGGAACATGGACTAATCAGGGATGTCGGTATCCTGACACGGGGGATTTGCTACCGCCGTTCTTCTTTAGTCGAATCAAAACCCCCGACAAGTAGGGGGTTTACCGGACCCTGGCGAAGGTCCGTCGCGTGGCGGCTGGAGTGCATTTCCGGTAAGCTGTGCGGCCCTTCGAGAGTCCCCCGATGCGTGTTGCAGACTTCCATTTCGAGCTTCCCGACCGGCTGATCGCGCGCCACCCGCTGGCCGAGCGCCGCGCCAGCCGCCTGCTGGTGCTGGACGGCCCGAGCGGCGAGCTCAGCCACCGCCAGTTCCCCGACCTGCTGGAGTACCTGCGCCCCGGCGACCTGATGGTGTTCAACGACACCCGGGTGATCCCGGCGCGCCTGTTCGGCCACAAGGACTCCGGCGGCAAGCTGGAGATCCTCGTCGAACGCCTGCTCGACGAGCGGCGCGTGCTGGCCCACGTGCGCGCCAGCAAGTCGCCCAAGCCGGGCAGCCTGATCCATATCGACGGCGGCGGCGAAGCGCAGATGCTGGCGCGCCACGACGCGCTGTTCGAGCTGCGCTTCAATGAGCCGGTGCTGGTGCTGCTCGAGCGCGTCGGCCACATGCCGCTGCCGCCGTACATCGACCGCCCCGACGAGGCCGCCGACCGCGAGCGCTATCAGACCGTCTACTCGGATCGCGACAAGGCCGGTGCGGTGGCCGCGCCGACCGCCGGCCTGCACTTCGACGACGCCCTGCTGGCGGCGATCCGCGAGAAAGGCGTGGACACCGCCTTCGTCACCCTGCACGTCGGTGCCGGCACCTTCCAGCCGGTGCGCGTCGAGCGCATCGAGGACCACCACATGCACAGCGAGTGGCTTGAGGTCGGCCAGGACGTGGTGGACGCGGTCAACGCCTGCAAGGCGCGCGGCGGCCGGGTCGTCGCGGTGGGCACCACCAGCGTGCGCTCGCTGGAGTCCGCCGCCCGCGATGGGGTGCTGAAACCCTTCAGCGGCGACACCGACATCTTTCTCTACCCCGGGCGGCCGTTCCATGTGGTCGACGCCCTGGTCACCAACTTCCACCTGCCCGAGTCCACCCTGCTCATGCTGGTCGCCGCCTTCGCCGGCTACCCAGAGACCATGGCTGCCTACCGCGCGGCGGTGGCCGGGGACTACCGCTTCTTCAGCTACGGCGACGCCATGTTCATCACCCGCAATCCCGCCCCGCGCGGCCCCGAGGAAACCCGATGAGTCACATGTCCTTCGAGCTGCTGGCCACCGACGGCAAGGCCCGTCGCGGCCGCCTGACCTTCCCCCGCGGGGTGGTCGAGACGCCGGCGTTCATGCCGGTGGGCACCTACGGCACGGTCAAGGGCATGCTGCCGCGCGACATCGAGGAGATCGGCGCGCAGATCATCCTCGGCAACACCTTCCACCTGTGGCTGCGTCCGGGCACCGAGGTGATCAAGAAGCACGGCGACCTGCACGACTTCATGCAGTGGAAGGGGCCGATCCTCACCGATTCCGGCGGCTTCCAGGTGTTCAGCCTGGGCGCCATGCGCAAGATCAAGGAGGAGGGCGTGTACTTCGCCTCGCCGGTGGACGGCGCCAAGGTGTTCATGGGCCCCGAGGAGTCCATGCAGGTGCAGCGCGACCTGGGCTCCGACATCGTGATGATCTTCGACGAGTGCACGCCCTATCCGGCCGACGTCGACACCGCGCAGCGCTCCATGGAGCTGTCGCTGCGCTGGGCCAAGCGCTCGAAGATCGCCCACGAGGGCAATCCCTCGGCGCTGTTCGGTATCGTCCAGGGCGGCATGCACGAGGAACTGCGCCTGCGCTCGCTGGAAGGCCTGCTGGAAATCGGCTTCGACGGCCTGGCCATCGGCGGCCTGTCGGTGGGCGAGCCCAAGGAGGACATGATCCGCATCCTCGACTTCCTGCCGCCGCAGCTGCCGGCGGACAAGCCGCGCTATCTGATGGGCGTCGGCAAGCCGGAGGATCTGGTCGAGGGCGTGCGCCGCGGCGTCGACATGTTCGACTGCGTGATGCCCACCCGCAACGCGCGCAACGGCCACCTGTTCACCGAAACCGGGGTGATCAAGATCCGCAACGCGGTGCACAAGCACGACGATTCCTCGCTGGACCCGGCCTGCGACTGCTACACCTGTCGCAATTTCTCGCGCGCCTACCTCCACCATCTGGATAAATGCGGCGAAATGCTGGGTAGCATGCTGAATACCATTCACAATTTGCGACATTATCAGCGTCTGATGGCCGGTTTGCGCGACGCCATTGCCCAAGGTACATTGGCCGCCTTTGTCGCCGGCTTCTACGCGCGACGCGGCCTGCCGGTGCCCCCGCTGGACTGATTCGATCCTTACCAGACCTCGCAACAGGAGTAGTACATGAGCTTTCTGATCTCCGTCGCCCACGCCGCCGATGCGGCCGCTCCGGCCGGTGCTCCGCCGGGCGGCGAGTACATGCAGTTCCTGATGCTGGCCGGCTTCGTGGTCATCTTCTATCTGATGATCTGGCGTCCGCAGTCCAAGCGTGCCAAGGAACACAAGAACCTGATCGGCGGCCTGCAGAAGGGCGACGAGGTGGTGACCTCCGGTGGCATCGCCGGCAAGGTGGTCAAGGTCGCCGACGACTTCGTCGTGCTCGAGGTGTCCGACACCGTCGAGCTGAAGATCCAGAAGATGGCCATCGCCGCCGCACTGCCCAAGGGCACCCTGAAGGCGATCTGAGTCTCCATCTCTACCTATCGACGGGGCGCGCAAGGCGCCCCGCGTTCTGAACGGGCTGTGTCATGCTCAACAAGTATCCCCTGTGGAAATATCTGCTGATCCTCGTGGTACTCGGGATCGGCTTCATCTATTCCGCGCCCAACCTGTATCCCGACGATCCGGCCATCCAGCTCACCGGTGCCAGCACCGCGCTGAAGATCGAGCAGGCCGACCTCGGCCGCGCCGAGCAGGCGCTCAAGACCGCCGGCATCGCGCTCAAGGCCGCCAATCTGACCGACAAGGGCGCGCTGCTGCGTCTGACCCGTCAGGAAGACCAGTTGCCGGCGCAGGAAGCGGTGCGCCGCGCCCTCGGCGACGACTACGTGGTGGCCCTCAACCTGGCGCCGACCACCCCCGATTGGCTGCGCAAGCTGGGCGCCAGTCCGATGAAGCTCGGTCTTGACCTGTCCGGCGGCGTGCATTTCCTGCTCGAAGTGGACATGGACAAGGCGCTCGTGGCGCGCCTGAACGTCTACGAAGGCGAAGTGAAGAGCCTGCTGCGCAAGGAGCGCGTGCGCTACCGCTCGCTGCCGGTGCAGGACGGCGCCATCCAGCTCGGCTTCACCGACGAGGCAACCCTGAGCGAAAGCGAAGCGCTGATCCGCAAGACCTACACCGAATTCGACCTGCAGCGTAGCGAGCGCAACGATCTGCAGGTGCTGCGTCTCTCCCTGACGCAGGCCAAGCTGGCGGAAATCCGCGAGTACTCGATCAAGCAGAACCTCACCACCGTACGCAACCGCGTCAACGAGCTGGGCGTGGCCGAACCGCTGGTGCAGCGCCAGGGCGCCAACCGCATCGTGGTCGAGCTGCCCGGCGTGCAGGACACCGCCGAGGCCAAGCGGATCCTCGGCAAGACCGCCAACCTCGAGTTCCGCCTGGCCGCCGACGCCAGCGCCTCGCGCGCCAGCTCCGAGAGCTTCGGCTTCCGTCAGGAAGGCCGCCCGCCGGTCGACCTGGAGCGCGGCGTGATCATCACCGGCGACCAGGTCACCGACGCCCAGGCCAGCTTCGACGAGAACGGCCGCCCGCAGGTCAACATCCGCCTCGATGGCCACGGCGGCGAGCTGATGAACCGCGCCACCCGCAGCAACGTCGGCCGCAGCATGGCGGTGGTGTTCATCGAGCAGAAGCCGGTGACCCGCTACGTCAAGCAGATGGTCGACGGCGTGGAGAAGGAAGTGCCGGTCTCCGCGTTCAAGGAGGAGAAGCAGATCATCAGCCTGGCGACCATCCAGTCGCCGCTCGGCAACAGCTTCCGCATCACCGGCCTGGACGGCCCCGGCGAGTCTTCCGAGCTGGCCCTGCTGCTGCGCGCCGGCGGTCTGGCAGCGCCGATGTACTTCGCCGAGGAACGCACCATCGGCCCGAGCCTGGGTGCCGACAACATTGCCAAGGGTATCGATGCCTCGATCTGGGGCATGGTCTTCGTGTCGCTGCTGATCATCGGCATCTATCGCTTCTTCGGCATCCTGGCGACCGTCGCCCTGGCCTTCAACATGGTGCTGCTGCTGGCGCTGATGTCGGCGCTGGGCGCGACCCTGACCCTGCCGGGTATTGCCGGTATCGTGCTGACCATGGGTATGGCGGTGGACGCCAACGTGCTGATCTACTCGCGTATCCGTGAGGAAATCGCCAACGGCATGTCGGTGCAGCGCGCCATCCACGAGGGCTTCGACCGTGCCTACACGGCGATCCTCGACTCCAACCTGACCACCCTGCTGGTCGGCGGCATCCTGTTCGCCATGGGCAGCGGCCCGATCAAGGGCTTCGCCGTGACCATGTCGCTGGGTATCGTCACCTCGATGTTCACCGCCATCATGGTGACCCGTGCGATGGTCAACCTGATCTTCGGCGGGCGCGACTTCAAGAAGCTGTGGATCTAAGGGGCAGCCAGTCATGAAACTTGGAACTATCAACTTCATGGGCGTGCGCAATGTCGCGTTCGCCCTGACCATGATCCTGACCCTGATCGCCCTCGGCAGCTGGTTCACCAAGGGCTTGAACTTCGGTCTGGACTTCACCGGCGGCAGCCAGATCGAGCTGAGCTACGAGCGTCCGGCCGACCTCGGTCAGGTGCGCGAGCAACTGGCCGCGGCCGGCTACGGCGACGCGGTGGTGCAGAGCTTCGGCGCCACCACCGACGTGGTGGTGCGCCTGCAGGGCGACGATCCGCAGCTGGGCAACAAGGTGGCCGCGGCGTTGCAGGCGGCCAACGGCGGCAACCCGCTGAAGGTGAAGAAGGTCGAGTACGTCGGCCCGGCGGTGGGCGAGGAGCTGCGCGACCAGGGTGGCCTGGGCATGCTGCTGGCTCTGGGCGGCATCCTGGTCTACGTCGGTTTCCGCTTCCAGTGGAAGTTCGCCGTCGGCGCGATTCTCTCCCTGGTGCACGACGTGGTGGTGACCATGGGCATCCTGTCGTTCTTCCAGATCACCTTCGACCTGACGGTGCTGGCGGCGGTGCTGGCCATCATCGGTTACTCGCTGAACGACACCATCGTGGTGTTCGACCGGGTGCGCGAGAACTTCCGTGTGCTGCGCAAGGCCAGTCTGATCGAGAACATCAACATCTCGACCACCCAGACCCTGCTGCGCACGATGGTCACCTCGCTCTCCACCCTGCTGGCGATCGCCGCCCTGCTGCTGTTCGCCGGCGACAACCTGTGGGGCTTCTCCATCGCGCTGTTCGTCGGCGTGCTGGCCGGTACCTACTCGTCGATCTACATCGCCAACGTGGTGCTGATCTGGCTGAGCCTGACCACCGAGGACCTGATCCCGCCGGTGGTCGAGGATGCGGCGGACGGACGTCCGTAACGTATCGCTCGCCAATGAAGAAAGCGCCTGCGGGCGCTTTTTTCATGCCCCGCTTCTGGCGGGCAATAAAAAACCCGGCGCAACGGCCGGGTTTTCGGGGCGACTGCCGGAATCAGCGCTTGAGCGCCGGCGGCAGATGCGGCTGGATGGCGGTCAGCACCGCCTTGAAGCACTTGGTGTTGCCGGCGACGACGTGGCCCTTCTCGAGGAACTCGTGGCCGCCGGTGAAGTCGCTGACCAGACCGCCGGCTTCCTGCACCAGCAGCGCGCCCGCCGCCATGTCCCACTCGGATAGGCCGAACTCCCAGTAGGCGTCGAAGCGCCCGGCGGCGACGTAGGCGAGGTCCAGGCTGGCGGCGCCGGCGCGGCGGATGCCGGCGGTCTGGCCGACCAGGCTGCGGAACATGCCCAGATAGCTGTCCAGGTGGTCGAGCTGGCTGTCGCGGAACGGGAAGCCGGTGCCGAGCAGGGCGCCTTCCAGGCCCTTGCGGTTGCTGACGCGGATGCGCTTGCCGTTGACGGCGGCGCCGCGGCCGCGGCTGGCGGTGAACTCTTCCTGGCGGATCGGATCGAGGACCACGGCGTGTTCGACGCGGCCGCGGTATTTGCAGGCGATGCTGACGGCGAAGTGCGGCAGGCCGTGGATGAAGTTGGTGGTGCCGTCCAGCGGGTCGATGACCCACAGGTAGTCGGCGCCTTCGCCGCTGCCCGGCTGCAGGCCGCTTTCCTCGGCGAGGATGCCGTGGTTGGGATAGGCCTTGCGCAACACGCTGATGATGGTCTGCTCGGCGGCGCGGTCGACCTCGGTCACGTAGTCCTTGGCATCTTTCTCGTTGACCGAGAGCACATCCAGGCGTTCGACCGAGCGGAAGATGAGTTCGCCGGCACTGCGGGCCGCGCGCAGCGCGATATTCAGCATGGGCTGCATGGAAGGTTCACCTGGGCTGTTAAAGAAAGCCGAACATTCTAACAGAAAAGCGGGGGGCATGAAGGGCGCGTGGCGCCGGCGGCGGGGCTTGGGTAAGATTCGTCTCCTTTTTCAGGGGTGGGAGAGCGAACGTGCTCGACAGGATTCGCGTGGTGCTGGTCAACACCAGCCATCCGGGCAATATCGGCGGTACGGCGCGGGCGATGAAGAACATGGGGCTGTCGCGCCTGGTGCTGGTGCAGCCGGAGGAGTTTCCCAGCGGCGAAGCCAACGCGCGGGCCTCCGGCGCCACCGACATTCTCGAGGCGGCGGTGGTGGTCGACAGCCTGGAGGAGGCGCTGGCCGGCTGCAACCTGGTGCTTGGCACCAGCGCGCGCGACCGGCGCATTCCCTGGCCGCTGCTCGACCCGCGCGAGTGCGCCCAGCACAGCCTCGAGCATGTCAAGCTGGGCGGCGAGGTGGCCCTGGTGTTCGGCCGCGAGTACGCCGGGCTGACCAACGAGGAGCTGCAGCGCTGTCAGTTCCACGTGCACATCCCGTCCAACCCCGAGTTCAGCTCGCTGAATCTGGCCACCGCCGTGCAGGTGCTGGCCTACGAGGTGCGCATGGCCTGGCTGGCGCTGCAGGGCCAGCCGACCAAGGTGGAAAAGCTGGAAACCACCGCCATGCTCGACGCGGTGCCGGTCACCGCCGACGAACTGGAGCGCTTCTACGCGCACCTCGAGCAGACCCTGGTGGAGATCGACTTTCTCGATCCGGAAAAACCGCGCCACCTGATGGCCCGTCTGCGCCGCCTGTACGGGCGCTCCGGGGTCAGCAAGCTGGAAATGAACATCCTGCGCGGTATCCTCACAGAAACTCAGAAGGCAGCCCGTGGCGAGCTGCACAAGCGGAGACATGATTGATGTTCGAGCGCATGCGAGAAGACGTGCAGAGCGTATTCCATCGCGATCCGGCGGCGCGCAATACCCTGGAGGTGCTGATCTGCTACCCCGGCCTGCACGCGATGTGGCTGCACCGGGTCGCGCACTGGCTGTGGTGCGCCGACTGGAAACTGCTGGCGCGCCTGGTGTCGCACCTCAGCCGCTGGCTGACCGGCATCGAGATCCATCCGGGGGCGAGGATCGGCCGGCGCTTCTTCATCGATCACGGCATGGGCATCGTCATCGGCGAGACCGCCGAGATTGGCGACGACGTCACCCTCTACCACGGCGTGACCCTGGGCGGCACCAGCTGGAACAAGGGCAAGCGTCATCCAACCCTGGAGGACGGCGTGATCGTCGGCGCCGGGGCGAAGATCCTCGGCCCGTTCACCGTCGGTGCCGGCGCCAAGATCGGCTCCAACGCCGTGGTCACCCGGGCGGTGCCGGCCGGCGCCACCGCGGTGGGCATTCCCGGGCGAATCATCACCAAGGGTGACGACGAGCAGGAAGCGCGGCGCAAGGCGATGGCCGAGAAGATCGGTTTCGACGCCTACGGCGTCAGCCAGGACATGCCGGACCCGGTGGCGCAGGCCATCGGCCAGCTGCTCGATCACCTGCATGCGGTCGACGATCGCCTGGAGGGCATGTGCACGGCGCTGACCGCGCTGGGCAGCGACTACTGCGCGAAGAAGCTGCCGGAGCTGCGCAACGAGGATTTCGCCGGCGTCAAGCCGCAGGACAGCGAGATAACCGACGAGGCTGTTCCGGCGGCGCCACGCCACCACGATTGAGATGCGCGCGCGGGGGAACTGCTATAAGATCCCCCGCGTTCCCGACGTGCCCGTCTTTTCCGAGTGAAATACTCGGTCTTTTAGTTGACTGCTTTACTCGGAAAATTGCATACTCCATGCACTTTCCGAACCATCGCGGTACCAGCCCATGCGACTGACCACCAAAGGCCGTTACGCCGTGACTGCCATGCTCGACCTTGCGCTGCACGCGCAGGGCGGGCCGGTGTCCCTCGCCGACATCTCCGAGCGGCAGGGCATTTCCCTGTCCTATCTCGAACAGCTGTTCGCCAAGCTCCGTCGTGGCAGCCTGGTCAGCAGCGTGCGCGGCCCCGGCGGCGGCTATCAGCTGTCGCGCGACATGGCCAGCATCGACGTGGCCCAGGTGATCGACGCGGTCAACGAGTCGGTCGACGCCACCCGTTGCCAGGGCAACGGCGGCTGCCACGAGGGCGATGTCTGCCTGACCCACCACCTGTGGTGCGGCCTAAGCGATCGTATCCACGAATTCCTCAGCGGCATCAGCCTCGCCGACCTGGTCCAGCGCCAGGAAGTGCAGAGCGTTGCCCAGCGCCAGGACCAGCGTTGCCACTCGCATGGCAAGCTGTCGCCCCAGCTTGAAAAGATCGAAGCGTCCGCCATCGATTGATGCAGCGTGCGCCAGCCTGACAGGAGAGACCTGATGAAATTGCCGATCTACCTGGATTATTCCGCGAGCACGCCGGCCGATCCGCGCGTGGCGCAGAAGATGTGCGAGTGCCTGACCATGGATGGCAACTTCGGCAACCCGGCCTCGCGCTCGCACCTGTTCGGCTGGAAAGCCGAGGAGGCGGTGGAAAACGCTCGTCGTCAGGTGGCCGAGCTGGTCAATGCCGACCCGCGCGAGATCGTCTGGACCTCCGGCGCCACCGAGTCCGACAACCTGGCGATCAAGGGTGTCGCACACTTCTACGGCGGCAAGGGCAAGCACATCGTCACCTCGAAGATCGAGCACAAGGCGGTGCTGGACACCACCCGCCAGCTCGAGCGCGAAGGCTTCGAGGTCACCTACCTGGAGCCGGGCGAAGACGGCATCGTCACCCCGGCGATGGTCGAGGCGGCGCTGCGCGACGACACCATCCTGGTCTCGGTCATGCACGTCAACAACGAGATCGGCACCGTCAACGACATCGCCGCCATCGGCGAGCTGACCCGCGCCCGCGGCATCCTGTTCCATGTCGACGCCGCCCAGTCCACCGGCAAGGTGGAGATCGACCTGGAGAAGCTGAAGGTCGACCTGATGTCCTTCTCCGCGCACAAGACCTACGGTCCCAAGGGGATCGGCGCCCTCTACGTGCGCCGCAAGCCGCGCGTGCGCCTCGAGGCGCAGATGCACGGCGGCGGCCACGAGCGTGGCATGCGCTCCGGCACCCTCGCCACCCACCAGATCGTCGGCATGGGCGAGGCCTTCCGTATCGCCAAGGAAGAGATGGCCGCCGAGAACGTGCGCATCAAGGCCCTGGCCGATCGCTTCCTGGCCCACCTGGAAGGCATGGAAGAGGTCTACCTCAACGGCAGCGCCACGGCGCGCGTGCCGCACAACCTCAACCTCAGTTTCAACTACGTCGAGGGCGAGTCGCTGATCATGGCGCTCAAGGACCTCGCCGTGTCCTCCGGCTCGGCCTGCACCTCGGCCTCCCTGGAGCCGTCCTACGTGCTGCGCGCCCTGGGCCGCAACGACGAGCTGGCGCACAGTTCGATCCGCTTCACCTTCGGGCGCTTCACCAGCGTGGAAGAGGTCGACTACGCCGCCGCCAAGGTGCGCGAGGCGGTGACCAAGCTGCGCGAGCTGTCGCCGCTGTGGGACATGTTCAAAGAAGGCGTCGACCTGTCCAAGGTCGAGTGGCAGGCGCACTGACGCCGTATCGATTCAGCGAGGAATACCGCCATGGCATACAGCGACAAGGTCATCGACCACTACGAAAATCCGCGCAACGTCGGCAAGATGGACGCCGAGGATCCCAACGTCGGCACCGGCATGGTCGGCGCCCCGGCCTGCGGCGACGTGATGCGCCTGCAGATCAAGGTCAGCGACGACGGCGTAATCGAAGACGCCAAGTTCAAGACCTACGGTTGCGGTTCGGCGATCGCCTCCAGCTCCCTGGCCACCGAGTGGATGAAGGGCAAGACCCTGGACGAGGCCGAGTCGATCAAGAATACCGAGCTGGCCGAGGAACTGGCCCTGCCGCCGGTGAAGATCCACTGCTCGGTGCTCGCCGAGGACGCCATCAAGGCGGCCGTGCGCGACTACAAGCAGAAGAAAGGTTTGCTCTGAGTATCTGAGGAGTCGGTAATGGCCATCAGCATGACCGAAGCCGCCGCGCAGCACGTGCGGCGCTCGCTGGAAGGGCGGGGCAAGGGCGAGGGCATTCGCCTCGGGGTGCGTACCACCGGTTGTTCCGGTCTGGCCTACGTGCTGGAGTTCGTAGACGAGCTGGCGCCCGAGGATCTGGTATTCGAGAGCTTCGGCGTCAAGGTGATCATCGACCCGAAGAGCCTGTCCTACCTGGATGGCACCGAACTCGACTTCACCCGCGAGGGGTTGAACGAAGGCTTCAAGTTCAACAACCCCAACGTGCGCAGCGAGTGCGGCTGCGGCGAAAGCTTCAACGTCTGAGGCGCGCGGTGAGTACCTGCCACTTCGCCCTGTTCGATCTGCAGCCGGCGTTCGCCATCGACCTCGACCAGCTCGCCGTGCGCTACCGCGAGCTGGCGCGGGAGACCCATCCCGACCGCTTCGCCGACGCCGCGCCGCGCGAGCAGCGCCAGGCGCTGGAGCGTGCCGCCCAGCTCAACGACGCCTACCAGACGCTGAAGAGTCCCAGTCGCCGGGCCCTGTACCTGCTCGCCCTGCGCGGCGAGCACCTGCCGCTCGAGGCCACGGTGCAGGACCCCGAGTTTCTCCTCCAGCAGATGATGCTGCGCGAGGAGCTGGAGGAGTTGCAGGACAGCGCCGATCTGGCCGGCGTCGCCGTCTTCAAGCGCCGCCTGAAGGCTGCCCAGGCGGAGCTGGAGCAGGGCTTCGCCGCCTGCTGGGACCGGCCCGCCGAGCGCGAGCAGGCCGAACGCTTGATGCGCCGTATGCAGTTCCTCGACAAACTGGCCCTTGAGGTGCGCGAGCTGGAAGAGCGCCTCGACGATTAACCCGCACCGTCCGCCGGCATGCCGGGGGCGGGCCCGATACTGCGAAGATCATGGCTCTACTGCAGATTGCCGAACCGGGGCAGAGCCCCCAGCCGCACCAGCGTCGCCTGGCGGTGGGGATCGACCTTGGCACCACCAACTCCCTGGTCGCCGCCATGCGCAGCGGTCTGGCCACGCCGCTGCCGGACGCGCAGGGGCGGGTCATCCTGCCTTCCGCGGTGCGCTATCTGGCCGACGGCGTCGAGGTCGGCCATGCCGCCGTGGCGGCCGCCGCCAGCGACCCGCTGAACAGCATCATCTCCGTCAAGCGCCTGATGGGGCGCGGCCTCGCCGACGTCAAGCAGCTCGGTGCGCAACTGCCCTACCGCTTCGTCGCCGGCGATTCGCAGATGCCCTTCATCGACACCGTGCAGGGGGCGAAGAGCCCGGTGGAGGTTTCCGCCGACATCCTGCGCGTGCTGCGCGAGCGCGCCGAGGCGAGCCTGGGCGGGCAACTGGTCGGCGCGGTGATCACCGTGCCCGCCTATTTCGACGACGCCCAGCGCCAGGCCACCAAGGACGCCGCGCGTCTGGCCGGGCTCAACGTGCTGCGCCTGCTCAACGAGCCGACCGCCGCGGCGGTGGCCTACGGCCTCGACAAGGGAGCCGAGGGGGTGGTCGCCATCTATGACCTGGGCGGCGGCACCTTCGACATTTCCATCCTGCGCCTGACCCGCGGCGTGTTCGAGGTGCTGGCCACCGGCGGCGACAGCGCCCTGGGCGGCGACGACTTCGACCACGCCATCGCCGGCTGGCTCATCGAGCAGGCCGGGCTGTCCGCCGACCTCGATCCGGGCGCCCAACGCCACCTGCTGCAGGTCGCCTGCGCTGCCAAGGAGGCGCTGACCGACGCCGACAGCGTCACCCTCGCTTATGGTGACTGGTCCGGCACGCTGGACCGCGCGCAGTTCGCCGCGCTGATCGAGCCGCTGCTCGCCCGCAGTCTCAAGGCCTGCCGCCGCGCCGTGCGCGACGCCGGCATCGAGCTCGACGAGGTCGAGGCGGTGGTCATGGTCGGCGGCTCGACCCGCGTTCCGCGCGTGCGCGAGGCGGTCGGCGAGCTGTTCGGCCGCACCCCGCTGACCGACCTCGATCCCGACCAGGTGGTGGCCCTCGGCGCCGCCATCCAGGCCGACGCCCTGGCCGGCAACCAGCAGGGCGAGGAACTGCTGCTGCTCGACGTGATCCCGCTGTCGCTCGGCCTGGAGACCATGGGCGGGCTGATGGAGAAGGTCATCGCGCGCAACACCACCATCCCGGTGGCGCGCGGCCAGGAGTTCACCACCTACAAGGATGGCCAGACGGCCATGATGATCCACGTGCTGCAGGGCGAGCGCGAGCTGGTCAGCGACTGTCGTTCGCTGGCGCGCTTCGAGCTGCGCGGCATTCCGCCGATGGTCGCGGGCGCGGCGAAGATCCGCGTGACCTACCAGGTCGACGCGGATGGTCTGCTCAGCGTCTCCGCCCGCGAGCTCGGCTCGGGGGTCGAGGCCAGCATCCAGGTCAAGCCGTCCTACGGCCTGAGCGACAGCGAAATCGCTCGCATGCTGCAGGACTCCTTCGCTCACGCCGGCGACGACAAGGCTGCGCGCGCCCTGCGCGAGCAGCAGGTGGAAGCCGAGCGTCTGCTCGAGGTGGTGCAGGCCGCCCTCGCCGCCGACGGCGAGCGTCTGCTCGACGCCGAGGAGCGCGCGGTCATCGACCACGAGATGCAGCAGCTGCGTGAGCTGGCCGCCGGCAGCGATGTCGGCGCGATCGAGCGGCAGGCCCGCCGTCTCAGCCAGGTCACCGATGCATTCGCCGCCCGGCGCATGGACGCCGGCATCAAGGCCGCCCTGACCGGGCGACAGCTCAACGAAATCGAGGAATAAGCCATGCCGCAGATCGTCTTCCTGCCCAACGACGAACATTGCCCGGAAGGGGCGGTGGTCGAGGCGCAGACCGGCGAAACCATCATCGAGGCGGCGCTGCGCAACGGCATCGACATCGAGCACGCCTGCGAGATGTCCTGCGCCTGCACCACCTGCCATGTGGTCGTCCGCGAGGGCTTCTCCAGCCTGGAGGCGTCCGACGAGCTGGAGGATGACATGCTCGACAAGGCCTGGGGCCTGGAGCCGGAGTCGCGGCTGTCCTGCCAGGCCCGCGTCGGCGACACCGACCTGGTGGTGGAGATCCCGCGCTACACCATCAACCAGGTGTCGGAAAAACACTGACCGTCGCCGCGAGGAGCGCCATGAGCCTGAAATGGACCGATGTGCTGGAGATCGCCATCCAGCTGGCCGAGAGCAAGCCGGAGGTCGATCCGCGCTACGTCAACTTCGTCGACCTGCACACCTGGGTGATGGCGCTGCCCGAGTTCGCCGATGACCCGCAGCGCGGTGGCGAGAAGGTGTTGGAAGCCATCCAGAGCGCCTGGATCGAAGAGCTCGACTGAGCCCGCAGCGCGCGGGGCCATCGCCCGCGCGCCCCACCTTGCGTCGTTACGCGTAGGAGCCTGTCCCGCCGGCTTCTCCGGCGAAGCCCCGACGACGACCGCCCTGTGCGGCGGTACGCATTTCCCGCGAACCCGCGTATAATCCGCCGGTTCAATTTATCGGACCCCTTGTGCAGTGCCGCCGATCGCCGGAGGCGCCGTGCAAGGGGTTAACTTTCAACCCTGCCCACCGGAGTTTTTCCATGGCCCTGCAACGCACCTTCTCCATCATCAAGCCCGACGCCGTTGCCAAGAACGTGATCGGCGAAATCACCACCCGCTTCGAGAAGGCCGGCCTGCGCGTCGTCGCTTCCAAGATGGTCCAGCTGTCCGAGCGCGAAGCCGCCGGCTTCTACGCCGAGCACAGCGAGCGTGGCTTCTTCAAGGACCTGGTGGCCTTCATGACCTCCGGTCCGGTCATCGTCCAGGTTCTGGAAGGCGAAGACGCCGTCCTGAAGAACCGCGAACTGATGGGCGCCACCAACCCGAAGGAAGCCGCTGCCGGCACCATCCGCGCCGACTTCGCCGTGTCCATCGACGAGAACGCCGTGCACGGTTCCGACTCCGAGGCTTCCGCTGCCCGCGAGATCGCCTACTTCTTCTCCGCTACCGAGCTGTGCAACCGCATCCGCTAAGCGGGCAGCGGTGAGGGTGAATCCATGACCGAGACCACCGGCAAAGTGAACCTGCTGGGCCTGACCCAGCCGCAACTGGAACAGTTCTTCGAGGCCATCGGCGAGAAGCGCTTCCGGGCCGGCCAGGTGATGAAATGGATTCACCACTTTGGCGCCGAAGACTTCGACGCCATGACCAATCTCGGCAAGGCCCTGCGCGAAAAGCTCAAGGCCTGTGCCGAGATCCGCGGTCCCGAGATCGTCAGCCAGGACATCTCCAGCGACGGCACCCGCAAGTGGGTGGTGCGCGTGGCGTCCGGCAGCTGCGTCGAGACCGTGTACATCCCGCAGGGCGGCCGCGGCACCCTGTGCGTGTCCTCGCAGGCCGGCTGCTCGCTGGACTGCAGCTTCTGCTCGACCGGCAAGCAGGGCTTCAACAGCGACCTGACCTCGGCGGAGATCATCGGCCAAGTGTGGATCGCCAACAAATCCTTCGGCACCGTACCGGCCAAGATCGACCGCGCCATCACCAACGTGGTGATGATGGGCATGGGCGAGCCGCTGCTGAATTTCGACAACGTGGTCGCCGCCATGAACATCATGATGGACGACCTCGGCTACGGCATCTCCAAGCGCAAGGTGACCCTGTCTACCTCGGGCGTGGCGCCGATGATCGACGAGCTGGCCAAGGTGATCGACGTGTCCCTGGCGCTGTCGTTGCACGCGCCCAACGACGAGCTGCGCAACCAGCTGGTGCCGATCAACCGCAAGTATCCGCTGGCCGTGGTGCTCGACGCCTGCAAGCGCTATATCGCAGGGCTGGGCGAGAAGCGCGTGCTCACCGTGGAATACACCCTGCTCAAGGATGTGAACGATCAGCCCGAGCATGCTGCGCAGATGATCGCACTCCTCAAGAATTTTCCTTGCAAGATCAATTTGATTCCGTTTAATCCGTTCCCCCACTCCGGTTACGAACGGCCCAGCAACAACGCCATTCGCCGCTTCCAGGATCTGCTGCACCACGCCGGGCACAATGTCACCGTGCGCACCACGCGCGGCGAGGACATCGACGCCGCCTGCGGGCAGCTGGTCGGTCAGGTGATGGACCGTACGCGTCGCAGCGAGCGCTACATTGCCGTGCGCCAGTTGGACAGCGAAGGCGACCAGCCCCGTTCGACCGCATCTGGAAACTGACGAGGGAGTCTGTGCATGCTGTTGCGAACCACCACGATCCTGTTGCTGGGCGCCCTGCTGGGCGGCTGTGTATCCACCGGCCCGCAGGATCCGATGAAGACCGAGGAGGGGCGCAAGGCGGCGCGTGACGCCTACGTCCAGCTCGGCATCGGCTACCTGCAGAAGGGCAGCCCCAGCCAGGCCAAGGTACCCTTGAAGAAGGCCCTGGAAATCAACGGTTCCGATGCCGACGCCCATGCGGCCCTGGCCCTGGTGTTCCAGGCCGAGAAAGAGCCCAAGCTGGCCGACGAGCACTACCGTCAGGCGCTGTCCTCCCGTCCGAACGACGCGCGCATCCTCAATAACTACGGCAGCTTCCTGTTCGAGCAGCAGCGCTACGCCGAGGCCTACCAGCGCTTCCAGCAGGCCGCCGAAGACAACCTCTACGTCGAGCGCCCACGCGTGTTCGAGAACCTCGCCCTGACCTCGCTGCGGATGAACCAGCGCCAGCAGGCCATGGAACATTTCGACAAGGCGCTGCGCCTGGACCGCAACCGTCCGCGCGCCCTGCTGGAAATGGCCCAGCTGTCCTTCGAGGACCGACAGTACGTGCCGGCGCGCGGCTACTACGAGCGCTTCCTGGCCCTGAAGGGGCCGCAGGACGCCCGCAGTCTGCTGCTCGGCGTGCGCCTGGCCAAGGTCTTCCAGGATCGCGACCGGGCCGCCAACTACGGTATGCAGCTGCAGCGCCTGTACCCCGGCACGGCTGAATACCAGCAATACCTCGCGGAGCAAAAATGAGCATGTCGCACAGCGAAGCCGTCGCCGCGCAACCGCGTGGCAATCCGGGTGAAACCCTGCGCCTGGCGCGGGAGAAGAAGGGCTGGCAGGTGGCCGAGGTGGCCGGCCAGCTCAACCTGAGCCCGCAGTCGCTGGCCCAACTGGAGGCCGGCGAGTTCGAGCGCCTGCCGGGTCATACCTTCGCCCGCGGCTACGTGCGTGCCTACGCCAAGCTGCTCGGTCTGGACCAGCTGGCGCTGGTCGAGGCCTTCGATCGCTGTACCGGCACCGACGCCACCGGCAGTACCGTGCAGAGCCTCGGCCGCATTCCCGAGCCGCTGCGCCTGTCGCGCACCGTGCTGCGTCTGGTCAGCGCCGTGTTGCTGCTCCTGCTGTTGCTGCTCGGCTACTTCTGGTGGCAGGAGCGTCCGGAGCGTCTGGCCGACCTTGGCGCGTTCGGCCTCAAGCACATCGAGGTGGAAAGCGCCGACGGCACCACCGAGGTGCATCCGCTGGACGAGCCGGAAGACCAGGCGGTGGCCGAAGCCCTGCAGGGCGGCGAGCAGGCTCCGCTCGAGCTCGCTCCGGCCGAGGCGGGCCAGCCTCAGGCGGACGGCCAGGCTGTCGCACCGAGCGCCGAAGCCGCCCCGGTCGCCGCTGCGCCGGCAACCTCAGTCGCCGTGCCGCTGCCGGGTAGCGCTCTGCCGCCGGCCGCCACCGCGGTGGTGCCAACCCCGAGTGCCGCGCTGCCGAACGTCGCGCCCGCTGAACCGGCGACCCCGGTAGCAGCGGTGGCGCCCGCAGCGCCGGCAGCGGAGGCCGCACCCGCTGTCGCGCCGAGCGAGCCGGCTCCGGCCGTCCGCGAAGGAGAGGGGCTGGTCCAGGTGAGCTTCACCGCCGACTGCTGGGTCCAGGTTACCGATGCCAACGGTCGTGTGCTCACCAGCACCGTCAAGCATGCCGGCGAGACCCTGCAGATCGCCGGCAAGGCGCCGCTCGAACTGCGCCTGGGCAACGCCCGGGTCGCGCAGGTGAGTTACAACGGCGCAGTGGTCGAGCACCGCAAGAACATGACTGCCAGCGGCACCGCCCGCGTCAATCTGGGCCAGTAAGATGCACTGCCATTCCCCGATTTCGCGCCGCAAGTCGCGGCAGATCCGCGTCGGTTCCGTACTGGTCGGCGGCGATGCGCCGATTTCCGTGCAGAGCATGACCAACACCGACACCTGCGACGTGGCCGCCACCGTGGCGCAGATCCGCCGCCTGGAAGACGCCGGCGCCGATATCGTGCGCGTTTCGGTGCCGGACATGGATGCCGCCGAGGCCTTTGGCCGGATCAAGCAGCAGGCCCGGGTGCCGCTGGTCGCCGACATCCACTTCGACTACAAGATCGCCCTGCGCGTCGCCGAGCTGGGCGTCGACTGCCTGCGCATCAACCCGGGCAATATCGGCCGGGAAGATCGGGTGAGGGCGGTGGTCGACGCCGCCCGCGACAAGGGCATCCCGATCCGCATCGGCGTCAACGCCGGCTCGCTGGAAAAGGACCTGCAGAAGAAGTACGGCGAGCCGACCCCCGAGGCGCTGGTGGAGTCCGCCCTGCGTCACGTCGACTTCCTCGACAAGCTGGATTTCCAGGACTTCAAGGTCAGCGTCAAGGCTTCCGACGTGTTCATGGCGGTCGGCGCCTACCGCCTGCTCGCCGGGCAGATCGAGCAGCCGCTGCACTTAGGGATAACCGAGGCCGGCGGCCTGCGTTCCGGCACCGTGAAGTCGGCGGTTGGTCTGGGCATGCTGCTCGCCGAAGGCATCGGCGACACCATCCGCGTATCGCTGGCCGCCGATCCGGTCGAGGAGATCAAGGTCGGCTTCGACATCTTGAAGTCGCTGCGCCTGCGCTCGCGCGGCATCAACTTCATCGCCTGCCCGAGCTGCTCGCGGCAGAACTTCGACGTGGTGAAGACCATGAACGAGCTGGAGAGCCGCGTCGAGGACTTGCTGGTGCCGCTCGACGTCGCGGTGATCGGCTGCGTGGTCAACGGCCCGGGCGAGGCCAAGGAGGCCCACGTCGGCCTCACCGGCGGCACGCCCAACCTGGTCTACATCGACGGCAAGCCGGCGCACAAGCTGAACAACGACAACCTGGTGGACGAGCTGGAGAAGCTGATCCGCCAGAAGGCGGCGGAGAAGGCTGCGGCCGACGCCAGCCTGATCGCCCGCAGTTAAGGAATCCGCGTGAGCAAGAACATCCAGGCCATCCGTGGCATGAACGACATCCTGCCGGAGCAGACCCCGCTCTGGCGCTATCTCGAGAACAGCGTCGCCGGCCTGCTCGACGGCTACGGCTACCGGCAGATCCGCATGCCGATCGTCGAGTTCACCGATCTGTTCAAGCGCTCGATCGGCGAGGTCACCGACATCGTCGAGAAGGAGATGTACACCTTCGACGACCGCAACGGCGACTCGCTGACCCTGCGCCCGGAAGGCACCGCCTCCTGCGTGCGCGCGGTGCAGGAACACGGCCTGATCGGCGGCGGCCAGCCGCAGAAGCTGTGGTACATCGGCCCGATGTTCCGCCACGAGCGCCCGCAGAAGGGTCGCTATCGCCAGTTCCACCAGATCGGCGTGGAGCTGTTCAACTTCGACGGCCCGGACGTCGACGCCGAACTGATCGTGCTGACCTGGCGCCTGTGGGGCGTACTGGGCATCCGCGACGCGGTGCAGCTGGAGCTCAACAGCCTGGGCAGCAGCGACGACCGTGCGCGCTACCGCGAGGCGCTGGTCGAGTACCTTTCTGCGCGCTTCGAGCAGCTGGATGAAGACAGCCAGCGGCGCCTGTCCAGCAACCCGCTGCGCATCCTCGACAGCAAGAACCCGGACACCCAGGCCCTGCTGGTCGACGCGCCGAAGCTGGCCGACTACCTCGGCGAGGAATCCCGTGTGCACTTCGCGGGCCTCACCGCCCGCCTGGATGCCGCCGGCATCCCCTACGTGCTCAATCCCAAGCTGGTGCGCGGCCTCGACTACTACGGCAAGACCGTGTTCGAGTGGACCACCGACCAGCTCGGCTCGCAGGGCACCGTGTGCGCCGGCGGCCGCTACGACGGCCTGGTCGAGCAGCTCGGCGGCAAGCCGACCCCGGCGGTGGGCTTCGCCATGGGCGTCGAGCGCCTGGTGCTGCTGATCGAGACCCTCGGCAAGGTGCCGGCCGAACTGGCCCGTCAGGTCGACGTCTATGTGGCCGCCTTCGGCGACGCCGCCGAGCTGGCCGCGTTGCAGCTCTCCGAGCGACTGCGCGACGCCGTGCCGGGTCTGCGTCTGGTGGTCAACGCTGGCGCCGGCAGTTTCAAGAGCCAGCTGAAGAAGGCCGACAAGAGCGGCGCGCTGTTCGCCCTGATCCTCGGCGAGGACGAGTTGAACCAGCAGGTGGTCGGCGTCAAGCCGCTGCGCGGCGACGCCGCCCAGCAAACCATTGCCTGGGATGCGCTGCCCGCGCATCTCGCGGCTTGCCTGGCGCAAGCCTGAACCTGAACAGATCTAGGGAGTGACCGCGGTGACCTCGCGTACCGAAGAAGAAGAACTGGCGGCGATCAGGGATTGGTGGCAGCGCAACGGCAAGCCGTTGCTCACCGGTGGCGCGTTGGCCCTGGCCGGCGTATTCGGCTGGCAGGCCTGGCAGAACCATCAGAACAGCCAGGCCTACGGCGCCTCGGCGCTCTACCAGCAGCTGGTGGAAGTCACCCTCAACAATCCGGCCGAAGTGGATGCCGCCAAGGCCAGCGAACTGGCCGGCAAGTTGGGCAAGGACTTCGCCGGCAGCCACTACGCGCAGTACGCCAGCCTGCTGCTGGCCCGCGTGGCGGTGGACAACGGTCGTCTCGACGACGCTGCCGCCGAGCTGCGCAAGGTGCTCGACAAGCCCGCCGACGCCCCTCTGGGCGAAGTCGCCCGCCAGCGCCTGGCGCGCGTGCTCGCCGCCCAGGGCAAGACCGAGGAGGCGCTGGCCCTGGTCGCCGGCGAAGCCGCCGCGGCCTTCGTTGCCAGCCGCGAGGAACTGCGTGGCGACCTGCTGGCCAAGCTGGGCCGCAAGGCCGAGGCACGCAGCGCCTATGAGAAGGCGCGCGCCGCGATGCCGCAGGACGGCGGCCTGGGTGCGCTGCAGATCAAGCTGGACGACTTGGCCGACGGGGAGGCCTGATGATGCGCTGGATTCATGCGGTAATGCTGGCCTCGGCGGTGCTCGCCAGCGGCTGCAGCAGCACGGGCAGCAAGGAGCTGCCGCCGGCCGAACTCGGCAAGTTCAGCGAGGAGGTCGAGCTGCAGAAGCAGTGGAGCCGTTCCATCGGCGAGGGCCAGGGCGAGAGCTGGAACCAGCTGGAGCTGGGCGCCGAGGGCGACACCCTGTTCGCCGCCGATGTCGAAGGCCTGGTGATGGCGATGAACCGCGAGAGCGGTGACGTACTGTGGGAAACCGAGCTGGACAAGCCGGTGTCCGGCGGGGTCGGGGTCGGCTACGGCCTGGTCCTGGTCGGCACGCTCAAGGGGGAGGTGATCGCCCTCGACAGCGTCAACGGCGAGGTCAAGTGGCGCGCCCGCGTCGGCAGCGAGGTGCTCTCCGCGCCGGCCAGCAACGGCGACGTGGTGGTGGTGCAGACTCAGGACGACCATCTGGTCGCCCTCGACGCCGCCAGCGGCGAGCGCCGCTGGATCTACGAAAGCACGCCGGCGGTGCTGACCCTGCGCGGCACTGGCGCGCCGGTGGTGACCAACCGCCTGGTGGTGGCCGGCCTGTCCAACGGCAAGGTGATCGCCCTCGACGCCCAGCGCGGCATCCCGGTCTGGGAGCAGCGCGTCGCCGTGCCGCAGGGCCGTTCCGAACTGGAGCGCATGGTGGACATCGACGGTGGCCTGCTGCTGTCCGGCGGCACCCTCTACGTGGTGACCTACCAGGGCCAGCTGGCCGCGCTCGATCTGCAGAGCGGCCGGCCGCTGTGGCAGCGCCAGGCGTCCAGCTACGTCGGCGTCGCCCTGGGCTTCGGCAACGTCTACCTCAGCCAGGCCGGCGGCACCGTCGAGGGTATCGACGAACGCTCGACTTCGGCGCTGTGGAGCAACGAATCCCTGGCCCGTCGCCAGTTGACCACGCCGGCGGTGTTCTCCAGCAACGTGGCGGTGGGCGACCTGGAAGGCTACCTGCACCTGCTGAGCCAAGTGGACGGCCGCTTCGTCGGTCGCGTGCGCGTCGACAGCGACGGCCTGCGCGCCCGCCCGCTGGTGGTCGGCGACTGGCTGTACGCCTACGGCAACAGCGGCAAACTGGTGGCCTACACCATTCGCTGAGGCACCGCCGGGAGGCGGTGCGTAACCTATACCGGCCGCTGCATCTAGACTGCAGCGGCCGTTGTGTTTTTTCGAATTAAGTGGAGAGCCGCATGGTTCCCGTTATTGCTCTGGTGGGACGGCCCAACGTCGGCAAGTCCACCCTGTTCAACCGCCTGACCAAGTCCCGCGACGCCATTGTCGCCGACTACGCCGGTCTGACCCGCGACCGCAAGTACGGCGAGGCCAAGTGGCAGGGCCGCACCTACATCGTCATCGACACCGGGGGCATCTCCGGCGACGAGGAGGGCATCGACGCCAAGATGGCCGAGCAGTCGCTGCAGGCCATCGAGGAAGCCGACGCCGTGCTGTTCATGGTCGACTCGCGCGCCGGGATGACCGCCGCCGACCAGATGATCGCCGAGCACCTGCGCAAGAACAACAAGCGCACCTTCCTGGTCGCCAACAAGGTCGACACCGTCGATCCAGACATCGCCCGCGCCGAGTTCAGCCCGCTGGCCATCGGCGACGCCTTCCCGGTCGCCGCCGCCCATGGCCGTGGCGTCAACGCCCTGCTGCAGGCCGCCCTCGGCGAGTTCCCGCGGGACGAGGCCGAGGAGGACGAGTTCGCCGCAGGCGAAGAGGGTGAGCAAGGCGCCGAGGGCGAGCGCAAGCAGCGCATCCCCGGCCCCGACGAGCACGCCGGGATCAAGATCGCCATCATCGGCCGTCCCAACGTCGGCAAGTCGACGCTGGTCAACCGCATGCTCGGCGAGGAGCGGGTGATCGTCTACGATCAGGCCGGCACCACCCGCGACAGCATTTACATCCCCTTCGAGCGCGACGAGGCCAAGTACACGCTGATCGACACCGCCGGCGTGCGCCGCCGCGGCAAGATCTTCGAGGCGGTGGAAAAGTTCTCGGTGGTGAAGACCCTGCAGGCGATCCAGGACGCCAACGTGGTGATCTTCGTCATGGATGCCCGCGAGGGCGTGGTCGACCACGACCTCAACCTGCTCGGCTTCGTGCTGGAAACCGGCCGCGCGCTGGTCATCGCCCTCAACAAGTGGGACGGCATGGACCAGCACGAGCGTGAGCGGGTGAAGACCGAGCTGGAGCGCCGCCTGCAGTTCGTCGACTTCGCCGACATCCACTTCATCTCCGCGCTGCACGGCACCGGCGTCGGCCACCTGTACAAGTCGGTGCAGGAGTCGTTCCGCTCGGCGGTGACCCGCTGGCCGACCAGCTACCTGACCCAGATCCTCGAGGACGCGGTCAGCACCCACCAGCCGCCGCTGGTCAACGGTCGACGCATCAAGTTGCGCTACGCCCACCTGGGCGGCGCCAACCCGCCGCTGGTGGTGATCCACGGCAACCAGGTGGACGCCGTGCCGCGCGCCTACTCGCGTTACCTGGAAAACACCTACCGGCGTGTGCTCAAGCTGGTCGGCACGCCGATCCGCATCGAGTTCAAGGGGGGCGACAACCCCTACGAGGGCAAGAAGAACACCCTCACCGAGCGCCAGGTGAACAAGAAGCGCCGCCTGATGAGCCACCACAAGAAGGCCGAGAAGAAGAAAAAGGACAAGCGCCGCTAAGGTCTTGTCCTGCTGTGAAAAACGCCGCCGGCCCGCAAGGGCGGCGGCGTTTTTCATGGCGGCCACCCGGTGGCGTAGGGTGGGTTAGGCCACAGGCCGTAACCCACCAACCGGCCGTCAGGCCGGCAGGCGCGATGCCGGGCGGCATCGCTGGTGGGTTACGCCGCGGCGCGGCTAACCCACCCTACGTTTCAGCGCTGCGCCAGCCAACGCAGCCTTGTAGGGGGACAACTCGCGAAGCGATTGTCCACCGCTTCCAAGGCAGGCCGGTGGACAAGGCTACGCCGTTGTCCACCCTACGAATCAGCGCCGCTCTTCCAGCCAATGCAGTACCCCCAACCCCGCCGCGCGGCCGCTGGCGAAGCAGGCGGTGAGCAGGTAGCCGCCGGTCGGCGCTTCCCAGTCGAGCATCTCGCCGGCGCAGAACACGCCCGGCAGCGACTGCAGCATCAGGTTGGCGTCCAGCGCTTCGAAGGGTACGCCGCCGGCGCTGCTGATCGCCTCGTCGAGCGGTCGTGCGCGCACCAGCGTGAGCGGCAGCGCCTTGATCGCCACCGCCAGGCGATCCATGTCCTGGAAGGTGGCCGCGTCGGTCAGTTCGCGCAGCAGGGCGGCGCGCACGCCGTCGATGCCCAGACCGGCCAGATGGCGAGCCATGGAGCGCGTGCCGCGCGGTTTGCGCAGGGCCGTGGCGAGCTGCTCGCGGGTGCGGTTGGGCAGCAGGTCGAGGTGGATCACGGCGCGACCTTCCTGGTTGATGCGCTCGCGGATCGCCGCCGACAGCGCGTAGACCAGGCTGCCTTCCACGCCGCTGGCGGTGATCACGAACTCGCCCTGGCGCGGCGCCTGGCCGTCCACGGCGATGGCCACCGGCTTGACCGGGGCGCCGGCGAATTTGTCGCGCAGGAACGCGCTCCAGCCGGCTACCTCGAAGCCGCAGTTGCTCGGTTGTAGCGGCGCCACAGGCACGCCGCACTGTTCCAGCAACGGCACCCAGGCGCCGTCCGAACCCAGGCGCGCCCAGCTGCCGCCGCCGAGGGCCAGCACAGTCGCGTCGGTTTTCAGCAGCCGCTCGCCGTCGACGGTGGCGATGCGCAGTGCGCCGGATTCGTCCCAGCCCAGCCAGCGCGCGCGGGTATGCAGCATCACGCCGGCTTCGCGCAGGCGGCGGAGCCAAGCGCGCAGCAGCGGCGCGGCCTTCATGTCGGTGGGGAACACCCGCCCGGAGCTGCCGACGAAGGTGTCGATGCCCAGGGCGTGGATCCAGGCGCGCAGGGCGTCGGCGTCGAAGTCTTCCAGCAGGCGGCCGATCTCGGCGGCGCGGTTGGCGTAGCGGGCGACGAAGGCCGGCTTGGCCTCGGCGTGGGTGATATTCATGCCGCCGACCCCGGCGAGCAGGAACTTGCGGCCCAGCGAAGGCATGGCGTCGAACACTTCCACCTGGGCGCTGCCGGCGGCGAGCACTTCGGCCGCCATCAGGCCGGCGGGGCCGCCGCCGATCACGGCGACGCGGGGCGGGGCGAGGGGAGCTGGGTTGGGCATGGCGGCGGGCTGGGCGACGAAGTGGGCGCGCATTCTAGCAGTTGCCCGCCGCGCGAGGCGCTGGCCGCAGGGGACCGCCAGGGCGGGCGGATGACGCCGGCCGGCTCGCGGCGTGCGGCAGAAGCGATCCTGCGCGCGAGCATGGCCCGCGCCGGCGCACGGATCGCCGGCACGCCGATTTCTATGGCGAAGCGAACCAGTCGCCGCGCCGCGCGATACGCCAGGCGCTGGCGCCCAAGGTCAGGCCGCGCAGCGCCATGAAGGCCAGGAAGGCCAGCCACAGGCCGGCATTGCCCTGCTCGCGCAGCTGCCAGGCCAGTGGCAGGGCGAGGAGCAGGGCCAGCAGCATGGCGTCGCGCATCTCCCGCGCCCGCGTGGCGCCGATGAACAGGCCGTCGAGCAGGTAGCTCCACACCGCCAGCAGCGGCAGGGCGGCGAGGAACGGCAGGTGGGCGTGGGCGATGGCGCGCACTTCGGCGATGTCGGTCTGCAGGTCGACGAACCATTCTCCGCCGAGCAGGAACAGCACGGCGAAGGCCAGGCTGGCGAGCAGCGACCAGCCGCCGGCCACCCACAGGCCGCGGCGCAGCGCCAGGCGGTCGCGCGCGCCTATGGCGTGGCCGCACAGCGCCTCCAGCGCGTGGGCGAGGCCGTCGAGGGCGTGGGCGGTGAGCAGCAGGCCGTTGAGCAGCAGGGCGTTGGCCGCCACCGTGGCGTCGCCGAGGCGGGTGCCCTGCACGGTGATCAGCAGGAACACGCTCTGCAGCGCCAGGGTGCGCAGGAAGATGTCGCGGTTGACGGTCAGCAGCGCCTGCCAACTCGCCCAGCGGCGCAGCGCCGCCCAGTCCGCCCGGCCGGCGTATTCGCCCAGGCGGCGGCGGGCGAGATACAGGCCGAGCAGCGCGCCGCTCCATTCGGCGAGTACCGAGGCCCGCGCCGCGCCGGCCACGCCCCAGTCGAGGCCGAGCACGAAGGCCACCACCAGCGCCACGTTGAGCAGGTTGGTGGTGAGCAGCATGGCCAGCGGCGCGCGCGCGTTCTGGGTGCCGAGCAGCCAGCCGATCAACGCGTAGCTGGCCAGCGCCGCCGGCAGGCCGAACAGGCGGATATACAGGTATTCATGGGCCAGGGCGCCCAGTTCGACGCCCGGCTGCATCAGGCCGAGGCCCAGCGGCAGCAGCGGCGCCACCAGCAGGGCGCCCAGCAGCGCCAGGGCCAAGGCCAGCAGCAGGCCCTGGGCGAGCACCTGGCGCAGCGCCCCGCCGTCGCCGCGGCCGCAGGCCTGGGCGGCGAAGCCGGTGGTGCCCATGCGCAGGAAGCCGAAGGTCCACACCAGCAGGGTATACAGGCTGCCGCCCACCGCGGCGGCGCCGAGCTGGTGGGCGTGCGGCAGGTGGCCGACCACCGCAGTGTCGACCAGCGCCACCAGCGGTACCGACAGGTTGGAGAGGATCATCGGCGCGGCCAGCGCCCATACCCGGCGCTGGGTCGGCGCGTGCCGCCAGGCGTCGCGCAGGCCGTTCACTGGATCAGCCAGCTGAGCAGCCACAGGCCGAGCAGCAGCCAGATCGCCCCGCCGACGAAGGAGCGGCGCTTGAAGGCGCGCCCGGCGGCGACCAGCAGCGCCAGGCCGATGACGAGGGCGATCAGGCCGAGCAGCGTGGGCTGCATGCCCAAAGACTGCGCCAGGCCGTCGAGGAAGTGCCCGCCGGCGCTGCCGATCAGGCCGAACAGCCCGCTCAGGCTCTCGACGAGGACGCGGATCAGCGCGCCCACGGCCTTGCCCAGCCATTCGAAGAAGCTTTCAACCTGCATGGGGTTCTCTACGAAAAGGAGAAGGGAGTGCGGAGAGCGGCGATCAGCCGCGACGGATCAGCCACACACCGGCGCCGATCAGCACGAGGCCGGCGACCTTGCCGACGGTCACCGAGGACTGCGGAAAGCCGGCCCAGCCGTAGTGGTCGAGTACCACCGCGGCGCACATCTGGCCGGCCAGCACCAGCGCCATGAACAGCAGGGCGCCGATGCGCGGACCGGCGAAGGCGGCGCTGACCACGAACAGCACGCCGAGCAGACCGCCGCTCCAGTGCCACCAATTCAGGCCGCGGAAGGGCGCGAGGCTGGTCGGCATGTCGCGCTGGCCCAGGGTAATGAACAGCAGGGCCAGGGTGCCGACCACGAAGGAGATCAGCGAGGCGGTGAGCACGCTGTCGATATGCCGCGCCAGCTGGCCATTGACGCCGGCCTGCAGCGGCATCAGGGCGCCGGAGAGCAGGGGCAGGGCGAGCAGCAGCCAGCTGAAGGACGACATGGTGCGACTCCGGTCGGGTGGGGAACGCCGCATAGTATGCCGCAATCGCGGGTCGCGCCGGGCCTGCGGCTGGCACCGTGGGCCGGCTGGACTATGGTTAAGTCGATGCGGTCGCCCGGTCCGCCGGTCGATCGTTCCCTGCCTGATAAGGAGAGCACGATGGACATGAACCGTCGGCAGTTCTTCAAGGTCTGCGGTGTCGGTCTTGGCGCCTCGAGCCTCGCGGCGCTGGGCATGGCGCCACCGCCGGCCTACGCCGAGACGATCCGCCACTTCAAACTGGCCAATACCCGCGAGACGCGCAACACCTGTCCGTACTGCTCGGTCGGCTGCGGCCTGATCATGTACAGCCGGGGCGACGGCGCCAAGAACGTCGTCCAGGAGATCGTCCACATCGAGGGCGATGCCGACCACCCGGTCAATCGCGGCACCCTGTGCCCGAAGGGCGCCGGCCTGCTCGACTTCGTGCACAGCCCCAACCGCCTGAAGTACCCCGAGGTGCGCGAGGCCGGCAGCAACGAGTGGAAGCGGGTGAGCTGGGACGAGGCGCTGGGGCGCATCGCCACGCTGATGAAGGCCGACCGCGACGCCAACTTCGTCACCCACAACGCGAACGGGCAGACGGTCAACCGCTGGCTGAGCACGGGTTTTCTCGCCGCCTCGGCCTCCTCCAACGAAGCGGGCTACATCACCCACAAGGTGGTGCGTTCGCTGGGCATGCTGGCGTTCGACAACCAGGCGCGTGTCTGACACGGCCCGACGGTGGCAGGTCTTGCCCCGACGTTCGGCCGTGGAGCCATGACCAATCACTGGGCCGACATCCAGAATGCCGACCTGGTGCTGATCATGGGCGGCAATGCCGCCGAAGCCCACCCCTGCGGTTTCAAGTGGGTGACCGAAGCGAAGGCGCACAACAAGGCGCGCCTGATCGTGGTCGACCCGCGCTTCAACCGTTCCGCCTCGGTCGCCGACCTCTACGCACCGATCCGCACCGGCACGGACATCGCCTTCCTCGGCGGGCTGATCAACTACCTGCTGGCGAACGACAAGATCCAGCACGAGTACGTGCGCAACTACACCGACGTGTCCTTCGTGGTGAAGGAAGGCTTCGCCTTCGAGGACGGCCTGTTCAACGGCTACGACGCGGCCAAGCGCAGCTATCCGGACAAGTCCGCCTGGAGCTACGAGATCGGCGCTGACGGCTACGCGGTGGTCGATCCAAGCCTCAGCCACCCGCGTTGCGTGTTCAACCTGCTCAAGAATCACTACAGCCGCTACACCCCGGAGCTGGTCAGCAGCGTCTGCGGCACGCCGCAGGAGACGATGCTCAAGGTCTGGGAGGCCATCGCCGAGACCTCGCGCCCCGACAAGGTGATGACCATCATGTACGCGTTGGGCTGGACCCAGCACAGCGTGGGCTCGCAGATGATCCGCACCGGCGCCATGGTGCAGCTGCTGCTCGGCAATATCGGCATGCCCGGCGGCGGCATGAACGCGCTGCGCGGCCACTCCAACATCCAGGGCCTCACCGACCTCGGCCTGTTGTCCAACCTGCTGCCCGGCTACCTGACCCTGCCTGGCGACGGCGAGCAGGACTACGCCGCCTACATCGCCAAGCGCACGCAGAAGCCGCTGCGTCCGGGGCAGCTGTCCTACTGGCAGAACTACGAGAAGTTCCACGTCAGCCTGATGAAGGCCTGGTACGGCAAGAGCGCCACCGTGGAGAACAACTGGGCCTACGACTGGCTGCCCAAGCTCGACGCGCCCGGCGCCGGCTACGACGTGCTCAAGGTGTTCGACATGATGTTCCAGGGGCAGATCAACGGCTACTTCTGCCAGGGCTTCAACCCGATCGCCGCCTTCCCCAACAAGGCCAAGGTCGGTGCGGCGCTGGCCCGGCTCAAGTACCTGGTGATCATGGACCCGCTGGCCACCGACACCTCGGAGTTCTGGCGCAACGCCGGCGAGTTCAACGACGTCGACACCGCCGCCATCCAGACCACGGTGTTCCGCCTGCCGACCACCTGCTTCGCCGAGGAGGACGGCTCCCTGGTCAACAGCGGGCGCTGGCTGCAATGGCACTGGAAGGCCGCCGAGCCGCCGGGCGAGGCGCGCACCGACATCGCCATCATGGCCGGCCTGTTCCATCGCCTGCGCGCGCTGTACGCCAAGGAGGGTGGCGCCTTCCCCGAGCCGATCCTCAATCTCGACTGGCCCTACCTGCGCCCGGACGATCCGGCTCCGGACGAACTGGCCCGCGAATTCAACGGCAGGGCCCTGGCCGACGTCAGCGATCCGGCCAGCGGCGCGGTGCTGGCCAAGGCCGGCGAGCAGCTGGCCGGCTTCGCCCAGCTGCGCGCCGACGGCTCGACCGCCAGCGGCTGCTGGATCTTCAGCGGCAGCTGGACGCAGGCCGGCAACCAGATGGCGCGGCGCGACAACGCCGATCCCTACGGCATGGGCCAGACCCTCGGCTGGGCCTGGGCCTGGCCGGCCAACCGGCGCATCCTCTACAACCGCGCCTCGGCCGACCCCTCCGGCCAGCCGTGGGATCCGGCCAAGAAGCGCCTGGTGTGGTGGAACGGCAAGGCCTGGGCCGGCACCGACGTGCCCGACTTCAAGCCCGACTCGGCGCCGCAGGACGGCATGAGCCCGTTCATCATGAACCCCGAGGGAGTGGCGCGCTTCTTCGCCCTCGACAAGATGGCCGAAGGCCCGTTCCCCGAGCACTACGAGCCGTTCGAGACGCCGATCGGGCGCAACCCGCTGCACGGCAACGTCCAGGCGGTGAGCAACCCGGCCGCCAGGGTGTTCAAGAACGACCTGGAGCTGTTCGGCAAGGCCGAGGAGTTCCCCTTCGTGGCCACCACCTACCGGCTGACCGAGCACTTCCACTACTGGACCAAGCACTGCCGGCTGGCCGCCATCACCCAGCCCGAGCAATTCGTCGAGATCGGCGAGGCGCTGGCCAGGGAGCGGGGCATCACCGCCGGCGACCGGGTCAAGGTCAGCTCCAACCGCGGTTTCATCAAGGCGGTGGCGGTGGTGACCAAGCGCCTGCGGCCGCTGACGGTGGACGGCAAGACCGTGCACCAGGTCGGCATCCCGATCCACTGGGGCTTCAGCGGCGTGGCCAAGAACGGCTTCATCACCAACACCCTGACCCCCTTCGTCGGCGACGGCAACACGCAGACGCCGGAGTTCAAGTCGTTCCTCGTCAACGTGGAGAAGGTGTGACATGGCCAGCCAGGACATCACCGCGCGCTCCGCCACCACCACGCCGATGCCGCAGGTGCGCCAGGTCGGCGAGGTGGCCAAGCTGATCGACACCTCCAAGTGCATCGGCTGCAAGGCCTGCCAGGTGGCCTGCTCGGAATGGAACGAGCTGCGCGCCGAGGTCGGCCACAACGTCGGCGTCTACGACAACCCCAACGACCTCGGCGCCGACTCCTGGACGCTGATCCGTTTCGCCGAGTACGAGAACCCCGCCAGCGGCAACCTGGAATGGCTGATCCGCAAGGACGGCTGCATGCACTGCGCCGACCCCGGCTGTCTCAAGGCCTGTCCGAGCCCGGGCGCCATCGTCAAGTACGCCAACGGCATCGTCGACTTCAACCAGGACAAGTGCATCGGCTGCGGCTACTGCATCAGCGGCTGCCCGTTCGACGTCCCGCGTCTCTCGCAGAAGGACCACAAGGCCTACAAGTGCACGCTGTGCTCGGACCGCGTGGCGGTGGGGCTGGAGCCGGCCTGCGTGAAGACCTGCCCGACCGGCGCCATCGTGTTCGGCAGCAAGCAGGACATGCAGATGCACGCCGCCGAACGCATCGAGGATCTCAAGGAACGCGGCTTCGCCCAGGCCGGGCTGTACGACCCGGCCGGCGTGGGCGGTACCCACGTGATGTACGTGCTGCACCATGCCGACCAGCCCTCGCTGTACGCCGGTTTGCCCGAGGCGCCGGCGATCAGCCCGCTGGTCGAGCTGTGGAAGGGCGTCACCAAGCCGCTCGCGCTGCTGGCAATGGGCGCCGCGGTGCTGGCCGGCTTCTTCCACTACGTGCGGGTGGGGCCGAACCGGGTGGACGAGGAGCCGGACCCCGGCGAGCCGACGGTGCACCAGGTCGATCCGTCGGTGCATGTGGTGGATCCGAACAAGCAACCCTGATGCGGCGGTGGCCCGGCGCGTTGGCGGGCTACGACCGCTGCCACGGGAAGAGCGCGCAAGCCTCTCCCGGGAGTCGACGATGAACAACGAGATCGAGCGCTACACCCCCGCGGAGCGGTCCAACCACTGGGCCGTGGCCATCCTCTTCGTGCTCGCCGGGCTGTCCGGGCTGGCGCTGTTCCATCCGGCGCTGTTCTGGCTGTCCGGTCTGTTCGGCGGCGGGGTGTGGACGCGCATCCTGCATCCCTTCCTTGGCCTCGCCATGTTTCTGCTGTTCCTGGTTCTGGCCATCCGCTTCGCCCGCTACAACCACCTGAACGCCTACGACCGGCAGTGGCTGAAGCAGATGGACGATGTGGTCAACAACCGCGAGGACCGGCTGCCGGAGGTCGGCCGCTACAACGCCGGGCAGAAGCTGCTGTTCTGGGTGCTGGTGCTGTGCATGCTGGTGTTGCTGGTCAGCGGCATCGTCATCTGGCGCCAGTACTTCGGCGAGGCGTTCGGCGTCGGCCTGATCCGCCTGGCCGCGGTGGCCCATGCGCTGGCCGCCTTCGTGCTGATCCTCGGCATCATCGTGCACGTCTACGCCGCCATCTGGATCAAGGGCTCGATGGGCGCGATGCTCTACGGCAAGGTCAGCCGCGCCTGGGCGCGCAAGCATCACGCCGCCTGGCTCAGGGAGATCGGCCGCAAATAGCCCGGTCCCCGGTGGGACCTGTGTAGGGGCGAATTCATTCGCCGACGTGGCCATGGCTGGCGAATGAATTCGCCCCTACAGCAAGTCCGTGCGCGTCCTCGCGGCGCAACCCCATCGCCCGCTGGGCAGGGGGGACAACCGCGCCGCCTGGCCCGGCACGCGGTCCTGCGCATCCGGCCCGTGCAATCGCGACGCCAGCGTCTAGGCTTCAGTTCAGGCCCAGTAAGGACAACAAGCCCAGAAGGAGTCCTGCGTGTCAGGCACCATTCTCGAGCGCGGCCAGATCGCCGCCGCCGCCAGCAAGCCCCCCTTCCTCCAGCTACCGCCGCGCAACCTGTTCGCGCTGCGCGCAGCGCGTCTTGCCCAGCTCGCCGAGGGGCACGCGCTGGGCGACTACCTGCAGCTGCTCGCCGCCGTGTGCCGTGCCCAGCAGCAGGTGCTGGAGGCGCCGCCCGCCCTGCCATTTCCCGACCCCGAGCGTTGTGCCCAAGCCATCGCTCACGACATGCCGCCGCTGGCCGGCGACGCCCTGGTGCGCGAGGACGCCTGGCTGCCGATGCTCGACGCCTGGCTGGCCGCGTTCGCGCCGCCTGCGCCGGCCAATCCGGCTCTCGCCCACGCCCTCGAGCGCGTGCGCGCGGCCGCCGCCGCGCAGCGCAAGGCCTGGGGCGGGGCGCTGCTCGACGGCCGATACGCCAGCGTGCCGGCGGCCGTGGCGCCCTTCGTCGGCGCCGCGCTGCAACTGGCCTGGAGCCATTGGCTGCTGAACCTGGATCCCCGTGCCTTCGCCGAGGTGGAGGACCAGCAGACCTGCCCGGCCTGCGGCGCCCTGCCGATGGCCGGGGTGATCCACGGCCAGGGGGCGCGCAACGGCCTGCGCTACCTGGTCTGCTCGCTGTGCGCCTGCGAATGGCACTACGTGCGCCTCAAGTGCAGCCACTGCCGGAGCACCAGAAAGCTCGACTACCTGCATCTGCAGCACTCGCCGCACGGCGTGCGCGCCGAGGCCTGCCCGGAGTGCCGCCACTACCTCAAGCAACTTTATCTTGAGCTGGAGCCGGGCGGCGAAACGTTGTCCGCCGATCTCGCCAGCCTCGATCTCGACCTGCTGCTCGATGGCGAGGGCTACCGACGCCAGGCGCCCAACCTGCTGCTGGCGCCGGGAGGCGACGGATGACCACCCTGCGTCTGCCCTCGGTCGACCGCCTGCTGCGCAGCCCGGCGGTGGCGCCCCTCGAGCGCCGCTACGGGCGCCAGGCGCTGCTCGCCACCCTGCGCGGCCTGCTCGACGAGCTGCGCGAGCCGGCCCTTCACGGCCAACTGGCGGCCATCGAACTGTCCGAGGCGGTGCTCGCCGGGCGCGCCGGCGAGCGCCTGGCCGCCGGCCACCGCAGCCGCGTACGTCGGGTGTTCAACCTCACCGGCACCGTGCTGCACACCAACCTCGGCCGCGCCCTGCTGCCGCAGGAAGCCATCGACGCGGTGATCGAGGCCGCGCGCCATCCGCTCAACCTCGAGTACGACCTGGCCAGCGGCCGGCGCGGCGACCGCGACGATCTGGTCGAGGGACTGCTGCGCGAGCTGACCGGCGCCGAGGCGGTCACCGTGGTCAACAACAACGCCGCCGCCGTACTGCTGGCGCTGGCCGCGCTCGGCGCGCGCAGGGAAGGCATCATCTCGCGCGGCGAGCTGATCGAGATCGGCGGCGCCTTCCGCATTCCCGACATCATGGCCCGCGCCGGGGTCAAGCTGGTCGAGGTCGGCACCACCAACCGCACCCACCCGAGCGACTACGAGAGCGCCATCGGCCCGCGCACTGGCCTCCTGATGCGCGTGCACACCAGCAACTACTGCGTGCAGGGCTTCACCTCCAGCGTGGCCACCGACGAGCTGGCGGCCATCGCCCACGGCCACGGCCTGCCGCTGCTCGAGGACCTGGGCAGCGGCACCCTGGTCGATCTGACCCGCTGGGGCCTGCCGGCCGAGCCGACCGTGCAGCAGGCGCTGGCCGCCGGCGCCGACATCGTCACCTTCAGCGGCGACAAGCTGCTCGGCGGCCCGCAGGCGGGGATCATCGTCGGCCGTCGCGAGCTGATCGCGAAGATCAAGAAGCACCCGCTCAAGCGCGCCCTGCGCGTCGACAAGCTGACGCTCGCCGCGCTGGAGGCGGTGCTCGGCCTGTACCGCGACCCCGAGCGCCTCGCCGAGCGCCTGCCGACCCTGCGCCTGCTCAGCCGTCCGCAGGCGGCGATCCGCGCCCAGGCCGAACGTCTGGCGCCGGCGCTGCGTGCGGTGCTGGGGGCGAATTGGCAGGTGAGCGTCGCCGACGCGCTGGGCATGATCGGCAGCGGCGCCCTGCCGGTGGCGCGCCTGCCCAGCGCCGCGTTGTGCCTGCGTCCGCTGCAGCCTCGGCGCTTGCGCGGCCGCGCCCTGCGCCAGCTGGAGGAGGCGCTGCGCCTGCTGCCGCTGCCGGTGATCGGCCGCCTCGACGACGACGCCCTGTGGCTCGACCTGCGTCAGCTCGACGACGAGCCGGCCTTCGTCGCCCAGTTGGTCGAGTTGACCCCGCTGGCCGGAGCGGCGCCATGATCGTCGGCACCGCCGGGCATATCGATCACGGCAAGACCGCGCTGCTGCGCGCACTGACCGGAGTGGCCGGCGACCGCCGCCGCGAGGAGCGCGAGCGCGGTATCACCATCGATCTCGGCTACGCCTACGCCGACCTCGGCGACGGCAACCTCACCGGTTTTATCGACGTGCCCGGTCACGAGCGCTTCGTGCACAACATGCTGGCCGGCGCCGGCGGCATCGACTGCGTGCTGCTGGCGGTGGCTGCCGACGACGGCGTGATGCCGCAGACCCGCGAGCACCTGGCCATCGTCGAGCTGCTTGGCATTCCCCGCGCCCTGGTGGCGCTGACCAAGAGCGACCGCGTCGAGCCGGCGCGCCTGGCCGAGGTGGCTGAGCAGGTGCGCGGCCTGCTGGCCGCCGGTCCCTATGCCGACGCGCCGCTGTTTCCTGTTTCCAGCCTCAGCGGGGCGGGCATCGACGAACTGCGCGCGGCGCTCTCCGCCAAGGCGCGCACGCTGGCGGCGCGTGCCGCCGACGGCCATTTCCGCCTGGCCATCGACCGCGTCTTCAGTGTCGCCGGCGCCGGCGTGGTGGTCACCGGCACGGCGCTGGCCGGCCAGGTGACGGTCGGCGACGAGCTGCTGCTCAGCCCGTCCGGTCGGCGCGTGCGGGTGCGCGGTCTGCATGCGCAGAACCGCGAGGCGCTCGAGGCCTGCGCCGGTCAGCGGGTGGCGCTGAATCTCGTCGGCGAACGCCTGGCGGTGGAGCTGATTCGTCGCGGCGACTGGCTGCTGGCCGAGGCGCTGCACGCGCCGACTACGCGCATCGATATCGACCTGCGTCTGCTGCCCGCTGAGCGCGAGCTGAAACACTGGACGCCGGTGCACGTGCACCTCGGCGCCGCCGACGTCACCGGTCGCGTCGCCCTGCTCGAAGGCGACAGCCTGGCGCCGGGGGCGCGGGCGCTCGCCCAGCTGGTGCTCAACGCGCCGCTGCACGCGGTGCACGGCGACGCCCTGGTGCTGCGCGACCAGTCGGCGCAGCGCACCCTGGGCGGCGGCCGGGTGCTCGATCCCTTCGCCCCGGCGCGGGCGCGGCGTACGCCGGCGCGCCTCGCCCAGCTCGCCGCGCTGCGTGACGGCGGCCTGGAGCAGGCGCTGCCGATCCTGCTGGCCGAGGCGGCCAACGGTCTCGATCCCGGATTGTTGGAGCGCCAGTTCAACCGCCCGCGCGCGCTCTGGCGGGTGCCGGGGGAGGTGCTGGAAATCGCCACCCGCGGCGGGCCGCGCCTGCTGCCGCGCGACCACTGGCAGGCGCTCGACGCGCGCCTGGTGGCGGCGCTGGCGCGCTTCCACGCCGGGCAGCCCGACGAGCTCGGCCCGGATCGCGACCGCCTGCGCCGCTTTGCCTTCGCCGAACTGGAGCGGCCGCTGTTCGTCGCCCTGCTGGAGCAGGCGCTGGCGCGCGGTGCGCTGCAGGCCAGCGGCCCCTGGCTGCATCTGCCGGAGCATCGCGTGCAGCTCGCCGCGGCCGACGAGGCACTGCGTGCCCGGGCCTGGCCGCTGCTCTTGGAAGGCGGCTTCGACCCGCCCTGGGTGCGCGAGCTGGCCGCCGCGCTGGCGGTGGAGGAGGGCACCATGCGCCTGCTGCTGCGCAAGCTGGCACGCCTCGGTCTGGTGCAGCAGGTGGTCAAGGATCTGTTCTATCCGCTGGAGACCCTGCAGCAACTGGCGCGCCTGGTCGTGCAGCTGGAGGCGCGGCTGGGCGTGATCCGGGTGGTCGACTTCCGCGATCGCCTGGGCATCGGCCGCAAGCGCTGCGTGCAGATCCTCGAGCACTTCGACCGCATCGGCCTGACCCGGCGCTGCGGCAACGAGCGCCGGGTGCGCCACGACAACGCGCTGGCGCAGGTGGCTCTGGCGGTCGCCGCATGAAGGTGCGCTGCGTGCCCGCGGCCGGCCGCCCGCGAGACAGGGAAGGCATTCGCGCCCGGTGGCGCGGCCGGGCTTCAAACCCGGTTGGGGACGGCAGCCGTTCCCGGGTGAGTTCGACTCTCACTGCCTTCCGCCATTTGCCCTGCTGCCGGCGCCGGACAGCGATAGCCGCCGGCACCGGGCGCTGCTGCCGCTCAGGGCAGCTGTACTTCGATCACCCCGCTGGCGTTCACTTCCAGCTCGCTGTTGCCGCCCTCGATCTGCGGCACCGGCGCGCTTTCCGCCATGCGCATGTCCTTCATCGCCGCCATCGGCATCGGCGGGCGCGAACCGCCGCTGCTGTTGAGGTCGAGGCGCACCAGCTTGTAGCCGCTGGCGCCCATCGCCTCGCTGACCAGTTGGGCACGCGCCTTGAAGGCGGCCACCGCCTGCTTGAGCAACTGGTCCTCATGCACCTTGCGGCTGTCGGCGGACAGACTGAAGTGCATGTCGGCCATTTGCAGCTCGTCGAGCAGCTCGCCGCTCAGCTTGGCCAGCGCGGCGAAGTCGGCGCTTTCCAGGCGCAGCTCCGCGCGCTCGCGCCACGCCACCACCTTGCGGCCCTTGTCGTCGTAGACCGGATAGCTCTGCCGGCTGCCCAGGCCCAGGTTGACCGTCTTGATCGCGCGGGCGCGTTCCAGGGCGCGGTTGAGGCTGGCGGTGACCTGCGCCGCCAGCTTGGCCGGATCGGCATCCTGCTCCTCGCGGTAGAGGGTGACGTGCATGCGGTCGTGGGCCACCTCGCGGCCGACCTCGGCGCGCAGGCTGATCTGGTTGTAGCGGGGCTCCTCGATAGCCTGCACCTGGAGGATACTCAGGCTGGCGCCGAGGGCGAGGAGGGCGGCGAAGCGTTGCATGGGCAACATGATGACTCCTGTCGTTAGGGATGCCTGGCAAGGATAGCCGGCGATCCCGGGTAGGACCGGACGGTTGCGGCGCAGTTCCCGGCAGGGGATGGCGCCCGCGCGGATCGGTGGTCGCGAAGGGGGGATTGGACGCCTTCTGGAGCATCGCGGGTGCGGCCACGGGCTGCCGCGCCCATTTGCCGCAAGCATCGGGGAGGTCGCTCTGGTTATACTCGCGCCGATTTTCGGAACCCTTATGCAAGCACCCGTCCAGCTATTCTCCGCCAGCCTGCAGAACCTCGCCCGGCTGGTGCTCATCCGTCTGCTCGTGCTGGCCGCCCAGGCCGGCTCGGTCGGTTTCGCCTGGTGGTCCGACCGTCTGCCGCTGCCGTGGACCGAGCTGGCCGTCACCCTCGGCGTGTCCGGGCTGCTGAGCATTTTCACCGCCCTGCGTCTGCGCGCCTCCTGGCCGGTCGCCGAACTGGAGTACGCGATCCAGCTCGGCTGCGACCTGGTGATCCACAGCGTGCTGCTGTACTACACCGGCGGTTCGAGCAACCCCTTCGTGTCCTACTACCTGGTGCCGCTGACCATCGCCGCGGCGACCCTGCCCTGGCTGTATACCCTGCTCCTCGCCGGCCTGGCGCTGGCCAGCTACACCCTGCTGCTGGTCTGGTCGCATCCGCTGGACCTGCCGGCCGAGCCGCGCGAGAGCCTGCTGGTCTACGGCATGTGGCTGAGCTTCGCGCTCGCCGCCGGGCTGATCACCTTCTTCGTCGCCAAGATGGCCGAGGAGCTGCGCCGCCAGGAGCAGCTGCGCGCCCAGCGCCGCGAGGAAGGCATGCGCGACCAGCAGCTGCTCGCCGTCGCCGCCCAGGCGGCTGGCGCCGCCCACGAACTGGGCACGCCGCTGTCGACCATGAGCGTGCTGCTCAACGAGCTGCGCCTGGAGCATCGCGACCAGCCGGTGTTGCAGGAGGATCTTTCCCTGCTCCAGGAGCAGGTCAAGCTGTGCAAGGACACCCTGCAGCAGCTGGTGCGCGCCGCCGAGGCCGAGCGCCGCCAGGCGATCGTCGAGCAGACCGTCAGCGAATGGCTGGAGGCGATGCTGCAGCGCTGGCACCTGATGCGTCCGGAAGCCACCTATCGCTACCAGTGCCTGGGTGTCGGCGCGCCGCCGCGACTGATGCCGCCGACCGACCTCAGCCAGGCGCTGCTCAACCTGCTCAACAATGCCGCCGACGCCTGCCCGGACGACCTGGACATCCGCCTGGACTGGGATGCGCGGGAAATCTGCCTGAGCATCCGCGACCACGGCGTCGGCGTGCCACTGGCGATCGCCGAGCAACTCGGCAAGCCGTTCTTCACCACCAAGGGCAAGGGCTTCGGCCTCGGTCTGTTCCTCAGCCAGGCCAGCGTGACCCGTGTCGGTGGTACAGTGAAGCTTTACAATCACGAAGAAGGCGGCACGCTGACCGAGTTGCGTCTGCCGCGCAATTACGGCGTCGCCTGAACGCCGATTCTGCCTTGCGAGGATCGAGATGAGCGAAGAAGCCCGATTCGACACCGAAGAACAGCCGCATCTGCTGCTGGTGGACGACGACGAGACCTTCACCCGCGTGCTGGCCCGCGCCATGACCCGGCGCGGCATGCGTGTGTCGGTGGCCAGTTCGGCGGAGGATGGCCTGGCTCTGGCCGAGCGCGACCTTCCCGACTACGCGGTGCTCGACCTGAAGATGGGCGGCGATTCCGGCCTGGTGCTGCTGCCCAAGCTGCTCGAGCTGGATAGCGAGATGCGCGTGGTGATCCTCACCGGCTACTCGAGCATCGCCACCGCGGTGGAGGCGATCAAGCGCGGCGCCTGCAACTACCTGTGCAAGCCGGCCGACGCCGACGACGTGCTGGCCGCGCTGCTCTCCGAGCACGCCGACCTCGACAGCCTGGTGCCCGACAACCCGATGTCCGTGGATCGCCTGCAGTGGGAGCACATCCAGCGCGTGCTCAACGAGCACGACGGCAACATCTCCGCCACCGCCCGCGCCTTGGGCATGCACCGCCGTACCCTGCAGCGCAAGCTGCAGAAGCGTCCGGTACGCCGCTGAGGCCCGCCACTACGCGTGAGCCGCCACGGTCGCTGAGACCCAGGCGGCAATCCCGCCGGCGGGCGGTTGGCAGCCGCCGGCCGAATCGCTAGGCTGCACGGGTTGCGCCGATAAGGGACTATTCATGCGCATTCCTCTGCTATCTCTGAGCCTGCTCGGCTGCGCCGTGGGGGCCTGGGCCGAGCCTGCGGCCCAGCTCGACGGGCCCGTCGGCGGCTGGCGCCATTCCGGGCTGCTCGAACCGCAGCAGGGCCCGCGCGTGGCCTATCCCACCCCGCCCATCGACCGCGGCGGACAACGCGGGCGCAGCCTGATCGAAGGGCGCCTGCAAGGTCTCGAAGGCCAGCGCCAGCCGCACCGCCTGGTGGTCAACGGCAATCCGCTGCCGCTGTACACCGATGCCCAGGGGCGTTTCGTCCGGCCGTACAACTTCGGCGCCGGCTCCAACAGCGTCGAGCTGGCCAGCGCCGATGGCCAGTCGCTCAAGCGCGTGCAGTTCTACGAGGCCGACAGCCTGAAGACGCCGGCACGGGTGCGGGTCGTCCTCGGCTGGGACGATCCCAAGGCCGAGCTGGACCTGCACCTGCTCACTCCGGACGGCCAGCACGCCTTCTGGGCCGACCCGGTGATGAGCAATGGCGGCGGCCTCGACGTCGACAGCGTCGACGGCCCCGGCCCGGAAATGTTCACCATGACCGCGCCGCTGCACGGCACCTACCTGGTCTACGTCAACTACTGGGGCAACCTGGGCAGCGGTGGCTACAACTTCCAGGCCGGCAGCAACCAGAACGAAGTCATCACCGCGCAGATCAGCCTGGTATTCAACGAAAACACACCGAACGAAAAGCGCGAGACCTTTCTGGTGCCCCTGCGCGGCATCGGCGATCTGCAGCTGATCAAGGCGTTCGACTATTAACGGATGGTTCCTCGGCGCGGGGTCGGCAAGGGCGCTCGCCTTACCGGGCCGTACGCTACAGGGAAGAGTTGGGGAGTTGGAGAGATGAACGCGAACACCTCGTCCGCCAGCGCTCGCACGGCCGCGGGCGGCAAGACCCGGGCGCGCCTGGGCGGCTGGCTGATCGTCCTGAGCTTCGGCCTGCCGCTGGCCGCCGGTGCCTTGTATGGCTGGCTGTCGCGCGCACCCGCGCCGGCCGCCGAGCCGGCCGCGCAGAATGCGCTGCGCCTGGACCTGCGCCGTCCCGACGTGCTGATCGAGAGCGCCTCGCTCAGCCGTTTGCCCAGGGACCTGCTGGCGGTGCCGCTGCTGCGCGATACCCTGACCGAGGACTTCGTCTTCTACTACGAGCAGCATGCCGATCGCCTGGGCCTGAATGGCAGCCTGCGGCGGATCGTCTACGAGCACGAGCTGACCCTGCAGGACAGCCTGCTCGACGAGCTGCTCGACCAGCCCGCGCAAGTCGCCCTGTGGCGCGGCGCCGACGGCAAGCTGAAGCACTTCCTGCTGGTCATCCAGCGCGGCGGACTGGCCCGCGTGCTCGAGCCGCTGGCCCGTGTCGCCAGCGACGACAGCCAGCTGCGCAAGGTCGGCGAGCTGCAGGTCGACGACACGCCGGTGGCGCTCTATCGCCTGCGCTACAACGCCGGACGCAACCTGCTGTTCGCCAGCCATGGCGACCAGCTGCTGGTGCTGTCCGGCCAGGGCCTGCTGTTCGACGGCGAAGACGACGCCGCCCGGCTGGCCCATGACGCCGCGACGAGCGTCGAGGCCCTGCTGGAGGGTGACAGCCCGTTCGCCGAGCGCTTCGGCCTCGACGCCCGCGCCGAGGCGAGCCAGCGCATCACCCTCGGCGCCGGCTACCTGGCGCTGGGCTACCAGCGCTTCGTTCCGGCCTTCGCCGGCCTGCGTTTCGAGCTGGACGGCGAGGGCTGGCACAGCTACCTGGCACTGGACGAGGTCGATGACCACGCCGAGCTCGATTTCGCTCCGGTGTGGCGGGCGATGCCGCTGGGCGCCAGTGCCTGCGTGGCCCTGCCGGTTGCGCCCGAGGTGGCGGCCGGGATGTTGGCCAGGACCGGCGCCGCCGCCGAGGCGGCCGGCAGCCTGGCGCGGCAGCTGGGTGGCGCGGCCGGGCTGTGCTGGTACGCCGACTCGCGCCTGCACTCGCCGTTGCTGGTCGCGCAGTTGCGTGCAGAGCCCGACGCGGCCAGCGACGAGCAGCTCGGCCAGCTGTTCGGTGAGCTGATCGGCGCCTGGGAGTCCCAGGCCGCCGAGGGCATCTTCCCGGTGAGCCGGGAGAAGCTGGGGGCGGCGCACCGCTGGCAGCGCGAGGTCGGCTCCAATTTCGGCCAATATCCCGCCGATGAGGCCGCGCAGCCGGACGCCCTGGCAGCCAGCGGCTTCTTCCGCGTCAGCCTGGCGCGGCACGGTTCGACCCTGCTGTTCTCGCTGGACGACCGCCTGGTCGACAAGGCCATCGATACCCTCGACAAGCGCTTCCCGCCGCTGGCCGAAGTGCTGCCCGGCGATGCCCTGGTGCCCGCCTACCTGGCGCCTCAGGCGCTGGCGGCGCTGCTCGAGCGGGAAACCCTCGACAGCCTGCCGGCGGATATGGAGCCGGTGTTCCGCAACGCGGCACAGGCCCACCTGCTGCCCAAGCTGCAGGCGCTGGCCGGGCACCAGCGCTATGCCCTGACCCTGCCGGCGGGCAGCGAGGCCGACGAACGCTGGCAGTGGCTGCCGCTGCACTGGCGGGCGCTGGAATGATCGTCGCCGCACGACTGTTGCCGATCGCCGGCGTGCTGCTGCTACTGCTCGGCAGTCCGGCATTGCGCGCGCAGGAAACGCTGCCGCTCGACGCCGAGCAGTCGCAGCTGTTCCGCGCCTGGTTCGTGCGCATCGCCCAGGAGCAGCTGCGCCAGGGGCCCAGCCCGCGCTGGCACCAGCAGGACTGCGCGGGCCTGGTGCGCTTCGCCGCCAACGAGGCGCTCAAGGTCCACGACGGCAAGTGGCTGCGCAGCAACGGCCTGTCCAACCGCTACCTGCCGCCGGAGCTGGCGCTGAGCGAGGAGCAGCGCCAGCTGGCGCAGCGCTGGAGCCAGGGCGGCGACGAATTCGGCCCCTACGTCAACGCCATCAAGCTGATCCAGCACAACAGCACGTTCATGGGCCGCGACCTCAACCAGGCGCGCCCCGGCGACCTGATCTTCTTCGACCAGGGCGACGACCAGCACCTGATGATCTGGATGGGCCGCGCGATCGTCTACCACACCGGCACCACCACACCGACCGACAACGGCATGCGCGAGGTCGGCGTGCAACAACTCATGACATGGAAGGACACCCGATGGATACCCGACGCCGCCAATCCCAACTTCATCGGCATCTATCGGCTGCATTTTCTCACCCGCTGACGCTCGCAAGGCGCTTGCGCGGCCTGCTCCGGCTGCTCGGCCTGGCGCTCTGTGCGCTCCTGCTGCTGCCGCTCGCTCAGGCCGACGACGCGGTGCAGTCGAGCGGCTACACGCCGCAGAGCGGCGAGTCGTTCTTCCTGCTCGCCGACAGCAGCTTCGCCAGCGACGAAGTGGCCCGCGTGCGTCTGGAGGCGCCGGGCCGCGACTACCGGCGCTATCGCATGGAGGCCTACGGCGGGGTCGACGTGCGTCTGTATCGCATCGACCAGCCGCTGGAGTTCCTCAAGCGGCAGAAGAACCTGCACCGGGTGGTGGTCGAGGGCCAGTTCAAGGGCGAGGGCCTGTCCAACACCCTGGCCTACCTGTGGGACAACTGGTATCGCAAGTCGCGCCGGGTGATGCAGCGGGCGTTCTCCTACGAGTCGCGCAAGCAGGTCACCGAGGCGGCGCCGGAATTGAAGATGGGCGCGGCCATCGCCACGCCGACGCAGTTCGAGGCGGCGCCGCAGTTCGCCCCGCTCAAGGGGCTGCCGCTGGTCAGCCAGTTCCGCTACCCGCTGTGGGACGCCAAGCCCATCGAGCCGCCCAAGGGCGTCGAGCTGGCCGGCTCGTCCAGCCAGTTCATGCAGGTCAATCCGGGCAACGTCTACATCCCGCTGGGCAAGCTCAAGCCCGGCCTGTACCTGGCCGAGGCGCTGGTCGGCCAGTATCGCGCCACCACCGTGGTGTTCGTCTCCGACACCGTGGCGGTTAGCAAGATCGCCGGCGACCAGCTGCTGGTGTGGACCGTGCGCAAGCGCGAGGGCAGCGCGGTGCCCGGCACCCGAGTGCTGTGGAGCGACGGCCTGGGCGTGATGAGCAGCGGCAGTACCGACGGCGAGGGCCTGCTGCGCCTGCAGCACGCCAGCCCGGAGCGCTCCTACGTGCTCGGCGAGGACGCCGAGGGCGGCGTGTTCGTCTCCGAGAACTTCTATTACGACAGCGAGATCTACGACACCAAGCTGTACGCCTTCACCGACCGGCCGCTGTATCGCCCGGGCGACTGGGTGGAGGTGAAGATCGTCGGCCGCGAATTCAGGAATGCCCGCGACTCGGTGGCGCCGGCCAGCGCGCCGGTCAAGCTCAGCGTGCTGGACGCCAACGGCACGGTACTGCAGACGCTCGACCTGAACCTCGATGGCCAGGCCGGCAGCCAGGGCCGCTTCCAGCTGCCGGACAACGCCGTGGCCGGCGGCTACGAGCTGCGCTTTGCCTATCGCGACCAGCTGTACAGCAGCGCCTTCCGGGTCGCCGACTACATCAAGCCACACTTCGAGATCGCACTCGACCTGGCCAAGGCGGACTTCCGCACCGGCGAGCCGGTCACCGGCAACCTGGTGCTGCTCTATCCGGACGGCAAGCCGGTGAAGAATGCCCGCCTGCAGCTGAGCCTGCGCGCCCAGCAGCTGTCGATGGTCGACAACGAACTGCAGTACCTCGGCCAGTTCCCGGTCGAGCTGTCCAGCAGCGAGCTGCAGACCGACGAGCAGGGCCGGGCCGCCCTTGAACTGCCCGCCGCGAGCAAGCCCAGCCGCTACCTGCTGAGCGTGTTCGCCAGCGACGGCGCCGCCTACCGGGTCAAGACCAGCAAGGAAATCCTCATCGAGCGTGGCGCCGCGCACTACCGGCTGGATACCGCGCGTCGTTTCAGTGCGGTGGGCGAGTCCGTTTCCTTCGGCTACCGCAGCGAGCAGCCGAGCGAGCTGGTGCCGGCCCGCTACGAGTGGGTGCGCCTGGAGGATCAGAGCCGTGGCGGCGACAGTCTGGCCGCCGACGCCCGCGACTTCAGCATCGCCTTCGCGCGGCCGGGCACCTACACCATCACCCTCAAGGACGCCCACGACCTGATCCTCGGCGCCACCGGCCATGTGGTCAGCGGTGCCGGCCTCAAGGCGGTGGCCGGCACCGTCGAGATCGTCCTCGACAAGCCCGAGTACCGGGTCGGCGACGAGGCCCAGGCGCTGATCACCTTCCCCGAGCCGGTCGGCGAGGCGCTGCTGACTCTGGAGCGCGACCGGGTGGAGGCCACCGCGCTGCTGTCCAAGGGCGGCGCCTGGCTCGCTTTGGAGAAGCTCAACGACACCCAGTACCGTGCGCGCATTCCGGTGCGCGAGGACTTTTCGCCGAACCTGACCTTCTCGGTGCTGTACACCAAGGGCGGCGACTACAGCTTCCAGAACGCCGGGGTCAAGGTCGGGATGCCGCAGATCGATATCGACATCGTCACCGACAAGGAGCAGTACCAGCCGGGCGAGCTGGTCAGCGTGGAGCTGGCCACCCGCTTCGCCGGCCAGCCGGCGGCGACGCGGCTGACGGTCAGCGTGGTGGACGAGATGATCTACGCCCTGCAACCGGAGATCGCCCCGGGCATCGACCAGTTCTTCTATCACCCGCGGCGCAACAACGTGCGCACCAGCGCCAGCCTGGCGTTCATCAGCTACGACGTGGCCCTGCCGGGTACGCCGAGCGCGCCGCTGCGCGCCAATCGCAGCGAACGCGCGGTCAAGGTGCTGGAACGGCCGCGCCGCGAGGAAGTCGACACCGCCGCCTGGCAGCCCGACCTGGTCACCGATGCCGACGGCAAGGCGCGCTTCACCTTCCGCATGCCCGACTCGCTGACCCGCTGGCGCATCACCGCCCGCGCGGTCGCTGCGGACGGCCAGGTCGGCCAGCGCAAGCAGTTCGTCCGCTCGGAAAAACCGCTGTATCTGAAGTGGAGCGGGCCGACCGCGTTCCGCGCCGGCGACCGGCCGGCGCTGGGAGTGTTCGTGTTCAACCAGGGCGAGGATGACACCCAGGCCGAATTGCTCAGTCGCTACGCCGGGCAGGAACAGCGCACCGTGCTGCAGCTGGCCAGGGGCATCAACTACGTGCCGCTGGCGCCGGCCGCGCTGGTCGCCGGCGACTGGACGGGCGAACTGCAGCAGGACGGCCGCACGGCCGATGCGCTCGGCGTCGGCCTGCGCGTCGTCGGCGGCGGCTGGCAGGGGCGGCAGACCCGTACGCTGCTGGCCGGCGCCGGCAGCACGCCGCTGGACCTGCCGGCGGATGCCGGCGACCTGCGCCTGCACCTGGACGACAGCGCCCAGGCGCTGTTCCGGCGCAACCTGGACGCGCTGCTCGACTATCCCTACGGCTGCGTCGAGCAGACCGCCAGCCGCCTGCTGCCGCTGAGCCTGGCCTACCCGGTACTGGCCGGCGGCGAGGCGCGCATCGGCGAGCGGCTGCGCCTGATCATGCAAAACAGCCGCCTGCGCCTGGTGCAGATGGCCGGTCCCTCGGCCGCCTTCACCTGGTGGGGCGACAGTACCCCGCCGGATGCCTTCCTCACCGCCTACGCCTACTACGCCGACTGGCACGCCAGCCGCGCCCTGGGCATCGAGCTGCCGGCCGAGCACTGGCAGCGGGTCCTCGACGTCTACGCCGATCGGGCGACGGCTTCGCCGCTGCTGCAGCGCGCGCTGATCCTGGGCTTCGCTCGCGACATGCGGCTGCCGGTGACCACCTTGCTGGACGGCCTGCTGGCCGAACTCGGCGCGGCCGGCGCTGGTGAGCAGGTGAGCCTGCCCGAGGATGGCACGGCGAGCCTGGTGATGGCCGCGCCGGATTCCGCGCTCGGCCTGGCGGTCGCCAGGCTGCTGAGCGTACAGCTGGCCGGCGAACTCAAGGTGCGCGTGCCGGACGCTCTGGCGGCCCAGCTGGAAGCGGACCGCGGCCTGCTCGCGGCCAGCCGCCAGCCCTTCGCCGAAGCGGTGCGCCTGCGCCTGGCGCCGCATGACCAGGCCGGGGCGGTCGCCCTGCTGCAGCGCCTGGCCGCCGAGCAATCGACCCTGGAGCGCGCCCTCGCGCTGACTTGGCTGCGCGGAGCACTGGAGCAGGCGCCCGCCGCCGAGGCGGCCACTCCGGGGGCGGGCTGGCAGGCGCGCCGGGATGCCACCGGCGAGCGCTACTGGCAGTGGCAGGGCGAGGGCCTGCCGACCGCCCTGGAGTTGCCGGCCAGTCAGGCGCGGCCGCTGGCGGCGGCGCTGAGCTTCGACAGCGCGCAGGCGGCGACCGGCAACCTGCCGGTGAGCATCAGCCGCCGCCTGCTGCGCCTGGTGCCCGGCGACAAGGCCTTCGCGTTCGGTGTCGAGGAGCTGGGCGAGCGGCCGATCTCCAGCGATGACCTGTACCTGGACGAAGTGACCCTGGTCAGCGACGCGGAGCAGCCGCTGCGCTACGGCCTGCTGGAAGTGCCGCTGCCACCGGGCGCGGACGTCGAGCGCACCACCTGGGGCATCCAGCTCAGCGGCCTGGGCTCGGCCGAGGCGATGCCGCTGGAAAAGGCCCGCCACGAGCCGGGACAGCTGCTCTACGCCGTGCCGGTCGACAGCCTGCAGGGCCGCGTGGTGTTCCGCCATCTGGTGCGCTTCTCGCAGAAGGGCCAGTTCGACCTGCCGCCGGCGCGCTTCCAGCGCATGTACGCGCCGCACGAGCAGGCGCTGGAAGGCCAGTCGGCGCTGCGCCGGCTCGAGGTGGAGTGAGGTCATGCGCCTGGGTTGGTTGCTGCTGGCGTTGCTGCCGCTGCTCGGCGAGGCGGCGGAAGCCCCGCTGCAGCTGGCGCTGCGCAATAATCAGAATAACCAGGGCGCCGAGCTGGTCCAGCTGGATCGCAGCCGGGTGCTGTCGCGCGGCGCCCTGCCGGCGGATTTGCAGACCCCGCTGGGCAGCCTGTGGAAGCTGTTCGTCTACGCCTATCTCGCCGACAACCGGTTGGCCGAAGTCGGCTACACCTGCCAGGGCCAGGCGCGCGACGAGGTCTACTGCTGCGAACCGGGGCAGCGCATCGAGCGCGACCAGGCGCTGGTGCAGTCCTGCGGTCTGTACTTCGAGCCGCAGCGCCTGGGCGTGGGCGCTGCCGACTGGGCGAGCTACTGGCAGGCGCGTCACGCGCCAGCCTGGTTGCGCGATCTCGAGCGCCTCCAGCCGGAAAGCCGGGTGGCGGTTGCCGAGCTGCTGACGGCGCTGGCGCAGTTGCCGGCCCAGGAGCAGGCCCGCCGGGTGCTGCTCGACGTGCTGCTGAATGGCCCGGAGGGGACGGCGCTGGGAGCGCTGGGCGGGCGCCTGCGGGTAAAGACCTGGAGCTGGCTGGCCGAGCACGACGCCGAGGCTCGCCAGGGTGGTTTCGCCGGCTGGCTGGTGGATGGCACGCCACTCTGGGTCGGTGGTAGTGGCACCGGGCGGAGCATTCTCAATCATTACGCCGAAGCGCTGGGTACTGCCTTGCCCACGTCCTGGCCGCGCGAGCCGGGCAGCTGCGTGGAGGTGGGCTTGTTCGCCCGCTATCCGCTGCGCGCAGTGCGGCGCGCGGACAGCGCCGAGGGCGTGGCGGAGGGCGTGCTGCGCGGCCGCTACGAGGTGACGTTCGTCAACGGCAACCGCCTGGCGATCGACAGCGCCGGCGAGCTGTTCCTGACCCGCGCGGACGGGGCGCCGCATTTGGTCGCCCGCCTGGAGCGGGAGGAGTACGTGGCGCGGGTGCTCGACCGCGAAGCCGCGGCCCGGCCGGTCGAAGCGGCCAAGGCGCTGGCGGTGACCATCCGCAGCTACCTGCTGCAGAACGCCGAACGCCGCGGCGACTGCCTGGCCACCGCCGACAGCAGTGCCAGCCAGCGGGTGGCGCCGCGCCCGGCGAGCGCCGAGGCGCGCCGCATCGTCGCCTGGACCACCGATCTGGTGCTGGCCGGCAGTCCGGTCGGCTATCACCTGGAGCAGCCCGGACCGGCGCGTCTGGCCTGGCGCGACGCGGTGGCGCAGGCCGGCACCGGGCTGCGCTACGACGCGATCCTGGCGCGCGCCTTCCCGCGCGCCAGCCTCAGTCGCTGGGACAAGCCGATGGCGGCCTGCCAGGCGCTGCCGGCCGCCGAGGACTGGCTACGGGCGCGGCAGCGCGAGTGGCGGGGGCGGCTGGATGGCGAGCCGGGCTACGGCGAGCCCCGCCAGTTCACGGTATGCCAGCTGGCGTCCGGTCGCCCGCATGTCGACCGCGAGCGCCGCCGCATCTTCGTGCGCGGCCTGTTTTCCCTGCAGGACCGCCTCGACCTGACCCACGAATACCTGCACCTGGCCTTCGAGGCCCATCCCAACGGCCAGGACGAAGGCTATGTCGAAAGCCTGGCCCGCCACCTGTTGCTGGAATAGCCCCATGACCACTCGCCTGTCCGTCGCCGTCGCCCTGCTGGCCGGCCTGTTGCCCATCGCCGTGGTGCCGGCCGGCGAGACGATCCGCCTCGAGGCGCCGCTCGCCGGCTGGCGGCCGGGCTCTGCCGAGGGCGCGCACTTCCTGCAGCAGGTCAACTATCCGGCCTCCTCGGTCAACAGCGCCGCCGATCAGGCGGCGACGGCGCGCATCGTCGGCCTGATCGAGGGAGCGCCCAAGGGCGCGGGCGCCCCGGCGCGGCTGATCGTCAACGGCCTCGCCATGCCGCTCAAGGCCCAGGCCGACGGCCGCTTCGACCGTCCGTTCGTGTTTCCCGCCGGCAGCAACGGCGTGGAGGTGCGCAGCCCCGACGGCCGGCAGGCCCACCGCGTGCAGTTCTACAACAGTGGCGGCCACGGCGAGACGCCCGCGCGCCTGCGCGTGGTGCTGGCCTGGGACAGCGACAACACCGACCTCGACCTGCACGTGGTCGCCCCGGACGGTGGGCACGTCTGGTATGGCGAGCGGGCGCTGGCCAATGGCGGCGCGCTGGATGTAGACGTGACCACCGGCTACGGGCCGGAGATGTTCGCCTCGCCCAGCCCGCTACCCGGGCAGTACCTGGTCTACGTCAACTACTACGGCGGTGGCGGCGATCCGGGGGTGGCGCTGACCACGGCGCAGATCACCCTGATCAGCCAGGAGGGCACGGTGGACGAAAAGCAGGAGTCCTTCCTGGTGCCGATGCGTGCGCCAGGCGAGCTGACCCTGGTCAAGCGCTTCAGCTATCCCTGAGCCACGGCGGTCGCGTCCGCCCGGCCGTGATCGATACGGTCAGGCCGACGCCCGGAACGAACGCCAGCGAAGCGCGCCCGCCCCGCGCACGCCTTTCCCCGTCTGCCCCGGCTATCATTGGCGGCTTGTCGATAGCCGAGGCATGGCATGCTCTCCCTCTTCCTGCAGACGCTGTACATCACCCTCCCGGTATTCGCCATGCTGTTCCTCGGCATGCTGCTCAGGCGCCTCGGCCAGATCGACGACCACTTCATCCACACCGCCAGCGGCCTGGTGTTCAACGTCAGCATGCCGGTCATGCTGTTCCTCGCCATCCTCCACGCCGACCTCGACACCGCGCTGCAGCCGGCGCTGCTCGGCTACTTCGCGCTGGCCACCGTGGTCGGCTTCCTGCTCGCCTGGGGCTGGGCGCTGTGGCGCTGTCCGCGTGCCGAACGCGGCGTCTACGTGCAGGGCGCCTTCCGCGGCAACAACGGCATCGTCGGCCTGGCGCTGGCCACCAGCCTGTACGGCGACTACGGCCTGTCGCTGGGCGGTGTGCTCGGCGGGTTGGTGATCCTGCTCTACAACAGCCTCGCCGTGCTGGTGCTGGAGGTCTACAGCCCCAACGGCCGGACCAGCCCGTGGAGCATTCTCAAGGGCATCCTGCGCAATCCGCTGATCCTCGGTGTGCTGACGGCGATGCCCTTCGCCTGGTGGCAGGTGCACCTGCCGGTCTGGCTGACCACCTCGGGCGAGTATCTGGCCCGGCTGACCCTACCGCTGGCGCTGATCTGCATCGGCGGCAGCCTGTCGCTGGCGATGCTGCGCGCCAGCAGCGGCCTGGCGGTCAGCGCCAGCCTGATGAAGATGCTCTGGCTACCGGCGCTGGCCACCCTGGGCGCCTGGCTGTGGGGCTTCCGCCAGGCCGAGCTGGGCATCCTGTTCCTGTTCTTCGCCAGTCCGACTGCGGCGGCCAGCTACGTCATGGCCCGCGCCGCCGGCGCCAACCACCAGCTGGCGGCGGCGATCATCGTCATCACCACCCTGCTGGCGGTGCTGACCACCAATCTCGGCCTGTTCGTGCTGCAGTGGGGCGGCTGGATCTGAGTCAAGCCAGCCGGCCGGCCAGGCGGGCATACTGGCGCCCGCCAGGTGGCGACGACGCCAGGCAATTTGCGTAATTGTCCAAGGGGCAATGGAAAATTCCGTCCCCTTGGGGCAGATTGTGCGACCTCATTCGACGGCTTGCCCTGACCCGGCAGGCCGCTTTGTTTTCCGGGAAGTCCGCATGAAGTTATTCTCGACGTCGAATCGCGCGCTGACGCGCGATGCCATCCAGGTCGTCAACCTGCGCCGCCTGCTCGTTCCCGGCGTGCTCGCCCTGCTGGTGCTGAACCTCGCGACCTTCGTCGGCGGCGTGTGGATCGGTCGGGGCCTGGAGCAGGCCGGGGTTGCGCCGCCGGCGGGCGAAGTGCCGGCGCAGCCGCAGGCCGAGGAGCGTTTCGCCATCGCCCGGGTCGGCGAGCTGGTCGGCCGCCTGAAGTCGCTGGAAGCCGACGTGCTCTCGCTGCGCAAGATGCTGGGCGAGCACAAGGTGCTGACCCAGCAGTTGTCGGCGCTCGATCCCTCGCTGTTGCCCGCGCTGGTCCCGGATAAGTCCGCCGCGCCGGCGGGGCAGGGCGGCCTGCTGCTGCCGCCGCGCGGGTGTGCCGAGCAGGCCCCGGCCGCGAGCGCCGCTTCGCTCGAGGATCTGCCGCGCAGCATGGCCGCGGCGCGTTGTCTGCGTTCGGAGCTGGATCGGCTGATGGAGAGCGTGGCCAATCGCAACGCCGCGCTGATGGCGATTCCGTCGCGGCGGCCGGTGGAGCGGGCCCGCCTGGGTTCGGCGTTCGGCAACCGGGTCGATCCTTTCAACCGGCACCTGGCGTTCCATTCGGGCGTGGATTTCTCGCTTCCCACCGGCGCCGCCGTACTGGCGGCGGCCGGCGGCAAGATTCGCTTCGCCGGTCAGCAGGGCGGCTACGGCAAGTTGCTGGAAATCGATCATGGCAATGGCCTGGTGACCCGCTATGCCCACCTTTCGCGCTTCCATGTGCAGGCCGGCGAGCTGGTGACCCCGGGGCAGCGGATCGCCGATGTCGGCTCGACCGGCCGCTCGACCGGTCCGCACCTGCATTTCGAAGTGCTGCACCACGGTCGCTTCGCCGACCCGCAGCGTTTCCTGGCCCTCGGCGACATGGAGCGCGACCGCAGTGCTATGGCCCACGACTAGGAAGCCCTCCACCCGCGATCTGCTGCGTGCCGAGCACCGCCTGCAGACCGTCCGCGGCGGCCGCCTGTGGCAATGGGCGGTGTTTCTGGTGTTCTGCCTGGTCTGTGCGGCCTGGTGGTGGCGCCTCGACGATGGCCGGGAGCGCGAGCGCCGGCTCGCTGCTCTCGCCGCGGAAAATCGCGCGCTGCAGGCGGCGCTGGAGCAGGGCCGTCTGCAGCAGGGCGAGGCGCAGGCCACCCAGGAACAGCTGATGCGGCGGATCGAGGAGATGTCGGCGCAGGTCAAGCGCTTGAAGACCGAGCTGGCCTTTTTCCAGCAACAGAAGAAAAAACACTAGTCATTCGGAGTCAGGGATGTTCAGCAGCAAGAAGTCGGCTTCCAAGGTGTCCATCGATAAGTTCTCCAGCCTGATCTCCGGCAACGTGTCGATGGTCGGCGATCTGGAGTTCGAGGAAGGTCTCAAGGTCAGCGGCGTTTTCAAGGGCAACATCAGCCACAAGCAGGGCACCCACAGCCTGCTGGCGCTGAGTGCCGAGGGGCGCATCGAAGGCAACGTGAGCAGCTACGACGCGCTGATCGACGGCACCATCGTCGGCGACCTGGTGGTCGAACATCTGCTCGAGTTGCATTCCAACGCGCGGGTGCGCGGCAATATCAGTTACCGCCAGCTGAGCATGGAGAACGGCGCGGTGGTCGACGGCAAGCTCAACCGCCTGGGCGACGAGGAGACGCAGGCGCAGGTGCTGGAGTTGCCGCATCTGCAGCCCCAGCAACGTTGACCGACATTCCCGGGGAGAGCCCCCTCAGTCCGCCAGCCGCTCCAGGCGCACCTGGGCGGTGCCGCTGCGCAGCATGCCGAGGCGCTCGGCGGCGGCGCGCGACAGGTCGATGAGCCGCCCGCGGGCATGCGGTCCGCGGTCGTTGATCCGCACCACCACGTTGCGCTGATTGGCGAGGTTGGTGACTCTGACCCGGCTGCCGAACGGCAGGCTGCGATGGGCCGCGGTCAGGGCGTGCTGGTCGAAGCGCTCGCCGCTGGCGGTACGCCGGCCATGGTGGCGGCTGCCGTACCAGGAGGCCTTGCCTTCGGCGCGGTAGTCGGCGCTGCCTTCGGCATCGCGGGACGACCCTTGGCTGGCGCAGCCGCCCAGCAGCACCAGGAAGAAGCTCAGGAGCAGATGTTTCATCGCGAAGAACCTTGGGAAGGCACGACGCCGGGCTTGCCCGGCGTCGGCAGGTGACCTTCGCTTCGATTCGCGGAGTCGGCGGTTGGTTCACTGCCGCCTGCGTTTGAGCAGATCCGCATAGACGGCCCGACCGAAACTGCTCACGGACAGGCTATCGCGGCCCGGCCATCCCGGGCCGGGCGCTGGCAAGGGCAACCCTGGGGTTGCCCGCCGGCTCAGCCTTCGAGCAGCTTCTTCAGCAGCTCGTTGACCTGGCCGGGGTTGGCCTTGCCCTTGGACGCCTTCATGGCCTGGCCGACGAAGAAGCCGAACATCTTGCCGCGCTTGGCTTCGTCGCTGGCGCGGTACTGCTCGACCTGGGCGGCGTTGGCGTCCAGCATTTCCTTGAGCATCGCCTCGATGGCACCGGTATCGGTGACCTGCTTCAGGCCCTTCTTCTCGATGACCTCGTCGGCAGTGGCACCTTCGCGGGCGGCGAGGAACTTGAAGACATCCTTGGCGATCTTGCCGGAGATGGTGTTGTCCTTGATGCGCAGGATCATGCCGCCGAGCTGCTGTGCCGATACCGGCGACTGCTCGATCTCGATGCCGCTTTCGTTCAGCAGGCTGGACAGGTCGCCCATCACCCAGTTGGCAGCCAGCTTGGCGTCGCCGCAGGCGGCCTGCACGGCTTCGAAGTACTCGGCCATCTCGCGGCTGGCGCTCAATACGCTGGCGTCGTAGGCGGACAGGCCGTACTGGCTCTCGAAGCGCGCGCGCTTCTCGCCCGGCAGTTCGGGCAGTTCGCCACGGACCTGCTCGATGAAGCTGTCCTCCAGCACCACCGGCAGCAGGTCGGGGCAGGGGAAGTAGCGGTAGTCGTTGGCTTCTTCCTTGCCGCGCATCGAGCGCGTCTCGTCCTTGTTCGGGTCGTACAGGCGGGTTTCCTGCACCACCTTGCCGCCGTCCTCGATCAGCTCGATCTGCCGCTGGATCTCGTGGTTGATCGCCTTCTCGATGAAGCGGAACGAGTTGACGTTCTTGATCTCGGCGCGGGTGCCGAAGGCTTCCTGGCCCTTGGGGCGCACCGAGACGTTGCAGTCGCAGCGCAGCGAGCCTTCGGCCATGTTGCCGTCGCAGATGCCGAGGTAGCGCACCAGCGCGTGGATGGCCTTCACGTACGCCACCGCCTCCTTGGCCGAACGGATGTCCGGCTCGGAGACGATCTCCAAGAGCGGGGTGCCGGCGCGGTTGAGGTCGATCCCGGACATGCCGTGGAAGTCCTCGTGCAGGCTCTTGCCGGCGTCCTCCTCGAGGTGCGCGCGGGTGATGCCGATGCGCTTGACGGTGCCGTCCTCGAGGGTGATGTCCAGGTGGCCCTTGCCGACCACCGGGTGGTCCATCTGGCTGGTCTGGTAGCCCTTGGGCAGGTCCGGGTAGAAGTAGTTCTTGCGCGCGAACACGTTGGTGCGGCCCAGCTCGGCGTCGATGGCCAGGCCGAACTTCACCGCCATGCGCACGGCTTCTTCATTCAATACCGGCAGGGTGCCGGGCATGCCCAGGTCGACCAGGCTGGCCTGGGTGTTCGGCTCGGCGCCGAAGGTGGTGGCGCTGCCGGAGAAGATCTTCGACCGGGTGCTGAGCTGGGCGTGGATTTCCAGCCCGATCACGGTTTCCCATTGCATGTGTGTCGTCCTCAGAATCCGGCCGGGGTGCGGGTGTGCCAGTCGGTGACCTGCTGGTACTGGTGCGCCACGTTGAGCAGACGCGCCTCCTGGAAGTACGGCGCCAACAGCTGCACGCCCACCGGCAGACCGTCGACGAAGCCGGCCGGCATGGACAGCCCGGGGATGCCGGCGAGGTTGGCGGTGATGGTGTAGATGTCTTCCAGATAGGCCGACACCGGATCGGCGCTCTTCGCGCCGAGCTGCCAGGCCGGGTTCGGCGTGGTCGGGCCGAGGATCACGTCGACCTCGGCGAACGCCTGCACGAAGTCGTTCTTGATCAGCCGGCGGATCCTCTGCGCCTTGAGGTAGTAGGCGTCGTAGTAGCCGGCCGACAGCGCGTAGGTGCCGACCATGATGCGCCGCTTGACCTCGGCGCCGAAGCCCTCGCCGCGCGAGCGCTTGTAGAGGTCCTCGAGGTTGACCGGGTTCTCGCAGCGGTAGCCGAAGCGCACGCCGTCGAAGCGCGACAGGTTGGAGCTGGCCTCGGCAGGCGCGATCACGTAGTAGGCGGGAATCGCGTGCTGCATGTTCGGCAGCGAGATGTCCTTGACCGTGGCACCGAGCTTTTTCAGCTCCTCGACCACCGCCAGCACCTGCTCGGCGATGCGCGCGTCGAGGCCGGCGCCGAAGTATTCGCGGGGCAGGCCGATGCGCAGGCCGGCCAGCGGCTGGTTGAGCGCGGCCAGGTAGTCGTCCACCGGGGCGTCGACGCAGGTGGAGTCCTTCGGATCGAAGCCGGCCATGGCGCCGAGCAGCAGGGCGCAATCCTCGGCGGTGCGCGCCAGCGGGCCGCCCTGATCGAGGCTGGAGGCGTAGGCGATCATGCCCCAGCGCGATACCCGGCCGTAGGTCGGCTTGAGGCCGGTGAGGTTGGTCAGCGCCGCTGGCTGGCGGATCGAGCCGCCGGTGTCGGTGCCGGTGGCGGCGGGGATCAGCCCGGCGGCCACCGCGGCGGCCGAGCCGCCCGAGGAGCCGCCCGGTACGCGGGAGAGATCCCAGGGGTTCTTCACCGCGCCGAAGTGGCTGGACTCGTTGGCCGAGCCCATGGCGAACTCGTCCATGTTCAGCTTGCCGAGGCTGACCGTGCCGGCGGCCGCGAGCTTCTCGACCACGGTGGCGTCGTAGGGCGCCTTGAAATTGTGCAGGATCTTCGAGGCGCAGGTGGTCAGCACGTCTTTCGTGCAGAACAGATCCTTGTGGGCGATCGGCGCGCCGAGCAGGGCGCCGTTCTCGCCGCTCGCGCGGCGCGCATCGGCGGCCTGGGCCTGGGCACGGGCCTGATCGGCGGTGACGGTGATGAAGCTGTTGAGCTGCGGGTCGAGCTGCTGGATGCGCGCCAGCAGGGCGTCGCTCAGCTCGACGGCGGAGAAGTCCTTGGCGGCCAGGCCGCGGGCGATTTGCGCCAGAGTCAGACGATGCATCACTCGATCACCTTGGGAACCAGATACAGACCATTTTCCACGGCCGGGGCGATGGCCTGGTAGGCGTCGCGCCGGTCGGTCTCGGTGACCTGGTCGGCGCGCAGACGCTGGGTGGCTTCCAGCGGGTGGGCCAGCGGCTCGATGCCGTCGGTGTTCACTGCCTGCATCCGGTCGATCAGGCCGAGAATGTTGTTGAGGGTCTCGGTGGTGCGCGGAATTTCCGCCTCGTCCAGCCCGAGGCGGGCCAGATGGGCGATTTTTTCCACGTCGGAGCGTTCGAGCGCCATCGGGTGTCTCCAGCGGAAAAGCGACGAATGACCGGCAGGCGTGGACGGGGGGAACAGGGCCGCCAAACGGCGGTCAAAGGCCGCGATGAGGGGCCTTTGCGGCCCGGAAAAGCGAGCAATCTAACATATGTGCGCCTTGCCCAAAATCCCTGCCGTTGTTAGAGTTCGCCGCACTTTTAGCCACGCGTTCCCCCCAGGGTTTTCTATCCCATGTTGAAAAAACTGCGCGGCATGTTTTCCAGCGATCTGTCGATCGACCTGGGTACTGCCAACACCCTTATCTATGTGCGTGAGCGCGGGATTGTGCTCAACGAGCCGTCCGTGGTTGCCATCCGCAACCAGGGCAACCAGAAGAGCGTGGTAGCCGTTGGCACCGAGGCCAAGCGTATGCTCGGCCGCACCCCGGGCAACATTTCCGCCATCCGCCCGATGAAGGACGGCGTGATCGCCGACTTCAGCGTCTGCGAGAAGATGCTGCAGTACTTCATCAACAAGGTGCACGAGAGCAGCTTCCTGCAGCCGTCGCCGCGCGTGCTGATCTGCGTGCCGTGCAAGTCGACCCAGGTCGAGCGTCGCGCCATCCGGGAGTCGGCCCTCGGCGCCGGCGCCCGCGAGGTGTTCCTGATCGAGGAGCCGATGGCTGCCGCCATCGGTGCCGGCCTGCCGGTGGACGAGGCGCGCGGCTCGATGGTGGTCGACATCGGCGGCGGCACCACCGAGATCGCCCTGATCTCCCTCAACGGCGTGGTCTACGCCGAATCGGTGCGCGTCGGTGGCGACCGCTTCGACGAGGCCATCGTCACCTACGTGCGCCGCAACTACGGCAGCCTGATCGGTGAGGCCACCGCCGAGCGCATCAAGCAGGAGATCGGCGCCGCCTATCCGGGCAGCGAGCTGCGCGAGATCGACGTGCGTGGCCGCAACCTCGCCGAGGGCGTGCCGCGCAGCTTCACCCTCAACTCCAACGAAGTGCTCGAGGCGCTGCAGGAGTCGCTGGCCGCCATCGTCCAGGCGGTGAAGAGCGCCCTCGAGCAGTCGCCGCCGGAGCTGGCTTCGGATATCGCCGAGCGCGGCCTGGTGCTGACCGGCGGCGGCGCGCTGCTGCGCGACCTCGACAAGCTGCTGGCTCAGGAAACCGGCCTGCCGGTGATCGTCGCCGAAGACCCGCTGACCTGCGTCGCCCGTGGCGGCGGTCGCGCCCTGGAGATGATCGACCGTCACGCCATGGATCTGCTGTCGACCGAGTGAGTCTCGAGCGGCAAGCCCGGCGTGGCAGGCCCCAGCGCCTGGCGCCGGGGTCTGCCGCTGGCGCTTGACGTTCCAGGCTTGAGGCTTGCCGTTGCGAGGAGCTCGCCATCAAACCGCTTTTCTCCAAGGGACCCTCGCTGGGTGTGCGTCTGCTGGTGCTGACCGTTCTGTCGGTGGCGCTGATGGTGGTGGACGCCCGCTTCGACACCCTCAAGCCGCTGCGCGGCAATCTGGCGCAGGTGATCACCCCCTTCTACTGGCTGGCCGAGCGGCCGCTGCGCCTGTGGGAGGGCGTCAGCCAGCAGTTCAGCCGCCGCGACGAGCTGATCGCCGAGAACGAGAAGCTCAAGGCCGAGGCCCTGCTGCTGCAGCGCCGCCTGCAGAAGCTGGCCACCCTCACCGAACAGAACGTGCGCCTGCGCGAACTGCTCAACTCGGCGGCGCTGGTCGACGAGCAGGTGCTGGTCAGCGAGCTGATCGGCGTCGATCCCAATCCCTTCACCCATCGCATCCTGATCGACAAGGGCGAGAAGGACGGCGTATTCCTCGGCCAGCCGGTGCTCGACGCCCTCGGCCTGATGGGCCAGGTGGTCGAGGTGATGCCCTACACCGCCCGCGTGCTGCTGCTCACCGATACCACCCACAGCATCCCGGTGCAGGTCAACCGTAACGGCCTGCGTGCCATCGCCGTCGGCACCGGCAACCCGGAGAGCCTCGAGCTGCGCTTCGTCGCCGACACCGCCGACATCAAGGAAGGCGACCTGCTGGTCAGCTCCGGCCTCGGCCAGCGCTTCCCGGCCGGCTACCCGGTGGCCACCGTCAAGGAAGTGATACACGACTCCGGCCAGCCGTTCGCCGTGGTGCGTGCGGTGCCCACCGCGCGGCTCAATCGTAGCCGCTACCTGCTGCTGGTATTCAGCGACCGACGCTCTCCGGAGGAGCGCGCCGTGGATGCCGCGCTGGCCCAGGAAGCCGCCGACCGCGAGGCGGCGCAAGGCGGGGCCGCTGCGCCGACGCCGGATGCGGCGAATCCCTCCGGGCCCGCGGCTACGCCACCGGCCAACCCGCTGGCCGCGCCGGCTACTCAGGCGAGCCCGCCCACTGCCGGCCGTTCCGCTGCGGCGAATCCCGCCGCGCCGTCGGCCGCCCACCCGGCGGCCGCCCCGGCTACTCAGGCGAGCCCGTCCGCTGCCGGTCGTGCCGCTGCGGCGAATCCCGCTGCGCCATCGGCCGCCCACCCGCCGACCGCGCCGGCTACGCAGGCGAGCCCGGCCGCTGCCGGCCGCTCCGCCGCGACGAATAGCACGGCGCCGGCGCCAGCGGCGGCCCCTGCCGGAGGAGCCCGCTGATGGTGGTGGTCGCCCGTTCCCGCTCCCGCAACGGCTGGTTCGTCTGGTTCAGCCTGCTGTTCGCCCTGCTGCTCAGCGTGGCGCCGCTGCCCGAGTTCATGGCGGTCGGCCGGCCGCTGTGGCTGCCGCTGCTGATCGCCTACTGGTTGCTGGCCGCGCCGCAATGGATCGGCATGACCCGCGTCTGGCTGCTCGGCCTGGCCGCCGACGTGCTCTACGGCACGCCGCTCGGGCAGAACGCCCTGGTCCTGGCGCTGATCGTGTTCATGCTGCTGTCGCTGCACCAGCGGCTGCGCATGTTCCCGGTCTGGCAGCAGAGCCTGGTGCTGCTGGTGGTGTTCGGCCTCGCCCAGCTGGTGCAGTTGTGGCTCAACACGCTGACCGGCAACCGCCCGCCAACCCTGCTGTTCCTGTTCCCCGCACTGGTCAGCGCGCTGCTCTGGCCGTGGGTGTTCACCATCATGCGCTGGTTCAGTCGCCTGCTGCGCGTCCACTGAGCCTCGCCACGCTCCGAGAGGGATATCGCTCGTGAAGTCGCTCCATCTGGCCTCCGCCTCGCCCCGGCGCCGCGAACTGCTGCAACAGATCGGCGTGCCCCATCGCCTGGTCAGCGCGCCCATCGACGAAAGCGTGTTGCCCGGCGAGGCTCCGGCCGCCTACGTCGAACGCCTGGCACGGGCCAAGGCCGCCGCCGGTCTGGCCGCGCTGGGTGGCAGCGCTGCGGCCGCTGCGCATGGCGCACCCTGCGGCTCAAGCGAGCCCTGCGTGCTGGGCGCCGATACCGCGGTGGTGCTGGACGGGCGCATCCTCGGCAAGCCGGCCGACCGCGCCGACGGCCTGGCCATGCTCGCCGCGCTGTCCGGGCGCAGCCACGAGGTGCTCACCGCGGTGGCGGTATGCGATGGCGATCGTTGTGCGGCGCGGGTAGTGAGCAGCCGTGTGCACTTTCGCACCCTCTCCGCCGCCGAGCGCGAGGCATACTGGGCGACCGGCGAGCCGCAGGACAAGGCCGGCGGCTACGCCATCCAGGGCCTGGCGGCGATTTTCGTCGAGCATCTTGCGGGCAGCTATTCTGCGGTGGTGGGTCTGCCGCTGGCGGAAACCGCCGAGCTGCTCGGCGGCTTCGGCATTCCCTGCTGGCAGCAGGGTGACGCCGGCTCCTGAAGGGCGCAGCATGGACGATCCCCCGCGACGAGAAGCGTAACTAGATGAGCGAAGAAATCCTGATCAACATCACCCCCATGGAATCGCGCGTGGCGGTGGTGGAAAACGGCGTCCTCCAGGAAGTGCACGTCGAGCGCACCCTGCGTCGCGGCATCGTCGGCAATATCTACAAGGGCAAGGTGGTGCGCGTGCTGCCCGGCATGCAGGCGGCGTTCATCGACATCGGCCTGGAGCGCGCGGCCTTCATCCATGCCTCGGAGATCTCCACCCGCGAGGGCAGCGCGGTGGAAAGCATCAGCGCGCTGGTCCACGAGGGACAGAGCCTGGTGGTGCAGGTGACCAAGGACCCGATCGGCACCAAGGGCGCGCGCCTGACCACCCACCTGTCGATTCCCTCCCGCTACCTGGTATACATGCCGCGCAGCAGCCACGTCGGCATCTCGCTGAAGATCGAGGGCGAAGCCGAGCGCGAGCGACTCAAGCAGGTGGTGGCCGACTGCGTCGCCAGCGAGGGCATCGAGGAGCAGGGCGGCTTCATCCTGCGCACCGCCGCCGAGGGCGCCGGCGCCGACGAGATCCTCGCCGACATCCGCTACCTGCGCCGCCTGTGGGAGCAGATCTCCACCCAGATGCAGACCGCCAGCGCGCCCTCGGTGATCTACGAGGACCTGTCGCTGGCCCTGCGCACCCTGCGCGACCTGGTCAGCCCGCGCACCGAGAAGATCCGCATCGACTCGCGGGAGACCTTCCAGAAGGTCGGCCTGTTCGTCGGCGAGCTGATGCCGGAGGTGTCCGATCGGCTCGAACACTACCCCGGCGAGCGGCCGATCTTCGATCTCTACGGCGTCGAGGACGAGATCCAGAAGGCCCTGGAGCGCAAGGTGCTGCTCAAGTCCGGCGGCTACCTGATCGTCGATCCGGCCGAGGCGATGACCACCATCGACGTCAACACCGGCGCCTTCGTCGGCCATCGCAACCTCGAGGAAACCATCTTCAAGACCAACCTCGAGGCCGCCACCGCCATCGCCCGCCAACTGCGCCTGCGCAATCTCGGCGGCATCATCATCATCGACTTCATCGACATGGAAGACGAGGAGCATCGCCGCCAGGTGCTGCGTACCCTGGAGAAGATGCTCGAGCGCGACCACGCCAAGACCAACATCATCGGCATCACCGAGCTGGGCCTGGTGCAGATGACCCGCAAGCGCACCCGCGAGAGCCTGCAGCAGGTGCTTTGCGAGCCCTGTCCGAGCTGCCAGGGCCGCGGTCGGCTGAAGACCGCGGAAACCGTGTGCTACGAGATCTTCCGCGAGATTCTCCGCGAGGCCCGCGCCTACCAGGCCGAGGGCTACATGGTGCTGGCCAGCGACAAGGTGGTGGGGCGCCTGCTCGATGAGGAATCGGGCAACGTCGCCGACCTGGAGGCATTCATCGGTCGGCCGATCCGCTTCCAGGTGGAGAGCGAGTATTCCCAGGAGCAGTTCGATGTGGTGCTGCTCTGAAGTCAGGGACTGACATGTCCCCGGCGGGCCGGCTGCTCGAGCGCGCGCTGGATGCCCTGCTCGCGCTGAGCGCCACGCTGCTGTTGCTGGCGGCCCTGTATGTCAGCCTGGGGCGCGCGCTGGTGCCGCTGGTCGCCGAATACCGCGGCGAGCTGGAACAGCGGGCCGCCGCAGCCCTCGGCCAGCCGCTGCAGGTCGGCGCGCTGAGCGGTCACTGGCAGGGCTTCGGTCCGCTGCTGGAGCTGCGCGACGTGCAGCTGCAGGCGGACGGCGAAGCGCTGCACCTGGAGCGTCTGCGCCTGGTCCCGGATGTGCTCGACAGCCTGCGTACGCGCAGCCTGCGCATCGCCCGCGTCGAGCTGCTGGGGCTGCAGCTCGGCCTGCGCCAGGAAGCGGACGGCCGCTGGCGCGTCAAGGGCCTGCGCCAGCCCGCCAGCCCGCGTCCCGAACTCGATCCGGCCAAGATCCTTGCCCTCCTGCTGGCGCCGCGCCAGGTGGTGGTGCTCGGCAGCCGGGTGACCCTGGAGCCGCTCGAGGGCGCGGGAGCGACCCTCGGTTACATCGATCTGACCCTCGACAATCGCGGCACGCGCCAGCGCCTCGACGGCCGCCTGCTGCTGCCCGATGGCCAGCCGCTGAGCTGGCAGTTGCAGAGCAGGCTGCGTCCCCACGAGTGGCGGCGCGCCGCCGCGCAGCTCTACCTGAGTCTGCCGCAGAGCGAGTGGGGCAGTTGGCTGGCCCGCCAGCTGCCGGCCGCCTGGCCACTCCAGGTGCAGCAACTGCAGGCCGGCGGCGAAGTCTGGCTGGACTGGGCCGACGGCCAGACGCAGCGCGCCGTGGCCCGTCTGCATGCGCCGAAGGTCGCGCTGCAGCGCGGCGGCGCGACCTCCGAGTTCAGTGACCTGGCGCTCAGCGCCTGGTTCGAGCGCGAGACCGAGGGCTGGCGCCTGCTGGTCGAGGAGCTGGCCGGCAGCTTCGCGGGCGAGCGGCTCAATCCCGGCCAGCTGCAGCTGCGCTATCACGCCGGCGAGCAGCGCTATTGGAGTCTGCAGGCCGAGCGCCTCAACCTCGCGCCGCTGACCACGGTGGTTCGCGCCCTGGCGCCGCTGCCGCCGTCGACCGCGGAGATCCTCGACAGCCTGGCGCCGCACGGCCGCCTGCGCGATCTGAACGCCGAGATCCGTCCGCGTGGCGAAGGGCTGCCCGAGGTGGAGTACAACGCGCGTCTCGATGGCGTCGGTTTCGGCGCCTGGCACAACGTGCCGGCGGCAGACAACATCAGCGGCAGCCTGAGCGGCACCCTCGAGGGCGGGCAACTGCGTCTGGATGCCCGCGATTTCATGCTCCACCTGACCACCCTGTTCCCCGAGCCCTGGCGTTACCGCGAGGCGCACGCCCGGCTGGACTGGCGCCTCGACGCCGACGCCTTCACCCTCTCCAGCCCGCTGATGCGCCTGTCCGGCGAGGAGGGCGAGCTGGCCGGCAACATGCTGATCCGCCTGCGTCGCGATCCGGCCGCCGAGGACTACATGGACCTGCAGGTCGGTCTGCGCCACAGCCAGGCGCGCTTCACCGAGCGCTATCTGCCGACCCGCTCGCCGGGGCTCAGCCCGCAGCTGGCCGGCTGGCTGAAGACGGCGATCCGCGCCGGGGAGGTCGACCAGGGTCTGTTCCTCTACCAGGGCTCGCTGAACAAGGGCGCGCCGCCGCACTCGCGGACCCTCGGTCTGTACTTCAAGGTGCGCGACGCCGAGCTGGCCTACCAGCCCGAGTGGCCGCCGCTGCGCCAGGTGGCCGGCGAGGTGTTCGTCGCCGACGGTGCGGTGCGCGTCGAGGCGCCGAGTGCCCAAGTGCTGGACAGCCAACTGCGCGACGTGCGGGCGCAGGTGCAGCCCGGCGCGCCGGGGCACGGCTCGCGCCTGACGGTGGAGGGGGCGGTGGAGAGCAGCGTCGGCGACGGCCTGAAGATCCTCCAGGACACTCCGCTCGGCCACAGCCGGACCTTCGCCGGCTGGCAGGGCGAGGGCGCGCTGAACGGCCGTCTGCAACTGGACATCCCGCTGCACCGCGAGGATGGGCCGGTGGGGGTGGTGGTCGACTTCGCCGCCGAGGGCGCCCGCCTGCAGCTGCCGCAACCGGCGCTGGAGCTGCAGGCGATCAGGGGCGCCTTCCGCTACGATACGGCCCGCGGCTTGAGCGCGCCGGAGGTGCGGGCGCGCGCCTTCGACCGCGAGCTGCGCGCGGTGATCAGCGCCCGTGGCCAGCCCGGCAAGCCGCACAGTCGCGTGGACGTGCGCAGCAGCATCGCCGTCGAGCGCCTGGTGAGCTGGTTGGGCCTGCAGCCGGCGCAGATTCCCGCCGGCGGCGAGCTACCCTACCGTCTCTGGCTGGATCTCGAATCCGGCGACGCCAGCCGCCTGCGGGTCAGTTCCGATCTGGTCGGCACGCGCATCGACCTGCCGGCCCCGTTCGGCAAGACCGCCGAGGAGGCGCGCAGCGCCAGCTGGCGGATGAACCTGGGCGGCGCCGAGCGCCGCTACGGCTTCAACTACGCCGGCCTCGCCAGCCTGGCGTTCACCGCACCGGTCGGTCAGTTGGCCAACGGCCGCGGCGAGTTGCGTCTGGGCGGCGAGGCGGCGCAGCTGCCCCGCGAGCTCGGTCTGCACCTTCGCGGCCGCCTGGACACCTTCGACTGGGCGGCCTGGCAAGCCCTGCAGGCGCGCTACGCCGGCGATGGTCAGGGCCAGGCGCTCGGCGGGGTGCTGCAGTCGGCCGAGCTGCTGCTCGGTCGGGCCAGCGCCGGCGGGCTGAGTTTCGAGCAGTTGCAGGTCGGCCTGCGGCGTGCGGGGCTGGCCTGGCGCCTGCAGCTGGACAGCCGGCAGCTCGCCGGCAGCGTCGTGCTGCCGGCGGAGAGCACGACGCCGCTGCGCATCGACCTGGCGCGCCTGAGCCTACCGGCGCGCGCGCCGGCCGAGAACGCTGCCCTGATCGACGCCGGGCCGGCAGCCGATCCGCTGGCTCAGGTCGACCCGCGCAGCCTGCCGCCAATGGACGTGAATATCGACGCCCTCTACCGTGGCGAGGAGCGCCTGGGCCGCTGGCGGTTCCGCAGCCGGCCGAGCGCCGCCGGCGCCCAGTTCGATCAGCTCGATCTCGACCTCATGGGTCTGCACGTCGATGGCCGCATGGACTGGCAGGGCAGCGGCGCGAGCAGCCGCACCAGCTATCGTGGCCGCCTGTCCGGCAAGGATGTGGCCGACGTCCTGCTGGCCTGGGGCTACGCGCCCAACATCAGCAGCAGGAACTTCGAGTTGGCTGTCGACGGCGCCTGGCCGGGCTCGCCGGCGCAGGCCGGCCTCAAACGCTTCAGCGGCAGCCTTGATGGACAGTTGCGCCGGGGCCAACTGCTCGAGGTGGAGGGCAGCGCCAGCGCGCTGCGCGTGTTCGGTCTGCTCAACTTCAACTCCATCCGCCGGCGTCTGCGCCTGGATTTTTCCGACCTGTTCGGCAAGGGGCTCAGCTACGATCGCATCGGCGGTCGCCTGGACGGCATCGACGGCGTGATGCTGACCCGCGGGCCGCTGGTTCTGGAGGGACCGTCCACCCGCCTGGAGCTGGATGGGCAGCTCGACGTGGCGCAGGATCGGATTGCCGCCCGGTTGCGGGTCACCCTGCCGCTGTCCAACAACCTGCCGCTGGCCGCCCTGCTGGCCGGCGCCGCGCCGGTGGCCGGGGCGCTGTTCATCGTCGACCAGTTGGTCGGCGATCGCCTCTCAAGGGTGGCCAGCGTCGAATACCGGGTCGCCGGCCCCTGGCGCGATCCGCAGATCACCCTGTTCGGCAAGCCGGCAGGTGACACACGCTGAGTGCCTCGGGTTAGGATGGGGCATGACGCAAGGGGAGCAGACGATGGGAACCGTGGCAGTCATCCAGATGGTCAGTCAGGCCGACGTGGCCGGCAATCTCGTGCGCGCCAGGGCGCTGCTCGAGCACGCCGCGGCGAGTGGCGCGCGCCTGGCCGTGCTGCCGGAGAACTTCGCCGCCATGGGCCGCCGCGATCTCGCCGCCCTCGGCCGCGCCGAGGCCGCTGGCGAGGGGCCGCTGCTGCCGTGGCTGCGGGCCACCGCGCGCGAATTGGGATTGTGGATAGTCGCCGGCACCCTGCCGCTGCTGGCGGCCGGGCAGCGCGATGGCAAGCCGCATGCCTGTTCGTTGCTGATCGACAGCGATGGGCAGATCGCCGCGCGCTACGACAAGCTGCACCTGTTCGACGTCGAGGTGAATGACCACCGCGGCAGCTACCGCGAGTCCGACGACTTCGCCCACGGCGAGCATCTGGTGCTGGCCGATACCCCGGTCGGCCGTCTGGGCCTGACCGTCTGCTACGACCTGCGCTTCGCCGAGCTGTACAGCGCGCTGCGCGAGGCCGGCGCCGAACTGATCAGCGCACCTTCGGCGTTCACCGCGGTGACCGGCGCCGCGCACTGGGAAATCCTGGTGCGCGCGCGGGCCATCGAGACCCAATGCTATCTGCTGGCCGCCAACCAGGGCGGTCAGCATCCGGGGCCGCGGGAGACCTTCGGCCATTCGCTGATCGTCGATCCCTGGGGTGAGCCGCTGGCCCGCGAGCCGCGCGGCGAGGCCGTGCTGCTGGCGCATATCGATCGCCCGGCACAGGCGGCCATCCGTCAGCGCATGCCGGTCAGCGCCCACCGCCGTCTGCGCCCGGGGGCGCTGCAATCTTCGACCAAGGAGCACTCATGAAAACCCTGTCTTCCGTCAGCGACCAGCTGCTGATTCCCGGCGGCCTCGCCCTGGAGCGCCTGCCGGCGCTGCTCGGCGAGCTGGCCGGCCCCGGCATCGACGCCGCCGACCTGTACTTCCAGAGCCAGGTGTCCGAGTCCTGGTTGCTCGAGGACGGCATCGTCAAGGAGGGCAGCTTCCACCTCGACCAGGGCGTCGGCGTGCGTGCCCAGTCCGGCGAGAAGACCGGTTTCGCCTACAGCAACAGCATCGAGGAGCACGCCCTGCGCGAGGCGGTGGGTGCCGCCCGCTCGATCGCCCGCGCCGGCCAGCAGGGGCGCGTGCAGACCCCGGCGGTGCAGGTGCCGACCCGGCTGTACGCGGGCGACAATCCCCTGGAGGTGATCAGCCGGGCGGAGAAGGTCGAACTGCTCAAGCGTATCGACCAGGCCACCCGTGCCCTCGATCCGCGCATCACCCGAGTCACCGTGAGCCTGGCCGGCACCTGGGAGCAGGTGCTGGTGGCCGCCGTCGACGGCAGCCTGGGCGCCGACGTGCGTCCGCTGGTGCGCTTCAACGTCAGCGTGATCGTCGAGCAGGGCGGCCGCCGCGAGCGCGGCGCCCACGGCGGCGGCGGACGCACCGACTATCGCTACTTTCTCGAGCACGACCGCGCCATGGACTACGCCCGCGAGGCGGTGCGCCAGGCGCTGGTCAACCTGGAGGCGGTGCCGGCGCCGGCCGGCAGCCTGCCTGTGGTGCTCGGCAACGGCTGGAGCGGGGTGCTGCTGCACGAGGCGGTCGGCCATGGCCTGGAGGGTGACTTCAACCGCAAGGGCAGCTCGGCCTACAGCGGCCGGGTCGGCCAGCAGGTGGCCTCCAGCCTGTGCACCATCGTCGACGACGGCACCCTGCCGGGCCGGCGCGGCTCGCTGAGCCTGGACGACGAGGGCACGCCGACCCAGTGCACCACGCTGATCGAGAAGGGCGTGCTGCGCGGCTACATGCAGGACAAGCTGAACGCCCGACTGATGGGCGTGAACCCGACCGGCAACGGCCGCCGCGAATCCTACGCGCACCTACCGATGCCGCGGATGACCAACACCTACATGCTGGCCGGGGAGAGCGATCCGGAGGAGATCATCCGCTCGGTGAAGCGCGGCCTGTACTGCGCGAGCCTTGGCGGCGGCCAGGTGGACATCACCAGCGGCAAGTTCGTGTTCTCCACCAGCGAGGCCTACCTCATCGAGGACGGCCGCATCACCGCGCCGGTGAAAGGCGCCACCCTGATCGGCAACGGCCCGGAGGCGATGAGCCGGGTGTCGATGGTCGGCAACGACCTGGCGCTGGACAGCGGCGTGGGCACTTGCGGCAAGGACGGCCAGTCGGTGCCGGTGGGCGTCGGCCAGCCGACCCTGAAGATCGAGGCGATCACCGTCGGCGGGACCGGCGGGTGAGGGCCGGAATGTGCCGGGTAGGGTGGACAACTCGCGCAGCGATTGCCCACCAAGTCAGGCCGGGCAGTCGGTAGAAAGTGATGTGTGCAGAGCCTGTTCACGCTCTTGCGAGCTAGAGCCAGGCGAGGCGAAAGCGGTTGAGGAAGCGGAGTTTACTGGCTGTAAATGAGCATGACTCGCTCCGCTCGCCCCTCCGGGGCCGCCCTTGCGGATGTTCAGTGGCAAACCACTGTCCGAACTGCTTTCAACGACGCCTGGCCGACGCGCAGCTGATCGTGGAAAGGCTCTCAGCGCAGGCCGCGCTTGATCTCGTCGAGTTCGCGCAGGTACTTGAACACCTTGCGCGCGGCGGCCGGCGGCTTGTTGTGCGCGGCCTCGTGCTGGGCGTGGCGAATCAGCTGACGCAGGTGCTGCAGGTCGGCCTCGGGATATTCGCCGAGCAGCGCCTCCAGGTCGCTGTCGGTGCCGCCGACCAGACGGTCGCGCCAGCGCTCGAGGGCGTGGAAGCGCTCGTTGTACTGGCGGGTGGAGGTGTCCATCTGGTCCAGCAGCTGGGTGATGGCCTCGAGGTCCTGGGTGCGCATCAGCTTGCCGATGTACTGGATATGGCGTTTGCGCGCCGCGTGCGCCTTGTGCTTGGGCGCCTCGATCAGGGCCTTGAGCAGAGCGTCGGAGAGCGGCAGGCGCTCGAGCTGCTCGGGTTTGAGCGTGGTCAGGCGCTCGCCCAGATCCTGCAGGGCGTGCAGCTCGCGCTTGACCTGGGATTTGCTCTTCTCTCCGGAGAAGTCGTCGTCGAATTGTTCAGACATGGGGCGGGTCCGCTGGGAAACGCCGCATGATAACCACTCAGGGGCCGCTTGTCCGGCCCGGCCGGCACGCCGGCGGGAAAACAGGAGCAGGACATGAGTTCAGCCGTGGAAAGCGTGGGGCCGCAGGCCCTGCCGGGTTTGCAGGAGCAGGTCGAGGCGATCCTCGCCGAAGCACGCCGCCAGGGCGCCACCGACTGCGAGGTGGCGGTATCGCTGGAGCAGGGGCTGTCCACCAGCGTGCGTCAGGGCGAGGTGGAGACGGTGGAGTTCAACCGCGACCGCGGCTTCGGCATCACCCTCTATCTCGGCCAGCGCAAGGGCTCGGCGAGCACCTCGGCGCAAGGCGAGGAGGCTATTCGCGAGACGGTAGCGGCGGCGCTGGCCATCGCCCGGCATGCCTCCGAGGACGACTGCGCGGGGCTGGCCGATGCCGCGCTGATGGCCCGCGAGCTGCCGGATCTCGACCTCTACCATCCCTGGGCGATCAGTCCGGAGCAGGCCATCGAACAGGCGCTGGCCGCCGAGGCGGCGGCCTTCGCCTTCGATCCGCGGGTGACCAAGGCCGACGGTACCACCCTCAACACCCACGTGGGTTGCCGGGTGTACGCCAACAGCCGCGGCTTCGCCGGCGGCTACGCCTCCAGTCGACACAGCCTGAGCTGCGTGATGATCGCCGAAGGCGAAGGACAGATGCAGCGCGATTACTGGTACGACGTCAGTCGCATCGGCAGCCAGCTGGCCAGTCCCGCGGCGATCGGCCGGCGCGCCGCCGAGCGGGCGGTGGCGCGCCTGGGCGCGCGACCGGTGCCGACCTGCGAGGTGCCGGTGCTATTCGCCGCCGAGCTGGCGACCGGGGTGTTCGGCCATTTCCTCGCGGCGATCTCCGGCGGCAACCTGTATCGCAAGGCGTCCTTCCTCGAGGGCGCGCTGGGCCAGCAGCTGTTCCCGGAGTGGCTAACCCTCGACGAACGCCCGCACCTGCCGCGCGGCATGGGCAGCGCCAGCTTCGACGGCGACGGTCTGGCCACCTACGCCAAGCCGTTCGTCGAGGCGGGCAAGCTGGTGTCCTACGCGTTGGGCACCTATTCCGGGCGCAAGCTCGGCATGCCGAGCACGGCCAACGCCGGCGGGGTGCACAACCTGTTCGTCAGCCACGGCAGCGAGGACCAGGCGGCGCTGATCCGCCGCATGGACCGTGGCCTGCTAGTCACCGAGCTGATGGGGCAGGGGCTCAATCTGGTCACCGGCGACTATTCGCGCGGCGCCGCCGGCTTCTGGGTGGAAAACGGAGTGATCCAGTTCCCGGTGCAGGAGGTGACCGTCGCCGGCAATCTGCGCGATATGTTCCAGAATATCGTGGCGGTGGGCAGCGACGTGGAAACCCGCGGCAACGTGCGTAGCGGTTCGTTGCTGATCGGTCGGATGACCGTCGGCGGCAGCTGACCGGGGGACCTCGCAGGGTGGAGGACTCGCGCGTAGCGATCTTCCACCGGGAAGGCCTCTTCGAGGCGCCTCTCGACCTCGCCCGATATACAAGGCTACGCCGTTGCCTGACCTACGTGGATCTTGAACAGAGGGGAGGGCGAGCCGCCGTGCGCATCAGGATTGCGGCGGCCCCCAGGCGGATTATTCGCCTTCGTCGAAGTAGTTGTTGATCAGCTCGAGCAGGGCCGCCAGGGCTTCCTGCTCCTGCTCGCCCTCGGTGCACAGGTGCAGCGAGGTGCCCTTGCCGGCGGCCAGCATCATCACCGACATGATGCTCTTGCCGTCCACCAGGCTGTTCGCCGAACGGCCGACCCGAACCTGACAGGGATAACGGCCGGCCACGCCGACGAACTTGGCGGCGGCGCGGGCGTGCAGGCCGAGCTTGTTGATGATGGTGACGTCGCAGGCTGGCATCGCGGGGGGATCTGTCCTTCTCGTTATTTGAGCTCGCGGTGGCGGATCTGCACGTTGCCGAGGGTTTCGCGCAGGCTGGCGCCCAGGCGCTCGGCGAGGTACACCGAGCGGTGCTGGCCCCCGGTGCAGCCGATGGCCACGGTGACGTAGGCGCGGTTGCTGGCGGCAAAGCGCGGCAGCCACTTGTTCAGGTAGGTGAAGATGTCCTGATACATCTCCTCAACCACCGGCTGGCTGGCAAGGTAGTCGCGCACTTCGGCCTCGAGGCCGCTGTGCTCGCGCAGGTCCGGCTTCCAGTAGGGATTGGGCAGGCAGCGCACGTCGAACACCAGGTCGGCGTCCACCGGCATACCGCGCTTGAAGCCGAAGGATTCGATCAGGAAAGCGGTGCCGGCGTCGGGCTGATCCAGCAGGCGCAGCTTGATGGTGTCGGCCAGCTGGTACAGGTTGAGATTGGCAGTGTCGATCTTCAGGTCGGCGAGGTCGGCGATGGGGCCGAGCAGCTGATTCTCGTCGTCGATTGCCTCGACCAGCGAGCGGGTCGGTGAGGTCAGGGGGTGACGCCGGCGAGTTTCCGAAAAGCGCTTGAGCAGGGTGGAATTGTCGGCGTCGAGATACAGCACATTGCACTGGATATTGTGCTGGCGCAGCTGCTCGAGCAGCTCGGGGAAGCGTTTGAGCTGGCTGGGCAGGTTGCGCGCATCGATCGAGACGGCCACCTGCGGCTGGCTCAGTTCGGTGTGCAGCAGGGCGCGCTCGGCGAGGTCCGGCAGCAGGCTGGCCGGCAGGTTGTCGATGCAGTAGAAACCGTTGTCCTCGAGCACGGCCAGGGCCGTGCTTTTACCCGATCCGGAGCGACCGCTGACGATGACCAGGCGCATGGCTCAGCGCCCGTCCACGGTATCGAGCACTACCTGGTACAGGTCGAAACCGTCCTTGGCGCGGCGCAGGCGCTCGCGTACGTCGGCGCGGTCGAGCAGGCCGGCGATCTGGCGCAGCAGTTCGAGGTGTTCTTCGGTGGCGGCTTCCGGCACCAGCAGGACGAACAGCAGGTCCACCGGTGCGCCGTCGAGGGCGTCGAAGTCCACCGGCGCCTCCAGGCGCAGCAGGGCGCTCACCGGTACCGAGCAGCCGGCCAGGCGGCAGTGGGGGATGGCGATGCCATTGCCGAAGCCGGTGGAGCCGAGTTTTTCGCGGGCCACCAGGCTTTCGAAGATGTCATGTGCGTCGAGCCCGGGAATGTCCCGGGCTACGAGGTTGGCGATCTGTTCGAGAACGCGTTTCTTGCTGCCTCCCGGCACGTTCACCTGGGAACGGCCGGGGGTCAGGATATGCTCTAGTCGAATCATCGGAAAATGATCAGCGGGCGGTGGCGCCCTGTTCGCGTTCGATCTGCTTTTCCTTGTGCTTGATCAGCTGACGGTCCAGTTTGTCAGCCAGCAGGTCGATGGCGGCGTACATGTCTTCGTGCTCGGCGTTGGCGACCACTTCGCCGCCGGCAACGTGCAGCGTCGCTTCGATTTTCTGCTTCAGTTTTTCCACCTGCATGATCACCTGAACGTTGGTGATGCGGTCGAAATGGCGAGCCAGACGCTCGAACTTCTCATTCACGTAGTTGCGCAGAGTGTCGGTAACTTCCAGGTGTTGGCCACTGATATTGACTTGCATACCGCTTCTCCTTATTACCCGCGTTGCTGACGGGTTGCCCCGTCATCGAAAAACTGTGTTCGCGATCAGTCGTTACACCAGTCGCTTGCGCTCGCTCGAGGGCGCAATGCCGAGGGATTCCCGGTACTTGGCAATTGTCCGGCGGGCCACCTGAATCCCCTGCTCTTCCAGTAAACCAGCGATCTTGCTGTCACTCAACGGCTTTTTCGGATTTTCCGCCGCCACCAGTTTCTTGATGATGGCGCGGATCGCCGTCGACGAACATTCACCGCCTTCGGCAGTGCTGACATGGCTGGAGAAGAAGTACTTGAGTTCGTAGATGCCGCGCGGGGTGTGCATGTACTTCTGCGTGGTGACCCGCGAGATGGTCGACTCGTGCATGCCCACCGCCTCGGCGATGTCGTGCAGCACCAGCGGCTTCATCGCCTCCTCGCCGTACTCGAGGAAGCCACGCTGCAGCTCGACGATCTGGGTGGCGACCTTCATCAGCGTCTCGTTGCGGCTGAGCAGGCTCTTGATGAACCAGCGCGCCTCCTGTAGCTGATTGCGCATGTAGGTGTTGTCGGCGCTGGAGTCGGCGCGGCGCACCAAGCCGGCGTAGTGCGGGTTGACGCGCAGGCGCGGCATGGCGTCGGGGTTGAGCTCGACCAGCCAGCGCTCGTTGTCCTTGCGCACGATCACGTCGGGAACCACGTATTCGGCTTCGCTGGCCTCGATCTGCGCGCCGGGGCGCGGATTGAGGCGCTGGATCAGCTCGGCGATCTGGCGCAGCTCGTCTTCCTTGACCCGCAGGCGACGCATCAGCTGGCTGTAGTCGCGATTGCCGAGCAGGTCGAGGTGCTCGCGCACCACGCGGCGTGCTTCCTCCAGCCAGGGCGTGTCGGCGGGCAGCTGGTTGAGCTGCAGCAGCAGGCATTCGCTGAGATCGCGGGCGCCGATGCCCAGCGGCTCGAACTGCTGCACGCGATGCAGGACCATCTCCACTTCGTCCAGCTCGATGTCGAGCTCGGGATCGAGGGAGGCGAGGATGTCTTCGAGGCTTTCCTCGAGATAGCCGTCGCTGTTGATGGCGTCGATGATCGACATGGCGATCAGCCGGTCGTTGTCGCTCATCGGGGTCAGGTTGAGCTGCCAGAGCAGGTGGCTCTGCAGGCTCTCGCCGGAGGAGGTACGCGCGGTGAAGTCCCACTCGTCGTCCTCGCTGCTCGGCAGGCTGCTGGCGCTGGTCTGGTAGATGTCCTCCCAGGCGGTGTCCACCGGCAACTCGCTGGGGATGCGTTCTTCCCACTGGCCCTCGTCGAGACTGTCGGGGTCGCGTTCGACGCTGACGCTGGTTTCCAGCCCGCCCGCGCCGTGGGAGGCGTCGCCTTCGGCCAGCGGATCGCCACTGTCGAAATCTTCGCCGTCTTCCTGGCGTTCGAGCATCGGGTTGGAATCGAGGGCTTCCTGGATTTCCTGCTGCAGGTCGAGGGTCGACAACTGGAGCAGCCGAATGGCCTGTTGCAGCTGCGGGGTCATCGTCAGCTGCTGGCCCATCTTGAGGACTAGCGAGTGTTTCATGGCTGGGGAGTTGGCACCTTGGGATCTGCCAGCGCCTGTGCGCTGTCCGCTGCTGGACGCCGGGGCGTCGCATTTAGCAAGTTATATGCCCGATTTTTGTGGGTTTGCCTAGGCTTGACAGCGGGTGGAAAAGGCGCCGTAGGCGGGCCGGAGAGGGCCCGGCCGAGGAGGGGCCGCCGGTGGTACGGGGCAGGCGGCGATTTAGAGGCGGAACTCGTGGCCGAGGTAGACGTCCTTGACCAGCTCGTTGGCGAGAATGCTCTCGGCGTCGCCTTCGGCGATCAGTTGGCCGGCGTTGACGATGTAGGCCGTCTCGCAGATGTCCAGGGTCTCGCGCACGTTGTGGTCGGTGATCAGCACGCCGATACCGCGGCTCTTGAGGTGGTGGATGATGTGCTTGATGTCGCCCACCGAGATCGGGTCGACGCCGGCGAAGGGCTCGTCGAGGAGGATGAACTTGGGATCGCTGGCCAGGGCGCGGGCGATCTCCACGCGGCGGCGCTCGCCGCCCGACAGGCTCATACCGAGGTTGTCGCGGATGTGGCTGATGTGGAACTCCTGCAGCAGGCTCTCCAGCGCTTCGCGGCGGCCGGCGCGATCGAGATCCTTGCGCGTCTCGAGGATGGCCATGATGTTGTGGGCCACCGTCAGCTTGCGGAAGATCGAGGCCTCCTGCGGCAGGTAGCCGATGCCCGCGCGGGCGCGGCCGTGCATGGGCAGGTGGGTGACGTCCTGGTCGTCGATCAGCACGCGCCCCTGGTCGGCGTGCACCAGGCCGACGATCATGTAGAAGCAGGTGGTCTTGCCGGCACCGTTGGGGCCGAGCAGGCCGACGATCTGCCCGCTGTCGATCGACAGGCTGACGTCGCGCACCACGGCGCGGCCCTTGTAGCTCTTGGCCAGGTGCTGGGCGATCAGGGTGCTCATTGGGGGGGCTGCTCCGGCTCGGCCTTCTTGCGCGGCTGGATCACCATGTCGATGCGCGGGCGCGGCTTGGTCACGTTGCTGCCGGTGGCTCGGCCGGCGTTGACGATCTGCCGCTGGGTGTCATAGACGATCTTCTCGCCCTCGAAGGTATTGCCTTCCTGGACCACCTTGGCCTGGTCGATCAGCACGATGCGCTCGTTGACCGCGAAGTACTGGATGGTCAGGCCATAGGCCTTGACCACCTGCTTGTCGGCTGCCGGCTGCTGCTCGTAGTAGGCCGGGGTGCCGACGGCGGTGAACACCTCAATATCGCCCTTGGCGTCCTGGGTGATGGTCACAGTGTCGCCGGTGATCTTCAGGGTGCCCTGGGTGATCACCACGCCGCCGCGGTACACGGCCACGCCCTTGGCGTCGTCGAGCTCGGCGCTGTCGGCCTGCACGCGGATCGGCTGGTCGCGGTCGGTGGGCAGGGCCCAGGCGGGGGCGCCTGCCAGCAGGATGCCGAGGCCGAAGAGGAGGGGAAGGGAATTAGCGAACCTCATGCTGTCCTCGCACGTTGGATTTCAGGAGCATCCGGCTTTCGTTGAGATAGGCCTGCATGCCGGTGGCCGTGGTGATGCCGTTGGCCGCTTCGATGCGCACGGGCTGGGCCGTCTCGGCGTATTCCCGTTCGGGGAACACGCTGAGGCGGCTGGTGGTGAGAATAGTCGGGCGGCCCTTGGCGTCGGTACGTGCCACGCGCACGGCGTCGATCAGGTCGACCTGGGCGCCGCCGGGCGACACCTCGCCGCGACTGCTTTGCACATGCCAAGGATAGGTACTGCCCCGGTACAGCAGCAGGTCGGGCCGGCTCAGCAGGGTGATGTCGCTGCTGCGCAGGTGCTCGACGCGCTCCGCGGTTAGCTTGTAGTGCAGCTTGCCGTCCGGTTGGAACTGCACGGTGCGGGCGTTTTCCACGTAGAAATCGATGGCGCCTTCGGCCGCGGGGGCGGTCGACTGCTCCATGAAGCTTTCCGGGCGGATGTTCCAGTAGCCGATGGCCGCCAGCAGGGCGGCGGCGAGCGGCAGGAAGATGCGCAGTGTGCGATTCATCGATGTTCCGTTACAGGTAGGCGGCCTGGGCCGCCTCCAGGGTGCCCTGGGCACGCATGATCAGTTCGCAGAACTCGCGGGCGGCGCCTTCGCCGCCGCGAGCCTGGGTCACGCCGGCGGCATGCTGGCGGACGAAGGCGTCGGCGCTGGCCACCGCCATGCCGAGACCGACCCGGCGGATCACCGGCAGGTCGGGCAGGTCGTCGCCCAGGTAGGCGACCTGCGCGTATGAGAGTCCCAGTTCGGCCAGCAGTTCATCGAGCACCGCCAGTTTGTCCTCGCGCCCCTGCACCAGATGCTCGATGCCGAGGTTGTTCGCGCGACGCTCGACCACCGCGGAGGTGCGTCCGCTGATGATGGCGGTGCGCACCCCGGAGGCAATCAGCATCTTGATGCCGTGGCCGTCCAGGGTGTTGAAGGTCTTGAACTCGCCGCCCTCGGGCAGGAAATACAGTTTTCCGTCGGTCAGTACGCCGTCGACGTCGAATATTGCCAGGCGGATTGCGCCGGCGCGTTGCAGCAGGTCTCCATTCATCACATTACTCCGGCGCGCAGCAGGTCGTGCATGTTCAGCGCGCCAATGGCGCGCTGCTCGGCATCGATCACCACCAGGGCGCTGATGCGGTTGTCTTCCATGATCTTCAGCGCCTCGGCGGCGAGCATGTCGGGGCGGGCGGTCTTGCCGCCGGCGGTCATCAGCGCGTCGATGGTCGCGCTGCGCACGTCGACGCCACGATCCAAGGCGCGGCGCAGGTCGCCGTCGGTGAAGATGCCGGCCAGACGGCCGTCGTCGTCGCGCACCACGGTCATGCCCAGGCCCTTGCGGGTCATCTCCAGCAGCGCTTCGCGCAGCGGCGTGCCACGCTGCACCTGCGGCAGGCCGTCGCCGCTGTGCATGATGTTCTCGACCTTGAGCAGCAGGCGCCGTCCCAGCGCGCCGCCCGGGTGGGAGAAGGCGAAGTCCTCGGCGGTGAAGCCGCGCGCTTCCAGCAGGGCGATGGCCAGGGCGTCGCCGAGCACCAGCGAGACGGTGGTCGAGGAGGTCGGCGCCAGATTCAGCGGGCAGGCTTCCTGGGCGACGCTGGCGTCCAGATTGACGACGGCGGCGCGGGCCAGCGGCGAATCGGGGTTGCCGGTCATGCTGATCAGGGTGATGCCCAGGCGCTTGATCAGCGGCAGCAGGGTGACGATCTCGGCGGTGGAACCGGAGTTGGACAACGCCAGCACCACGTCGTCGCGGGTGATCATGCCCATGTCGCCATGGCTGGCTTCGGCCGGGTGAACGAAGAAGGCGGTGGTGCCGGTGCTGGCCAGGGTGGCGGCGATCTTGCGGCCGACGTGGCCGGACTTGCCCATGCCGACCACCACCACGCGGCCCTTGCAGGCCAGCAGCAGTTCGCAGGCATGGACGAAGTCGCCGTTGATGCGCGCCAGGAGGTCGTTCACCGCGTCCAGCTCGAGGCGGATGGTGCGCTGGGCGGACTGGAGGAAGGTCGGCGTCTGGGGCATGGGCTGACAGGCTGGCTTGGAGAAGCGAAAGAGTATACCGACAAAGTGCCGACGGCTCATCATCTGCGCTCGAACGGCCGGCGCGTCGCTTGGGCGCGTTGGGAGGCCGGTGCTATAGTACGCGGCTATTCGGCCATCGGTTGCAGGCGCGTCGGCATTGCGCGCGTGCACTGCATGGAAGGCCGACCAGCAAGGAGTTCCGATGACTAGCGACAACGCGTTTGCCGTCGAACTGAAAGGGGTCACTTTCAGGCGCGGTACGCGCACCATCTTCGACAAGGTCGATCTGGCCATCCCGCGCGGCAAGGTTACCGGCATCATGGGGCCCTCGGGGTGCGGCAAGACCACCCTGTTGCGCCTGATCGGCGCCCAATTGCGCCCGGCCAGTGGCGCGGTGATCGTCAATGGCCAGAACCTGCCGGACCTCTCGCGCAGCGAACTGTTCGACATGCGCAAGCAGATGGGCGTGCTGTTCCAGAGCGGCGCACTGTTCACCGATCTCAACGTGTTCGAGAACGTCGCCTTCCCGCTGCGCGTACACACCAGCCTGCCGGAGGAGATGATCCGCGACATCGTGCTGATGAAGCTGCAGGCGGTCGGGTTGCGCGGCGCGGTCGAGCTGATGCCCGACGAGCTGTCGGGCGGCATGAAGCGCCGGGTGGCGCTGGCCCGTGCGATCGCCCTCGACCCGCAGATCCTCATGTACGACGAGCCGTTCGTCGGCCAGGACCCGATTGCCATGGGCGTGCTGGTGCGCTTGATCCGTCTGCTCAACGAGGCCCTTGGCCTGACCAGCATCGTGGTCTCGCACGATCTGGCCGAGACCGCCAGCATCGCCGACTACCTGTACGTGGTCGGCGACGCCCAGGTACTGGGGCAGGGGACCCCGGCCGAGCTGCTGGAGTCGGACAATCCGCGCATTCGCCAGTTCATGAAGGGGATCGCCGACGGACCGGTACCCTTCCATTTTCCTGCGCCGGATTACCGCCGCGATCTGCTGGGGGGAGCCTGATGCGCAAGACCTCACCCATCGAGCGCGTGCGCCTGATCGGTCGCTCCGGCCTGGACGTGCTCGAGTCGCTCGGCCGTTCCGCGCTGTTCCTCGGGCACGCGCTGTTCGGTCGCAATGGCGCCGGCAGCTTCATGCAGCTGCTGGTCAAGCAGCTGTATGCGGTCGGCGTGCTGTCGCTGGCGATCATCGTCGTTTCCGGCATCTTCATCGGCATGGTGCTGGCGCTGCAGGGCTACAACATCCTGGTCGACTTCGCCTCCGAGGAGGCGGTCGGCCAGATGGTGGCGCTGACCCTGCTGCGCGAGCTGGGGCCGGTGGTCACCGCCCTCTTGTTCGCCGGGCGCGCCGGCTCGGCGCTGACCGCCGAGATCGGCAACATGAAGTCCACCGAGCAGCTGTCCAGTCTGGAGATGATCGGCGTCGATCCGCTCAAGTACATCATCGCCCCGCGGCTGTGGGCGGGCTTCATTTCCATGCCGCTGCTGTCGGCGATCTTCACCGTGGTCGGCATCTGGGGCGGTGCCTGGGTCGCGGTGGACTGGCTGGGCGTCTACGACGGCTCCTACTGGGGCAACATGCAGCGTAGCGTCGAGTTTCGTGGCGACGTGCTCAACGGTGTCATCAAGAGCCTGGTGTTCGCCGTGGTGGTGACCTGGATCGCGGTGTTCCAGGGCTACGACTGCGAGCCGACCTCCGAAGGCATCAGTCGCGCCACCACCCGCACCGTGGTCTATGCCTCGCTGGCCGTGCTCGGCCTCGACTTCATCCTTACTGCTCTGATGTTTGGAGACTTCTGATGCAATCGCGTTCTCTGGAAATCGGCGTCGGCCTGTTCCTGTTGATCGGCCTGCTGGCCCTGCTGCTGCTGGCCCTGCGGGTCAGCGGCTTGACCATCGGCTCGGCCCAGGACACCTATCGCATCTACGCCTATTTCGACAACACCGCCGGGGTGAGCTCGCGCGCCAAGGTGACCATGGCTGGCGTGACCATCGGCAAGGTGGTGGCGGTCGATCTGGATCGCGATACCTACATGGGGCGTGTGACGATGGAACTCGACAAGCGCGTCGACAATCTACCTGTGGACTCCACCGCATCGATCCTCACCGCCGGTCTGCTCGGCGAGAAATACATCGGCATCAGCGTCGGTGGCGAAGAGAAGATGCTGGCCGATGGTGGAGTGATCCGCGACACCCAGTCGGCGTTGGTGCTGGAAGATCTGATCGGCAAGTTCCTGCTCAACTCCGTCAACAAAGAACCCGCTAAGCAATAAAGGACATTCGTCATGCTCAAGATTTTGCGTCGCAGTCTGCTGGTGCTGCTGGCCTGTCTGCCCTTCGCCGGCCATGCCGCGGCCACTCCCCAGCAGGTGGTGCAGGCCACCACCGACAAGGTGATCGGGGAGCTGAACAGCAAGCGCGAGCAGTTCAGGAAGGACCCGGAGGCCTTCTATCAGACGCTCAACGGCATTCTCGATCCGGTGATCGACTTCGAGGGCTTCGCCCGCGGAGTGATGACCGTGCGCTACAGCCGCGAAGCTTCGCCGGCGCAGATGCAGGCCTTCCAGGACAGCTTCAAGCGCAGCCTGGTGAAGTTCTATGGCGGCGCCCTGCTCGAATACGACAACCAGGAGATCCGCATGCTGCCGGCGGTGCCGTCCAGCGAGCCGGGGCGCGCCGCGGTGAACGTCGAAGTGGTCGGTCGCACCGGCGCCATCTACCCGGTGACCTACACCATGGAGCAGAAGGATGGCACCTGGAAAGTGCGCAACGTGATCATCAACGGCATCAACGTCGGCAAGCTGTTCCGCGATCAGTTCGCCGAATCGATGCGCAACAACGGCAACGATCTGGACAAGGTCATCGCCACCTGGGGTGACGCCGTGGCCCGTGCCCAGCAGTCCACCGATGTGAAGGCTGGCCAGCAATGAGCCAAGGCGCGCTGCGCGAGGGGCAGTCCGGCACTCTGGTGCTCGAGGGGGTGATAGACATGCATGTGGGCGCCGAGCTGCGCGCCACCGGCCGCCGCCTGCTCGCCGCCAGCAGCGGCCGCGACGTCTGGCTCGACTGCGCCGCCGTGACCCAGAGCAGCAGCGTCGGTCTGTCGCTGCTGCTGTGCCTGCTGCGCGATGCCCGCGCCACCGGCAAGAACCTGCAGATCCGCAACCTGCCCGACGACCTGCGCCAGGTCGCCGAGGTCTACGGCCTGCTCGAGCTGTTGCCGCTGGCCGGCTGAGCCATCGCCCTGTCCGCCGGTACGGCGGGCAGGGTTCGCAGGGCAGGGGCTTTTTTGTATGATGGCCGGCCCCGTGCCGGTTCCCCACTGTGAGGTTGAGTTATGCAGGCTGAAGACGTCAAACGCCATCTCGAAGCAAATCTGCCCGGCACCCGCGTGGAAGTCGAAGGTCAGGGTTGCGACTTCCAGCTGAACCTGATCAGCGACGAGCTCGCCGCACTCAGCCCGGTCAAGCGCCAGCAACAGATCTATGCCCATCTCAACGACTGGATCGCCACCGGCAGTATCCACGCCGTAACCATGAAATTCTTCACCCAGGCTGCCTGGGCCGAGCGCGCCTGAGCGTTCGAGACCCGAGATTCCCAATGGATAAACTGATCATTTCCGGTGGTGCCCCGCTCGACGGGGAAATCCGCATTTCCGGCGCGAAGAACTCGGCGCTGCCGATCCTCGCCGCCACCCTGCTGGCCGACGAGCCGGTCACCGTGCGCAACCTGCCGCACCTGCACGACATCACCACCATGATCGAACTGTTCGGCCGCATGGGCGTACAGCCGGTGATCAACGAGAAGCTCGACGTCGAGGTGGATTCCACCACCATCAAGACCCTGGTGGCGCCCTACGAGCTGGTCAAGACCATGCGCGCCTCGATCCTGGTGCTCGGCCCGATGGTCGCCCGCTTCGGTCAGGCCGAGGTCGCCCTGCCCGGTGGCTGCGCCATCGGCACCCGTCCGGTCGACCTGCACATCCGCGGCCTCGAGGCCATGGGCGCGATCATCGAGGTGGAAGGCGGCTACATCAAGGCACGCGCCCCCGAGGGCGGCCTGCGCGGTGCGCACTTCTGCTTCGATACCGTCAGCGTCACCGGTACCGAGAACATCCTGATGGCCGCCACCCTGGCCAACGGCCGCAGCGTGATCGAGAACGCCGCGCGCGAGCCGGAAGTGGTCGACCTGGCCAACATGCTGATCGCCATGGGTGCGCGCATCCAGGGCGCCGGCACCTCGACCATCGTCGTCGAGGGTGTCAAGCGCCTGGGCGGCACCAGCTACGCGGTGATGCCCGACCGTATCGAGACCGGCACCTTCCTGGTGGCGGCTGCCGCCAGCCGTGGCCGGGTCAAGCTCAAGGATACCGATCCGACCATCCTCGAGGCCGTGCTGCTCAAGCTGCAGGAAGCCGGTGCCACCATCACCACCGGCAACGACTGGATCGAGCTGGACATGCATGGCAAGCGGCCGAAGGCGGTCAACGTGCGTACCGCACCGTACCCGGCGTTCCCCACCGACATGCAGGCGCAGTTCATCGCCATGAACGCGGTGGCCGAAGGCACCGGCACGGTGATCGAGACCATCTTCGAGAACCGCTTCATGCACGTGCTGGAAATGCAGCGCATGGGCGCGCATGTGCAGATCGAGGGCAATACCGCCATCGTCACCGGCGTGCCGCGTCTGAAGGCCGCTCCCGTGATGGCCACCGATCTGCGCGCCTCGGCCAGTCTGGTGATCGCCGCGCTGGTCGCCGACGGCGACACGCTGATCGACCGCATCTACCACATCGACCGTGGCTACGAGTGCATCGAGGAGAAGCTGCAGCTCCTCGGCGCCAAGATCCGCCGCGTGCCGGGCTAGGGACAAGTCATGCTGACCATCGCGCTGTCCAAGGGCCGCATCCTCGACGACACCCTGCCGTTGCTCGCCGAGGCCGGCATCGTGCCGACCGAGAATCCGGACAAGAGCCGCAAGCTGATCATTCCGACCAGCCAGGAAGACGTACGCCTGCTGATCGTGCGCGCCACCGACGTGCCGACCTACGTCGAGCACGGCGCCGCCGATCTCGGCGTGGCCGGCAAGGATGTGCTGCTCGAGTATGGCGGCCAGGGCCTGTACGAGCCGCTGGACCTGCAGATCGCCCGCTGCAAGCTGATGACCGCCGGCAAGGTCGGCGCGCCGGAGCCCAAGGGGCGTCTGCGCGTGGCCACCAAGTTCGTCAACGTGGCCAAGCGCTACTACGCCGAGCAGGGCCGCCAGGTCGACATCATCAAGCTGTACGGCTCCATGGAGCTGGCGCCGCTGGTGGGACTGGCCGACAAGATCATCGACGTGGTCGACACCGGCAACACCCTGCGCGCCAACGGTCTGGAGCCGCAGGAGCTGATCTGCCAGGTCAGCTCGCGGCTGATCGTCAACAAGGCGTCGATGAAGATGCAGCACGCGCGCATCCAGGCGCTGATCGACACCCTGCGCGCGGCCGTCGAATCGCGATGACCGCCAGGGATGGCGGAAGTGCCGAAAATGCAGAAGCATTTTTCGGCCACCACCAGCATCCCTGATGCCTGAGCGGCGGCTCCGTGCCGCCCACGCCTATCCGTGTCATAGCGAAATATTCGGGTGCCCGCGCGGAAGGCTTGCTAGTCTAGCGGCGCCCGAATACTGCCAATCATGAGGCCCGTTATGACCGCACCGCTCGCCATCCGCCGACTCGACGCCGCCGATCCGCAGTTCGCCCGCCATCTGGATCATCTGTTGAGCTGGGAGAGCGTTTCCGACGATGCGGTCAACCAGCGCGTGCTGGACATCATCAAGGGCGTGCGCGAGCGTGGCGATGCCGCGGTGGTCGAATTCACCCAGCGCTTCGACGGGGTCGAGGCCACCTCGATGGCCGAGCTGATCCTGCCTCGCGAGCGTCTGGAGCTGGCTCTCACCCGTATCAGTGTCGAGCAGCGCCAGGCGCTGGAGACGGCCGCCGAGCGCGTGCGCCTGTACCACGAGCGGCAGAAGCAGGATTCCTGGACCTACACCGAAGCCGACGGCACCGTGCTCGGCCAGCAGGTCACCCCGCTGGACCGCGCCGGCCTGTACGTGCCGGGTGGCAAGGCCGCCTATCCGTCCTCGGTACTGATGAACGCCATCCCCGCCAAGGTCGCCGGCGTCGCCGAGGTGGTGATGGTGGTGCCGACCCCGCGCGGCGAGATCAACGAGCTGGTGCTGGCCGCCGCCTGCGTGGCCGGCGTCGACCGCGTGTTCACCATCGGCGGCGCCCAGGCCGTGGCCGCGCTGGCCTATGGCACCGAGAGCGTGCCGCAGGTCGACAAGATCGTCGGCCCCGGCAACATCTACGTCGCCACCGCCAAGCGCCACGTGTTCGGCCAGGTCGGCATCGACATGATCGCCGGCCCCTCGGAGATCCTCGTGGTCTGCGATGGCCAGACCGATCCGGACTGGATCGCCATGGACCTGTTCTCCCAGGCCGAGCACGACGAGGACGCCCAGTCGATCCTGGTCAGCCCGGATGCGGCCTTCCTCGACAAGGTGGCCGAAAGCATCGCCCGTCTGCTGCCGACCATGGAGCGCGCCGAGATCATCCGCACTTCGCTGGAAGGCCGCGGCGCGCTGATCCAGGTCGCCGACATGGAGCAGGCCGTGGCGGTCGCCAACCGCATCGCTCCCGAGCACCTCGAGCTGTCGGTCGCCGACCCGCAGGCCTGGCTGCCGAAGATCCGCCACGCCGGCGCGATCTTCATGGGCCGCTATACCGCGGAGGCGCTGGGCGACTACTGCGCCGGTCCCAACCACGTGCTGCCGACCTCGGGCACCGCGCGCTTTTCCTCGCCGCTGGGGGTCTACGACTTCCAGAAACGCTCGTCGATCATCTTCTGCTCGGCCGACGGCGCTTCGGAGCTGGGCAAGACCGCATCGCTGCTGGCCCGCGGCGAGTCGCTGACCGCCCACGCGCGCAGCGCCGAGTACCGCATCAAGTAAGCCGCAGGGTGGGTTGGGGCGCAGGCCATGACCCACCCTGGCGGGACTAGCCATTTCGGTGGGGCGTGCCGTTGCACGCCAACCCATCCTATAAAAGACATGCGAGGAGAGAAGGGCGTGAGCAAATTCTGGAGCCCCTTCGTCAAGAACCTGGTGCCCTACGTGCCGGGCGAGCAGCCCAAGCTGGCGCGCCTGGTCAAGCTGAACACCAACGAGAACCCCTACGGCCCGTCGCCCCGAGTGCTGGAGGCGATCCGCGCCGAGCTGGACGACAACCTGCGCCTGTACCCGGATCCCAACGGCGAGCGCCTGAAGCAGACCATCGCCGACTACTACGGCGTGCAGCCCAACCAGGTGTTCGTCGGCAACGGCTCCGACGAGGTGCTGGCGCACGTGTTCCACGGCCTGTTCCAGCACGGCAAGCCGCTGCTGTTCCCCGACGTGAGCTACAGCTTCTATCCGGTCTACTGCGGCCTGTACGACATCCCGTTCGAGGCGGTGCCCCTGGACGGGCGCTTCAATATCAATGTCGATGACTATGCGCGTCCCAATGGCGGCGTCATCTTCCCCAATCCCAACGCGCCGACCGGTTGCCTGCTGCCGTTGTCGGCGATCCGCCAGTTGCTCGAGCAGAACACCGAGTCGGTGGTGGTGGTCGACGAGGCATACGTCGACTTCGGTGGCGAGAGCGCAATCAGCCTGGTCGACCAGTACCCCAACCTGCTGGTCACCCAGACCCTGTCCAAGTCGCGCTCGCTGGCCGGCCTGCGCGTCGGCCTGGCGGTTGGCAACGCCGAGCTGATCGAAGCGCTGGAGCGGATCAAGAACAGCTTCAACTCCTATCCGCTGGATCGCCTGGCGCTGGCCGGCGCGGTGGCCGCCTTCGAGGACCAGGACTACTTCGAGCAGACCTGTCAGGCGGTGATCGCCAGTCGCGAGCAACTGGTCAGCGAGTTGGCGGATCTCGGCTTCGAGGTGCTGCCCTCGGCGGCCAACTTCGTGTTCGCCCGCCACCCGCGCCACGACGCCGGCGAGCTGGCCGCGGCGTTGCGCGAGCAGGGGGTGATCGTCCGTCACTTCAAGCAGGCGCGCATCAATCAGTTCCTGCGCATCACCATCGGTACCGCCGAGCAGAACATGGCGCTGCAGGAGGCGCTGACGCCGCTGGTGCAGTGAGGCCGTCGCGGGAAAAGAAAACGGCGCCTTGGGGCGCCGTTTTCGTGTGGGAAGGAAAGATCATTCGCTGGCGGTGGGCGGCGGACGCATGCCGACCTCGGCTTTCAGTTCCAGACGTTCGCCACCGCGCACCACGTTGATGAGCACGGCCTCGCCCGGACGCTTGCGCGCCACCTGGTTCATCGCCTTGCGGCCGTCGCTGGCCGGTTCGCCGTCGATGGCGAGGATCACGTCGCCCGGCTGCAGGCCGGCGCGCAGCGCCGGGCTGTCGCGATAGATGCCGGCGACGATGATGCCGCCCTGTCCCTGCAGGCCGACGGACTCGGCCAGTTCGGCGGTCAGCGGCTGCACCTCGAGGCCGAGCCAGCCGCGGATGACCTGACCGTGGGCGATAATCGCCTCCATCACCTCCTGGGCCAGCTTGGTCGGGATGGCGAAGCCTATCCCCTGCGAGCCTCCGGAGCGGGAGAAGATCGCCGTATTGATGCCGATCAGGTTGCCGTCGGCGTCGATCAGTGCGCCGCCGGAGTTGCCCGGGTTGATCGCCGCGTCGGTCTGGATGAAGTCCTCGTAGGTGTTGAGGCCGAGCTGGTTGCGCCCGGTGGCGCTGATGATGCCCATGGTCACCGTCTGGCCGACGCCGAACGGATTGCCGATGGCCAGCGCGACGTCGCCGATGCGGATGTCGTCGGAGCGACCGAGGGTGATCGCCGGCAGCTCGGGCAGGTCGATCTTCAATACCGCCAGATCGGTCTCCGGGTCGCTGCCGACCACCCGCGCCAGGGTCTCGCGGCCGTCCTTGAGCGCCACCACGATCTGGTCGGCGCCGCTGGTGACGTGGTTGTTGGTCAGCAGGTAGCCCTGCGGGCTCATGATCACCGCCGAACCGAGGCTCGACTCCATGCGGCGCTGACGCGGCAGGTTGTCGCCGAAGAAGCGGCGGAACTGCGGGTCGTCGAACAGCGGATGGTTGGGCTTGTCGACCAGCTTGGTGGTGTACAGGTTGGCCACCGCCGGGGAGGCCAGCTCGACGGCGTCGCTGTAGGACGCCGGGCCCTGGCTCGGCAGGCCGATGGCCGGCGCCTGGCGCAGCTCGAGATCGGGCTGCTCGCGGCCGACCCACTGCGGGAACAGCTGGATCAACAGCAGGGCCAGCAGGAGGCCGGCGGTGATCGGCCAGCCGAGAAAGCGCAGCGCCTTGTGCATCGGAAAATCCTTGGGGTTGCGGGGGCCGGGAGTGGCCATTAAGGTGGCCGCATTATACGAGGCCGGCGCCTGAGACGCAGTCGCCGACTGCTACGGAGCAGCATCATGAGTGTCACCCTCACCACCCTGGTCGGCGAACTCGACCGTTATCTGGATGCCGCGCGCATCGCCGACTACTGTCCGAATGGCCTGCAGGTCGAGGGGAGGGGCGAGGTGCGCCGTATCGTCAGCGGAGTGACCGCCAGCCAGGCGCTGCTGGATGCCGCGCTCGAGCAGCAGGCCGACCTGGTGCTGGTGCACCACGGCTATTTCTGGAAGAGCGAGAATCCCTGCATCACCGGCATGAAGCAGCGCCGCCTGAAGACCCTGCTGGCCAACGACATCAGTCTGCTCGCCTACCACCTGCCGCTCGACCTGCACCCCGAAGTGGGCAACAACGTGCAACTGGCGCAGCGCCTCGGCCTGCAGGTGGAGGGGCCGCTGGAGCCGGGCAATCCGCGCTCGGTGGGGCTGCTCGGCAGCCTGCCGCAGGCCCTGAGCCCGGTCGACTTCGCCGCCCAGGTGGGGAAAGTACTGGGTCGCGAGCCACTGCTGATCGCCGGCGAGCGGCCGATCCGCCGCCTCGCCTGGTGCACCGGGGCGGCCCAGGGCTATATCGAGCAGGCGGTCGCCGCCGGGGCGGACGCCTACCTCACCGGCGAGGTGTCCGAATCCACCGTGCACAGCGCGCGCGAGAACGGCATCAGCTTCCTGGCCGCCGGCCACCATGCCACCGAACGCTACGGCGTGCAGGCCCTGGGCGAGTGGATCGCCCGCCGCTTCGGCGTGGAGCATCGCTTCGTCGACTGCGCCAATCCGGTGTGAGCGGAAGCGCTTGGGCATATTTATAGAATGATTGGGTCTATGCTCTCGCCTTATTAGAAGAGGGTTGGCATGGTATCGTGCGCCAACGTCCGCGGCCCGTTAGGCCGCTTTTGTCATTTGTGAGTAGCCATGGTCGACAAACTGACGCATCTGAAACAGCTGGAGGCGGAAAGCATCCACATCATCCGCGAGGTAGCCGCCGAGTTCGACAACCCGGTAATGCTGTACTCGATCGGCAAGGACTCCGCCGTGATGCTGCATCTGGCGCGCAAGGCGTTCTTCCCCGGCAAGCTGCCGTTCCCGGTGATGCACGTCGACACCCAGTGGAAGTTCCAGGAGATGTACCGCTTCCGCGACAAGATGGTCGCCGAGATGGGCCTGGAGCTGATCACCCATGTCAATCCCGAAGGCGTGGCGCAGGGTATCAATCCCTTCACCCACGGCAGCGCCAAGCACACCGACATCATGAAGACCGAGGGTCTCAAACAGGCCCTGGACAAGTACGGCTTCGACGCCGCCTTCGGCGGTGCCCGCCGCGACGAGGAGAAGTCGCGCGCCAAGGAGCGCGTCTACTCGTTCCGCGACAGCAAGCATCGCTGGGATCCGAAGAACCAGCGCCCCGAGCTGTGGAACGTCTACAACGGCAAGGTCAAGAAGGGCGAGTCGATCCGCGTGTTCCCGCTGTCCAACTGGACCGAGCTGGACATCTGGCAATACATCTACCTGGAAGGCATCCCGATCGTGCCGCTGTACTTCGCCGCCGAGCGCGAAGTGATCGAGAAGAACGGCACCCTGATCATGATCGACGACCAGCGCATCCTCGAACATCTGTCCGATGAAGAGAAAGCGCGCATCCAGAAGAAGATGGTGCGCTTCCGCACCCTCGGCTGCTACCCGCTGACCGGCGCCGTGGAATCCTCCGCCGCCACCCTGCCCGAGATCATCCAGGAAATGCTCCTGACCCGCACTTCCGAGCGCCAGGGCCGCGTCATCGACCACGATGGCGCCGGCTCCATGGAAGAAAAGAAACGTCAGGGCTACTTCTAAGGTTTCCGCATCATGTCGCATCAATCTGATCTGATCAGCGAGGACATCCTCGCCTACCTGGCCCAGCACGAGCGCAAGGAACTGCTGCGCTTCCTGACCTGCGGCAACGTCGACGACGGCAAGAGCACCCTGATCGGCCGCCTGCTGCACGACTCCAAGATGATCTACGAGGACCACCTCGAGGCCATCACCCGCGACTCCAAGAAGGTCGGCACCACCGGCGACGAGGTCGACCTTGCGCTGCTGGTCGACGGCCTGCAGGCCGAGCGCGAGCAGGGCATCACCATCGACGTGGCCTACCGCTACTTCTCGACCGCCAAGCGCAAGTTCATCATCGCCGACACCCCCGGCCATGAGCAGTACACCCGCAACATGGCGACCGGCGCGTCCACCTGCGACCTGGCGATCATCCTGATCGACGCCCGCTACGGCGTGCAGACGCAGACCCGCCGGCACAGCTTCATCGCCTCCTTGCTGGGCATCAAGCACATCGTGGTCGCCGTCAACAAGATGGACCTGATGGGCTTCGATCAGGGCGTGTTCGACAGCATCAAGGCCGACTACCTGCAGTTCGCCGAACGCATCGGCATGAAGCCCAGTTCGCTGCACTTCGTGCCGATGTCGGCGCTCAAGGGCGACAACGTGGTCAACAAGAGCGAGCGTGCGCCCTGGTATCAGGGACCGTCGCTGATGGAGATCCTCGAGACCGTCGAGATCGCCGCCGACCGCAACGTCACCGACATGCGCTTCCCGGTGCAGTACGTCAACCGCCCGAACCTGAACTTCCGCGGCTTCGCCGGCACCCTGGCCAGCGGCATCGTGCACAAGGGCGACGAGGTCGCCGTGCTGCCGTCGGGCAAGACCAGCAAGGTGCGCTCCATCGTCACCTTCGACGGCGAGCTGGAGCAGGCGATTCCCGGCCAGGCCGTGACCCTGACCCTGGAAGACGAGATCGACGTGTCGCGCGGCGATATGCTGGTGCACGCCGACAACCGTCCGCAGGTCACCGACAGCTTCGACGCCATGCTGGTGTGGATGGCCGAGGAGCCGATGCTGCCGGGCAAGAAGTACGACATCAAGCGCGCCACCAGCTACGTGCCGGGCAACATCGTCGCCATCGAGCACCGCGTCGACGTCAACAGCCTCGAGCAACTGGCCGCCAGCGAACTCAAGCTCAACGAGATCGGCAAGGTGCGCGTCAGCCTGGATGCGCCGATCGCCCTCGACGGCTACGCATACAACCGCACCACCGGCGCGTTCATCGTCATCGACCGCCTGACCAACGGCACCGTCGGCGCCGGCATGATCGTCGCCGACCCGCAGGCCGGACAGAACTCCATCGGCCATCACGGCCGCCAGGCCCACGTCAGCGCCGAGGAGCGCGCCGCGCGCTTCGGCCAGCTGCCGGCCACCGTGCTGTTCTCAGGCCTGTCCGGCGCCGGCAAGAGCACCCTGGCCTATGCCGTGGAGCGCAAGCTGTTCGACAGCGGCCGCGCGGTCTACGTGCTCGACGGCCAGAACCTGCGCCACGACCTCAACAAGGGCCTGCCGCTGGATCGCGCCGGACGTGCCGAGAACTGGCGCCGCGCCGCCCAGGTGGCCAAGCAGTTCAACGAGGCCGGCCTGCTGACCCTGGCCGCCTTCGTCGCCCCGGATGCCGAGGGCCGCGAGCAGGCCCGGGCGAGCATCGGTGCCGAGCGGCTGATCACCGTCTACGTGCAGGCCTCGCCGCAGGCCTGCCGCGAGCGCGATCCGCAGGGTCTGTACGCCGCCGGCGGCGATCACATCCCTGGCGAGTCGTTCGCCTACGACGTGCCGCTGGATGCCGATCTGGTGATCGACACCCAGTCGACCACGGTGGAGGAGGGCGTCGCCCAGGTGCTGGCGCTGCTGCGTTCGCGCGGCGCGATCTGATCGCCGAGTGAAAGTGCCAAGGCCCCGGCAACTGCCGGGGCCTTGGCGTTTATAGGGCAGCGGCCCGGCAGTCGTGCAGGCAAAAAGAAGCCCCGCACAAGAGCGGGGCTTCGTAGGAACCGCGGGCGATCAGGCGTTCTTCAGTACCTGCTCGTCGCTGAGCACGCCGGAGTGGCCGGGAGCGTAGTCCTTCGGCGGTTCGGTGCCGATCTGGCTGGTGATGCGCTCGCGAGCCGGCTGGGCGCTGTCGCTGAGGGCGGCGAGCAGGCGCTGGCGGGACACCTCGTCGAGGGCCAGACGGCTGGCGCCCTCGGAGAGATGCTCCTGGATTTCCTGGTAGTTCTGGCTCAGCTTCTGCATCAGGCTGGCGCTGGTGTTGAAGTGGCTGACCACTTCATTCTGGTAGCTTTCGAAGCGTTCCTGCAGCTCGTCCAGTTGATGCTGGACGCGGCCGGGCGCGGCGCCGGGTAGCAGACGGGCCAGCAAAAAGCCGATGGCGATACCGACCACCAGGGCCAGGGCTGGCAGCAGCCAGGAGGCGAATGACTGTTCCACGAATCCTTCCTCTATACACGGGATTTGCATTACGTTAACGGCTCAGGCCGGCGCTGTATAGCACGGCATTAGAGACGAGTTCCCCCTGCCCGGGGTCACGGAGCCTCCCCCTGTGTCACTGACTGAAACCTCTCTGCTGCTCGACGGACCCTGTGGGCCCCTCGAGGCGCTGTATCTGGATCGCGCCGATGCCCGCGGCCTGGCGCTGATCTGCCACCCCCATCCGCTGTTCGCCGGCACCATGCACAACAAGGTGGTCTCCACCCTGCAGCGTGCCGCGCGCGACGCCGGCTACGCCACGCTGCGCTTCAACTTCCGCGGCGTCGGCCAGAGTGCCGGCGAGCATGCCCACGGCGAAGGCGAGATCGACGATGCCGAGGCCGCCGCGCGCTGGCTGCGGGAGCGGCATCCTGGCCTGCCGTTGACCCTGCTGGGCTTTTCCTTCGGCTCCTGCGTGGCGGCCTGCCTGGCCGGGCGCCTGGAGGGGCAGGGCCTGGCCGTCGCCCGTCTGCTGATGCTGGCGCCGCCGGTGGAGCGTTTCGCCGTCGACGGTCGTCTGCCGCAGGATTGCCCGCTCACCGTAATCCAGCCGGAGGATGACGAGGTGGTCACCCCGGCCGCCGTGTACGCCTGGTCGACACAGCTTTCGCGCCCCCATGAGCTGCTCAAAGTGGCAGAATGCGGCCACTTTTTCCACGGCAAGCTGCCCGAGCTGAAAGAGCTGGTGCTGCCGCGCCTCCAATCCTGATGCAGTCCGACAAGCGATCGACCATGACCACCCGTATCCTCACCGGCATCACCACCACCGGCACTCCGCACCTGGGCAACTACGCCGGCGCCATTCGTCCGGCCATCGTCGCCAGCCGCGCCAGCGATGCCGACTCGTTTTATTTCCTCGCCGACTACCACGCCCTGATCAAGTGCGACGATCCGCAGCGCATCCAGCGCTCGCGCCTGGAGATCGCCGCCACCTGGCTGGCCTGTGGCCTGGACCCGGAGCGGGTGACCTTCTATCGCCAGTCGGACATCCCCGAGATCACCGAGCTGACCTGGCTGCTCACCTGCGTCAGCGCCAAGGGCCTGCTCAACCGCGCGCACGCCTACAAGGCCTCGGTGGACAAGAACGTCGAGGCCGGCGAGGACCCCGATGCCGGAGTGACCATGGGCCTGTTCAGCTACCCGGTGCTGATGGCCGCGGACATCCTGATGTTCAACGCCCACAAGGTGCCGGTCGGTCGCGACCAGATCCAGCACGTGGAGATGGCGCGCGACATCGGCCAGCGCTTCAACCACCTGTTCGGCCAGGGTCGCGAGCTGTTCACCCTGCCCGAGGCGGTGATCGAGGAGAGCGTGGCGACCCTGCCCGGCCTCGACGGCCGCAAGATGAGCAAGAGCTACGACAACACCATCCCGCTGTTCGGCACCAGCAAGCAGCTCAAGGAAGCCGTGGCGCGCATCGTCACCGACTCGAAACTGCCGGGCGAGCCCAAGGATGCCAAGGGTTCGCACCTGTTCACGCTGTATCAGGCCTTCGCCACGGCGCAGCAGAGCGCCGAATTCCGCGCCGCCCTCGAGGGAGGCCTGGCCTGGGGCGAAGCCAAGCAGCAGCTCACCGCGCTGCTGGAGGGCGAGTTGGGCGAGGCCCGCGAGCGCTACAACGCGCTGATCGCCCGCCCGTCCGATCTCGAGGACATCCTTCTCGCCGGCGCCGCCAAGGCGCGCCGGACTGCCACGCCGTTCCTCGGCGAACTGCGCGAGGCGGTGGGCCTGCGCTCGTTCCGTAACGAGGTGCAGGTGGCGGCGAGCGGCAAGAAGAAGGCCGCCAAGGGCGCGCGCTTCGTCAGCTTCCGCGACGACGACGGCAGCTTCCGCTTCCGCCTGCTGGACGCCGACGGCAGCCAGCTGCTGCTCTCGGTGAGCTTCGCCGACGGCAAGAGCGCCGGGGCGGCCAGCAAGCGCCTGCAGGGCGGCGAGCTGGATCTGCGTGCCGAAGGCGAGGGCTTCACCCTGTGGCTGGACGACGCGCCGGTCGCGCACAGCCCGGTCTATGCCGACGGTGGCGCCCGCGAGGCGGCCATGGCGCACCTGGCCGAGGCGCTGGCGCCGCAGGAGTCCTGACCGACCACCCGATCCAGCCGGCGGCCGTTCGCCGCCGGCTCCACCGCTTCGCCCGGGGAGGGGCGCTTCGGTATCCGCGAGCCTTGCATGAGGGAGTATGTCTTGAACGAACCGAGTAAATTGCCATTAGCCGAGGGCGCCGCTAAAGTGTCGACCCCGTTTGTCTACCCCGACGCCGCCATGACCCCGCTCGAACGCTACCAGGCCGATCTGAAACGCCCCGACTTCTTCCATGATGCCGCGCAGGAAAACGCCGTGCGCCATCTGCAGCGCCTGTACGACGACCTGGTCAACGGCGGTCAGCAGGATGCGGGATTGCTGGGCAAGCTGTTCGGCCGCAAGAAGCCGCAGGGGCCGGTGAAGGGCATCTACTTCTGGGGCGGCGTCGGCCGTGGCAAGACCTATCTGGTCGACACCTTCTTCGACGCGCTGCCGTTCAAGCAGAAGATGCGCACCCACTTCCACCGCTTCATGAAGCGCGTGCACGAGGAAATGAAGACCCTCAAGGGCGAGAAGAACCCGCTGACCATCATCGGCAAGCGTTTCGCCGACGAAGCGCGGGTGATCTGCTTCGACGAATTCTTCGTCTCCGACATCACCGACGCCATGATCCTCGCCACCCTGCTCGACGAGCTGTTCAAGAACGGCGTCAGCCTGGTGGCCACCTCCAACATCGTGCCGGACGGCCTGTACCGGGACGGCCTGCAGCGCGCGCGCTTCCTGCCGGCGATCGCCCTGCTCAAGGAGCACACCGAGATCGTCAACGTCGACAGCGGCATCGACTATCGCCTGCGTGCCCTCGAACAGGCCGAGCTCTACCACTTCCCGCTGGATGCCGAGGCCGAGCAGAGCCTCGATCGCAGCTTCAAGAGCCTGCTCACCGAGAACTGCCACGTGGTGGAGAACGAGGTGCTGCTGATCGAGAACCGCGAGATCCGCGCGCGCAAGACCGCCAACGACGTGGCCTGGTTCGAGTTCCGCGAGCTGTGCGACGGGCCGCGCAGCCAGAACGACTATATCGAACTGGGCAAGATCTACGGGGCGGTGCTGCTGGCCAATGTCGAGCAGATGAACGTCACCAAGGACGATATCGCCCGCCGCTTCATCAACCTGGTCGACGAGTTCTACGATCGCAATGTCAAGCTGATCATCTCCGCGGAGGTCGAGCTGAAGGATCTGTACACCGGCGGCCGCCTGGAGTTCGAATTCCAGCGCACCCTGAGCCGGCTGCTGGAGATGCAGTCCCACGAGTTTCTCACTCGGCCACACAAGCCGTGATTTGCAGACAAGGGCGCCGCGGGCGCCCTTGTCGTTTGCGGGGAACCCGGAGGAGCCGGGACTTGTCGCAATGATAGACCGCCTGTCGCGGCGGATTGAGCGGCTGGGTATACTGCCGCGCATTGCCCGTCCACTCCCCGGAGAAACCCCCACATGCTGCCCCGTCTGCTGTTTGGCCTGTTCGCCGCCGCCAGCCTGACCCTCGCCGGTTGTGCCCACAGCCCGCAAAACCTGAGCCTGCAACCCATCGTCACCGCCCAGCTCAATCCGGTCGGCCAGGGCCAGCCGGTGATGGTGCGCGTGGTCGACGGCCGTCCCTCGCCTGTGCTCGGCACCCGCGGCGGCCTGTATCCGGAGACCAGTGCGATCAGCGTGAGCAGCCAGGATCTGCTACCCAAGCTGCAGGGCCAGGCCGAGGCGGCGGTGCGCCTGCTCGGCTTCACCCCGACGCCCAACGCCTACAACGCGCCGCAGCTGACCCTGACCGTGACCGACATGAAGTACCAGTCGCCCAAGGACGGCAGCTATGTCACCGAGGCCAACATCAGCGCCGCCATCCGCGCCGACGTGCAGAACAGCGCGCGCCGCTACAGCGGCCGCTACGCGGCGACCCTCAATCAGCGCTTCGGCATGGCGCCCAACCAGCAGACCAATACCAAGCTGGTCAGCGACGTGCTCAGCGATGCGCTGACCCGCGTGTTCAAGGATCCGACCATCGGCCAGGTGCTCAACAACCAGTAAGGTCGAGCGTTGTCGGCATGGGGAAAAGGCGGTGGCATGACCACCGCCTTTTTTCTGCCTGCAGGCGCCGCGTTGGTCGGAAAGGCGATGAAGGCGGGCGGGGCGCGCCTGTAGACTGCGGCCTATTCTTCTTATGGAAAGTGCCTGGGGTGCGGCGATTTTCGTCGTGCGCCCGTGTCAGCGTCGGCTGTGCCCGGCAGCAGGCCTGCCGCTTTCCCTATCCTGCCGGGAGGTCATTGATGTCGTTGCAGCTGTTGTGGTCGTGGTATCAGAGCTATCCGTCGCAGGTGGTCAACGGCCTGGCGTTGTTCCTGGCATTGGCCGGCGGTTGGCTGCTGCTGGCGACCCGGCGCCGTGAGCGGCGGGCGGCTGCGCGTCTGCTGCTGGACGGCGAGCTGAGCACGCTGGACGAGGAACTGGGCAGCGACCCCCAAGTCGAGCGCCTCAACCGCTTCTTCTACCTCTTCGGCAGCCTCAGCCTGCTGGCGGCGCTGCTGCTGTCCTGGTTGAGTACCACCCTGCAGGCGGTCGCGCCGCTCTGATCGCCCGGCAGACGCGGACTTTCCGCTGTCGCCGGACGTCTCCTTTCACCCTTACAGCAGGCCCGCGCGGCTGCGGTACTGGTTGCGCACCGGGGTGGCGTACTGCATGACCAGGTAGGGGCGTTGCTCCGCCGGGCAGGCGGCCAGGCGGCGTTGCCACTCGGCTTCGGCGCGCGCCAGCTCCTCTGCGCCGAACAGCTCGCCGGCCTTCGGCACCGCCAGCTGCGCATCGCGCTCCTCCCACATCGCGTAGGCCAGGTAGTGCACCGGGAACAGCCGGTAGCTGCCGAGGATCGCGTGGTCGATGCTCAGGGCCAGCTGCTTGGGATCGGCGTCCGGGGTGGCCACTTCCGGGGTGAAGCCGATGTGCACGCGTCCCTTGTAGCCGGTGATGCCCAGCGCGATGCTGGCGTCGTCCTCGCCTGGCGCCTTGGTGTAACTGCCGGTGGTGGCGCGGATGTACAGTTCGCGAGCCTTGGCCAGGTCGCAGGGATCGTATTCGTAGCTGATCGACACCGGCACCAGATGCAGCTCGCGCAGCACCGTGGCGAATTCTTCGTCCTTGCGGCTCATGTGGAACATCTTGAGGATGGCCGAGTCGGTGCGGTCGTCGCCGTCCTTGGCGCGGCCCTCGGCCTGGGCGATCCAGATCGATTCGCCGTCCTGACGGATCGAGTGATTGATGTAGGCGGACAGCGTCTGGTAGGCCGCCAGCTTCTCGCGCCGGCCGGTCAGCGACCGATGCACGATGAAGCTCTTGTTCAGGCGCATGAGGTCGCTGACGAAGGGTTTCTGCAGCAGGTTGTCGCCGATGGCGATGCGCGGCGTGGGCATGCCGGCGTGGTATAGCGCATAGTTGGTGAAGGCCGGGTCCATCACGATGTCGCGATGATTGGCGAGGAACAGGTAGGCACGTCCTTTGTGTAGATGCTCGAGACCCGAGTAGCTGATGCCGTCGCTGGCGCGCTCGATGCTGCGGTCGACGTAGGGTTCGATCTTGTCCTGCAGCTTGGCCACACTGTCGACACCCGTGATCTCCCGGCGCAGGTAGTGCGCGATGACCGGCTTGAGCAGCCAGCCGAGCGGGCCGGTCAGGCGCGGGAAGCGATAGCGGGTGAGCGTGGCGAGGAAGGCGTCGTCGGCGAGCAGGCGCTGAAGGACGGGCTGGACTTCCGCGTCGGCATAGGGGCGGATGGCTTCGAACTCGGCCATGGAGGTCTCTTGGGCTGGGAATCGGGTGGCGCGGGGGCTGGCAGTGCCCCGCCCGGTAGGGGCGGCAATTATAAACAAGAAGTAACCGGAGGCGAGGTGCTGGAATTCGAGTCCTACATTTGTCCCTGGTGCGGCGAGCCGGCCGAGGCGACGCTCGATCTGTCCGCCGGCGATCAGCAGTACATCGAGGACTGTCCGGTGTGTTGCCGGCCGATCCTCTTCGATCTGCGCACCGATGGCGTCGACTGGGCGCTGGAAGTGCGCCGCGAGGACGACTGATGCAACGTGTCCATGAACCGCTGCTGCTGGGCGAGGGCGAGTTGCTGGTGAGCATGCTGGCCAGCGAGGGCATTCGTGCGCACCTGCTCGGTCAGCATCTGCTCGGCGCGCAGGGCGAGCTGCCGCTGGCGGGGCTGCTCGCCATCCTGGTGGCCGACGAGGACGCCGTGCGGGCCAGGCAGCTGATTGCCGCGTACAATGCCGCCCGGCCGCTGCCGGCGGATCCCCGGGCCGGCGACCCCGGCAGCCAGCCGGACGTGCTGCTCTGCTGAATATTTTCCTTCCTGGTAGCCCTGCCCATGTGTGGACGTTTCGCCTTGTTTCGCTGGTCGCCCGCGCTCGCTGCGCTGCCCGGATTTCCGCCGAGGCACGAGCCGCGCTGGAATATCGCGCCGGGGCAGCAGGTGCTGCTGGTGCGTGCGAGCGGGCAGGGGCGGGAGGCCGGTCTGGTGCACTGGGGGCTGACCCCGGCCTGGCTCGCCGATCTGTCGCGTGCCCCGGCGCAAGCACGGGCGGAAACCCTGGCCGTGCAGCCGCTGTTTCGCGAGGCGTTCGCCCGGCGCCGCGGTGTGCTGCCGGCCAACGGCTTCTACGAGTGGCGCGGTCCGCGCCGGCGTCCCTACTGGATGAGTGTTGCCGAGCAGCCCCAGTTGGGGCTCGCTGCGCTGTGGGAAAGCTATCCGGTGGGCGAGCGGACCTATCTGAGCGCTGCCGTGGTTACGGTGGCGGCGGGTGCGCAGCGCCGGCCGCTGTTGCTCGACGCCGCGGCCGAGGCGCTGTGGCTGGATCCGCAGGCCCCCGTCGAGCAGTTGCAGGCGTTGTTGGCGGCGCCCGCCCTGCCGCTGCGCGAGCGCCTGCTCGCCGGGCTGGGCAATCGGCCCGGGGAGGAGGGGCCGCAGTGCCTGACCCCGGCCTGAACTCGGCTGGCGGCGGGTTGTCTGATTCGAGGTCGGGGCCTACGATGATGGCCTAATGCTTTCGGGAGCGACCATCCATGATGTCCGTATTTCGCCTGGCCGGCGTGGCCGCTGTCCTGCTGCTCGCCGGTTGTCAGGCGGTGAATACCACCAGTGGCGGGGCGGTCGGGGTCAACCGCCAGCAGTACATGTTCACCATGCTCTCCAGTCAAGAGCTGAACCAGATGTACGCCCAGTCCTACCAGCAGACCCTGAGCAAGGCGGCGGATGCCGGCAAGCTGGACCGCAACAGCGCTCTGGCGCAGCGGGTGAACAACGTCGCCCGCCGGCTGATCGCGCAGACGCCGGTGTTCCGCGCCGACGCAGCGAACTGGAACTGGGAAACCAACGTGATCGCCAGCGACGAGTTGAACGCCAACGTCGGGCCGGGTGGCAAGATCATCGTCTACAGCGGCCTGGTCAAAAATCTCGATCTGAGCGACGACGAGCTGGCGGCGGTGCTGGGCCACGAGATCGCCCACGCCTTGCGCGAACACAGTCGCGAAGCCATGTCCAAGGCCTACGGTGCCGAGCTGGCCAAGCAGGGCGCGGTGGCGTTGCTCGGTCTCGGTCAGGTCGGCGGCCAATTGGCGGACACCGCCGTGCAGTACGGCATGACCCTGCCCAACAGTCGCGGCAACGAGAACGAAGCCGATCTGATCGGCCTCGAGCTGGCGGCTCGCGCCGGCTACGACCCCAACGCGGCGATCACCCTGTGGAACAAGATGGATAAGGCCGGCAATGGGGCACCGCCGGAGTTCATGAGCACCCACCCCTCGTCTTCCACCCGTCTCGGCAACCTCAAGGCGGCCATCCCGCGGGTCATGCCGCTCTACGAACAGGCGCGGGGGCAGCGCTGAGGGCGGAAAGGCTGCGATTGCGGCTTGTGTTTTTTGCGCAAGTCGGTAAAATTCGCCAGCTTTCGTGACGGGGGATGCCTAGCCCGTCCGCTCGGTGGGAATGCCTAACCCGCCGGTTTTGCCGAAGCAGACGCACTGACCCGAGCCCCCCCGATTAAGTGTCTGCAGAGGCTGCCGTTGCCTTGAAAGAGGCAAGAACTGTCCAGTAAGATTCGCCGCTCAATTTTTTTGGGTGGCCTCTGAGGCTATAACGAATGAAAACTTTCTCTGCGAAACCGGAAACCGTTAAGCGCGACTGGTACGTCGTCGACGCTGCTGGCCAGACCCTGGGTCGTCTGGCCACTGAAATCGCCAGCCGCCTGCGTGGCAAGCACAAGCCCGAGTACACCCCGCACGTCGATACCGGCGACTACATCGTCGTGATCAACGCCGAGCAGGTGCGTGTCACCGGTGCCAAGAGCTCCGACAAGATGTACTACCATCACTCCGGTTTCCCGGGTGGCATCAAGTCGATCAACTTCGAGAAGCTGATCGCCAAGGCGCCCGAGCGCGTGATCGAGACCGCAGTCAAAGGCATGCTGCCGAAGAACCCGCTGGGTCGCGACATGTATCGCAAGCTGAAAGTGTATGCCGGTGCCAACCACCCGCACACCGCTCAGCAGCCCCAAGAACTGAAGATTTAACGGAATAGGCTCAATATGTCGGCGACTCAAAACTACGGCACCGGCCGTCGCAAGACCGCTACCGCGCGTGTATTCCTGCGTCCGGGTACTGGCAAGATCTCCATCAACAATCGCAGCCTGGAGCAGTTCTTCGGCCGCGAAACCGCGCGCATGGTGGTCCGCCAGCCGCTCGAACTGACCGAGAACGTCGAGAAGTTCGACATCTACGTCACCGTTGCCGGTGGTGGTGTCAGCGGCCAGGCCGGTGCGATCCGTCACGGCATCACCCGCGCCCTGATCGAGTACGACGAGACCCTGCGCAGCCCGCTGCGCAAGGCCGGCTACGTCACTCGTGACGCCCGTGAAGTCGAGCGTAAGAAGATCGGTCTGCGCAAGGCGCGCAAGCGTCCGCAGTACTCCAAGCGTTAATTTCGACGCTTACGCGAAACGCCCAGATTCCTTCGGGATCTGGGCGTTTTTTTATGCCGTGAAAATGTCTGCGACAGTCTGTCGCAGTCCGAAAAGTCTTGTGCCGCAAGGGTTTGCCGGTATTTGTTGCCAGTTATTACCTTGTCAGCACAGGGGCTTTTCTTTACCATCTGGCGGATTTTTTGCGCAGCTGGTTTTAACTAGAGTGTGCCTGCCCCAGCAGGTCACAGAAAGCTGATGGGAGACGACTGAATGAGTAATGACGGCGTGAATGTGGGCCGGCGTCGGTTCCTCGTCGCTGCCACCTCGGTGGTGGGGGCGGCTGGAGCTGTCGGTGCTGCGGTCCCGTTCGTGGGGTCATGGTTCCCCAGTGCCAAGGCCAAGGCGGCCGGTGCTCCGGTGAAGGTGAACGTGAGCAAGATCGAGCCGGGGCAGCAAATCGTTGCCGAATGGCGCGGCAAGCCGGTGTTCATCGTGCGCCGCACTGACGAGATCCTGGCCAACCTGGCCAAGCTCGACGGTTCCGTGGCCGATCCGGACTCGAAGGCTTCCGAGCAGCCGAGCTACGTGGATCCCAAGGTCCGGTCGATCAAGCCCGGCCTGCTGATCCTCGAAGGCCTGTGCACCCACCTGGGCTGCTCGCCGTCCTTCCGTCCCGAACTCGCGCCGGCCGACCTGGGCGCCGACTGGGTGGGTGGCTACTTCTGCCCCTGCCACGGTTCCCGCTACGACCTGGCCGGTCGCGTGTACAAGGCGCAGCCGGCGCCGCTGAACCTGCCGGTGCCGCCGCACTCCTACGAGTCCGATGACGTCATCATCATCGGTGTGGACCAGGAGAAAGCCTGATGAGCAAATTCATGGAATGGGTTGATGCCCGCTTCCCCGCCACCCAGATGTGGGAAGAGCATCTGAGCAAGTACTACGCTCCGAAGAACTTCAACTTCTGGTATTTCTTCGGCTCCCTGGCACTGCTGGTACTGGTCAACCAGATCCTCACCGGTATCTGGCTGACCATGAGCTTCGAGCCGTCCGCCGAAGGCGCCTTCGCCTCCGTCGAATACATCATGCGTGATGTGGAATACGGCTGGATCCTTCGCTACATGCACTCCACCGGCGCCTCGGCGTTCTTCGTGGTGGTCTATCTGCACATGTTCCGCGGTCTGATGTACGGCTCCTACCAGAAGCCGCGCGAGCTGGTGTGGATCTTCGGCATGCTGATCTACCTGGCGCTGATGGCCGAGGCCTTCATGGGCTACCTGCTGCCGTGGGGTCAGATGTCATACTGGGGTGCCCAGGTGATCATCTCCCTGTTCGGTGCCATCCCGGTGATCGGTGCCGACCTGACCCAGTGGATTCGTGGTGACTTCCTGATCTCCGGCATCACCCTGAACCGCTTCTTCGCCCTGCACGTGATCGCCCTGCCGATCGTCCTGCTCGGTCTGGTCGTGCTGCACATCATCGCGCTGCACGAAGTCGGTTCGAACAACCCGGACGGCGTGGACATCAAGAAGAAGAAGGACGAGAACGGCATTCCGCTGGACGGCATCCCCTTCCACCCCTACTACACCGTCAAGGACATCGTCGGCGTGGTGGTGTTCCTGTTCGTGTTCTGCACCGTGATCTTCTTCTTCCCGGAGATGGGCGGTTACTTCCTCGAGAAGCCCAACTTCGAGATGGCGAACCCGTTCAAGACCCCGGCGCACATCGCCCCGGTGTGGTACTTCACTCCGTTCTACGCCATCCTGCGCGCGGTTCCGGACAAGCTGCTCGGTGTGATCGCCATGGGTGCGGCCATCGCCATCCTGTTCGTCCTGCCGTGGCTGGATCGTAGCCCGGTACGCTCGATCCGCTACAAGGGCTGGATGAGCAAACTGTGGCTGGTGATCTTCGCGGTGTCCTTCGTGATCCTCGGCTACTACGGCGCCCAGGCTCCGAGCCCGCTGGGTACCACGCTGTCCCGCGTATGCACCATTCTGTACTTCGCCTTCTTCATCCTGATGCCGTTCTATACCCGGATGGAGAAGACCAAACCGGTTCCGGAAAGGGTGACTGGCTGATGAAAAAGCAAATAGCCGCACTGATTTTTGCTGTACTGCCAGCCTTTGCCTTCGCGAGCGGTGGTGAGAATGTGCACCTGGACAAGGTCGACGTCGACCTGACCGACAAGGCCGCCCTGCAGGATGGCGCGCGTACTTTCGCCAACTACTGCATGGGTTGCCATAGCGCCCAGTTCCAGCGTTACGAGCGCGTGGCTACCGACCTGGGTATCCCTGCCGAAGTGATGATGGAGAATCTGGTCTTCACCGGCGCCAAGATCGGCGATCATATGAAGATCGGCATGCAGCCGCAGGATGCCAAGGTGTGGTTCGGTGCCGCGCCGCCGGACCTGACCCTGGTCGCCCGCGTGCGTGGCAGCGACTGGCTGTATACCTATCTGCGTACCTTCTACGAAGATCCGACGCGTCCGTGGGGCGTGAACAACAAGGTGTTCCCGAACGTTGGTATGCCCAACGTGCTGGCCAGCCTGCAGGGCCGTCAGGTCATCGGTTGCAAGCAGGTGCAGGTGGTCGAGCATGGCAAGAAGGTGTTCGATCCGCTGACCGGTGCTCCGGTGACCGAGGAAGGCTGCGACCAGCTGACCATCGTGCCGAAGACTGGCAAGCTGAGCGAGGCGGAGTTCGACGAGAAGGTCAAGAACCTGGTCAGCTTCCTGACCTACTCGGCCAACCCGGTCAAGCTGGAGAGCCAGCGCGTCGGTACCTACGTGCTGCTGTTCCTGGCGTTCTTCTTCGTGTTCGCCTATCTGCTGAAGCGTGAGTACTGGAAAGACGTGCACTGATTCGTCCTTTCCGTTCTCCAGCATGCGCGCCCTCCGGGGCGCGCATGTGTTTCTGCCGTCCGTAAAGTGTCTTGTCTGGAGGGGCCTATGGCTGCGGTCAATCGCCTGACCTGCTATTCCGATCCCGCCGATCACTATTCGCACCGCGTGCGCATTGTCCTCGCCGAGAAGGCCGTGGGGGTCGAGATCATCGAGGTTGCCGCCGGCCAGTGTCCCGCGCCGTTGGCCGAGGCCAATCCCTATGCCAGCCTGCCCACCCTGGTCGACCGCGATCTGGCTCTGTACGAGTCGTCCGTGGTGATGGAATATCTGGACGAGCGTTACCCGCACCCGCCGTTGCTGCCGGTCTATCCGCTGGCGCGGGCCAACAGCCGCCTGTTGATGCACCGCATCCAGCGCGACTGGTGTGCGCGAGTCGATCGCATCCTCGATCCGCGCGCTGCCGAATCGGTGCGGCAGCAGGCGCGCAAGGAGCTGCGCGAAAGCCTGAGTGGCGTGGCGGCGTTGTTCGCCGGCAAGCCGTTCTTCCTCAGCGAGGAGTTCAGCATGGTCGATTGTTGCCTGCTGCCGATTCTCTGGCGTCTGCCGCAGCTCGATATCGAATTGCCGCGCCAGGCCAAACCCTTGCTGGACTATATGCAGCGGCTGTTCGCGCGCGACAGTTTCCAGGCCAGCCTGAGCGCCACCGAGCGCGCCATGCGCTGAAGGAGTCATCAGATGAATTCGAATCGTCCCTATCTGTTGCGGGCCCTCTACGAGTGGATCGTCGACAATAACTGCACCCCGCACATTCTGGTGGCGGCCGAGTATCCCGGGGCCCGTGTGCCGGCCGGCTATGCCAAGGACGGCCAGATCGTTCTGAACATCTCGCCCAGCGCGGTCCGCTACCTGCAGATGGGCAACGAGGTGCTGACCTTCGAGGGCCGTTTCGGCGGCGTGGCCCAGAGCCTGTACGTGCCGGTGGGCGCGGTGCTGGCGATCTATGCCCGTGAGAACGGCCAGGGCATGGCCTTCGACCGGGAAGAGCCCAGCGGTGAGGCGAGCGAGGGACCGTCGGATGACGAACCGCCGCGTCCCAGTGGGCGGCCGAGCCTCAAGGTGGTCAAGTAGCTCGTTGCGGGCACAAAAAAGGCGATCCTCGGATCGCCTTTTTTTATGCGGGGCGGTAGGCGCCTCAGTCGGTATATTCGAACAGGCGCACGATCCCCTGTACGCCGCCGATGCCTTGGACCACGGCGGTGGCGCGGTTGGCTTCGGCATGGGTGACCAGACCCAGCAGGTAAACCATGCCGTTCTCGGTGACCACCTTGATCTTCGAACCGGGCACCGTGTTGTCGGCGAGCATGGCGGCCTTGATCTGGGTGGTCAGCGTGGCGTCGCTGCTGCGGGCCAACCCCGAGGAGGGCGGCAGCACCTGCAGGTGGTTGTGTACCTGCTTGACGTTCTGCACGCGGCGGGCGGCCTGCTCGGCGAGGGTTTTCAGCTCCGCGCGCGGGGTCTGCCCGGCGAGCAGCACCACGCCGTTGTAGCTGGTCACCACGATATGCGAGGTGGTGTCGTTGAGGTCGGCGTGGCTGCGGCGGATTTCGCTGGCGACGTCGCCGGGGATGAACTGGTCGTCGATCTTGTTGCCGAGGCTGCGTGCGCCGCAGCCGGCCAGCAGCAGGCTAAGACCGAGGGCGGCGAGGAACAGGGGGGTATGTTTCATTCTTCACTTCCGAACAGTTGGCGGTCGATCAGATCGCACAGGCAATGGATGGCGAGCAGGTGGACTTCCTGGATGCGCGCGGTGACCCGCGAGGGCACGCGGATCTCGACGTCCTCCGGGAGCAGCAGCGAGGCCATGCCGCCGCCGTCGCGGCCGGTCAGGGCGACCACGGTCATTTCGCGATCGTGGGCAGCCTGGATGGCCTGGATCACGTTGCCGGAGTTGCCGCTGGTGGAGATCGCCAGCAGCACGTCGCCGGGCTGGCCGAGGGCGCGGATCTGCTTGGAGAACACCTCGTTGTAGCTGTAATCGTTGGCGATCGAGGTGATGGTCGAGCTGTCGGTGGTCAGCGCCACGGCCGGCAGGCTCGGGCGTTCGCGCTCGAAGCGGTTGAGCAGCTCGGAGGAGAAGTGCTGGGCGTCGCCAGCCGAGCCGCCGTTGCCGCAGGAGAGAATCTTGCCCTCGCTGAGCAGGGCGTGGACCATCACCTGGCTGGCCTGCTCGATGTGCGGGATGAGCACTTCCATGGCCTGGCGCTTGGTTTCGATGCTGTCCTGGAAGAGCTGGCGGATTCGGGATTGCATGTCCATCGGTGACCTTTGGTTGGGCGGCGGTTCAGGCATCGAACGCGCCGCGGATCCAGTTCAGTTGCGGGGACGAACGGCGTTCGGCAGGGCCGATCGCCACCACGTCGAACCGGCAGGGGTGGCGTGCCCAGCGCTGCTGCTGTTGCAGAAAGACCTGGGCGGCGGCGCTGAGCCGGGCGCGCTTGCGCGCATCGACACTGGCTTCGGCGCCGCCCCAGGCGCTGTGGCGGCGGTAACGCACTTCGACGAATACTACGGTATCGTCGTCGAGCATGACCAGATCCAGCTCGCCGAGCCGGCAGCGCCAGTTGCGCGTGAGCAGGCGCAGGCCGTGCTCCTCCAGATGGGTCAGCGCCCAACCTTCGGCGGCCTGGCCGGTGTCCCGGCGCGAGCTGTCGCTCACCGGCTGGAGGCTTCCAGGCGGTAGAGCTGGCCGCCGCGGTACTCGGCCCACGGCAGGCTGCGGCTGATGCGTTGGCCGGGGGCCAGCTGCAGGCTCCCCGACAGGCCGTCGAGCTGGCTGCTCGGTACGGTCTGCAGTTGGCCGAGGCGCGGCGCCAGCCGGTAGGCGTCGGCGCCCATGGCGTACAGGCGGCCCAGGCTGCCGGCGGCCGCCGGCCACTGGCCGATCACCTGGTCGCGCAGTGGGTCCGGGGTGCCGAGCAACCAGGGGGTTTCGCAGAAGCGGATGCCGTCGAGGTCGAGGTCCTGCGCCGGATCGTTGCTGCCGCTGTAGAGGTGAGAGGTGGCGTACACGGGCAGGTCGCCGGCGTACTGGAAGGCGAGGGTCGGCTTGATCTGCCGGGCCTGCGCCGGGGTGGCGGCGAGGAACACGAAGTCGACGTCCTGGCGGCGCGCCGGCTGGGCTTCGACCTCGCTGCCGAGGGTGTCGCGCAGGTGCTTGGCGCGTGCCTCGCTGTCGCGCAGCTTGAGCAGGTCGGCGATTTGTTGAGCCAGGCGCACTGGCTGGTCGACGTGTTCGGCGGCGATCAGGCTGCCGCCGCGGGCCTGCCAGTCGGCGCGGAAGGCGCTCAGCACGCGGTCGCCCCAGGCGCCGCTGGGCACCAGGGCCACGGCGCGGCGCATGCCGTCCTTCCAGGCGCGCTCGGCGACGGCGCGGGCCTCGTCCTCGGCCGCCAGGCCGAACTGGAACAGTTGGGCCGGACCTTCGCCGGCGCTTTCGCTGTAGTTGAGCGCCAGGGTGGCGATCGGCAGCTGGGCGCGGCTGTTGAGCTGGTTGACCAGCGGCTTCTCCAGTGGCCCGACCACCAGCTGCACGCCGTCGGCTTGTGCCTGGCGGTAGAAGCCGTCGAGGTCGGTCAGGTTGCTGCTGTCGTGCACGCTGATGTGCATCGGGCTGTTGCTTTGATAGTGGGCGGCGAGGAATCCGTCGCGCAGGGCCTGGGCCACGCTGGCGAGCTGGCCCTGCTGCGGCAGCAGCAGCGCCACGCGGGTGAGCGGGCGGGCGGCGAGTTCCTGCAGTTGCACCAGCGGTTGCGGCAGCTGGCGGGCGGCCGGATGCTGTGGATGCTTGGCCTGCCAGTCGGCGATCTCGGCCACCTGCTGGGCGGGAGTGGCATTGCTGCGCGCCAGGCGACCCAGTTCCAGCCAGCCGGACAGGTCGTCGCCGGCACCCGGGGCGGTTTCCAGCTGGTTGCCCGGCAGGCTGGCGACCAGGGTCCAGATCGCTTCGTGGTTCTGCTGTGCGGCCTGCTCCTTGAGCAGCGGAGCGATGAACACCCGTTCGCGGGTGGCGGCCAGCAGCTGCTCATCGGCCTGCAGGGCGTTGGCGCGAGCCAGCTGGCTGCGCACCTGCTGCTGAACCGGCAGCTCGCCCAGTCGTGCGAAGCTCGGGTGCTGCAGGGCGTCGAGGGCGGCCTTGGGCTTGTGGCGGGCGATCGCCAGCTCGGCGCTCAGGGTGCTGGCGAAGATCTGCTGCGCGGGCGGCAACTCTTCCAGCTTGAGCATATCGAGGATCTGCTGGGTCTGGGCCAGATTGCCCTGACCGAGCGCCAGATCGGCGGCGGACAGACGCAGGAGGTTGGCGTCCTCCGCATCGCCCTTCTGGGCCTGCTGCAGCAGTTGCTCGACACTGGCTTGGGGCTTGCCCGGCAGATCGCCGAGGTCGGAGGCGGTTTTCTGGCCGGCGCAGGCGCACAGCAGGCTGGCCAGGCAGAGGACGGAAAGGGGGCGCAGGCTGGCGATCATGTGAGAAATTCCGATTCGCAGGCTTTAAAGACGGCAATTGTACCCAAGCCCCGCCATGGGTGCGATTCTGCCGCGGCGAAACCGGTACAATGGTCTACTTTGGCTGGCAACGGGATGGCGAAGTGAAGGCTCCGGGTACTCTTTATGTAGTGGCGACGCCGATCGGTAATCTGGAGGACATCAGCGCCCGGGCGCTGCGCGTGCTGCGCGAGGTTGCGCAGATCGCCGCCGAGGATACCCGGCACAGCGCCCGCCTGCTGCAGCACTTCGGCATCGCTACGCCGCTGGTGGCCTGTCACGAGCACAACGAGCGCGAGCAGGGTGGGCGCCTGGTCCAGCGCCTCTTGGCGGGCGACGATCTGGCGTTGATCTCCGATGCCGGCACACCGCTGATCTCCGATCCCGGCTATCACCTGGTGCGCAATGCGCGCGCCGCCGGGGTACGGGTGGTGCCGGTGCCCGGCGCCTGCGCGCTGATCGCCGCGCTGTCGGCCTCCGGCCTGCCGTCCGATCGTTTCGTCTTCGAAGGTTTCCTGCCTGCACGCAGCACGGCGCGCCGCCAGCGCCTGCAGGTGCTGTGCGAGGAGCCGCGCACGCTGCTCTTCTACGAGGCGCCGCATCGTCTCCTGGAGTGTCTGGCCGACCTGCGCGAGTTGTTCGGCGGCGCCCGATCGGCGGTGCTGGCGCGCGAGCTGAGCAAGACCTTCGAGACTATCAAGGGTGCGCCGCTGGACGAGCTGCACGACTGGGTGGCAGCGGACGCCAATCAGCAGCGCGGCGAGTGCGTGCTGCTGGTCGAGGGCTGGCAGGCGCCGGAAGGCGAGGATGCGCTGAGCGCCGAGGCGCTGCGCGTGCTCGACCTGCTGCTCGCCGAGCTGCCGCTCAAGCGGGCGGCGGCGCTGGCGGCGGAAATCACCGGCGTGCGCAAGAACCTGCTCTACCAGGAAGCGCTGCAACGACAGAAGGGCGCCGATTGAGCTTGTTATCCGCCGGCGCAGTGAGTACCCTGCGCGCCGGAGAGCCGGCCGGACAGTCGCTGCCTTCGTCAGAAGGGGGAGGAAAGTCCGGGCTCCATAGGGCAGAGTGCCAGGTAACGCCTGGGAGGCGTGAGCCTACGGAAAGTGCCACAGAAAATAACCGCCTAAGCGCGCAAGCGCCGGTAAGGGTGAAAAGGTGCGGTAAGAGCGCACCGCACGACTGGCAACAGTTCGTGGCTAGGTAAACCCCACTCGGAGCAAGACCAAATAGGGATCCATTGGCGTGGCCCGCGCTGGATCCGGGTAGGTTGCTTGAGGCCGTCAGCGATGGCGGTCCTAGAGGAATGACTGTCCTCGACAAAACCCGGCTTACAGGCCGGCTCTCCCCCTTATTTCTTCTGCATTAAATCGCGATTTCCCGCCTATTTATAATATCGAAAAGCTATTGCACTTCATGAAGAGCTTAAAGTTCATGGCAGTGCGCCTTGAATTATCCCTCCTTTAGCTACTGTCTTTTCTCCCCACCTTTATCCACTGGTCAGCTTTTTCGCTAAGTTGCGGTCTAGCAAGGGTTTTTCCCGTTGGGGTCGCCTTGACGGCCTGGAGAGGGCGTTTCTATAGTGTGTAAGGGTGGGGGAAAGTGGGACAAAGTGGATTTTCCATCAGTCAGGGAAGGCTGACCACAACGAGGACGTGCAGCCGTGTTTCGCGGAGCCAATGCCATAACTCTTGACGCCAAGGGTCGTCTGACGATGCCGAGCAGGTATCGCGACGAGTTTTTGGCGCGCGGCGCTGGCCAGCTCGTTGTGACCATTGATGTTGTGGATCCCTGCCTGAATGTTTATCCCCTCGCCGAATGGGAAGTGATCGAAGCCAAGCTGCGCGATCTGCCTTCGTTGCGTGAGGAAAACCGCCGCTTGCAACGCTTGCTGATCGGCAATGCGGTGGATCTGGAGCTGGACAGTGCCGGCCGTTTCCTGGTGCCGCCACGCTTGCGCGATTACGCCCGCCTGGACAAGCGCGCGGTGCTGGTCGGGCAGCTCAACAAGTTCCAGTTGTGGGACGAGGACGCTTGGGAGGCACGCAGCGCCGAAGACCTCCTGGCGATCAAGGAACCCGGCAGCCTGCCGGAAGAATTACGCAACCTGACGCTCTGATATGAATGCAGCCACCTTCAGCCACGTAACCGTCATGCTCCACGAGGCCGTCGCGGCACTCGCGGTGCGCGCGGATGGCTGCTACCTGGACGGTACCTTCGGTCGCGGCGGGCACAGCCGCGAAGTGTTGGCGGCGCTGGCCGAGCAAGGCCGCCTGCTCGGCTTCGACAAGGATCCGCTGGCGATCGCCAGCGGCCTCGAGCTGGCCGCCGCCGACTCCCGTTTCCAGATCGTCCAGCGCAGTTTCGCCGAACTTGGCGATGAAGTCGTCGCACGCGGCCTACAGGGCCGGATCGACGGCATCCTCCTCGATCTGGGGGTCTCCTCGCCGCAGTTGGACGACCCGGAGCGCGGTTTCAGCTTCATGAACGACGGTCCGCTGGATATGCGCATGAATCCCGGAGCAGGCCTCAGCGCTGCCGAGTGGATCGCCTCGGCCGACGAGGAGGAGATCGCCCGGGTGTTCTTCGAGTACGGCGAGGAACGTTTCTCCCGGCGCATGGCGCGTGCCATCGTGCAGCGCCGCAGCGAGCGGCCGTTCACCCGCACGGCCGACCTGGCCGAGGTGATCGCCGCCGCCAATCCGGCCTGGGAGAAGGGCAAGCATCCGGCCACCCGCGCCTTCCAGGGACTGCGTATCCACATCAATAACGAACTGGGCGACCTCGAGCGGGGCCTCGACGCCGCCCTCGAGGCCCTCGCCGTCGGCGGCCGCCTGGCGGTGATCAGCTTCCATTCGCTGGAGGACCGCATCGTCAAGCAGTTCATGCGCCGCCAGGTGAAGGGCGAAGCCGATCACCTGCCGCGCGATCTGCCGATCCAGGTGGCGAAGTTCGAACCGCGCCTCAAGCTGCTGGGCAAGCCGCAGTACGCCTCGGCCGCCGAGGTCAAGGCCAACCCGCGCTCGCGCAGCGCGGTGATGCGTGTGGCGGAGAAGCTGCGGTGATCCGCCAGGGCCGCGTTTCCGGCATGCCCAGCGGCAGCCTGCTGATGCTGGTGCTGTTCGGCCTCGCGCTGTGTTCGGCGGTGGCCGTGGCCTGGAGCGCGCACTGGAACCGCCAGCTGCTCAATCAGCTGTACGGCGAGCTGAGCGTGCGCGACAAGGTCCAGGCCGAATGGGGCCGGCTGATCCTCGAGCAGAGCACCTGGACGGCGCACAGCCGCATCGAGATGCTGGCCAGCGAGCAACTGCGTATGCGCGTGCCAGAGCCCGGCGAAGTGCGGATGGTGGCGCCATGATCAGCCTCGACGGTGCCCTCTACCCCTGGCGTTTCCGCCTGGTGATGGCCGTCCTGCTGGCCATGGTCGCAGTGATCAGCTGGCGCATCGTCGACCTGCACGTGTTCGACCACGACTTCCTCAAGGCCCACGGCGACGCGCGCAGCGTGCGCCACATGCCAATTCCGGCGCACCGCGGGCTGATCACCGACCGCAACGGCGAACCGCTGGCGGTCAGTACGCCGGTCATCACCTTGTGGGGCAACCCCAAGGAGCTGATGACCGCGCGCGAGCAATGGCCGACGCTCGCCGAGGCGCTCGGCGAGAATCCCGAGGCGCTGGGCAAGCGCCTGCTGCAGAACGCCGACCGCGAATTCCTCTACCTCAAGCGCGGCCTGACCCCGGAGCAGGGCGATGCCGTGCTGGCGCACAAGATTCCCGGGATCTACAGCCTCGAGGAATTTCGCCGCTTCTATCCCGCCGGCGAGGTCACCGCTCACCTGCTCGGCTTCACCGATATCGACGATCGCGGTCGCGAGGGGATCGAGCTGGCCTTCGACCAGTGGCTGGCCGGTGTGCCGGGTAGCCGCCAGGTACTCAAGGATCGCCGCGGCCGGCTGATCAAGGACGTCGGTGTGGCCCGCAACGCCAAGCCGGGCAAGGAACTGGCGTTATCCATCGACCTGCGCCTGCAATACCTTGCGCACCGCGAACTGCGCAATGCGCTGGTGGAGAACAAGGCCAAGGCCGGCAGCCTGGTGATCCTCGACGTGCAGACCGGCGAGGTGCTGGCCATGGCCAACCAGCCGACCTACAACCCGAACAACCGGCGCAACCTGGAGCCGGCGGCGATGCGCAATCGCGCGATGATCGACGTCTTCGAGCCGGGCTCGACGATGAAGCCGATTTCGATGATGGCGGCGCTGGAGAGCGGACGCTGGAAGCCCAGCGATACCGTGGAGGTCTGGCCCCACAGCCTGCGCATCGGCCGCTTCACCATTCGCGATGTGTCGCGCGGCGGCGGTCCGGTGCTCGATCTGGCCGGCATCCTGATCCGTTCCAGCAACGTGGGCATCAGCAAGGTCGCCTTCGACATCGGTGGCGAGTCGATCTACCACATGATGCAGCGGGTCGGTCTGGGCCAGGATACCGGCCTCGGTTTCCCCGGTGAGCAGGTCGGCAATCTGCCCAACCATCGCAAGTGGCCCCAGGCGGAAACCGCCACCCTGTCCTATGGCTACGGCCTGTCGGTTACCGCGCTGCAGCTGGTGCATGCCTACGCGGCGATTGCCAACAATGGCCGCATGGTGCCGCTGAGTCTGGCCCGGGTCGATCGTCCGGCGACCGTCAACCAGGTCATTCCCGAGGAAGTGGCCAAGACCATGCAGGGCATGCTCCAGCAGGTGGTCGAGGCGCCCGGTGGCGCCCATCGCGCGCAGGTGCCCGGCTACCACGTCGCCGGCAAGAGCGGCACCGCGCGCAAGAACAGCGTGGGCAGCAAGGGCTACCAGCAGAACGCCTACCGCTCGCTGTTCGCCGGCTTCGCGCCGACCAGCAGCCCCCGCTACGCCGCGGTCGTGGTGATCGACGAGCCGGGCGGGGAAGGGTATTTCGGCGGCCTGGTGTCCGCCCCGGTTTTCAGCAAGGTGATGTCCGGCACCCTGCGCTTGATGAACGTAGCTCCGGACAACCTCCCTCCGCCGCCGCTGCCTGAGCAGCCGCAGCTGAGCGGATTGTCCGGCAATGGAGGACGCGGCTGATGCCGATGAGTCTGCTGAAGATATTTCCCCAGGCCTCGCGCGACGCGCTTATTCGCGAGCTGAGCCTGGACAGCCGGGCGCTGCGCCCGGGCGACCTGTTTCTGGCCATTCCCGGTCACGTCAGTGACGGCCGGGCCTACATGGCCGATGCCATCGCCCGTGGCGCCGCGGCCGTGGCCTATGAGGCCGAAGGCGCCGGCGAGCTGCCGGCGGCGGAGAATACCGTGCTGGTGCCGGTCCGCGGCCTGAGCGCCCAATTGTCGGCCATCGCCGGGCGCTTCTACGGCGACCCCAGCCGCAGCCTCGAGCTGGTCGGCGTCACCGGCACCAACGGCAAGACCAGCGTCAGCCAGTTGCTGGCGCAGGCGCTCGACCTGCTCGGCCAGCGCTGCGGCCTGATCGGTACCCTCGGCGTCGGTTTTCACGACGATCTGCAGTGCGGTCGCCATACCACCCCCGATCCGCTCGCCGTACAGGCCGAACTGGCGCGCCTCAAGCAGGCCGGCGCCAAGGCGGTGGCCATGGAGGTGTCCTCCCACGGCCTCGATCAGGGGCGGGTCGAAGCGCTGGACTTCGACGTGGCGGTGTTCACCAACCTGTCGCGCGACCATCTCGACTACCACGGCGACATGCACACCTATGGCGAGGCCAAGGCGCGTCTGTTCGCCTGGCCGGGATTGTGCACCCGGGTGATCAATCTCGACGATCTGTTCGGTCGCGAATTGGCCGGGCGCGAGGCGCCGTCGCGGTTGATCAGCTACAGCCAGATCGACCCGGCCGCCACTTTGTACTGTGCCGAGGCGCAATTCAGCGAGGAGGGCGTGCGTGCCCGCCTGGTCACCGCGCAGGGCGATGGCCTGCTGGTCAGCCCCCTGCTCGGTCGTTTCAACCTGAGCAACTTGCTGGCGGTAGTCGGCGCGTTGATGGGGCTCAACCACCCGTTGGACGAGATCCTCCGAGTCCTGCCGCAGCTGCAGGGACCGGTCGGTCGCATGCAGCGCCTGGGCGGCGGCGCCCAGCCGCTGGTGGTGGTCGACTACGCGCACACCCCGGACGCTCTGGAAAAGGTGCTCGAGGCCCTGCGCCCACATGCGCGCGGCCGTCTGCTGTGCCTGTTCGGCTGCGGCGGCGATCGCGATCGCGGCAAGCGCCCGCTGATGGCGGCGGCGGTCGAAGGTCTGGCCGATGGCGTCTGGGTGACCGACGACAATCCGCGCAGCGAGCCCACCGAGCAGATCATCGCCGACATCCGCGCCGGATTCCGCGAGCCCGAGCGGGTGACCTTCGTTTCCGGGCGCGGCGAGGCGATTCGCCGGCTGATCGCCAGCGCGGCGGCCGACGACGTCATCCTGCTGGCCGGCAAGGGGCACGAGGACTACCAGGAGATCGCCGGCGTCCGCCATCCTTTCTCCGATATCGACCAGGCCGCCGCTGCGCTGGCCGAGCGCGAGGTGCAGCATGCTTGAAGCATGGATGCTGAGCACTATTCTGGGGCCCTTGAAAGGGCGGCTGGCGGGTGCCGACGCCTTCTTCGACGGCGTGAGTATCGATAGTCGCAACATCCAGCCGGGGCAGCTGTTCGTCGCCCTGTCCGGCGAGCGCTTCGACGGTCACGATTTCCTCGAGCAGGTCGCCGCCAAGAGCGCCGCCGCCGCGCTGGTCGAGCGCGAGGCCGAGGAAGTCGAGCTGCCGCAGCTGGTGGTGGCCGACAGCCGGCTGGCCCTTGGCCAGCTCGGGGCGCTCAACCGCGCCGCTTTCCATGGCCGGCTGGCCGCCGTCACCGGCTCCAGCGGCAAGACCACGGTCAAGGAGATGCTCGCCAGCATCCTGCGCGCCGACCATCACGGCGATGCCGCCGCGGTCCTGGCGACCCGCGGCAACCTCAACAACGATCTGGGCGCACCGTTGACCCTGCTCGAGCTGGTGCCGCAGCACCTGAGCGCAGTGATCGAGCTGGGCGCCAATCATGTCGGCGAGATCGCCTATACCGTGGGCTTGACCCGCCCGCAGGTGGCCGTCATCACCAATGCCGGCACCGCCCATGTCGGCGAATTCGGCGGTCCGGAAAAGATCGTCGAGGCCAAGGGCGAGATTCTCGAGGGGCTGGATGCCGATGGCACCGCCGTCCTCAACCGTGACGATCCGGCCTTCGCCATCTGGCTGCAGCGCGCCGCCGGGCGGCGGGTGCTGAGCTTTGCCCTGCGTACCGATGCCGACTTCACCGCTCGTGACCTGGCCCGCGATGCCCGCGGCTGCCCGGCCTTCACCCTGCGCAGCCCGGCCGGCGAGGTGCGCATCCAGCTCAACCTGCTTGGCGAGCACAATGTCAGCAACGCGCTGGCCGCCGCCGCCGCCGCGCATGCTCTGGGGGTATCGCTGGCGGCGATCCGTAGCGGCCTGGAGGCCGTGCAACCGGTCAAGGGCCGCGTCCAGGCGCTGCTCGCCCCGTCTGGAATGCGGGTCATCGACGACAGCTACAACGCCAATCCGGTCTCAATGAAGGCTGCGGTTGATATACTGGCGGGCTTTTCCGGACGCACCGTGCTGGTGCTCGGCGACATGGGCGAGTTGGGGGATTGGGCCGAGCAGGGGCACCGCGAGGTGGGCGAACACGCCCGCGGCAAGGTGACCGCCCTGTACGCGGTCGGTCCGCTGATGACCCATGCCGTGGCGGCCTTCGGTGTCGGCGGGCGGCATTTTGCCAGTCAGGCTGAACTCATCGCCGCTCTGACTGCCGAACAGGCTCCGGAAACCACCCTGTTGATCAAAGGCTCGCGCAGCGCGGCGATGGATAACGTCGTGGCTGCGTTCTGTGCCTGTGCTGGAGAACACTAAATGCTGCTGCTGTTGGCCGAGTATCTGCAACAGTTCCACAAGGGCTTCGCGGTCTTTCAGTACCTGACCCTGCGCGGAATTCTCGGCGTGCTCACCGCCCTGGCCCTGGCGCTGTGGCTGGGTCCCTGGATGATCCGTACCCTGCGCACCCGCCAGATCGGCCAAGCGGTGCGTGACGACGGTCCGCAGTCGCATCTGTCGAAAAAAGGCACGCCGACGATGGGCGGCGCGCTGATTCTTTCCGCTATCGCCATCAGCACCCTGCTGTGGGCCGACCTGTCCAACCGCTACGTCTGGGTGGTACTGGCGGTGACCCTGCTGTTCGGTGCCATCGGTTGGGTGGACGACTACCGCAAGGTGATCGAGAAGAACTCGCGCGGCCTGCCGAGCCGCTGGAAGTACTTCTGGCAGTCGGTGTTCGGCCTCGGCGCAGCGGTGTTTCTCTACATGACTGCCGGCACCGCGGTGGAGACCACCCTGTTCCTGCCTCTATTGAAGAACATCGAGATTCCGCTGGGGATCTTCTTCGTGGTGCTGACCTATTTCGTCATTGTCGGCTCGAGCAACGCGGTCAACCTGACCGACGGTCTCGACGGCCTGGCGATCCTGCCCACCGTGCTGGTCGGCGGTGCCCTCGGCATCTTCTGCTACCTGTCGGGCAACGTGCGCTTCGCCGAATACCTGCTGATTCCCTATGTGCCGGGCTCCGGCGAGCTGATCGTGTTCTGCGGTGCGCTGATCGGTGCCGGTCTCGGCTTCCTGTGGTTCAACACCTACCCGGCCCAGGTATTCATGGGCGACGTCGGCGCTCTGGCCCTCGGTGCGGCGCTGGGCACCATCGCGGTGATCGTCCGTCAGGAGCTGGTGCTGTTCATCATGGGCGGCGTGTTCGTCATGGAAACCCTGTCGGTGGTGATTCAGGTCGCCTCCTTCAAGCTCACCGGCCGCCGGGTGTTCCGCATGGCGCCGATCCACCACCACTTCGAACTCAAGGGCTGGCCTGAGCCGCGGGTGATCGTGCGTTTCTGGATCATCACCGTGGTGCTGGTGCTGGTTGGCCTGGCCACCCTGAAACTGAGGTAATCGACATGACACTGATCGCTTCCGACCAGTTCCGCATCGTTGTCGGCCTCGGCAAGAGCGGTATGTCGCTGGTGCGCTTTCTGGCCCGTGAGGGTGTGCCGTTCGCGGTGGTCGACACGCGCATCAATCCGCCGGAACTGGCGACCCTCAAGGCCCAATACCCGCAGGTGGAGGTGCGCTGCGGCGCGCTGGACGTCGATTATCTCTGCCGTGCCAGCGAGCTGTACGTCAGCCCGGGTCTGCCGCTGGCTACCGAGGCGCTGCAGGAAGCCAGGGCGCGTGGCGTGAAACTGTCCGGCGATATCGACCTGTTCGTCCGCCACGCCCGTGCGCCGCTCGTCGCCATCACCGGCTCCAACGCCAAGAGCACGGTGACTACGCTGGTCGGCGAGATGGCCGCGGCAGCCGGCAAGAAGGTGGCGGTGGGCGGCAACCTCGGCACGCCGGCGCTCGATCTGCTGGCCGACGACGTCGAGCTGTACGTGCTCGAGCTGTCCAGCTTCCAACTGGAAAGTACCGAGCGGCTCAGTGCCGAGGTGGCCACCTGCCTCAACGTCAGCGACGACCACATGGATCGCTACAGTGGCATGCAGAGCTACCACCTGGCCAAGCACCGCATCTTCCGCGGCGCCCGCCAGGTGGTGATCAACCGCCAGGACGCCCTGTCGCGGCCGCTGATCGCCGATCAGGTACCGTGCTGGAGCTTCGGCCTCGACAAGCCGGACTTCAAGACCTTCGGCATCATCGAGGAGGGCGGCGAGAAGTTCCTCGCCTTCCAGTTCAGCAAGCTGATGCCGGTGCGCGAACTGAAGATCCGCGGCGCGCACAACCAGGCCAACGCTCTGGCGGCGCTGGCCCTCGGCCATGCCGTCGGCCTGCCGCTGGCGCCGATGCTGGACACCCTGCGCCACTTCGCCGGTCTGGCGCACCGCTGCCAGTGGCTGCGCGAGCGAGCCGGCGTGACCTATTACGACGACTCCAAGGCGACCAACGTGGGCGCCGCGCTGGCGGCCATCGACGGTCTGGGCGCGGAGATCGACGGCAAGCTGCTGCTGATCGCCGGCGGCGACGGCAAGGGCGCCGACTTCGCTCCGCTGCGTGCCAGCGTGGCGCGTTACTGCCGCGCGGTGGCGCTGCTTGGCCGTGACGCCGAGCTGCTCGCCGCCGCGCTCACCGGCGCGGACGGTCAATCGGTGGTGCCGCTGGTGCGCGTGGCGACCCTCGCCGAGGCGGTGCAGCGCTGCGCGGAGCTGGCGCAGGCCGGCGACGCCGTGCTGCTGTCGCCGGCCTGCGCCAGCCTGGACATGTTCAAGAACTTCGAAGAGCGCGGCCGCCTGTTCGTCCAGGCCGTGGAGGAGCTGCCCTGATGCTCGCCCTGCTGCGCCTGTCGCCCTCACCGTTGCTGAGCCGCCGCGGCGTCGATCTGGACTTCCCGCTGCTGGCGGGTTGTCTGGCGCTGCTGGGCCTCGGCTTCGTGATGGTCTCCTCCGCCTCCTCCGAGGTGGCGGCGGCGCAGTCGGGCAGTCCGCTGTACTACATGATTCGCCACCTCGTTTATTTGGTCCTCGGCCTGGGCGCCGGCTGCCTGACCCTGCTGGTGCCGGTGGCCACCTGGCAGAAGCATGGCGGCAAGCTGCTGATCGCCGCTTTCGTCCTGCTGGTGGCGGTGCTGGTGCCGGGCATCGGTCGCGAAGTCAACGGCGCGCGGCGCTGGATCGGCGTTGGCATCGCCAACGTCCAACCCTCCGAGCTGGCCAAGCTGTTCAGCGTGATCTATCTCGCCGGCTACCTGGTGCGCCGCCAGGCCGACGTGCAGCGCAGCTGGAAGGGGCTGTTCATGCCGCTGATCGTGCTCGGCCTGATGGCCGGCCTGCTGCTCTCCGAGCCGGACTTCGGGGCCACCGTGGTGCTGGTGGGGGCCGGTATCACCATGCTGTTCCTCGGCGGCGTCAGTCTGTGGCGCTTTCTGCCGATGGTCGCCGGCGTGCTGGTGATCGGCGTGGTGGTGATGACTAGCCAGGCCTACCGCCTCAAGCGCCTGACCAACTTCATCGATCCCTGGGCCGACCAGTTCGGCGCCGGCTACCAGCTCAGCCAGGCGCTGATCGCTTTCGGTCGTGGCGAATGGCTGGGCGTGGGGCTGGGCAACAGTGTGCAGAAGCAGTTCTACCTGCCCGAGGCGCACACCGACTTCGTGTTCGCCGTGCTCGCCGAGGAGCTGGGCATGGTCGGCGCGCTGCTCACCGTGGCGCTGTTCGTGCTGGTCACCCTGCGCGCCCTGTACCTCGGCCTGCAGGCGGAGAAGGCCCAGCAGTATTTCTCGGCCTACGTGGCCTACGGCCTGGCGATCCTCTGGGTCGGCCAGTTCCTGATCAACATCGGCGTGAACGTCGGCCTGCTGCCGACCAAGGGGCTGACCCTGCCGTTCCTCAGCTACGGCGGCAGCTCGCTGGTGATCTGCTGCGTCAGCCTGGCCCTGCTGCTGCGGCTCGACTGGGAGCGGCGCAACCAGCTGGGCAACGCCGAGATCGAATTTAGCGAAGAAGATTTTGCCGATGAGGAGCTGCGACATGCCCGGTAACGTGCTGATCATGGCAGGCGGTACCGGTGGCCACGTGTTCCCGGCGCTGGCCTGCGCCCGCGAGTTCCAGGCGCGCGGCTACAGCGTGCACTGGCTGGGCACCCCGCGCGGGATCGAGAACGAGCTGGTGCCGCAGGCCGGCCTGCCGCTGCACCGCATCGAGGTCAGCGGGGTGCGCGGCAAGGGCGTGCTGTCGCTGCTCAAGGCGCCGTTGCAGGTGTTCCGCGCCCTGCTGCAGGCGCGCAAGGTGATGCGCGAGCTGCAACCGGTGTGCGTGCTGGGCATGGGCGGCTTCGTCACCGGTCCCGGCGGTGTCGCCGCCCGCCTGGCCGGCGCGCCGCTGATCATCCACGAGCAGAATGCCGTGGCCGGCACCGCCAACCGTGGTCTGGTGCCGTTCGCCCGCCGGGTCTGCGAGGCCTTCCCGGACACCTTCACGGCCAGTGCCAAGCGCCGCACCACCGGCAACCCGGTGCGCGAGGAGCTGTTCCTCGAAACGCCGCGGCAAACCCTGGGCAATCGGCCGGTCCGCCTGCTGGTGCTGGGCGGCAGCCTGGGCGCCGAGCCGCTGAACAAGCTGCTGCCGGCGGCGCTGGCCAAGGTCGCAGACACGCTGCGCCCGCAGGTCTACCACCAGGCCGGCAAGCAGCACGCCGAAGTGACCCGCGAGCGCTATCGCGAGGCCGGCGTCGAGGCCGAGGTGCAGCCGTTCATCAAGGACATGGCCCGCGCCTACGCCTGGGCCGATCTGGTGATCTGCCGCGCCGGCGCGCTGACGGTCAGCGAGCTGGCTGCCGCCGGCCTGCCGTCAATGCTGGTGCCGCTGCCGCACGCGATCGACGATCACCAGACCCGCAATGCCGAATATCTGGCCAAGGCCGGCGCCGCCGTGCTTTTGCCGCAACATGCCACTGACGCGGCCGCGCTGGCCGCTCAGCTGACCGAGGTTCTGATGCACAGCGAAAAACTCGCGGCCATGGGCGCCACCGCGCGCCGCCTGGCCAAGCCCGACGCCACCCGCTCGGTGGTGGATATCTGCCTGGAGGTGGCCCATGGCTGAGGCGCCCGTCGTCAACGCGGCGGAAATGCGCCGCATGCGCCGCATCCGCCGGATCCACTTCGTCGGCATCGGCGGCGTGGGCATGTGCGGTATCGCCGAAGTGCTGCTCAACCTCGGCTACCAGGTGTCCGGCTCCGACCTCAAGGCTTCGCCGGTGACCGAGCGGCTGGCCAGCTTCGGCGCGCAGATCTTCATCGGCCACCGCGCCGAGAACGCCGAGCAGGCCGACGTGCTGGTGGTGTCCAGCGCCATCAATCCGGCCAACCCGGAAGTCGCCCGCGCGCTCGAGCGGCGCATCCCGGTGGTGCCGCGCGCCGAGATGCTCGCCGAGCTGATGCGCTATCGCCACGGCATCGCGGTGGCCGGCACGCACGGCAAGACCACCACGACCAGCCTGATCGCCTCGGTGTTCGCCGCCGCCGGCCTCGATCCGACCTTCGTCATCGGCGGCCGCCTGAACGCCGCCGGCACCAACGCCCAGCTCGGCGCCAGCCGCTACCTGGTGGCCGAGGCGGACGAGAGCGACGCCAGTTTCCTGCACCTGCAGCCGATGGTCTCGGTGGTCACCAATATCGACGCCGACCACATGAGCACCTACGGCGGCGATTTCAACAAGCTGAAGAAGACCTTCGTCGAGTTCCTCCACAACCTGCCGTTCTACGGCCTGGCGGTGCTCTGCGTCGACGATCCGGTGGTGCGCGAGATCCTTCCGCAGGTCAGCCGGCCGATCGTCACCTACGGCTTCGCCGAGGACGCCGACCTGCGCGCCATCAACGTGCGCCAGGAAGGCATGCGCACCTACTTCACCGTGCTGCGCAAGGAGCGCGAGCCGCTGGATGTGTCGGTGAACATGCCGGGCAACCACAACGTACTCAACGCCCTGGCCACCATCGCCATCGCCACCGACGAGGGCATCGGCGACGACGCCATCATCGCCGGCCTGTCCGGCTTCCAGGGCGTCGGCCGGCGCTTCCAGGTCTACGGCGACCTGCCGGTCGAGGGCGGCAGCGTAATGCTGGTCGACGACTATGGCCACCACCCGCGCGAAGTCGCCGCGGTGATCAAGGCCGTACGCGGTGGCTGGCCGGAGCGCCGCTTGGTGATCCTCTATCAGCCGCATCGCTACAGCCGTACCCGCGACCTCTACGACGACTTCGTCCAGGTGCTCGGCGACGCCAACGTGCTGCTGCTGATGGAGGTCTACCCGGCCGGCGAGGAGCCGATCCCCGGTGCCGACAGCCGGCAGATGTGCCACAGCATCCGCCAGCGCGGCGTGCTCGACCCCATCTACGTCGAGCGCGGTGCCGACCTGGCGCCGTTGCTCAAGCCGCTGCTGCGTGCCGGCGACATCCTGCTCTGCCAGGGTGCCGGCGACATCGGCGGCGTCGCCCCGCAACTGATCAACCATCCGCTGTTCGCTGTGCAAGGTGAGTCGAAATGAGTCTGCAATCCAACCTCGATCCCCGGGCCTTCGGCCGCGTCGCCGTACTGTTCGGCGGCAGGAGTGCCGAGCGCGAGGTGTCGCTGAAGTCGGGTCGGGCGGTGCTCGAAGCGCTGCAGGGCGCCGGGGTGGACGCCTTCGGCATCGACGTCGGCGCCGACCTGCTGCAGCGCCTGGCCGGCGAGCGAATCGACCGCGCCTTCATCGTCCTCCACGGCCGCGGTGGCGAGGATGGCAGCATGCAGGGCTTGCTGGAATGCCTGGACATTCCCTACACCGGTAGCGGCGTGCTGGCCTCGGCGCTGGCGATGGACAAGCTGCGCACCAAGCAGGTGTGGCAGAGCCTCGGTCTGTCGACTCCCCGCCACGCGGTGCTGGCCTCGGCTGCCGATTGCGAGCGCGCCGCCGCCGAGCTGGGTTTCCCGCTGATCGTCAAGCCGGCCCACGAGGGTTCGAGCATCGGCATGGCGCGGGTGGAGAACGGCGAGCAGTTGCTCGCTGCCTGGCAGGCCGCCCGCGAGTACGACTCGCAGGTGCTGGTCGAGCAGTGGATCAGTGGTCCGGAGTTCACCGTCGCCATGCTGCGCGGCGAGGTGCTGCCGCCGATCCGTCTCGGCACCACGCACACCTTCTACGACTACGAGGCCAAGTATCTGGCCGACGACACCCGCTACCAGATCCCCTGCGGCCTGGACGCGGACAAGGAAGCGGAGCTCAAGGCGCTCGTCGCCCGCGCCTGCGAAGCGGTCGGGACCAGCGGCTGGGCCCGCGCCGACGTGATGCAGGACGCCGACGGGCAATTCTGGCTGCTGGAGGTCAACACCGTCCCGGGGATGACCGACCACAGCCTGGTCCCCATGGCCGCCCGGGCTGCCGGCCTGGATTTCCAGCAGTTGGTGCTGGCGATCCTCGCCGACAGTCTGGAGGCAAGGAGCTGATCCATGATCGCCCTGCTGCGTCACCAGCGTCCGGCCCCCATCGGGCCGCTGCGCAAGCCGGTTCCCCGTGGGGCCAGCCGGATGGTGGTGCGCGAACCGCTGAGCAAGCGTCTGCCGCGTCCTTCGCTGGCGGGGCTGCAGCGGCTCGTCTGGCCCCTGCTGCTGCTCGGTCTCGGCTATGGCGCCTACGAGCTGGGCCAGCGTCTGCTGCCCTACGCCGATCAGCCGATCGCGCGGGTCAGCGTGCAGGGCGATCTGCACTACGTCAGTCGCGAGGAGGTGGCCCGGCAGGTGGCGCCCTTCGTGCAGACCAGTTTCTTCCGCGTCGACCTGGAGTCGATGCACGGCGAGCTGGAGCGCATCCCGTGGATCGCCGAGGCCCAGGTGCGCCGGGTCTGGCCGGACCAGGTGCTGATCCAGCTCGAAGAACAGCTGCCGGTGGCCCGCTGGGGTGACGAGGCGCTGCTCAACAACCAGGGCGTGGCCTTCGCCCCGGGCAAGCTGGCCGGTTACGAGCACCTGCCCCGGCTGTGGGGGCCGCAGCGCGCCCAGCAGCAGGTGATGCAGCAGTACCAGATGCTCAGCCAGCTGCTGCGCCCGCTCGATCTGACCGTGGCCAGCCTGGAACTGCGCGAGCGCGGTAGCTGGTTCGTCACCACGGGGCGGGGCATCGAGCTGCTGCTCGGACGGGATCATGTGGTGGAAAAACTACGGCGCTTTATCAGTGTCTACGACAAGATCCTGAAGCAGGACAGTGAGAATATCGCGCGCGTCGACCTGCGCTACCCCAACGGCATGGCCGTGGCGTGGCGTCAGCCACCGGCGGCGCCAGCTACCGGCGACAAGGCCGGCGAGCGGCAGTGAATTGAGGAGATAGAAGGGATCATGGCAAGCGCGCAGAGCGGCAAGATGATCGTCGGCCTGGACATCGGCACCTCCAAGGTGGTGGCGCTGGTCGGCGAGGTGGCGGCCGATGGCCAGCTGGAAATCGTCGGTATCGGTACCCATCCCTCGCGAGGGATGAAGAAGGGCGTGGTGGTCAACATCGAATCCACCGTGCAGTCCATCCAGCACGCCATCGACGAGGCGCAGCAGATGGCCGGCTGCCGGATCCATTCGGCCTTCGTCGGCGTGGCCGGCAGCCACATCCGTAGCCTGAACTCCCACGGCATCGTCGCGATCCGCGACCGCGAGGTCAGCCGCGCGGACATCGACCGCGTACTGGATGCGGCCCAAGCGGTGGCGATTCCGGCGGACCAGCGGGTGCTGCACACCCTGGCCCAGGATTACGTGATCGATAACCAGGAAGGCGTGCGCGAGCCGCTGGGCATGTCCGGGGTGCGCCTGGAGGCCAAGGTGCACGTGGTCACCTGCGCGGTGAATGCCGCGCAGAACATCGAGAAGTGCGTGCGCCGCTGCGACCTCGAGATGGACGACATCATCCTCGAGCAGTTGGCCTCGTCGGCGTCGGTGCTGACCGACGACGAGAAGGAGTTGGGCGTGTGTCTGGTGGACATCGGCGGCGGCACCACCGACATCGCCATCTTCACCGAAGGTGCGATCCGTCACACGGCTGTCATTCCGATCGCCGGCGACCAGGTTACCAACGACATCGCCATGGCCCTGCGTACCCCGACTCAGTATGCTGAGGAGATCAAGATTCGCTATGCCTGCGCCCTGGCCAAGCTGACCGGCGCCGGGCAGACCATCAAGGTGCCGAGTGTCGGCGACCGCCCGCCGCGCGAGCTGTCGCGCCAGGCACTGGCCGAGGTGGTCGAGCCGCGTTACGAGGAGTTGTTCTGTCTGGTGCAGGGAGAACTGCGCCGCAGCGGCTACGAGGACATGCTTCCGGCCGGGATCGTCATCACTGGCGGTACCGCGAAGATGGAGGGTGCCGTCGAGCTGGCCGAGGAAATCTTCCATATGCCGGTACGTCTGGGCCTGCCGCAAGGTGTCAAGGGCCTCGAGGACGTCGTGCGCAATCCTGCCTATGCGACAGGTGTCGGGCTTCTGCTGTATGGCCTGAACAAGCAGGGCACGCCGGGTTTCACCGGCTCCGGTGGTAATGGTGGCGAAGAGAGCAAGCCGCCCGTATTCGAGCGCCTCAAGCGCTGGGTGCAGGGCAACTTCTGACCGCCGGCATGCCAGGCGGTCGGAGGAAAATATATAAGGGAGAGGAGAGGGAAAAATGTTCGAAATGGTCGATAGCGTTCAATCGAATGCAGTCATCAAGGTCATCGGCGTCGGCGGCGGCGGTGGCAATGCGGTCAACCACATGCTGCGCTGCGGAGTCGAGGATATCGACTTCATCTGCGCCAACACCGACGCTCAGGCCCTGAAGAAGGTCGAGGCCAAGAGCATCCTGCAGCTGGGCATGAACGTCACCAAGGGCCTGGGCGCCGGCACCAATCCGGACGTCGGCCGCCAGGCCGCGCTGGAGGATCGCGAGCGCATCGCCGAGGTCCTGCAGGGTGCCAACATGGTGTTCATCACCACCGGCATGGGCGGCGGCACCGGCACCGGCGCAGCCCCGGTGATCGCCGAAGTGGCCAAGGAAATGGGCATCCTCACCGTGGCCGTGGTCACCCGCCCGTTCCCCTTCGAGGGTCGCAAGCGCATGCAGATCGCCGACGAGGGCATCCGTGCCCTGTCCGAGCATGTCGACTCGCTGATCACCATTCCTAACGAAAAGCTCCTGACCATCCTCGGCAAGGACGCCAGCCTGCTGTCCGCCTTTGCCAAGGCCGACGACGTGCTGGCCGGCGCGGTGCGTGGCATCTCCGACATCATGCAGCGTCCGGGCCTGATGAACGTCGACTTCGCCGACGTGCGCACCGTGATGAGCGAGATGGGCATGGCGATGATGGGCACCGGCCACGCCAGTGGTCCGAACCGCGCCCGCGAGGCAGCTGAGGCGGCGATCCGCAACCCGCTGCTGGAAGACATCAACCTGCAGGGCGCGCGCGGCATCCTGGTCAACATCACCGCCGGTCTCGACCTGTCGCTGGGCGAATACACCGAAGTCGGCAGCATCATCGAGCAGTTCACCTCCGAGCTGGCCACCGTCAAGATCGGTGCGGTCATCGATCCGGAGATGCGCGACGAGCTGCACGTCACTGTGGTCGCCACCGGCCTCGGTGCGCGCATGGAAAAGCCGGTCAAGGTGGTGGAGACCGCTCCGGCAGCCGCTCCGGCCCCGCAGAGTGCGTCGCTCAACTACCGCGACTTCGATCAGCCGACCGTGATGCGCAGCAAGCCATCCGCCGGCGGCGCCGCTCAGGCGGTGAAAATCAACACCCAGGAAGACCTCGAGTACCTGGACATTCCGGCCTTCCTGCGTCGCCAGGCTGATTGATTTCCTATATCAGAGGTGTTGACGTGATTGGTGTTCAGTAAAGGCGGGCTCTGCTATCATGCCCGCCATTGCTGAGAACAGTTCACAACTTGCGCAGATACGGCCAAAGCCATGATCAAACAACGCACTTTGAAGAACACGATCCGTGCCACGGGCGTCGGCTTGCATTCGGGGGAGAAGGTCTACCTCACCCTGAAGCCGGCTCCGGTGGATACCGGCATCGTGTTCTGCCGCACCGATCTCGATCCGGTGGTGGAAATCCCGGCCCGGGCCGAGAACGTCGGCGAGACCACCCTGTCGACCACGCTGGTCAAGGGTGATGTCAAGGTGGATACGGTTGAGCACCTGCTTTCGGCCATGGCAGGCCTGGGCATCGACAACGCCTACATCGAGCTGTCGGCATCGGAAGTGCCGATCATGGATGGCAGCGCCGGTCCCTTCGTGTTCCTGATCCAGTCCGCCGGGCTGCAGGAACAGGATGCGGCGAAGAAGTTCATTCGCATCAAGCGCAAGGTCACCGTCGAGGAGGGCGGCAAGAGCGCCACCTTCCTGCCGTTCGACGGTTTCAAGGTGGGCTTCGAGATCGACTTCGACCACCCGGTGTTCCGCGGTCGTACCCAGCGTGCCTGCGTCGACTTCTCCAGCACTTCGTTCGTCAAGGAAGTCAGTCGCGCGCGCACCTTCGGCTTCATGCGCGACATCGAGTTCCTGCGCTCGCAGAACCTCGCCCTGGGCGGCAGCGTCGACAACGCCATCGTGGTCGACGAGTACCGCGTGCTCAACGAGGACGGCCTGCGCTACGAGGACGAGTTCGTCAAGCACAAGATTCTCGACGCCATCGGCGACCTGTATCTGCTCGGCAACAGCCTGATCGGCGAGTTTCGCGGCCACAAGTCCGGACACGCCCTCAACAATCGCCTCCTGCGCACCCTGATCGCCGAGACGGATGCCTGGGAAGTGGTGACCTTCGAAGACGCCAGCACTGCGCCGATTTCCTACATGCGCCCGGCTGCTGCCGTCTGAAACAAATCTCTCCCTTATCTTTCGAGGCCACCTACGGGTGGCCTTTTTTTTCGTCCGCGATTTTAGCGCTCTCGCTCGTCTTCCTTGGCCGTGTGGCTGGCCAGACGCTCGAGGGCGGCGCGCAGGCGGGGGTCCTGGATGCCGCTGGCGGCGCTGCGCAAGGTGTGTGCGGCGACGCCGGACAGGGTGGGATTTCGACCGGTGACATGCCTTTCGGCAGCTGTTGGTTGAACTTTGAACAGAATCTTCGCTAAGTTCTCGAACTCCCTGATGTTCCGCAGCTGACGCAGCAAGCGCTTTTGCTGGTAGCGAAGGTGGGTGGCCCACTGCCCATCGGTGACTATCAGCAGCAAGGTGCCATCGCGCCAGGCGGCCACCCGGCAATGCGGGCGGGCTGCCGGTTGAAGCTGGCTTTCCAGCAGTTGCTGCAGGTGGGCGAGGCGTTGCGCTTCGCCCAGCAGGCTCTTGAGCGCCTTGGTTTCGCGTAGCAATGCTGCGGGGGGGCGGGCGGGTAGGGGACGCAACGACATGGCAGGACGCCTGGAAAAACACCAGCGGCCATCTTAGCAAACTGGCCGCACCGCTTGTTCTTACGGTATGGCCATGCACATCATCTTCATGAGTCGCCGCCACGGCGCGGCGCGCGCACTGACACTCACGCCCCGTCTGGGGCTGCTGCTGGGCACCCTGTTGCTCGGCGGAACCCTGGCCGCTGGCGCAGTGCTCGGTTCATGGATCAGACCCGAAGGCCTGACGCTGGTTCCCGAGTCCGCGCTCGATCAGACGACCGGTATCCAACCGGAAGAACTCACCGAGGCCCGGGCGGCCGCCCAGCGCCAGCTCGACGCTCTGGGCGTGCACCTGGCCGAGCTGCAGGCGCGCATGACGCGCCTGGATGCGCTGGGCGAACGCCTGGCCGAACTCGCCAATATCGCCGAGGACGAGTTCGACTTCAGCCTGCCGGTGGGGCAGGGTGGCCCCGATGAGCAACTGGAAGGCGAGTCGTTCAATGACGGCGAGGTGCTCGGCAGCCTGGACGCGCTGATGGCGCGTCTCGACAATCGCGAGCAGCAGCTGGAGACCTTTGAGCAGGCATTCGCCGAGCGGCGTCTGGAAGAGGCGCAGCTGATCGCTGGTCGCCCGCTGCTCGGCGGTTACCAGTCCTCACCGTTCGGTCCGCGTCGCGATCCTTTCCATGGCGGCGGCCGGATGCACAAGGGCGTCGATTTCGCCGCCCGTCCCGGCACCGAGATAGTCGCGGTGGCCGCCGGCGTGGTCACCTGGTCCGGGCGCAAGTCCGGCTATGGTTGGGCGGTCGAGATCGGCCATGCCGACGGTTACACCACGCTCTATGGGCACAACCAGCGCAACCTGGTGAAGGTCGGCGATCTCGTCCAGCGCGGTCAAATCATCGCACTGGTCGGCAGCACCGGCCGCTCCACCGGTCCGCACCTGCATTTCGAAGTCAAGAAGAACGGTCTCCCCATCGATCCGGCCAGCTACATAGCCCGCACTCCCAGTAGTGATTAAGGCGACTTTCCTCGCAGGCATTTCCGAGTAGAATGCCTCCTTCGCTGTCGTGCCGACGGCACTGGGCACTCCGCGGGGGTGCCCTCCATTTCCACAGATGGAAGACCCTCCCGATATGTTTGCGCCTTTGTTGAAGAAACTCTTTGGAAGCAAGAACGAGCGTGAAGTCAAGCGCATGACCAAGGCTGTCCAGGCGATCAACGCCCTGGAAGAGCAGATGGTCGCGCTCACCGACGAGCAGCTCCGGGGCAAGACCGAAGAGTTCAAGGCGCGCCTGGCGCAGGGCGAGAGTCTCGACAAGCTGCTGCCGGAAGCCTTCGCGGTGGCTCGCGAGGCCGGCAAGCGGGTGATGGGCATGCGTCACTTCGACGTGCAGCTGATCGGCGGCATGACCCTGCACGAGGGCAAGATCGCCGAGATGCGTACCGGCGAGGGCAAGACCCTGGTGGGCACCCTGGCGGTATACCTCAACGCGCTGGCCGGCAAGGGCGTCCATGTGGTCACGGTCAACGACTATCTGGCCCGCCGCGACGCCAACTGGATGCGTCCGCTGTACGAATCCCTCGGCCTGTCGGTCGGGGTGGTCAGCCCGTTCCAGGACCCGGTGGAGAAGCGCGCCGCCTACGCCTCCGACATCACCTACGGCACCAACAACGAATTCGGTTTCGACTACCTGCGCGACAACATGGCCTTCAGCGTGGAAGACAAGTTCCAGCGCGAGCTGAACTTCGCCGTGGTCGACGAGGTGGACTCCATCCTCATCGACGAGGCGCGCACCCCGCTGATCATCTCCGGCCCGGCCGAGGACAGCTCGCGCCTGTACCTGCAGATGAACCAGCTGATCCCGCAGCTCAAGCGTCAGATGCAGACGGAAGAGGGCGAGGTCGAGCAGGAGGGCCACTACAGCATCGACGAGAAGGCCCGCCAGGTCGAACTCACCGAGCAGGGCCACCAGTTCATCGAGGACATGCTCACCCAGGTCGGCCTGCTGGCCGAGGGCGAGAGCCTGTACTCGGCGCACAACCTCAGCCTGCTGACCCATGTCTATGCGGCGCTACGTGCGCATACCCTGTTCCACCGCAACATCGAGTACATCGTGCAGAACGGCCAGGTGGTGCTGATCGACGAGCACACCGGCCGCACCATGCAAGGGCGCCGCCTGTCCGAGGGCCTGCACCAGGCCATCGAGGCCAAGGAGGGCGTGCAGATCCAGGCCGAGAGCCAGACCCTGGCCTCGACCACCTTCCAGAACTACTTCCGTCTGTACAACAAGCTGGCCGGCATGACCGGCACCGCCGACACCGAGGCTTTCGAGTTCCGCCAGATCTACGGTCTCGACGTGGTGGTCATCCCGACCAACAAGCCGATCGCGCGCAAGGACTTCAACGACCTGGTCTACCTGACCCAGGAAGAGAAGTACGCGGCGGTCATCGAGGACGTCAAGGCCTGCCGGGCCGAAGGTCGCCCGGTGCTGGTCGGTACCGCGTCGATCGAAAGCTCCGAGTATCTCTCCCAACTGCTGCAGAAGGCTGGCATGGAGCACAAGGTGCTCAACGCCAAGTACCACGACAAGGAAGCCGAAATCATCGCCCAGGCCGGTCGTCCCGGCGCGGTGACCATCGCCACCAACATGGCCGGTCGCGGTACCGACATTCTGCTCGGTGGCAACTGGGAGGTGGAGGTCGCCGCGCTGGAGAACCCCAGCGACGAGCAGATCGCGCAGATCAAGGCCGAGTGGCAGAAGCGCCACCAGCAGGTGATCGAGGCCGGCGGTCTGCACGTGGTCGCCTCCGAGCGCCACGAGTCCCGCCGTATCGACAACCAGCTGCGTGGCCGGGCCGGTCGCCAGGGCGATCCCGGCTCCAGCCGCTTCTACCTGTCGCTGGAAGACAACCTGATGCGCATCTTCGCCTCCGACCGGGTGAAGAATTTCATGAAGGCCCTCGGCATGCAGGCCGGCGAGGCCATCGAGCATCGCATGGTGACCAACGCGATCGAGAAGGCGCAGCGCAAGGTCGAGGGCCGCAACTTCGATATCCGCAAGCAGCTGCTCGAGTTCGACGATGTGGCCAACGAACAGCGCAAGGTGATCTACCACATGCGCAACAGCCTGCTGGCGGCCGACGACGTCGGCGAGACCATCGCCGAGTTCCGCGCCGAGGTGCTGGCGCGTGCCGTCGATGCGCACATCCCGCCGCAGTCGCTGCCCGAGCAGTGGGACGTTGCCGGTCTGGAGGCCGCCCTGCAGGCCGACTTCAGCATCCAGCTGCCCATCCAGCAGTGGCTCGACGAGGACGAGAAGCTCTACGAGGAAACCCTGCGCGCGCGCATCCTCGCCGAGCTGCTCAAGGCCTACCAGGAGAAGGAAGAGCTGGCCGGTGCCGAGGCCCTGCGCACCTTCGAGAAACAGATCCTCCTGCGCGTGCTCGACGATCTGTGGAAGGAGCATCTGTCGACCATGGATCACCTGCGCCACGGCATTCACCTGCGCGGTTACGCGCAGAAGAACCCCAAGCAGGAGTACAAGCGCGAGTCCTTCGCCCTGTTCCAGGAACTGCTGGAAAGCATCAAGCGCGATGCCATTCGCGTGCTGAGCCACGTCCAGGTCCGTCGCGAGGATCCGGCCGAGGAAGAGGAGCGTCTGCGCCGCGAGGCCGAGGCCCTGGCCGCGCAGATGCAGTTCCAGCATGCCGCCGCGCCGGCGCTGGACCAGCCGCTGGAAGAGGATGAAGCCGGGGCGGGCGAGACCGCCCAGGCTGCGGTCGCCGTGGCCGTGCGCCAGGAGCCGAAGATCGGCCGCAACGAACCCTGCCCGTGCGGTTCCGGCAAGAAATACAAGCACTGCCACGGTCAGGTAAGCTGACCGCCAACTGATTTACCCACGCCGCGACCGGCCCAGCCGCTCGCGGCGTTTTCCATAGTGATCCCATCATTCGCGCGCGTGCGCCGCTCAAGGAGTTTCCCATGGCTGTCGGTCTTGGCCCTCTGCCCACCCTGCACCCGGTTCCCGGTTTCGAACTCGGCATCGCCTCGGCCGGCATCAAGCGTGTCGGGCGCAAGGATGTGGTGGTGATGCGCTGCGCCGAAGGCTCGACCATCGCCGGCGTGACCACCACCAACGCCTTCTGCGCCGCGCCGGTGCTGATTACCCGCGAGCGCCTGGCGGGCGAGGTCCGTTATCTGCTGACCAATACCGGCAACGCCAACGCCGGCACCGGCCCGGACGGCCTGGTGCGTGCCCGCCGTGCCTGCGCCAGACTCGCCGAGCTGGCCGGGGTGGCCGAGAGCGCCGTGCTGCCGTTCTCCACCGGGGTGATCGGCGAACCGTTGCCGGTGGAGAAGATCGAGACCGCCCTGCAGGCCGCGCTGGACGACCTCAAGGTCGACAATTGGGCGCAGGCCGCCGAAGGCATCATGACCACCGACACCCTGCCCAAGGGTGCCAGCCGGCAGTTCCAGCATGATGGCGTGACCGTCACCGTCACCGGCATCAGCAAGGGCGCCGGCATGATCCGCCCGAACATGGCCACCATGCTCGGCTACATCGCCACCGACGCTAAAGTCGCCCGCGACGTGCTGCAGGACCTGGTACGCGATGCGGCCAACAAGTCCTTCAACCGCATCACCATCGACGGCGATACCTCGACCAACGACTGCTGCATGCTGATCGCCACCGGCCAGGCCAGCCTGCCGGAGATCACCGAGAAAAGCGGCGAGTTGTACGCCCAGCTCAAGCAGGCCGTGTTCGAGGTGTTCATGGAAGTGGCCCAGGCCATCGTCCGCGACGGCGAAGGCGCCACCAAGTTCGTCACCGTGCAGGTCAACGGCGGCGGCAACGCCCAGGAGTGCCTGGACGTCGCCTACGCCGTGGCCCACTCGCCGCTGATCAAGACCGCGCTGTTCGCTTCCGACCCCAACTGGGGGCGCATCCTCGCCGCCGTCGGCTACGCCGGCGTGGCCAACCTCGACGTCAGCCTGATCGACGTATTCCTCGGCGACGTGTGCATCGCCAGCAAGGGCGGCCGCGCAGCGAGCTACACCGAAGAGCAGGGCGCGGCGGTGATGAAGCAGGAAGAGATCGGCATCCGCATCGAGCTGGGCCGCGGCCAGTTCAGCGAGACCATCTGGACCACCGACCTGTCCCACGAATACGTGCGGATCAACGCCGAGTACCGTTCCTGACCTGGAGGGGCGCGCCGCCATGCGCGGCGCGCCCCTCGGAGTTGTCTGCGATGAAACGACTGCACGTGGCCGCGGCGGTGATCCGCGGCGCCGATGGCCGGGTGTTGATCGCCCGGCGTCCCGAACACAAGCACCAGGGCGGCCTCTGGGAGTTCCCTGGCGGCAAGGTCGAAGCCGGCGAGGCGGTGGAAGCCGCGCTGGCGCGCGAGCTCCACGAGGAGCTGGGCATCGACATCGCCGCCTCCCGGCCGCTGATCCAGGTGCGCCACGACTATCCCGATCTCGCCGTACTGCTCGACGTCCACGAGGTCAGCGCCTTCACCGGCAAGCCGCATGGCCGCGAGGGTCAGCCGCTGGCCTGGGTAGAGCCCCGTGAGCTGCCGCATTACGAGTTTCCCGAAGCCAACCGGGCGATCGTCGCGGCTGCGCGCCTACCGGCGCAGTATCTGATCACTCCGGACAATCTGGAGCCCGGCGAACTGCTGCGCGGGGTGCGCCAGGCGCTGGCCGGCGGTATCCGCCTGCTGCAGCTGCGGGCGCCGAACATGTACAGCCCCGAGTATCGCGACCTCGCCACCGATATCCAGGGACTGTGCGCCGGCAAGGCGCAGCTGATGCTCAAGGGGCCGCTGGAATGGCTGGGCGATTTCCCCGCTGCTGGCTGGCACCTCACCGCAGCCCAGCTGCGCAAGTACGCGCCCAACGGGCGTCCCTTCCCGCGCGAGCGCTGGCTGGCGGCCTCCTGCCACGATGCCGAGGAGCTGGCGCTGGCTGCGCAGATGGGCGTGGACTTCGTCACTCTGTCGCCCGTGCAGGCGACCCAGACCCATCCCGACGCTGCTCCGCTGGGTTGGGCGGCGGCCGCCGAGCTGATCCGCGGCTGCAACCAGCCCGTGTTCCTGCTCGGTGGCGTCGGTCCGCAGGACCAGGCGCGGGGCTGGCAGGCCGGTGCCCAGGGCGTGGCGGGGATCCGCGCGTTCTGGCCGGCTTGAGTGGCGGAGCCGGTTGCCGTGTCGGCCGGTTGGGATAGGGCAACTCGCGCAGCGATTGCCCACCGTGCGGCGCGAGGATGAGGTGAGTCGGTAGAAAACCGCTGCGCGGGTTTTCTATCTTACGGACGCCGCCCCGGTCGGCGCAGCGGCTCGAGCAGTCCGCGCAGGCCGTTGTGGTCGATCTCGTGCATCAGTGCCAGCAGGCGGCCCAGCTCGCCGGGCGGGAAGCCTTCGCGGGCGAACCAGGCCAGGTAGGCGCCGGGCAGGTCGGCGAGCAGCCGGCCCTGATACTTGCCGAACGGCATCTGCCGGCTGACCAGCAACAGCAGATCGTCGGCCTTCACGCGCCGCGCTCCGCCGCCTGCCAGAGTATTTCGTCGATCTGCTGGCGCCGGGCGATCAGGCGCGCGCCGACGAACAGCAGGTCGGACAGGCGGTTGAGATAGGCCAGGCATTCGCCGCGCAGCGGCTCGACGGCGTTGAGGTGCTGGCAGCGGCGCTCGGCGCTGCGGGCGAAGCTGCGGCAGACATGGGCCTGGGCCACCAGGCGCGAACCGCCGGGCAGGATGAAGTTCTTCAGCGGCCCGACTTCCTCGTTCCAGGCGTCGATGGCCTGCTCCAGGCGAGCCACCTCCGGCTGGTGCAGAGCCTGGTATTCGGGCATCGCCAGCTCGCCGCCCAGGTCGAACAGGCGGTGCTGGCAGGGCGCGAGCACCGCGATGAGCTCGCTCAGGCCGGGCCACTGCGCCTGCTGCTCGATGAGCTCGGCAAGCAGCAGGCCGAGCTGGCTGTTCAGCGTGTCGACCTCGCCCATGGCTTCGATGCGCGGATGATCCTTGGTCACCCGGCGGCCGTCGGCGAGGCCGGTTTCCCCGGCGTCGCCGGTGCGGGTATAGATCTTCGACAGACGGTAGCCCATGTTCGATGTCCTGTTGGCGGCAAACCCGAGCGGGCAGGGTAGCGGGCCGTCAGTCCTGGGGCAATCCGCGCGCGGCCAGGTGGGCGCGCAAGCGCAGGGCGAGCGCCTGCAGCCGCGGCAGTTCCAGACGGTGACGCGCCGCCTCGCGGCAGGCGTGGCCGAGCAGGTAGGCGATCTCGGTGCGCCGGCCGGCGGCGACGTCCTGGTACATCGACGAGTAGTTGGCGGCGGTGGCGGCGATCACCCGCTCCACCTCTGCCTGAAGGTCCACTGCGGCGTCGCCCTGATCGCAGGCGATCAGCAGTTCGACCAGCTCGGCGCACAGCGCCGCGACTTCCTCGGCATGCGTCTGCAGGCCGCCGTTGCGGCAGGAGTGCAGCACGGTCAGTGGGTTGATCGCGCAGTTGAGCGCCAGCTTGCGCCACAGGCGGCCGAGGATATCCCCGGTCCAACTGGCCGGAATCCCGGCCAGCGCCAGTTCGTCGAGCCAGGCGGGGGCGGGGGAAGGCGGCGCAGTGCCGAGCCAGGTGTGCCCTTCACCGGCGAACACCACGCGGAAGTCCTCGCGGCGGAAGGCGCCCTCGGTGCTGGAGGCGAAGATGCAGCGCGCCTGCGGCAGGCAGGCGGCCACCTCGTCCTGGCTGCCCAGTCCGTTCTGCAGCAGGATCACCTCGGCGCCCGCCGACAGACGCGAACTCAGGGCCGCCGCGGCGGGTACGGCGTCGTAGGCCTTGGTGGCCAGCAACAAGCGATGGATCGGGGCGGCATCGTCCAGGGTTTGCGCAGGCAGGGCGAAGGTTTCGGTGTGACCGTCCTGTTCGAGGGTCAGGCCGCCGCTGGCCAGGTACTGGGCGAGGCGCCGCTGATCGCGCAGCAGCAGGCACACGGGCAGGCCGGCGCGGGCCAGGCGGGCGGCCCAGAGGCCGCCCAGGCTGCCGGCGCCGAGCACATGCCAGGTCAAGTGGCGCTCTGCATGCGCTGCAAGCGCTGGCTGGCGATCCGCCCACTGCGGCGGGCTTCCTCCAGCTGCTGGGCGGCGGTCCGGATGACGTCGTCGGGTTTCAGCGGGCAGTCGCTGGCATCGATGCTGACCATGCCGATCGCCGCCTGCAGGCTGAAGAAGCCCTCGCTGAGTTTCAGGGCCTTGAGATTGAGGCCGTCATGCACGCGGCGGAAGCTGCTGGCGCTGCATTCGCGCAGGTCCTCGACCATGGCCACGACGGCGAAATGTCGATCGTCGAGGCGCGCCACCGCATCCAGCGGGCGCAGCATCTGCTGCAGGCGACGGGCGACGTTGTACTGCACCTCGCGCTGCTTGCCCTCGTCGAGGCCGGCGATGTTGTCCAGGCTGATCAGCAGGTAGCACAGCGCCCCGCCGCGCGATTCGAGCTGACGCAGCGCGGTGGCCAGGTACTGGCGCAGGTAGCGTTGGTTGCCCAGGCCGGTCAGCGCATCGATGACGTTGCGCTGTTCGAGGTTGACGATGTTGTGCGCCAGCTGGCGCTTCTCGCGCAGCAGGCGCTGCAGGGTGCTGCACAGGCGGTCGGCGGCCAGCACCCGGGGAACCAGCTGCTCGTTGACGGTGGATTTGTTGACGAAGTCGTCGACGCCGCGGTCGAAGGCCTCGGCCAGCAGCTTGTCGCCGTCGTTGCCGGTGAGCAGGATGATGTAGGTGTAGTGCTCGTCGGCCTCGTCGAGCTGGCGCACCTGCAGGGTCAGCTCCAGGCCATCCATTTCCGGCATCATCCAGTCGGCCAGCAACACGTTGGCGGAACGCTGGTCGATGGCGGCGAGGGCTTCGCTGGCGCTGCTGGCGTAGCGGATGTCCTGGTAGCCGGCCTGCTGGAGAAGACGCCCGATCAGCATGCTGGAAAACCGGGCATCGTCCACCACAAGGATGCTGAGGTTGGGGTCGGTCATGGATAGGTGTCGTATGGGATTGGTGGTGCGCGGACGTGGCACCAGGCGGGCCTCAGTTATAATGACCGCTCTTCATTACCGCAAGCCAGGCGCGCGGCATCCGTGAATCCCGTCGCGCCGTTCATCGGAGAGTACCCATGCCCTCGTTCGACATCGTGTCCGAACTGGACAAGCACGAAGTCACCAACGCCGTCGATAATGCCATCAAGGAGCTGGACCGCCGCTACGACCTGCGCGGCAAGGGCAGTTTCGAGTTCAAGGAGAAGACCGTCACCCTGACCGCCGAAGCCGACTTCATGCTCGAGCAGATGATCGAAATCCTCAAGCTGGCCCTGGTCAAGCGCAAGATCGACATCCAGTGCCTGGAGTACAAGGACCCCTACGCGTCGGGCAAGGTGGTCAAGCAGGAGGTCACCCTGCGCGAGGGCATCGACAAGGAGCTGGCGAAGAAGATCGTCGCCCTGATCAAGGACGGCAAGCTCAAGGTCCAGGCGGCGATCCAGGGCGAGCAGGTGCGCGTCACCGGCAAGAAGCGCGACGACCTGCAGGAGGCCATCGCCATGCTGCGCGGTCAGGAGCTGGGCATGCCGCTGCAGTTCAACAACTTCCGCGATTGATCCGCCGTTTTCCTGTCTGGATATGAGAAGGGCCAGCCGCAACGGCTGGCCCTTGGCATTTCGGCGCCCGGGAATCAGGAGCCCGGTGGCGGCTCGCTGGTGACCGTGTCATGGCTGCCGTTGGGCTGCTGGCGATCGCGCCCCCACTGCAGACCGATCAGCAGCAGGGTAGGGATACCAATCAGGGCGGTGACCAGGAAGAAGTCGGCGTAGCCGAGCCGCTCGACCATCACCCCCGAATAACCGCCGATCAGCCGTGGCAGCAGCAGCATGATCGAGCTGAGCAGCGCGTACTGGGTGGCGGAGAACTGCAGGTTGGTCAGGCTCGACAGGTAGGCGACGAAGGCTGCGGTAGCCAGGCCGCCGCTGAAGTTGTCCACCGAGATGGTGACCACCAGCATCTGAAGGTTCGGTCCCATGCCCGAAAGCATGGCGAACAGCAGGTTGGTCGCCGCCGAGGCCAGGCCGCCGAGGAACAGGATCGGCAGGATGCCGAAGCGTACGATCAACAGGCCGCCGACGCCGGCGCCGAACAGCGTCATCACCAGGCCGAACAGCTTGCTGACGCTGGCGATCTGGTCCTTGGTGAAGCCGAGGTCGATGTAGAACACGTTGGCCATCACCCCCATCACCGTGTCCGACATGCGGTAGGTGGCGATCAGGCCGAGGAGGATCAGCGCCTGCCAGCGGTAGCGATGGATGAAGTCGCTGATCGGCGTCAGCACCGGCGCCAGGCCGCGGCGGCCGAGCGACGACAGGCACAGCAGGGTGAGCACGGTGTACAGGGCGGCGCGCAGGAAGGCGCGGTCCTCGCGGAACAGGTCGAGCAGGGTCACCTTGCTCAGCAGCATGCCGTGCACGTCGCTGCGATAGAACTGGGTGAACATCGCCGGCACCGAGATCAGCAGGACGATCAGCACCAGCACCGAGACCAGCTGGTGGGTCAGGCCGTAGCGCGCGGCGGCCTGCTGGGTCTGCACCGGCACCGGCGGTTCCTTCATCCACAGGGTGGTGAACAGCCCCGGCAGCATCAGCAGGGCGAACAACAGGTAGGTGCTGGCCCAGGCCGGATACAGGTAGGCACCGGCGACCGAGCCGAAGCCCTCGGCGACGAACAACGCACCGGCGGTGGCGAGCAGCATGGCCACCCGGTAGCCGGTCGTGTAGCAGGCGGCCAGGGCGGCCTGGTGGGTGTCCTCGGCGATCTCCAGGCGATAGGCGTCGAGGGCGATGTCCTGGGTGGCCGAGGCGAAGGCCACCAGCACGGCCACGGCGATCAGCCAGGCCAGGTGGGTCTGCGGGTCGAACAGCGCCATGCCGACCAGGCCGAGGGCCACCAGCAGCTGCGACAGCGCCAGCCATGAGCGGCGCCGGCCCAGGCGGCCGAGCAGCGGCAGGCGCCACTGGTCGAGCAGCGGCGACCACACCCACTTGAAGGCGTAGGCCAGGCCGATCAGGCTGGCATAGCCGATGGTTTCACGTGCCACCCCGGCTTCGCGCAGCCATACCGAGAGGGTGGAGAACACCAGCACCATCGGCAGCCCGGCGGCGAAGCCGAGGAGCAGGAGGGCCAGGGCAGAGGGGCTGGCATAGGTGGCGAAGGCTTCGCGCCAGGTTCGACGTGGCATGGGGGTGCTGCTGGGTCCGCTGCTGATGCAAAGGGCCCACTCTAACCGCTCTGCGGTGCGGGATGCCAGCCGTACCGACGGATGTCCAGGCGATTGGCCAGGAGAACTACTCCTTCTTCCTGCAGGCGGCGACGTTGCTCGTCGCCGGCGACCGAGCCGGCCGGCAGGGACAGGCGTCCACCCGCCGCCACCACGCGGTGCCATGGCAGCGTGCTGCCTTCCGGCAATTGGCTCAGGCAGCGGCCGACCCAGCGTGCCGCGCGGCCGAGACCGGCCAGTTCGCCGAGTTGCCCGTAGCTGACCACCCTTCCGGGCGGCACCTGGGCCAGCGTGCTGTACAGAGCGTGACGGCGTTCGTCGATAAGGGCTGAGGAGGGTAGGGCAGGCATGACGAGACTTCGGCAGGGCGACATGGCGAGCTTAGCCCGTCGCGCCCGTGTCGAGGAGGGGGCCGGCCCCGGCGGACCGGCCCGCGCCGGACTTACAGGCGGATGCCGCCGTCCAGTTCGATCACCCGGCCGGTGAAGTAGTCGTTCTCGAAGATCCACGCGGCGGCGTGGGCGATCTCCTCCGGCTGGCCGAGGCGCTTGAGCGGGATGGCCGAGGACATCTTCTCCAGCGCTTCGGGCTTCATGCTGGCGACCATCTCGGTGGCGATGAAGCCGGGAGCGATGGCGCCGACGCGGATACCGTAGCGCGCCAGCTCCTTGGCCCACACCACGGTCAGCGACGCCACGCCGGCCTTGGCGGCGGAGTAGTTGCTCTGCCCCATGTTGCCGGCGCGCGATACCGAGGAAATGTTGACGATGGTGCCTTGGCACTGGAGTTCGATCATCTTGGCCGCCACCTCGCGGGTGCAGAGGAACACCCCCGTCAGGTTGACGTCGATCACCGCCTGCCACTGGGCCAGGGAGAGTTTCTCGATCGCGCCGTCCTTGACCTTGAGCAGCAGGCCGTCGCGCAGGATGCCGGCGTTGTTGACCAGACCGTGGATGGCGCCGAAGTCGGCCGCCACCTGTTGCACCATCTGCTCGACCTGGCTTTCGTCGGCGACGTTGCAGAGATAGGCGCGTGCCTCGACCCCGTTGGCCTGGCAGGCGCTCACCGCCGCGTCCAGCTTTTCCTTGTTGAGATCGACCAGGGCCAATTTTGCGCCGCGGCAAGAGAGGGCTTCGGCGATGGCGCGACCGAGGCCCTGGCCGCCGCCGGTGACGATGATGACTTTTTCTGTGAGCTGCATGAGCAAATTCCGACAAGACATGATTGGTATGGCCACGCAGATCCTCCGGGTAATTCCGGGAGACCTGTCCGCCTGGGCGGACCACGGCGCGGCATCGCTCTTGAGTGGCTTTTGCAGTGCAACATGACTGGCGTGAGTGGTCAACCGGTACCTTGGTCGGATCGGGGTGGCGGAGTGCGGCGCACGACAGGTGGCGCGTCTGGTACTTGAATTCCGTCCGTGGCGCCGCCATCTACTGCTACGTACAGGGCCAGGTGCCCGCCCAGGAATCCCGTGCCGATGCGCTTTTTGCCGTTCGTCTTCATCCTCTTTCCGCTGCTCGAGCTCGCCGTGCTGATCAAGGTCGGCAGCAGCATCGGCGTGCTGGCCACCCTCCTGCTGATCGTCGCCGGCGTGCTGGCCGGCGGCTTCCTGCTGCGCATCGCCGGCCCGGCCACCGCCTGGCGCGCACGGGAGCGCCTGCTCCGCGGCGAGATGCCCGAGGAGGAAATGCTCGAGGGCCTGCTGCTCGCCTTCGGTGGCTTCCTGCTGTTGCTGCCGGGCTTCATCAGCGACGTCATCGGCCTGCTCTGCCTGCTGCCGTTCACCCGCCATGCCCTGCTCCGCCAACTGCGTCGCCGCGTCCAGATGCGGGCACGCTCCGCCGGTGCGCAGGCGGACCAGCCGGAGGCTTCGCGTCCGCGCGTCATCGAGGGCGAGTGGCGGCGCCACGACGACTGAAAATTTTTTTGCAGCGACCCTTGAAATGGCCTGCCCGGCCCTCATCTAGCGGTCAGCGCAGCATTGCTTGAAGCAATCGATGCCCGAACTTTCGCGGTGCGCCTCGCGCAGCGCTCCCGGCACTGCCGGAATCTACCAACCCGCCGGCGAAGCTCGCCGGTAGCTGGAAACAACCTGTTAGGAGAGATCGACAATGAAGCTTCGTCCTCTGCATGACCGCGTCGTGATTCGTCGCAGCGAAGAAGAAACCAAGACCGCAGGCGGCATCGTTCTGCCGGGTTCCGCTGCCGAGAAGCCGAATCGCGGTGAAGTAGTCGCTGTCGGCGCCGGTCGCGTTCTGGACAACGGCGAAGTGCGCCCGCTGGCCGTCAAGGTCGGCGACAAAGTGGTGTTCGGCCCCTACTCGGGCAGCAACACCATCAAGGTCGACGGCGAAGACCTGCTGGTGATGGGCGAGAGCGAAATCCTCGCCGTCCTGGAAGACTGATTCCCCGCTGCTTTTCGCGCATTTCCTGAATTCCATTCGAGGTTAAGAAGACATGGCTGCTAAAGAAGTCAAATTCGGTGACTCCGCTCGCAAGAAGATGCTGGTCGGTGTGAACATCCTGGCCGACGCCGTCAAAGCCACCCTGGGCCCGAAAGGCCGCAACGTGGTACTGGACAAGAGCTTCGGCGCGCCGCTGATCACCAAGGACGGCGTGTCCGTGGCCAAGGAAATCGAGCTGAAGGACAAGTTCGAGAACATGGGCGCCCAGCTGGTCAAGGACGTGGCTTCCAAGGCCAACGACCAGGCCGGTGACGGCACCACCACCGCCACCGTGCTGGCCCAGGCCATCGTCAACGAAGGCCTGAAGGCCGTCGCCGCCGGCATGAACCCGATGGACCTCAAGCGCGGCATCGACAAGGCCACCATCGCCATCGTCGCCCAGCTGAAGGACCTGGCCAAGCCGTGCACCGACTCCAAGGCCATCGCCCAGGTCGGCACCATCTCCGCCAACTCCGACGAGTCCATTGGCAACATCATTGCCGAAGCCATGGACAAGGTCGGCAAGGAAGGCGTGATCACCGTCGAGGAAGGTTCGGGCCTGGAGAACGAACTGTCGGTCGTCGAAGGCATGCAGTTCGACCGCGGCTACCTGTCCCCGTACTTCATCAACAAGCCGGACACCATGGCGGCCGAGCTGGAAAACCCGCTGCTGCTGCTGGTCGACAAGAAGATCTCCAACATCCGCGAAATGCTGCCGGTGCTGGAAGCCGTCGCCAAGGCCGGCCGTCCGCTGCTGATCGTCGCCGAAGACGTGGAAGGCGAAGCCCTGGCCACCCTGGTGGTCAACAACATGCGCGGCATCGTCAAGGTCGCCGCCGTCAAGGCGCCGGGCTTCGGCGACCGCCGCAAGGCCATGCTGCAGGACATCGCCATCCTGACCGGCGGTACCGTGATTTCCGAGGAAGTCGGCCTGTCGCTGGAAGGCGCCGGCCTGGAGCACCTGGGTAACGCCAAGCGCGTGGTGCTGAACAAGGAAAACACCACCATCATCGACGGTGCCGGCGCTCAGGCCGACATCGAAGCTCGCGTGGCGCAGATCCGCAAGCAGGTCGAAGAGACCACTTCCGACTACGACAAGGAAAAACTGCAAGAGCGCCTGGCCAAGCTGGCCGGCGGTGTTGCGGTGATCAAGGTCGGCGCCGCTACCGAAGTCGAGATGAAAGAGAAGAAGGCCCGCGTCGAAGACGCCCTGCACGCCACCCGCGCTGCCGTGGAAGAAGGCGTGGTGCCCGGCGGCGGTGTGGCCTTGGTGCGCGCCCTGCTGGCCATCGAGTCGCTGAAGGGCGACAACGAAGACCAGAACGTCGGTATCGCCCTGCTGCGTCGCGCCGTCGAGGCTCCGCTGCGCCAGATCGTCGCCAACGCCGGCGACGAGCCGAGCGTGGTGGTCGACAAGGTCAAGCAAGGTGCCGGCAACTTCGGCTTCAACGCCGCCACCGGCGTGTACGGCGACATGATCGAGATGGGTATCCTCGACCCGGCCAAGGTGACCCGTACCGCTCTGCAGGCAGCTGCCTCCATCGGCGGTCTGATGATCACCACCGAAGCCATGGTCGCCGACATTCCGGAAGACAAGGCCGCTCCGGCCATGCCGGACATGGGCGGCATGGGTGGCATGGGCGGCATGATGTAAGCCGACCGGCCTCCTGCACCACACAAAAAACCCGCGCTCTGCGCGGGTTTTTTTATGCCTGGCGTTCAGCCGCCGAGTTCGTGGTCCGGCAGCGCGACGAGGGCGAGCGCCGGTTGCGGCGGCCGGTACAGGATCAACCGGTAGCAGCCCAGGCAGATCAGCCAGTCGAACAGCGCCGTCCACAGGTTGTGCGACAGGAAGTGGGCGCCCTGCATCACCCGTCCCAGCGAGAACAGGCCGCCCAGCAGCAAGGCGAGGCACAGCGCGGCGCGCGCCAGGCGCGGCCGGCGATCGCGCAGTACGAAGTACAGGGCGAACAGGGTGAAACCGCTGGACGCATGGCCGCCCGGCCAGCAGCGGCCGGGCTTGTCCACCACCGCGGCGCGCTCGGCAAGTAGCGGTGTGTAGGTTTCCACGCCGCCGTAGCGGCTCAGGTCCCACGGACAGTGCACCCCGGTGAGCGTCTTGAGCGGATTGACCACGGCAGTGGACAGCCCCATGGCCAGTACCAGGTAGCCCAGGGGCCGGCGCCAGCTCGCCCATCGCGGCTGTAGCCAACTCGCCGCCAGGCCAGCGATGGCCAGCACGCCGAGCAGGATCACCCCCTGCTTGGCGCGGTCATGCAGGATCTTCTCCAGCCAATAGCTGTGCCGGCCGCCGAAGCCCACGCCCGGCTGGTAGAACAGGTCGGAGAGCGCGAAGTCCAGGCGGGTCGGCTCGACCAGCAGGAGCAGGGCGATCAGCGCCAGCGGCAGGCCGATGGCCCAGCCGCTGCGCAACGGCCGCGACGGACGCCGACTCACAGGTTGTGTTCCTGGCGCCGGCGTTGCGAGCGCTCGGCCAGCGTCTCGCGCAGGCCGCCATGCCAGGTCAGCAGGCCGTGCTGGTAGGCGTAGCTGGCGCCCTGGTAGTAGGCGATGTCGCGGCGCAGCAGGGCATCCTGGCGGTCGGTGCCGTGCTCGCGGCTGGCGCCGAGGGCGTCGTCGTGGCGGCGCATCAGCTGTTGCGGGCTGAGGATGGCCAGATCCTTGCCGTCGAACAGCCCCAGATGCTGGTAGTTGCCGATCAGCACGCGCGGCGGCTGGCTGGCCGGCTTGAGCAGGTCGCGGCCGAAGAAGGTCGACTCGTAATCCATGTCGAGCAGGCCGAGCAGGGTCGGCGCCAGGTCGATCTGGCTGGCCAGCTGGCCGTCCTCGCGTGCCTCCAGCCACTTCGGTGCATAGACGAACAGCGGGATGTGGTAGTTGGCCACCGGCAGATCCTCCATGCCGGCGCTGCCGGCGCAGTGGTCGGCGACGAAGACGAACAGGGTGTTGTCGAACCAGGGCTTCTGGCGCGCCTTGGCGAGGAAGTCGCCGATCGCCCAGTCGGTGTACTTCACCGCGCCTTCGCGGCCGCTGCCGGAGGCGATGTCGATGCGCCCATCCGGGTAGGTGTAGGGGCGGTGGTTGGAGGTGGTCATCAGCTGCAGCAGGAAGGGCTTGCCGGCGGCGTGGTCGGCGTCGGCCAGCTTCATCGCCTGGGCATACAGGTCCTCGTCGGCCATGCCCCAGGCGTTCTCGAAGTGGATGTCCTGCGCCGGCACGCTGCTCTGGTCGACGATGCGGTAGCCGTTGCCGCCGAAGAAGGCGTTCATGTTGTCGAAATAGCCGCGGCCGCCGTAGACGAACACGCTGTCGTAGCCCTGGGCGTTGAGCTGGCGGCCGAGGCTGGCGAAGCCGCTCTCGCGGCCCAGGCGCTTGACGATGGAGCGCCCCGGCGTCGGCGGCACCGACAGGGTGATGGCTTCCAGGCCGCGGTCGGTGCGGGTGCCGGTGGCGTAGAAGTTGCTGAAGAACAGGCTGTGCCGGCGCAGCTCGTCGAGGTTGGGGGTCAGGCCGCGGGAGTCGCCGAAGCTGCCCAGGTATCTGGCCGACAGGCTCTCGATGGTCACCAGCACCACGTTCAGCTTGCTGGGTGGGCCGGGATTGTCGATGCGCCGGCGGATGTCCAGCGGCTCGCCGTTCTCGAAGCGCACCCCGGGCGCCTGCAGTTCCTCGCGCAGTACGCCGGCCACTTCCGACTCGTCCAGGGTCGGATAGAACTGCGCGTAATCCAGCTCGTTGTTGCGGAACGCGGCGAAGAACTGGTACGGCCCGTTGCTGGCCAATTCCTGCCGGTAGGCATTGCCGCCGAGGCCGCGGGGATGCTGCTGGTCGAGCAGGGCGAAGCCGAGGCCGCTGCAGGCGACGAGCAGGGCGAGGGTCGCCAGACGCTGGCGCAACGGCGGCATCTCGGCGTCCAGCGCGTGGCGCAGCAGCGGACGCAGGGCGACGGTCAGGCCGATGGCCAGCACGGCGATCCCGCCCAGCAGGCGAAATACCGGGTAGGACTCGAGAATGTTGTGCAGCACCTCCTCCGAGTAGACCAGATAGTCGACGGCGATGAAGTTGAAGCGCACCCCGAACTCGTCCCAGAACAGCCATTCGGCCAGGGCGGCGAACAGCATGGCGAACAGGCTGAGTCCCAGCAGCGCGTGCAGCCACAGCCGGTGGCCGGGGCGCCGCCACAGGCCGCTCGGGCACAGCAGCAGGTAGACGGCCAGCGGCACGGCAGCGTAGGCGAGAAAGCCCAGATCGTAGGCCAGCCCGGTCAGGTACAGCCCCGGCAGGTCTGTCAGGCTCAGCGCGGCCTCCGCCCAGTGGCCGATCAGCAGCACGCTGCGCGTCAGCGTGAACAGGCCGAGCCAGCAGCCGAGCAGGAGCGACAGATAACGCAGGGGCGCAGAGCGCAACGATGACATGGGGGCGGTTCCATAGCGGTTCGATGCGCGCAGCCTGCGCCCGGTGGCGTGGCGGAGCCGTCAACGCGCGGTGAAAAAAGTGTCGGATGCCCGCCGGCTTGGGTACCTTTGCCCTTCTTGACGATTCCCTCACGCCCACCATGACATCATGGAAAAAAGAGGAGTTTGCATGCGTATCCTGCTGGTCGAAGACAATCGCGACATCCTGGCCAATCTGGCCGACTACCTGACGCTCAAGGGCTACAGTGTCGACTGCGCCATGGACGGCCTGTCCGGCCTGCACCTGGCCACCACCGGTCACTACGACCTGCTGGTGCTCGACGTGATGCTGCCGGGCCTGGACGGCTACAGCCTGTGCCGGCGCCTGCGCCAGGAGGCGCGCAGCAGCGTGCCGGTGATCATGCTGACCGCGCGCGATCAGCTCGACGACCGTCTCAACGGCTTCCAGTCCGGGGCCGACGACTACCTGATCAAGCCCTTCGCGCTGTCCGAGCTGGCCGCGCGGGTCGAGGCGGTGCTGCGCCGCAGCCACGGGGGCGGGCGGCGCGAATTGCAGGTGGCCGACCTGCACTACGACCTCGATACCCTGGAAGTGAGCCGCGGCGGCCGGCGCCTCAAGCTCAACCCGCTGGGCCTCAAGCTGCTCGCCCTGCTGATGCAGAAGAGTCCGCACGTGCTGCGCCGCGAGGTGCTGGAGGAGGCCCTGTGGGGCGACGACTGCCCGGACAGCGACAGCCTGCGCAGCCACATCCACCAACTGCGCCAGGTGATCGACAAGCCGTTCCCGCGCGCCCTGCTGCACACCGTGCATGGTGTCGGCTATCGCCTGGCCGAGAGCGCCGATGACGTTTAAGCCCAGCCTCGCCCAGCGCATCGTCATCGGCTTCGTGCTGGTCACCCTGCTGGTGGCCGGCACCTTCGCCGTCGGCACCGTGATCACCGTGCATCTGGTCGAGGAACGCCTGTTGTCGGCGCAGCTCACGCGCGACCTCGACCGCCTGCTGCAGATGGAAACCATGGACGAGTGGCGTGCCCAGCCGCGTCCGGACCAGCTGTTCCACTTCACCGACGGTCCCGAGGAGTTCGCCCTGCCGGCCGATCTGACCGAGATGGGCGAAGGCTTCCACGAGCTGTTCCGTGGCGCCAGCGCCTACCATGCCATGGTGCGCGTGGTCGACGGTCGCCGCTACGTGCTGCTGCAGGACCAGAGCGACTTCGAGCGGCGCGAGCAGGTGATGTATGTGGTGGTGGTGGTGGGCTTTCTGTGCAGTCTCCTGCTGGCCGGCACGCTCGGCTGGCTGCTGGCGCGGCGGGTGATGTCGCCGGTGATTCGGCTGGCCCGTCAGGTGCGCCAGCGCGACCAGCTGCTGGCGCTGGCGCCGCCGCTGGCGCAGGACTACGTGCCCGACGAGGTCGGCCAGTTGGCCGCGGCCTTCGACGAAACCCTCAGCCTGTTGCGCGAGGCCCTCAACCGCGAGCAGCTGTTCACCAGCGACGTCAGCCACGAGCTGCGTACGCCGCTGATGGTGCTGGCCAGCTCCTGCGAGCTGCTGCTGGAAAACCCGGCCCTGGACGAGCGGGCGCAGCGCCAGGTGCAACGCATCGCCCGCGCCAGCGCCGAGATGCGCGAACTGGTGCAGACCTTCCTGCAGCTGGCGCGCGCGCAGAGCGGGCAGGGCAGCGGTACGCCGCGGGCCAGCCTGCGCCAGGTCGCCGACGATTTGGTGACGCAGTGGCGCGAGCAGATCGAACTCAAGGGGCTGCAGCTCGACTACCGGCAGACCGCCGACGCCGCGCTCACCTACAACGCGCCCCTGCTGCGCGCGGTGCTGGGCAATCTGCTGCGCAACGCCTGGCACTACACCGACAGCGGCTACATCCGTCTCGACCTGACCGCTACCGGTTTCAGCGTGGAGGATAGCGGCGCGGGCATTCCCGAGGCGCTGCGCGACTCGGTGTTCGAGCCCTTCGTACGCGGCGAGCGCGAGCGCGGCGACGGCCTGGGCCTGGGCTTGTCGCTGGTGCAACGGATCTGCGCACAGGAAGGCTGGCGGATCCGTCTGTCGCCGGCCGCGCCGCATGGTTGCCGTTTCGAGGTGACGCTCGCGGCTGCCTCTTGACGGTTTTTTCACGTCTGTTTCACCGCCGGTTAATCATTTCATACGTAGTGTGCTTGACTGATATCTCAGCGGGCCTTAGTGGCAAGGCCGTGTATCAGTAGCACACCCGCTTGCCACCCGTTCCCGCTCCGCCGCGGTCGGCCACGCCGTCCGCGTGCGCTTCCGCACGCTGCAGAAGGACCCGCGGGCACGGCGCAAGCCTCCGCAGACCGCTGCTTTCCAGAACGCTGCCTATCAACGGAGTAGGACGAGCATGCAGGTAACGGTTTTCGGTACAGGCTACGTCGGTCTGACCCAGGCGGTGTGTCTTGCGGAGGTAGGCCATGCGGTCTGTTGCGTCGACATCGACGCGGCGCGCGTCGCCCAGCTCAACCAGGGGCAGTCGCCGATCTACGAACCCGGACTGGCCGAGCTGATCGGCAAGAATCTCGCCGCCGGCCGCTTGCAATTCACCATCGATGCGGAGCGCGCGGTGCGCTTCGCCCGGCTGATCTTCATCGCCGTCGGGACGCCGCCTCTGGAAGACGGCAGCGCCGACCTGCGCCAGGTGTTCTCCGTGGTCGACAGCATCGCCGCGCACAGCGAGCAGGCCAAGCTGATCGTCAACAAGTCCACCGCGCCGGTGGGCACCGTCGAGCGCATCGCCGCGCACCTGCGCCAGGCGGCCGCCGGCAAGCCGTGGGTCGACGACTTCCAGGTCGCCGCCAACCCCGAGTTCCTCAAGGAAGGCTGCGCGGTGGACGACTGCATGCGCCCCGAGCGCATCATCGTCGGCAGCGACAGTCCCGAGCTGATCGCCGTGTTGCGCGAGCTGTACCAGCCGTTCAGCCGCAACCGCGAGAAGATCATGGTCATGGACACCCACAGCGCCGAGCTGACCAAGTACGCTGCCAACTGCATGCTGGCGACCAAGATTTCCTTCATCAACGAGATCGCCAACCTGGCCGATCGCCTGGGCGCCGACATCGAGATGGTGCGTCGCGGCATCGGCTCGGATTCGCGCATCGGCTACGACTTCATCTACGCCGGCTGTGGCTTCGGCGGCTCGTGCTTCCCCAAGGATCTCCACGCGCTGCAGCAGATCGCCCATGGCGTGGACTACCAGCCGCAGCTGCTGCAGGCCGTCGACGCGGTCAACACCGCACAGAAGCGCCGTCTGTTCGAGAAGATCAGCGCCCACTACGGCGGCGAGCTGCGCGGCAAGACTTTCGCCCTGTGGGGGCTGGCGTTCAAGCCCAACACCGACGACATGCGCGATGCGCCCAGCCGCGAGCTGCTCGCCGCGCTCTGGCAGGCCGGTGCGCGAGTCCGGGCATTCGATCCCGAGGCGATGGGCGAGGCGCGGCGCATTTTCGGCGTGCGTGACGACCTCACGCTGACAGCCAGCAAGGAGGAGGCGCTGGAGGGGGCCGACGCGCTGCTGATCGTCACCGAGTGGCAGGATTTCCGCGTCCTGGATATCGCCCTTGTCAAGGCCAGGGTCGCCGACCACGTGGTGTTCGACGGCCGCAACCTATTCGAGCCGGCTACCCTGGCCGCCGCCGGCATCGCCTACTACGGCATCGGCCGCGGCCGTCGCCTCGAGGGCGGGGCATGAAGTTGCTGGTTACCGGTGCCGCCGGCTTCATCGGCTTCCATACCGCCCGCCGCCTGTGTGCCGAGGGACATGAGGTGGTCGGCATCGACAACCTCAACGACTACTACAGCGTCGAGCTCAAGGAGGCGCGCCTCGCCCAGCTGGCCGGGCTGGCCAACTTCCGTTTCCAGCGGCTGGATATCGTCGACAAGGACGGCCTGCTGCGCCTGTTCGAGGCGCAGCGCTTCCAGCGCGTCATCCATCTGGCCGCGCAGGCCGGGGTGCGTTATTCGGTGGACCATCCGGAGGTCTACGTCGAGTCCAACCTCGGCGGCTTCCTCAACATCCTCGAGGCCTGCCGGCACTATCCGGTGGAGCACCTGCTGTACGCCTCGAGCAGCTCGGTATACGGCCTCAACGACAAGCTGCCGTTCGCCACCACCGACCCGGTGGAGCAGCCGGCTTCGCTGTACGCCGCCAGCAAGCGCGCCAACGAACTGATGGCCTTCACCTACGCGCACCTGTACGGCATCCGTGCCACCGGCCTGCGTTTCTTCACCGTCTACGGCCCCTGGGGCCGCCCGGACATGGCGCTGTTCAAGTTCACCGCCGCGATCCTCCAGGGCCGGCCGATCGACGTCTACAACGACGGGCAGATGTCGCGCGACTTCACCTACATCGACGACATCGTCGAAGGCATCCAGCGCCTGCAGGCGCTGCCGCCGACCGCGTCGGTGCCGAGCCAGGTGTACAACATCGGCCGCGGCGCGCCGGTGCGCCTGCTCGATTTCGTCGAGTGTCTCGAGGCCGCCCTCGGCATCCGGGCGCAGAAGCACTTCCTGCCCCTGCAACCGGGCGACGTGCTGCGCACCTGGGCGGACGTCGACGAGTTGGCCGAATTGATCGACTTTCGTCCCAGCACTTCCCTCGCCAGCGGCGTGAATCACTTCGTCGACTGGTATCGGTCCTACTACGCGGTATAACAATGACCCAGCAAAGCACTTCCAATCCGCCCGGCGCCGTCGCGTCCCAGGGCATCTACGTTTCCGTCCTGATCCCCGCCAAGAACGAAGCCGGCAACCTGCCGGCGCTGCTCGAAGAAGTGCGCAGCGCCCTGGCTGGCGAGGCTTTCGAAGTCATCGTGGTCGACGATGGCAGCACCGACGGCACCGCCGCCGCCCTGCGCGCCCTGAAGAACGGCGGCTATACCCAGTTGCGCATCCTCAGTCATGCCCGCTCGCTGGGACAGAGCACCTCGATCTACCACGCGGCCCAGGCCGCGCGCGGCTACTGGCTGGCCACGCTCGACGGCGATGGGCAGAACGACCCGGCCGATATCCCCGGCATGCTCGCGCTGGTGCGCGGCAGCGAAGGGCGTGCCGACGCGGTCAAGCTGGTCGCCGGCCACCGCGTCAGCCGCCGCGACACCGCCAGCAAGCGCTGGGCCTCGCGCTTCGCCAACCGCCTGCGCAGTCGCCTGCTCAGGGACGCCACCCCGGACACCGGCTGCGGCATCAAGCTGATCGAGCGCGAGGCTTTCCTGCGTCTGCCCTATTTCGACCACATGCACCGTTTCATCCCGGCGCTGATCCAGCGCCACAACGGACGGATGATCGTCCAGCCGGTCAACCATCGGCCGCGCGGCGCCGGGGTGTCCAACTACGGCAACCTGGACCGCGCGCTGGTCGGCATCCTCGACCTGTTCGGCGTGTGGTGGCTGATCAAGCGCACCCGCCTGGACCTTGTGGCGCACGAGGTCGAGGGCTGATATGGGACGGGAATCGCTTTGGCTGGTGGTCGGCTTCGCCGGCCAGCTGGCCTTCACCGGGCGCTTCGCCCTGCAATGGCTGTACAGCGAGTACAAGAAGCGCAGCGTCATTCCGGTCGGCTTCTGGTACCTGAGTCTCATCGGCAGCGCCCTGCTGCTGGCCTACGCCATCTACCGCCAGGATCCGGTGTTCATCCTCGGCCAGTCGTTCGGCTTCGTCGTCTACCTGCGCAATCTGCAACTGATCGCCCGCCAGAAAGAGCAAGAGGAGTAGCCCCGTGCCGCCGTCGAATCCGCAGCGCAGGGAGCTGCTCTGGCTGGTGCTGCTCGCGCTGGCCATGCTCGGCGCAGGCCTGGGGCTGCGCCAGCCGTTCAACGTCGACGAGGAACGATTCCTCGGCGTGGCCCTGGAGATGCTGCAGAACGGCTCCTGGTTCATCCCGCACCGGGCCGCGGAGATCTATCCGGACAAGCCGCCGCTGTTCATGTGGGCGGTGGCCCTGTGCGTACAGCTCACCGGTTCGCCGAAACTGGCGCTGTTCCTGCCGGCCATGCTGGCCGGCGTGACGGCGACGGTGTGCCTGTACGACCTGGGCAGCCGCCTGTGGAATCGCCGTATCGGGGTGATCGCCGCTCTGCTGTTCCTGGCCAGCTACCAGACCTACAGCGTGCTGCGCGCCGGGCAGATCGACGGCTTTCTCTGCCTGTGGATCGTCCTCGCCTTCTACGGCATGCTCCGCCACCTGCTGCTCGGTCCGGACTGGCGCTGGTTCTATCTGGCCTGTGCCGCCATGGGCTTCGGCGTCATCAGCAAGGGGGTCGGCTTCCTGCCGATCCTGCTGCTGATCCCCTATTTTCATGCGGTGCGCCGTGGCTGGTCGGGAGTGGTCGCCATGCCCGGGCAGGCGCGCGCCTGGTGGCTGGGGCTGCCGGCGATGCTGGCGGCGATCGCCGTCTGGCTGCTGCCGCTGGCGCTGCTGGTGGCGGGGCAGGGCGATGCCGAGAGCCTGGCCTACGTGAAGGACATCCTCCTGCGCCAGACCGCCGAACGCTACGCCAGCGCCTGGCACCACCGCGAACCGTTCTGGTACTTCTTCGTCCAGGTCATCCCCAAGTACTGGCTGCCGATGTTCCTGGCCCTGCCCTGGCTGGTGCCGGCCTGGCGCCGGCAGCTGGCCAGGCGCGACGGGCGGGTCCTGGTGCTGCTGGGCTGGGTGGTGCTGGTCCTGCTGTTCTTCAGCCTGAGCAGCGGCAAGCGCAAGCTGTACATCTATCCGGCGCTGCCCGCCATGGTGCTGCTGGTCGCGCCGCTGGTGCCCTGGCTGTTGCGCCGCTGGTTCGCCCGGCGGCCGCGGGGTCGCAAGGTGTTCCTTGGTCTGGCAGTGGCCTGGTTCGCCGTCCTGTTCGCCCGCGGCTGGGTGGAGCCGCTCAAGGAAGGCGCCAATCCCAATGAAACGTTGATGCGCGAGGTGGCCGGGGTGACCGGCGGCGCCGACCTGCTGCTGCCCCAGTGGCGCGAGGGTTTCTGGCTGTTCGCGCGTCAACCGATCGTGCATTTCGGCTTCCACTCGAAGGAATCGCCGGAGCAGGTGGTCGAGTGGTTGCGTCTGCATCCGCAGGCGTTCGCCCTGGTGCCCGCCAGGGAGCTGGCGCGCTGTTTCCTGCCGGAAAAGGCGCGCCAGCAGGGCGGGCGCACGTGGGCGGACTGGTATCTGGTCGGTGTCGAGGCGGATAACGGCAACTGCCACGGCGAATTGCCCGCCAAGGTGTATCGCTTCGCCTGGCTGGCGATGGTGCGCTGATGGACCGTTCGGCAGATTGGCGGCGCGCAGGGCCGGTCACTCGTCGCATCGGTCGGTCGCCCGGCGTCGAGTCGAGTACGGTGGTTGGACGGTCGTCGGGCCGTCAGAGAGGAGTGCCGAAATGAGATTGTCCATCCTGCGCGGCCTGTTCCTGGCCGCGGCTGTCGGGGTCCTCGGACTGGCGGCGGCCAACTGGTGGCAACCGGGGCTGACGCTGGTGAGCAGTGGCAGCGGGCCGGTCCATCAGGCGTTGGCGCCGAGCACCGCGCTGGTCGGAACGCGCGGCCATGACCAGATCGAGCCGGATAGCCTGCTGGTGCTGTTCGGACTGGTCCAGGGCATGCGCAGCTGAAGCCTCGCGCGCCGCCCGAGGATAGCGAGCACGCCTGGAGAGGCGGGCAAGCGAACAGGTCTAGATAAACGAAAAACGGCCGCCCGGCAGATCTGCCGGGCGGCCGTTGTCGTTGTGGCAGGGAGCAAGCCTGAGGCAGGCCCTCAGACCAGGCGCAGGTGGTTGTCCCACAGCGCCGCCGGCAGCTCCAGCGCCTGCATGCGGATCTTTGCCTCGCGGCAGTCGTACAGGCGGCAGCGGCTCTGTCCGGAGCTGACCACGAAGCCTTCGGCGCAGGCGGCGACGCCGGCGCAGTCGGCCAACGGCTCGTCCAGACGCACGGCGCCGCTGTCCAGATCCCAGATGAACAGGCGGTTGCCGCGCGGCGCGGTGATCGCCAGGAGGCGCAACTCGCTGTGGATCGCCACGCTGGCGGTGTACTGGTGCATGGCCAGGCGCTGCGCCTCGTCGAGCGGGAAGGCCTGGAACGGCTGGCCGGGACGCTTGATCGCCACCAGCGGCACGGCGTCCTGCGGATCGCCCTCGTACTGCTGGCCGCTGACCACCGTGCCGTCGCTGGCCACGGCGAGGTGACGCACGCTGTTCATCCGGGCCGGCAACTGCTCCTTGCTGAGCAGCGTGCCGTCGCGGCGCAGCAGCACCAGGCTCGGTTCCATGGCGTCGAGATTCATCGCCTCGCGGCTGTCGGCCTCGGTGCGGATGCCGCCGTTGGCCACCACCAGGGTCTCGCCGTCGGGCATCCACAGCAGCTGGTGCGGGCCGATGCCGTGGCTGGACAGCTCTTCGCTGCGCAGCAGCCGCTCGCCGTCCAGGCGCCAGACGCCGATCACCCCGCGGCCGGGGTCGCGGGTGTCGTTCTCCGTGCTGTACAGCCACTCGCCGCCGCGGTGGAACACCGCGTGGCCGTAGAAGTGGCGGTCCGCCGGGCTGGCGAGGGTCTGCAGCAGGCGGCCGTCGCGGGTATCGATCAGGTAGCTCTCGCGGCTCGGCCGGCGGCCGACGAACAGCGCCAGCGGCAGCGTCGGGTGCGGCACCACGTCGTGGCAGCGTTCGGCGACCGCCACGGCGAACTGCCGGCTGCCGTCGAGGCGGTAGCCGACCGCGTAGTGGCGGCCGTCGGCGTCGTTGCGCGCCGAGAGCAGCAGCGGCGCCTGACCTGCGCCGCGGCCGAGGGTCCAGCCGCCCAGGGCGGAGGCGGCGAGCAGCGCGCCGCCCAGGCCGAGGAAGGTGCGTCGTAGCATGAGCCTCTCCGGAAAAGGGCACCACCGCCGGGCGGCGGTGGCAGCAGCAGGGGGTTAGTCGCCGTCGTGGGCGTTGAAGCCGAGCTGGATGCCCAGCGCCTTGGCCAGCTCGCCCTCGTGCAGGCGATGCAGCCGGTCGAGGCTGTCGTACAGCTCGTCGAGGCTAGCGCGCCCGGCCTCGTCGGCGAGCAGCGCGGTGAGCGGCTGGCCCAAGGCGGCGATGCGCTGGCGGGTTTCCGCGTAGGCGGCGTCGATGCGGGTGACCAGGTCGGCCTGCTCCTTGCCGAGCAGGCTGCGCATGCCCTGGCCCTGGTTCTGGCCGGCACCGCCGCGCCACAGCGCCTCGGCGCTGGCCAGGCTGGCATCGATCAGCGCCAGCGAGGCGCCGCTGCGCCAGGCCTCGGCCTGGTAGGGCTGCGGCTGGGCCTTGCTGCCGCGCGACAGCGGGGTGCCGAGCTTCTTCTTCAGGCCGTCGATGGCGCCGACCTGCACGCGCAGCAGCTCGGCCACCGCTTCGCGGCCTTCGGTGTAGCGGCCGTTGGGGAAGTTCTTCAACTGCTTGGCCAGGCCCTGGTCGCCCAGCCAGGCGGCCAGCACCTTGGCCGCCAGCGCCTGCTGGTGGCTGCCGATGGTCAGCAGCAGCGGGCAATAGCGGCGCTTCTGCTCGAGGTCGGCGAGGTCGATGCCTTCGTCGAACAGCAGGTATTCGTAGGCGGTCAGGCCCTGCACCACCACGCTGGCCTTCTCGAGGTCGGCCTGCTTGAGCTGCGGGGTCTTGTCGAGCAGAGCGCCGACCTGACGCGCCACCAGATTCTTCTTGTCCGGCCAGAACTGCACCTGCCAGGCCAGGTTGCCCTCGCTCAGCGGGCCGACGGCGAGCGGCTGCAGGGCGGCCCAGGCGGTGTGGGCGGCGAGATAGGCCTGGCGGGCGGCGGCCAGATCCTGCTCGCCGGCGCAGAAGGCGCGGGCGCTGTCGGCCAGCTGGCGGTCGCTGTCGGTCCAGCGGGTGTAGGCTGGCAGCAGCACGCCGTCGGTGGCCGCGGCGCTGGCGGCGGCGAAGGGTTCGACCTTCGGCTTCGGCGGTTCGCTCTTCGAGCAGCCGGCGAGGGAGGCCAGCACGGCCAGGGACAGCAGGGCGGGGCGCAGCATGAACAGCTCCTTAGAGGGATTCGAGGAAGGCCAGCAGGGCGGTGCGCTGCCCGGCATCGAAGGCCATCACCTTCCGACGGGCGCCTTCGGCTTCGCCGCCGTGCCAGACGATGGCCTCCAGCAGGTTGCGTGCACGGCCGTCGTGGAGGAAACGGGTGTGACCGTTGACCGTCTGGGTGAGGCCGATGCCCCACAGCGGCGGGGTGCGCCATTCGCGGCCGCTGGCCTGGAATTCGCGGCGATTGTCCGCCAGTCCGTCGCCCATGTCATGCAGCAGCAGGTCGCTGTAGGGACGAATGACTTGATTGGCCAGTTCCGGCTCGGCGGCGTCGCTGGCGGTGGTGAACTTCGGCGTATGGCAGGCCTGGCAGCCGGCCTGATGGAACAGGCCCTTGCCGGCGAGCACCTGCGCGGTGTCGACGCCGCGCCGCGCCGGCACACCGAGGTTGCGGGTGTAGAACAGCACCTGGGCGAGCAGGTGGTCGCTGACCTCCGGCGCGCCGCCGTGGGGCTGGGCCAGGCAGTCGGCCTGGCCGCCGGTGCAGCTGGTGCCGGCGATCAACGAACTGGTCAGGCCCATGTCGTTGAAGAAGGCGTCGGCGTTCTGCTGGTTGAGCGACGGTTGGCCGGCCTTCCAGCCGAAGCGACCGGGACGGCTGCTCTGGCTGGCGCGGTCCCAGACCTGGTTGGCGCGCCCGGAAATGCCGTCGCCATCGCGATCGTCGGGATCGGCGTTGGCGAGCAGCGCCGCTTCGGGAATCGCCTCGAGCAGGCCGAGACCGATCATCGGTGGCGCCACGCGCAGGGAGAACCGGGTATCCGGATGCAGCTCGCCATAGCCGAGCTGGCTGATCTGCAGCGCGGGCTTCTGCAGCTCGACGCGGCTGCCGTCCTCGAGGGTGACCACTTCGCTGCTGTAGCCGACCCGCAGCTTGCCCTCGGGCGCCACGCCCGGCACGGCGACGTCCTGCAGCTGGCCGCCGTAGACCGGCTCGGCGATCACCCCCTGGCGCTCGAGCAGCGCCTCCTGGCCGGGTTGCGCGGGAATCGACAGGCGCACCAGGGCGGATACCGCGGTGTCGTTGCCGAGGTCCGGCGGATGGCCGCGGCCGTCCTTGACGTGGCAGTTCTGGCAGGCGTTGGTGTTGAACAGCGGGCCGAGGCCGTCACGGGCGATGGTGGTCGACGGGGCGATCACCCAGGGATTGCGGAAGAAGCTGTTGCCGACGCTGAAGTCCAGCCGGCGTGTCGGCGACAGGTTGGCCGAGGGCTGGGAGAAGGCGGCGCGGTCGCTGCGGTTGACCGTGGCGGCGCCGGCGGAGAGCTGTTCGCCGGGTTCGGCGGCGGTGAAGCGCGGGCCCTGGTCGCAGGCACTCAGCGCAAGGCCCAGGACGAGCGGGGCGAGCAGGCGCAGGGCGGGCGATAGGGGCATGGACGGGCTTCCGGAATGGATGGGGCAGTGTAACAGTCTGTTTCCGTGGAAATAAGAGTGGTTTGCATCTGCTGCCCGGCTGACGCCCGCGCGGCGCGGGCGTTTCCGGTGCTGCGGCACTCGGCCGCAGGAGGGACGGCGGGGCGCACGCGGCGACCCGCCGTTGGCGGCTCAGAACTGGTGGTCGGCGGTATCCGGATTGAGATCGCTGATGCCCAGCTTGGTGGCGGCCAGCTCGATGCCGGCGGTCTGCTTGACCAGACCGGCGATGGCGTCGCGGACGATTTGCTGGCCGGCGGTGTTGTCGGCGGCGATCAGCTGGTCGAAGTGCACGCCATCCTTCTCGGCGCTGTCGACCATCTTCTGCAGCGCGGCCTGGCTGGCGTCGAGGTCGGCCTTGAGCGCGGCGTCGGCCTGGGCGTCGGCCTTGGCCACCAGGCTGGACAGGCTCGGGCCGCTCAGCAGGCTGCCGTCGATGCGCTTGTACTCGCCGAGATAGACGTTGCGCACGCCGAGGGCGTCGTAGAAGTGGGCGTGGTGGGTGTTGTCGCTGAAGCAGTCCTGCTCGTCCTCGGTGGAGTTGGCCTCCAGGGCGACCTTCATGCGCTCGCCGGCCAGTTCACCCAGCGACAGGCTGCCCATGCCGAACAGCATCTTGCGCAGGCCGTTCTCGGCCGGCTCGGCCTCCAGCTTGGCGCGATAGTTGTCGGCCACCCCGGCCTGCCACTGGCCGGCCATGTACTGCAGGTCGCTGACCAGCAGCGCGGTGGCGGCCTTGAGGTATTCGCGGCGGCGCTCGTTATGGCCGCCGGTGGCGCCTTCGCCGACCAGGTAGTCGCTGGCCGGGCGGTTGCCGGCGCCCGGGTTGCTGCCGTTGAGGTCCTGGCCCCAGAGCAGGAATTCGATGGCGTGGTAGCCGGTGGCGACGTTGGCTTCCGAACCGCCCAGCTCGTTGAGGCTGGCCAGCAGCTCGCCGTTGATGGTGCTGGCGTCGAGCTTGTCCTCGCCGACCTGGATCGACGGGTTGGCGATGATGTTGGCGGTGGCGCCCGGGTTGCCCAGCGCGTGCTGGTAGTCGGCGGCGACGTAGTCGATCAGGCCCTCGTCCAGCGGCCAGGCGTTGAGCTGGCCTTCCCAGTCGTCGACCACCGGGTTGCCGAAGCGGAACACCTCGCTCTGCATGTAGGGCGCGCGGGCGGCGATCCAGGCTTCGCGGGCGGCCTTCAGGGTGGCGTCGCTGGGATTGGCGAGCAGGGCGTCGACGGCCTTCTGCAGGTTCTGCGCGGCGCTCAGCGCGTCACCGAATACGGCAGCGGCCAGGTCGGCGTAGTGGCCGACCACCGCCTTGGCCGCGGCCGGATCGATGGCGGCGGTTTGGGCGGGCGCCGGAGCGGCCGCGGGGGCAGCGGCCGGAGCCGCGGCCTGGGCGGGCGCTTCGGGCTTCTTGTCCTCGCCGCATCCGGCGAGCGCGATGGAGAGGGCGAGCAGGCTGGCGGCCAGAGGCAAACGGGACATGGATTGATCCTTGGGAACGCTGAGGGATGGCTTGACGGTAAATGATGTCGGAACATAATGCGAAATATTCGCATTATGCAAGTGGTTGTTGTGCCTTCGCGCGCGGTCATGCCGCTCGTTTTGCCGCTACAATGCCGCCATTTGACAGGGAGTCCGCGCATGAGTCTGGGTAGCGTCGCTGTACTGGTGGTCATCGTCCTGCTGGCGGGGTACGCCGTGCAGCTCTACAACGCGCTGGTGCGCCTCAAGCACGGGGTCACCAAGGCCTGGTCGAACATCGACGTGCTGCTGCGTCAGCGCCACGACGAGCTGCCCAAGCTGGTGGAAACCTGCCGCCAGTACATGCAGCACGAGCGCAACACCCTGGAAGCGGTGGTCGCCGCGCGCAGTGCGGTGGCCCGCGCCCGCGAGCAGGGCGACGTTGCCGCCCTCGGTCGTGCCGAGAGCGGGCTGCGTGCCGGTCTCGGCCAGCTGTTCGCGGTCGCCGAGAATTATCCGCAACTTCGCGCCAACGAGAGCTTCCAGCACCTGCAGGCGCGCATCACCGGTCTGGAGAACGGCATCGCCGACCGCCGCGAGCTGTACAACGAGGCGGTCAATCTCAACAACGTGCGTATCGAGCAATTCCCCGACGTGCTGCTCGCCCGTCTGTTCGCCTTCAGGAGCGCGGAGCTGCTGCAGTTCAGCGAGGCGGAGAAGAGCGACGTCGACCTCAAGCAGCTGTTCGGCTGATGGCGGTCGATCCGGGCTGGCTGGTCGCCCTCGGCATGGCCGGGACGGCGAGTGTCGGTGGCGGCTGGTGGTGCCTCAGGCGGCTGGGCCAGGCGCGGCTGCTGCAGGACATGCCGACCTCGAAGATCCGCTCGGCGGCGCAGGGCTACGTCGAGCTGTACGGCGTGCTGCTGGGCGGCCCCGGCGAGCCGCTGTGCGCGCCGCTGACCGGCACGCCGTGTCTGTGGTGGCGCTACCGTATCGAGGAGTACCGCGAGAACGGCAAGCAGAAGTCCTGGCGGGTGGTCGAGTCGGCCAGCAGCGAAGCCTGGCTGGGCTTCGAGGATGGCTCCGGACAGTGCCTGATCAACCCGCTCGGCGCCGAGGTGCGTCCGGCGCGCCGTCAGGTCTGGCACGGCGATCAGCGCCATCCGCGGCGCGCGCAGCCCGACGGTCTGCTGGCCGGGCTGCTGAGCATGGGCAAGCGCTACCGCTACGTCGAGGAGCGCCTGCACGCCGGCGATCCCCTGTACGTGCTGGGCGAGTTCCGCAGCAGCGGCGGCGGTCGCCAGGGGCTTGACCTGGCCGCGGCGCAGGGGGCGGTGGTGCGCGAGTGGAAGCAGGACTTCCAGGGCCTGCTGGCGCGTTTCGACCGGGACGGTAGCGGCGAGCTGAACGAGCAGGAGTGGCGCCTGGTGCGCCTGGCCGCGCAGCTGGAAGCCGAGGACCGCCACACCGCAGCCAGCCGGGCACCCGAGCAGCACCGCCTGCAGCGGCCGGCGGAGAGCCTGCCGTTCCTGCTGTCGTGCAAGGGCGAGGACGAACTGGTGCGGGTGTTCCGCTGGCAGGCGCTGGCCGCAGCCCTGCTGTGCATGGGGGGCACGCTGGCGACGACCTGGCTGTTGCGCCAGGCCGGTCTCGGCTAGGCCGCCCTTCTTCAGATCGGCTGCGTGAGCGAGGTCGGCTGGCGGCGCGTGGCGGTGAGCAGGTACTGGGTGACCTCGAACGCCGGCAGCGGCCGGCAATGCAGGTAACCCTGGCTTTCGCGGCAGCCGTGGGCGAGCAGGTAGGCCTCCTGTTCGACGCTTTCCACCCCTTCGGCCAGCACCTGCATGTTCAGGTTGTGGGCCAGCTGGATGATGGTGCGCACGATGGTGGCGTCGTCCTCGTTGTGCGGCAGCTCGCGGATGAAGCTGCGGTCGATCTTGATCTTGTGCAGCGGCAGGGTCTTCAGGTAGTTCAGCGAGGAATAGCCGGTGCCGAAGTCGTCGATCGCCAGCAGCACCTTGCTGCGGCGCAGGCTGTGCAGCTGCTGGGCGGCGCCGGCGACGTCGGTCATCAGCCCGGTCTCGGTCACCTCCAGCTCGAGGCTGTAGGCCGGAAGGCCGTAGCGTTGCAGCAGGCCGGCGACCTGGCGCGGCAGCCGGTCGCTGCGCAGCTGGGAAGTGGACAGATTGACTGCCATGCGCAGTCCGGCGAGGCCCTGCTGGTGCCAGTCGCGCAGCTGTCGACAGGCGCGCTCCAGCACCCAGTCGCCGATTTCGAGGATCAGCTCGTTCTGCTCGGCCAGCGGGATGAACTGGTCGGGCGGCACGAAGCCCAGCTGCGGGTGGCGCCAGCGCAGCAGAGCCTCGACGCCGACGCACACGTGACCCGGACTCTCCACCTGCGGCTGGTAGTACAGCTCCAGCTGCTCGTTGTGCACGGCCTGGCGCAGGTCCTGTTCGAGCTGGCGGCGGCGGCGGATCTCGCGGTCGAGGCTGGCGATGAAGAACTGGTAGCGCTGGCGGGCGCCCTGCTTGGCCAGGCTCATGGTCTGCTCGGCGCGTTGCAGCAGGCGTTCGCCGCTGTCGCCGTCGTCGGGGAACAGGGCGATGCCGGCGGTGGCGGGCAGGCCGATCGCGTGTTGTTCGATCTGCAGCGGCTGGGCCAGGGCGTCGAGCACCTGCTGAGCCAGGTCGGCGGCCTGGTAGCTGTGTTCGAAGGCGATCTGCACCAGGGCGAACTGGTCGCCGCCCAGGCGCGCCAGGCTGCCCAGCTGGCTGTCGAGGTGGCGCAGGCGGTCGGCGACGCTGACCAGCAGGCGGTCGCCGATCTGGTAGCCGTAGCGCTCGTTGAGCGCGGTGAAGCCGTCGAGGCCGAGGCAGACCACGGCCAGCCGTTCCTGGCGACGGCTGGCCTCGTGCAGCAGGCGCTCCAGCTGGCGCTGCAGCAGCTGACGATTGGGCAGGCCGGTGAGCTGATCGAACTGGCTCATGCGTTGCAGGGTGTTCTCCGCTTCGCGGCGCTGGCTCTGCTGGCGGGCGATGGCGGCGAGCAACTGGTTGGTGCGCTCGACCCAGCGGCCGATTTCGTCCTGCTCGTGCCCCTTGAGGCGCGGTAGTTGCTGTTCGCCGGCACGCTCCGGTTCGATCCGCGCGAGGTGCTCGAGCAGTTGGGTCAGCGGCCGGGTCAGCAGCCGCTGGCCGAGCAGGAGCAGCGTCAGGCCCAGCAGCAGGGCGCCGGCGAGGTGGCTGGCGAGGCTCAGGCTGGCGCTGGCGAGGAACTCGCCGCTGCGGTAGGCGCTGCCCAGGATCAGCTCGAGATCGCCGGTCGGCTCGTGCGGCAGCGCCGGATCGCTCAGGCGCAGGGTGAACCGTTGGTTCGCGCCGAGCAGCGGGTGGCCCGGCGTCTCGGCGCGGGTACGCTCGGCGAGGACGATGGCGTGGCCGTCGCGCACGCGGGCGAGCAGAACGCCGGGATGGTTGAGCAGGTGCATTGCCACATCGTCGGCCAGGTCGCGGCGGTGCCGGCTGACGGCGTGGGTGACGGCAGCCTCGAACAGCGCGAGCAGGCGCTCGCCGTCGTCGTGGATGGCCTGGCGGATCTGCTGCCGCTCGACCGCGATCTGCCCGGCGGCCAGCAGCAGGCCGAGCGCCAGGGCGGCCAGCAGGAGCTGGCCCGACAGCCGATAGGAGAGGCTCTTCTTGAGGTCTGGCGGCACGTGCACGATTCCTTGTCTGGCACTTCCCGGCTCGCGGAGCGCGACAGAGTATTGGGAATCGCTGCGCCGGCGTCAAAGGGCGCGTGGTCGCCATGGGATGCCGGTCGCGGCAGCGATCGGCAGAAAGACAGAGGCCCGGCGGAGCCGGGCCTCTTCAGGTCGGACGGGCGACTCAGGCGGCGAAGTTGGCAGCCACGAAGTCCCAGTTGACCAGGTTCCAGAACGCCTCGACGTACTTCGGACGCAGGTTGCGGTAGTCGATGTAGTAGGCGTGTTCCCAGACGTCGCAGGTCAGCAGCGCGGTGTCGCCGCTGGTCATCGGGCAGCCGGCGCCGATGGTGCTGGCCAGGGCCAGGGAGCCGTCGGCCTTCTTCACCAGCCAGGCCCAGCCGGAACCGAAGGTGCCGATGGCGACCTTGGTGAACTCGGCCTTGAAGTTGTCGAAGGAACCGAAGGCGGCGTTGATGGCGTCAGCCAGGGCGCCGGTGGGCTGGCCACCGCCGTTGGGCTTCAGGCCGTTCCAGTAGAAGGTGTGGTTCCACACCTGGGCGGCGTTGTTGAAGATACCGCCCGAAGAGGTCTTGACGATCTCTTCCAGGGTCTTGCCTTCGAACTCGGTACCCGGGATCAGGTTGTTCAGGTTCACCACGTAGGTGTTGTGGTGCTTGCCGTAGTGGTATTCCAGGGTCTCGGCGGAAATGTACGGCTCGAGAGCGTTCTTCTCGTATGGCAGCGGCGGCAATTCGAAAGCCATGGTTATCTCCCTTTCATCATCAGGTGTATGCAGGCGCAAGGTGCGGAAAGTCGGCGCACGGTGCCGGTTGGCAAAGCCATCACGGGCGGCTTCGCGCCGCGCTGATGCGCGCGGTCAGCGCCGCATCATAGCACCGGCCCCAGGCCTTATCCACGCAGCAGCCGTGGGGATAAAGCGGCCTAGAGCGGGCGCAGCAGCTGCGCTGCGACGCCGAGCATCATCGCCGCCACGCCGAGGTCGATCAGCCGCCAGGTGAGCGGGCGGGCCAGCCAGGGGGCGAGCCAGGCGGCGCCGAGGGCAAGGGTCGCGAACCACAGCAGCGAAGCGCTCGCCGCGCCCAGGGCATAGGCGCCGGGCACGGCCTGCTGGGCGCCGAGCGAGCCGATCAGCAGCACGGTGTCCAGGTAGACGTGCGGGTTGAGCAGGGTGACCGCGAGGGCGCTGAGCAGTACGGCGCGGCGCGAGCGCGGCAGGGCGGCGGCCTGTTCGGCGAGGCTCTGCCGCGCGCAGGCCCGGCGCAGCGCCTTGATGGCGTACCAGAGCAGGAAGGCGACGCCGCCCCAACGGGCGATGGCGAGCAGCAGCGGGCTCTGCGCCAGCACGCCGGCCAGACCGAACACCCCGGCGCACACCAGCAGGGCATCGCACAGCACGCAGAGCGCGGCCACCGTCAGGTGGTGCTCGCGGCGCAGGCTCTGGGCGAGGACGAAGGCGTTCTGCGCGCCGATGGCGATGATCAGGCCCGCCGATACCAGCATGCCGTTGCTGAAACTCTGCCACATCTCGAAGACTCCGCCGGAGGGGGTTGAAGATGTGGCGACTCTAGGCAGCGCAGTTGTATAAGAGAAACGAATGTTGCTGATCAGGCATTAGGTAAATCGATATGTTCGACTACAAGCTGCTCGCCGCGCTGACCACCGTGATCGAGCAGGGCGGTTTCGAGCGCGCCGCCCAGCGTCTGGGCCTGTCGCAGTCGGCGGTATCGCAGCGCATCAAGCTGCTGGAGATGCGCCTCGGCCAGCCGGTGCTGGTGCGCAGTACGCCGCCGCAGCCCACGGCGCTGGGCCAGCGCCTGCTCAACCACGTGCAGCAGGTGCGCCTGCTCGAAGGCGACCTGCAGCAACTGGTGCCGGCGCTGGACGAGGAGGGGCGCCCGGAGGAGCGCCTGCGCGTGGCGCTGAACGCCGACAGCCTGGCGACCTGGTGGGCGGGCGCGGTCAGCGCCTTCTGCAACGAGTCGGGGGTACTCTTCGATCTGCTGGTCGAGGACCAGGCGGTGGGGCTCAAGCGCATGCGCGCCGGCGAGGTGGCCGCCTGCCTGTGCGCCAGCGCGCGGCCGGTGGCCGGCGCGCGCGCCCTGGCGCTGGGCGCCATGCGCTACCGGGCGCTGGCCAGCCCGGCGTTCCTCGCCCGGCATCTGGGCGACGGGGTCAGTGGCGAGCGTCTGGCGCGGGTACCGGCGATCGTCTTCGGCCCGGACGACCGCCTGCAGCACCGCTACCTGGCGGCGCTGGGCGTCGAGGGCGCCTTTCTCCACCACCTGTGTCCCTCGTCGGAGGGTTTCACGCGCATGGTCGAGGCCGGCGTCGGCTGGGGACTCATTCCCGAGCTGCAGGTGGAGCAGCAACTGGCCGACGGGCGCCTGCTGGACGTACTGCCGGGGCGCTGCATCGACGTGCCGCTGTACTGGCACAGCTGGCGCCTGGGTGGCGAGCGGCTGAACAGCCTCACCCGCCACGTCGAACGGACCGCCCGGCGCTGGCTGGTGGCGCCGGGCTCGGCCTGAAACGGCAGGTCAGACGTAGATGCGCTGGCCGCGATAGATGCGCACCTGGCGCTGGTCGGCGACGGGGGAGGAGACCTCGGTGTGCTGCGGATTGGGCACCTGGCCGCGGTAAACCGGCTGGCTGCGGGCCGGCTCGGCGCTCGGCAGCACGCCGCACAGCTGGGCCAGCTGCTCGCCGAGGCGGTGGGTCTGGACAGAGTCGCTGCGCTCGCAGGCTGCCAGCAGGGCGCTGATCACATCGGTCTGGCTCAAGTGGATATTTTCTCCCAGCTCCTCGCGCAGGCGGCGGCGCAGGGTCTGCATGCAATCGAGCACGGGCTTGGTCAGTTCCATGGGTCTCTCCTTGGCGCAGTCTGGCAATGTCTAAGGACTAGCAAAGGCCATACCAGCTTTGGGGTGGCTGAGCTGTGCCGGATACGACGCCGATTGGTGTCCTGGCGGCCTCCTCGCGGTGCGGGCTGCACCGCGAGGAGGCATCGCGCCAGCTCATGCGGCCGGTTCGTTATACTGTGGCCATTGTCGCCCCGACGGATTCATAGACAGGTTGTGTTGGTATGCGTAACGACTCTCTCGACGAACTGGACGATGTGCCCAGTCTGACCATCGACGGTCGCAAGCCGGCCGCTGCCGCCCCCACCCCGCCGGTTGCCGCTGCGCGCTCTCGGACCGCCCCCGCGCAGGCCGCGGCGCCGCGCGGCGGCCGCCTGGCCTGGCTGCTGGTCGGCGTGTTGCTGGTGGCCCTGGGCGGCCTGGGCTGGTGGAGCCAGCAGCAGCTGGTGCGTCTGGAGCAGCAACTGGTCGCCACCCAGGAAAGCTTCGCGCGGATCAGCGAGGACGCCGCCGGCAGGCTCAAGGACATCTCCGGCAAGGTGGTAGCCACCGAGTCCAGCGTCACCAGCGAGAACGAGGGGCTCAAGCTGCGCATCAAGCAGCTGGAGAGCAAGCTGGCCCAGCTCGGCAAGCAGCAGCAGGCCGCCGACGACCGCAACCAGGAGCAGGCTCGCCAGATCGAGGCGCTGCGCGGCGAGCTGAAGAGCCAGCAGGCCGGCAGCGCGCAGCTGCAGGTCGCGCTCAAGGAGCAGCAGACCGGCGTCGCCAGTCTGGAAAGTCGCGTGCAGGGCCTGGCCGGCGAGCAGGCCGCGCTGAAGGCGGCGCAGGGCGAAGCGGGCAAGCTGGAAGGTCGCGTCGACAGCCTCGGCGGCGAGGTGGCCGCGCTGAAGAAGCAGGGCAACCCCAACCAGGCGATCAGCCGCCTCGAATCGGATCTGCTGGTGCTGCGCAGCGAGCTGGACAATCGTCCGGCGAATGCCGGCAATGCCGAGATGGACGCCTTCCGCGCGCAGATGACCCGCAACATCACCACCCTGCAGGCGCAGGTGCAGAACCTGCAGCAGCAGCTCAACGCGCGCTGAGTTCGCCCCGCCTGCAAAAAAGCCCCCGGCTGCGCGAGCAGCGGGGGCTTTTGCTTGGCGCAGGCCTTACAGGGTCGGGTAGTCGATGTAGCCGACCGGCCCGGGGGCGTAGAAGGTATTGCTGTCGGCCTGGTTCAGCGGCGCGCCGGCGGCCAGGCGCGCCGGCAGGTCGGGGTTGGCGATGAAGGGGATGCCGAAGGCCACCGCGTCGGCCTTGCCCTCGGCCAGCCAGCGGTTGGCCTGCTCGCCGGTGAAGCGTTCGTTGGCGATATAGACGCCGCCGAAGATCTGCTTGAGCTGCGGGCCGAGGCTGTCGTCGGCTTCGTGCTCGCGGGCGCAGATGAAGGCGATGCCGCGCTTGCCCAGCTCGCGGGCCACGTAGGCGAAGGTCTCGGCGCGGTTGGAGTCGCCCATGTCGTGGGCATCGGCGCGCGGCGCCAGGTGCATGCCGACGCGACCGGCGCCCCACACCGAAACCACCGCGTCGGTGACTTCCAGCAGCAGCCGTGCGCGGTTCTCCAGCGAGCCGCCGTACCGGTCGCTGCGCTGGTTGGTGCTGTCCTGCAGGAACTGGTCGAGCAGGTAGCCGTTGGCGCCGTGGATCTCCACGCCGTCGAAGCCGGCGGCCTTGGCGTTCGCCGCGCCCTGCCGGTAGGCCTCGACGACACCGGCGATTTCCGCGGTTTCCAGCGCGCGCGGGGTGACGAACTCGCGCTTGGGACGGATCAGGCTGACATGGCCCTGCGGTCGCACGGCGCTGGGCGCCACCGGCAGCTCGCCGTCCAGGTAGCTGGGATCGGAGATGCGCCCGACGTGCCACAGCTGCAGGAAGATGCGCCCACCGGCGGCGTGCACCGCGCTGGTGACGTTCTTCCAGCCCTGCACCTGCTCGGCGGACCAGATGCCGGGGGTGTCCGGGTAGCCGACGCCCATCGGCGTCACCGAGGTGGCCTCGCTGATGATCAGGCCGGCGCTGGCGCGCTGCACGTAGTACTCGGCCATCAGCGCGCCGGGCACGCGGCCGGGTTCGGCGCGGCAACGGGTCAGCGGGGCCATGACGATGCGGTTGGGCAGCTCGAGATCGCCTACCTGGATGGGGTCGAACAGGTTCGGAACGGACGGGGTCGGCATGATCGTTTCCTTGCTGGGATGAAGTCAGAGTTCGTCATCGAGCCGGCGCAGGAAGGCCTGGATGGTCTCCTCGTTGCGCTTGAAGAAGTTCCACTGGCCGACCTTGCGGCTGCTCACCAGACCGGCGCGCTGCAGGGTGGCCAGGTGCGCCGACACGGTGGACTGCGACAGGCCGGTACGGCGGTCGATCATCCCGGCGCACACGCCGACCTCCAGCGAGTGTTCCTGGTCGGCGAAGTAGCGCTCGGGCTCCTTGAGCCAGTGGAGAATCTGGCGACGCACGGGGTGGGCCAGGGCCTTGATGATTTCGTCGGTATCGAATGACATGGGAGTGGCTTTAACGGTTTATCGCGATGGAGCGAAATTTATATCGGTATTTCGCGAAATACAAATATTCGTTCGTGCTGAGCTTATGAACTCTCATGCCAAGCGCCGTTGTCGCGGGCGGGCCGGCGCAGCGTTAAGCTGGAACGATGAACTACCTCGCCCACCTGCACCTCGGCGGTCCGCGGCCGGCGCAATTGCTCGGCAGCCTGTACGGCGACTTCGTCAAGGGGCCGCTGGACGGGCGCTTCGCCGCGGAGGTCGAGGCGGCCATCCGCCTGCACCGGCGCATCGACGCCTTCACCGACAGCCATCCGCTGGTCCGCGCGGCCGTGGCGCGCTTTCCCGCCGAGCGGCGGCGCTACGCCGGCATCCTTCTCGACCTGTTCTTCGACCACTGCCTGGCCTGCGACTGGGACGCCTACGCCGACGAGCCGCTGGAATTGTTCAGCGCACGGGTGTACGGCGTGCTGGCGGCGCAGGCCGAGCTGCCCGGCCGCCTGGCGTTGATCGCCCCGCGCATGGCGGCGGACGACTGGCTGGGCAGCTACCGCGAGTTCGCCGTGCTCGAGCGGGTGCTCGGCAACCTGCAGCGGCGCCTGTCGCGCCCCTCGGTCCTGGACGGCGGGCTGGCCGAGCTGGAGCGCCTGTACCGGCCGCTGCGGGAGGATTTCCGCGCCTTCTACCCCGAGCTGATCGCCTTCGCCGCTGCCGCGCGCACGTGAGTCTCACTCGCCGTGGGCGGCGTGGGCGGCGTAGGCGTGCGGATGCAGGCGCAGGCGGCGGATCAGCCACTTCTCCAGTTCGGCGACGGCGAACAGCAGCAGTCCGGCCAGCAGCACGCGCGCCCATTCGCCGGGCGCCAGAGCGGTCGAGCCGAACAATGCCTGCAGCGGCGGGGCGTAGGTGAACAGCAGCTGCAGGCCGGCGCAGGCGGCGATCGCCAGCGGCACCGCGGGATTGCCGAACAGGCCGGCGCGGCTCAGCGACGAGGCGAAGATCGAGCGGCTGTTGACCAGGTAGAACATCTCGCCCATCACCACCGCGTTGACCGCCATGGTCCGCGCGCCATCCAGGCTGTTGCCGCGCTCCAGCTCCCAGAGGAACAGGCCGAGGGCGCCGGCCATCATCAGCAGCGAAACCATCAGCACGCGCCAGACGAAGAAGCCCGACAGCAGCGCCTCGCTGGGCGGGCGCGGCGGCCGGCGCATCAGGCCGTGCTCGGCCGGCTCGAAGGCCAGCGCAAGGCCGAGGGTGCTCGAGGTGACCATGTTGATCCACAGAACCTGCGCCGGGGTGAGCGGCAGCGGCAGCAGGAACAGGATGGCGGCGATTACCACCAGCGCCTCGCCGCCGTTGGTCGGCAGCATGAACAGGATGAACTTCTTCAGGTTGTCGTAGACCGCGCGGCCCTCGTGCACGGCGTTGGCGATGGTGGCGAAGTTGTCGTCGCTGAGCACCATCTCGGCCGCTTCCTTGGCCGCCTCGGTGCCCTTGCCGCCCATCGCCACGCCGACGTCGGCGCGCTTGAGCGCCGGGGCGTCGTTGACCCCGTCGCCGGTCATCGCCACCACCTCGCCGCCGGCCTGGAGGGCCTGCACGAGGCGCAGCTTGTGCTCGGGGCTGGTGCGCGCGAACACCTCCACCTCGGCCAGCGCCTGGCGCAGGCGGGCATCGTCGAGCAGCTCGATCTGCGCGCCGGTCAGTACCGCGCGGCCGTTGCCCAGGCCGAGCTGGGCACCGATGGTGCACGCGGTGTCGGCGTGGTCGCCGGTGATCATCTTCACCTGCACGCCGGCGCTGCGGCAGCGCTTTATCGCGGCGATGGCCTCGGCGCGCGGCGGATCGATAAGGCCGACCAGGCCGACCAGGGTGAGGCCGCGTTCGAGGTCGGCGAAGCACAGGCTGCGCTGTTCGGCGTCGGTCGGCCGGCAGGCCAGCGCGAGCAGGCGCAGGCCGCGCGCGGCCATGTCGCCGACCTGGCGCCGCCACCAGTCGGCCTCCAGCGGCCGGTCATCGCCCTGCCAGCGCTGCTGGCTGCACATCTCCAGCACCCGCTCGGGGGCGCCCTTGACGCAGATCAGACCGTGGCCGCGGTGGTCGTGGTGCAGGGTGGCCATGAAGCGCTGCTCGGACTCGAAGGGGATGGCGTCGCTGCGCGGCAGTTCGGCGCGCAGGCCAGCGGGATCGAGACCGAGCTTGAGCGCCAGGGTCACCAGCGCGCCCTCGGTGGGGTCGCCATGCAGCTGCCAGAGCTGTTCGTGCTCGTGCAGCTCGGCGTCGTTGCACAGCAGCGCGAGGCGGCCCAGCTCGCGCAGGTCGGCGTCCGCCTGCAGCGGATGGCCGCCGCGCTGCAGCCCGCCCAGCGGCGCGTAGCCGGCGCCGCTGACCTCGATGATCCGGCCGGCGCAGGCGATGCGCTGCACGGTCATCTCGTCGCGGGTCAGGGTGCCGGTCTTGTCGGAGCAGATCACCGTCACCGCGCCGAGGGTCTCCACCGCCGGCAGGTGGCGGACGATGGCGTGGCGGCCGGCCATGCGCTGCACGCCGAGGGCGAGGATCACCGTCATGATCGCCGGCAGTCCCTCGGGGATCGCCGAGGCGGTCAGCGCCACCACCAGCAGGAACATCTCGGCGGGGTCCTGGGCACGCCACAGGGTGCCGAGGGCGAAAGTCAGCACGGCGCCAATGAGGATCGCGGCGGCCAGCCAGCGGCTGAAGCGCTCGATCTGCCGCAGCAGCGGCGTGGAGTGGCGGGGCACCCGGCCGAGCAGCGCGCCGATGCGGCCCAGCTCGGTGGCGGCGCCGGTGGCCACCACCAGGCCGGTGCCCTGGCCGCTGGTGATCAGCGTGCCGGAGTAGAGCATGCAGCGGCGGTCGCCGAGCGCCGCTTCGGCCGCCACCGCCTCGACGTGCTTGGCCACCGGTACCGACTCGCCGGTCAGCGCCGCCTCGTCGGCGTGCAGGTTCTTGTGGGCGAGCAGGCGCAGGTCGGCCGGCACCTTGTCGCCGGGGCCGAGCAGCACCAGGTCGCCGGGCACCAGCCGCCCGGCGTCGATGGTCTGCCGGCGGCCGTCGCGCAGCACCAGGGCGCGCGGCGACAGCAGGTCGCGGATGGCGTCCAGCGCGCGCTCGGCCTTGCCTTCCTGGACGAAGCCGAGGGCGGCGTTGACCAGCACCGCGACCAGGATCACCCCGCTGTCGATCCAGTGCTGGAGCAGGGCGGTGACCAGCGCGGCGGCGAGCATCAGGTACAGCAGCAGGTTGTGGAACTGGCGCAGGAAACGGCGCAGCGCACCTTCCTTCGGCGCGACCGGCAGGCGGTTGGCGCCGTGATGGGCGAGGCGCTGCTGCGCCTCATGGCCGCTCAGGCCGCTGTGCCGGCTGTCGAGCGCCGCCAGGGCGACGTCGGCATCCAGGCTGTGCCAGGCGTCCGTGCGTGTTGAAGGCTGCATGGGAAGGTCCCGCCCGCGCCGGTCTACCTGCTGATTATTGCAGGCGCCGGCGCACACGGGGCCGGGGAAGGCGGCTCTCAGGCGGCGAGCGCTTCGCCGGCCGCGCGGACCGTCGGCTGGCCGTGCACCACCTGGCGAATCGCGGCGTGGGCGCGACTGGCCAGTTCGCTGCGCGACAGGCCATCGCTGGCGATCGGTTCCAGCAAGGTGATCTCCACGCCGGCGCGTTCGGCGGCCAGCAGGCGCAGCAGGTGCGCCGGCAGCTCGTCGTCGCCGACGAAGGGCGCCAGTTCGTCGCGCGCGCCGTCGCGCCGGTAGCGGATCGCCACCGGCTGCAGCGCCGCGCCGCTGGCCACCGCCGCCGCCAGCAGGCGCGGATGGAAGCGCAGCACGTCGCCGCCGTCGGAGCTGGTGCCTTCGGGGAAGATCACCAGGTGACTGCCCAGGCGCAGGCGCTCGGCCAGCTGACCGCCGAGATCGCCGGCCTCGCCGGCGCCGCGGCGGATGAACAGGGTGCCGGCCTGCTGCGCCAGCCAGCCGGCCAGCGGCCAGCCGCGCACCTCGGCCTTGGCCAGGAAGGACAGCGGGCGCAGCGCGCCGAGCATGGCGATGTCGACCCAGGAGACATGGTTGGCCAGCCACAGCACCGGGCTCTCCGGCAGGCGGCCATGGATCTGCACGGTGAAGGGCAGGGCGCCCTGCAGGCGGCGCATGAAGCGGCAGGTCAGGCGCTGGCGCAGGGCCAGCGGCGCGCCGCCCGTGCGCTCGCGCAGGCCGACCCAGGCGGCGTACAGCGCGCCCTCGCCGAGCACGGCGAACAGGCGCAACAGGCGTCCGTACAGGCGCAGGCGGGCCATCAGCCGGCCGCCTTGAAGTGCCGGGCATAGCGCGGGCACAGCTCGTCGCGCTTGAGCAGGATGAACACGTCGGCGACCTGGAAGTCCGGGTCCCAGCACGGCTCGCCGCAGACTTTGGCGCCCAGGCGCATGTAGGCCTTGAGCAGCGGCGGCAGCTCGGCGGTGAGGTTGTCGTCCGGCACCGCCAGCGTCGGCAGCGGCAGCAGCGGCTCGGCATGCAGCAGCTCGGTGCTCAGGTGACGCTCGCGCAGGCGCTGCATCACCGCGCGGGCCTGGATGCCGCCGTCGCGCATGGGAATGCTGGCGCAGCCCATCAGGTAGCGGTAGCCGCCCTCGTTGAGGATTTCCGCCAGCGCGCTCCACAGCACGGCGATGGTCGCGCCGTTGCGGTAGGCGGCGGCCACGCAGGTGCGGCCGATCTCCAGGGTGGGGCCATCGAGGCGGGCGAGGCCCTGCAGGCGGAACTCGCCCTCGCTGTAGAAGCGGCCGAGGCGCCGGGCGATGCCGTGATCGAGCAGGCGGGTGGTGGCGACCAGTTCGCCGCTGGCGAGGTCGCGTACGCCCAGGTGGCTGCAGTGGGCATCGAAACCGTCGCAGTCGAGGCCCTGCTCGGCGCCATCCAGGCGGGCGCCGAACTCCTCGCCGAACACGCGGTAGCGCAGGCCCTGGGCTTCCAGCAGGGCTTCGGTGCCGTGCAGGCGCTCGGCCTGCAGGCGACGGGTGGGACTGGTGTCGCGGGATAGTGCAGTGGCGGACATGCAGATCCTCCGGGCAGCCGAGGGTGGCCGCTTCCTTGTTGTGTGCATGGCCATGCTGGCAAGCGCGAATGTCGCGGCGGTGACGCCGCGGTGATGCTTCTGTGACTGGCCGCCCAGCCCCTGGGATGGCGGCGCAGTAGAGTGGGATGAATTTGCGTGGCGGCAGCCCCGCTGGCCTGCTTGATGCAGGTCAGTGCCTTCGCCGGCGCGCTCCGCTAAGCTGATCCGGCCTAAGAATTCGAGGTTGCCATGCGTCGCGAACCCATAGTCCTGTTTGATAACGGCACCCACCAGTGCCTGTGCTTCGATGATCTGGTCAGCGGAGAGGGTGTGCAGACCAACCAGTTCCTGATCGTCGACAACGAGCAATACATGCTGCTCGATCCGGGTGGCGACCTGACCTACACCCCCCTGTCGCTCGAGCTGTCCAAGCACATCCCGGTGCAGGACCTGACCTACATCTTCGCCTCGCACCAGGATCCGGACATCATCGCCGCGCTGGACAAGTGGCTGCTGCACACCCGCGCCAAGGTGATCTGCTCGCGCCTGTGGGCGCGCTTCCTGCCGCACCTGACCGCCAACTACCTGGCCGTCAGCCACGGCATCTCCACCTACGACCGCATCATCGCGCTGCCCGACCGCGGCCAGTCGCTGCCGCTCGGCAAGTGCCAGCTCAAGGCGGTGCCGGCGCACTTCCTGCACTCGGTGGGCAACTTCCAGATCTACGATCCGATCAGCAAGATCCTGTTCTCCGGCGACATGGGCGCCTCCCTGGTCGACGACGCCCAGCCGGTCACCGACTTCGCCGCTCACCTGTCGAGCATGGAAGGCTTCCACCGCCGCTACATGGCCAGCAACAAGATCTGCCGCCTGTGGGCCGACATGGTGCGCAAGATGGACGTCGAGATGATCGTGCCGCAGCACGGCCGTCCCTTCGTCGGCAAGGCCATGATCAACACCTTCCTCGACTGGATCTCCCAGCTCGAGTGCGGCATGGACCTGATGGGTCCGGCCGACTACGCCCTGCCGCGCTGATCGTTCCCGCCGCGACGCCGGCGTCCTTCGGGGCGCCGGCGTCGTCGTTTCTGCCGTCCGTCGCCTTGAGCGCGCCTCGCTCCCCGGCTATGTTGCGCTGAGGAATTTGTCAGGCGAGGACCCGATGCCCCCCGTTTCCCCCTTTCTTCCGGCATGGCGCTAGCGTCGTGCATCCCGCGGTTTTTCCCTGGCGCGAAGGCAACAGCTTCCTGTTGCTGATCGATGGCGAGCAGTTCTTCCCCCGCATGCTGGCGGCCATCGACCGCGCGCAGCGGCAGGTCGAACTGGAGCTGTACCTGGTCGAGGCCGGCAGCTGCGCCGAGCAGCTGGTCGCCTGTCTGGAGCGCGCGGCTCTGCGCGGCGTGGCGGTGCGCTGCCTGTTCGACGCTTTCGGTTGCCGCGGTATCGGCGCGCGGCTCAGCCGCCAGCTGCGTGGCGCCGGCGTCGAGCTGCGGCTGTACAACCCGATCGGCTGGCGGCGCGGACTGGGCAACCTGTTCCGCGACCACCGCAAGCTGCTGCTGGTCGACGAGGCGCAGGCCTGGGTGGGCGGTACCGGCGCCACCGACGACTTCTGGCTGCCGGAGCAGGGCGACAGCCGCTGGCACGAGCTGATGGTGGAGGTGGCCGGGCCGGCGGTGGCCGACTGGCAGACGCTGTTCGAGCGTCAGTGGCAGGCCGCCGTCGAACCGCAGAGCTGGCGGCCGTACATCCGGCCGCTGCGCCATCTGCCGCCGCGGCCGGCGTCGGGGACCGGGCTGGGCCGGGTCGCCTATGCCGACGCCCTGCAGCACCGCGACATCCTGCGCTCGCTGCTGCGCAATCTCGCCCGCGCGCGCGGGCGCATCTGGCTGGCCACGCCGTACTTCCTGCCCAGCTGGCGGGTGCGCAAGGCCCTGCGCAAGGCGGCGCAGCGCGGCGTTGACGTGCGCCTGCTGCTCAGCGGCCGGCTCACCGACCACGATCAGGTGCGTTACGCCGGGCAGCGTTACTACCCGCGCCTGTTGAAGAATGGCGTGCGCATCTACGAGTACCAGCCGCGCTTCCTGCATCTCAAGGCGGTGCTGGTCGACGACTGGGTGAGCATCGGCTCGTGCAACTTCGACCACTGGACCCTGCGCTTCAACCTGGAGGCCAACCTCGAGGCGCTCGATCCCGGTCTGACCGCCGCGCTGGCGGAGAGCTTCGCGACCGATTTCGCGCGCAGCCGCGAGATCACCCTCGACGACTGGTTCTCCCGTCCGCTGGCGATGCGCGTCTCGCAGCGTCTGTGGGGCTGGCTGGATCGGGTGGTGGTGAACCTGCTGGATCGCTGGCGCTGAGGCGCGGTGCCGCGCGGCGAGCGGCCCGGCATCAACCACCAGGCAAAAGAAAACCCCGGAGGGCAGGGCCGCTCCGGGGTTTTCCCTAGTGCGGGGAAGGCTTACTTCACTTCCACCGCCAGGCTGTCGGCGATCTTCTGTTTCCAGATCGCCGGGCCGGTGATGTGCACCGACTCGCCCTTGGTGTCGACGGCCACGGTGACCGGCATGTCCTTCACGTCGAACTCGTAGATCGCTTCCATGCCCAGTTCCGGGAAGGCCAGCACCTTGGCACCCTTGATCGCCTGGGCGACCAGGTAGGCGGCGCCGCCGACGGCCATCAGGTACACGGCCTTGTTGTCGCGGATCGCGTCGATGGCGATCGGGCCACGCTCGGACTTGCCGATCATGCCCAGCAGACCGGTGCTTTCCAGGATCTGGCGGGTGAACTTGTCCATGCGGGTCGCGGTGGTCGGGCCGGCCGGGCCAACCACCTCGTCACGCACCGGATCGACCGGGCCGACGTAGTAGATGAAGCGGCCCTTGAGGTCCACCGGCAGCTCTTCGCCGGCGTTGAGCATGTCGACCATGCGCTTGTGCGCGGCGTCGCGGCCGGTCAGCATCTTGCCGTTGAGCAGGATGGTCTCGCCCGGCTGCCAGCTCTGCACTTCTTCGGCAGTGATGGTGTCGAGGTTGACGCGACGGGCGCTCGGGCCGGCTTCCCAGACGATGTCCGGGTAGGCGTCCAGGCTCGGCGCCTCCAGGCTGGCCGGGCCGGAACCGTCGAGCACGAAGTGGGCGTGACGGGTGGCGGCGCAGTTGGGGATGATGCACACCGGCAGCGAGGCGGCGTGGGTCGGGTAGTCCTTGATCTTGACGTCGAGGACGGTGGTCAGGCCGCCGAGGCCCTGGGCGCCGATGCCCAGCTGGTTGACCTTGTCGAACAGCTCCAAACGCAGCTCCTCGACACGGTTCTGCGCGCCGCGGGCCTTCAGCTCGTGGATGTCGATCTCGTCCATCAGGACTTCCTTCGCCATCAGCGCGGCCTTCTCGGCGGTGCCGCCGATGCCGATGCCGAGCATGCCCGGCGGGCACCAGCCGGCGCCCATTTCCGGCACGGTCTTGAGGACCCAGTCGACGATCGAGTCGGACGGGTTGAGCATGCCCATCTTCGACTTGTTCTCGGAGCCGCCGCCCTTGGCCGCGACGTCCACTTCCACGGTGTCGCCGGGGACGATGGAGTAGTGGATGACCGCCGGGGTGTTGTCCTTGGTGTTCTTGCGGCTGCCGGCCGGGTCGGCCAGGATCGAGGCGCGCAGGACGTTGTCCGGATTGTTGTAGGCGCGACGCACGCCCTCGTTGATCATCTCGTCCAGGCTCAGGGTGGCGCCGTCCCACTGGACGTTCATGCCGACCTTGACGAACACGGTGACGATGCCGGTGTCCTGGCAGATCGGGCGGTGGCCGGTGGCGCACATGCGCGAGTTGATCAGGATCTGGGCGATGGAGTCGCGCGCAGCCGGCGATTCCTCGCGCAGGTAGGCCTCGTGCATCGCCTGGATGAAGTCGACGGGGTGGTAGTAGGAGATGTACTGCAGGGCGTCGGCGACGCTCTGGATCAGGTCATCTTGCTTGATCACGGCCATGGAACACGGTCCTCTTCAGGCGGGAACTTCACGGCGCGCCACCGCGGCGGCGCAAAAAAACGGCGCCGCAGTATAGCGTGCGCTCGGCGGTGCGGACACCCGCCCGCCGTCGACCTTGGTCGATTGGCGAACGGGCCGCAGGCCCTGTGCAAAGCAGAAGGCCGCCCGGAGGCGGCCTTCTGCGTGTGCGCTGCCGGTCAGGCCAGGGGCTCGCCGACGTGGAGGATCTTCAGGGTGTTGGTGCCGCCGATGGTGTCGTAGCTGTCGCCCTTGGTCATGATCACCCAGTCGCCCGGGCTGACCACGCCGCGCTTGAGCAGCTCTTCGACCGCCGCCTCGCTGACCTTCTCCGCCGGCAGTGCCGCGGCGTCGAAGGGGATGGTCTGCACGCCGCGGAACAGGGCGACCCGCGCCTGGGTCTCGCGGTGCGGCGAGTAGGCGAAGATCGGCACCGAGGAGCGGATGCGCGACATGATCAGCGGGGTGTAGCCACTCTCGGTTAGGGCGATGATCGCCTTGACGCCGGGGAAGTGGTTGGCGCTGTACATGGCGGCCAGGGCGATGCTCTCGTCGCAGCGCTCGAAGCTCAGGCCCATGCGGTGGGTGGACTTCTGGCTGGTCGGATGCTTCTCGGCGCCGATGCAGACGCGGGCCATGGCCTTGACCGCTTCCACCGGGTAGTCGCCGGCGGCGCTCTCGGCCGACAGCATCACCGCGTCGGTGTAGTCCAGCGCGGCGTTGGCCACGTCGGAGACCTCGGCGCGGGTCGGCATCGGGCTGTGGATCATCGACTCCATCATCTGAGTGGCGGTGATCACCACCTTATTCAGGCGGCGCGCGTGGGCGATGATCTTCTTCTGGATGCCGACCAGCTCGGCGTCGCCGATTTCAACGCCCAGGTCGCCGCGGGCGACCATCACGCCGTCGCTGGCGCGGATCAGGGCGTCCAGCGACTCGTCGTCGGCCACCGCCTCGGCGCGCTCGATCTTGGCGATCAGCCAGGCGTCGCTGCCGGCCGCGTCGCGCAGGCGACGGGCGTACTGCATGTCGGCGGCGTCGCGCGGGAAGGACACCGCCAGGTAGTCCAGCTCCATCTCGGCGGCCAGCTTGATGTCGGCCTTGTCCTTGTCGGTCAGCGCCGGCGCGGTGAGGCCGCCGCCACGGCGGTTGATGCCCTTGTGGTCGGACAGCGGGCCGCCGACGGTGACCCGGCACAGCAGCTCGTTGGCGGTGACCTGCTCGACCTGCATGATCACCCGGCCGTCGTCGAGCAGCAGCTCGTCGCCGACCTTGCAGTCCTTGACCAGGTCCGGGTAGTCGATGCCGACCACGTCCTGGGTGCCGGCGTCGCGCGGGTGGGTGATGGAGAAGCGGAATTCGTCGCCTTCCTGCAGCTCGATGCGCTTGTTGGCGAATTTGGCGATGCGGATCTTCGGACCTTGCAGGTCGCCGAGCAGGGCGACGTGACGGTCGTGCTTGGCGGCCAGTTCGCGCACCAGGCGGGCGCGGGCCTTGTGTTCTTCGGGGGTGCCGTGGGAGAAGTTCAGGCGCGCGACGTTCATCCCGGCGAGGATCAGCTGCTCGAGCACTTGCGGCGAGCTGCTGGCTGGGCCGAGGGTGGCGACGATCTTGGTACGGCGAAAGGGCATCAGGGATCTCCTGGTCGATAACGGGAAAACGCCGGCGCCTGCGCTTGTGGCGACGGGCGGCGGACATGGGGTTCGCGCGGAGTCCGGCCTCCGTGGCCGATAGTCCGGTAAAGAGCGCTGCGCCTCAGGGGGCAGCGACAGTCTGCGATTTGAGCACCAGCAGGTCGCAGTTGACGCCTTCGAGCACCCGCTCGGCGGTATGGCCGATCAGCGCGGTGTCGAGGTGGCCGCGCGCGATGGCGCCCATCACCAGCAGGTCGACGGTCTGCTCCTCGACGAAGCGCGGCAGGGTTTCCTCGGCGAAGCCTTGCAGCAGGTGGGTGTGCGCCGGGTCGATGGCGTGATCCTGGAGGAGCTGGTCGAAGGCCTGGCGGTGGTGTTCGCCGGTGCGCTCCACATAGTACTCGTAATCGGCGACCAGTTCGGCATCGAATACCAGGGTGCGCGGCAGCGGCGCATAGCTGTGCAGGTAGTGTTCCTCCAGGCCCAGCGCCTGGCCCAGGCTTTGCCCCACTTCGATCAACTGATGGTCGAGGGCCGCCGGCTTGTCGGCGCTGTGGGTCGGATCGAGGGCCACCGCCAGTTGCCGGCCGTGCCATTCGCCGTGCGGCTTGACCAGCCACAGCGGCACCGGGCAGCTGCGAATCAGTTGCCAGCTGGTGTTGCTGAGCAGCAGGCGGTGCAGCAGGCCGTGGCTGTGGGCGGTCTTCAGCACCAGGTCGGGTTTGAGCTCCTCGGTGCGGGCGATGATCATCTTGTGCAGCGGCTTGCCCCAGCGCACTTCGCTGGTCACCTTGAGGCCGGCCTCGCGCAGCGGCGCGGCGAGTTGCTCCAGCCACTCGTGGCGTTGCTTGAGCAGCGAGTGGCGTCCCTTCTCCAGCGCCGGCGCGTCGAACAGCAGGCCGCTGTCCAGGGCGCTGTTGAATTCGCAGATCAGCAGCTCGAGGGCGGCGCCGCTGCGCTGGGCGATCCAGACCGCGCGCTCCAACGCGGGTTGCGGGTTCTGGGTGGGATCGATGATCACCAGCAGCTGGTGGAGTTGCATGTCGGATTCCTCGGCCGGATGGGTGACGCCGCCGGCGGTCGGCTTGCATGCGCTCAGCCTAGCGCCAGCGACAGTGGACATGCAAACCGGTGACGGGCGCATGGCAGAGCGCTCCGCGCAGGCCGACCGGGCCATCGGCCGGCGCCGCGAACGGGTGCCGGATGGTAGCCCGAAGCGCCGGCTCAGAACGCACCGGCGGCCTTCCACTGCAGGTAGCGACTGACCAGTTGCGGGCCCAGTTCGCCGGGGCGCACGTCGAGCACCGGCAGGCCCTGGGCGGCCAGGCGCTCGTGCAGGGCGGCGCGCGCCTCGGCGTAGTCGATGGTGCCGCAATAGGCCAGCGCCTGCTGGTAGTTGTCCACCGGCTGCAGGCGCTGGCGGTCGAGCACTTCCTCGCGCAGGCTGGCGATCAGCAGGCGGTGGCGGCGGGCGATCTGCGCGGCGGCCAGCGGCAGCTGCTGGTCGTCCTCGTCGCGCAGGTTGCTGAGCAGCACCACCAGCGCGCGGCGCGACTGGCGGGCGAGCAGCTCGCCGGCGGCGGCCTGATAGTCGCCGGGCAGGCGTCCGGGCTGCAGGTCGTAGACGCGGTTGAGCAGCGCGTTGAGCTGCTGCTGGCCCTTGGCCGGCGGCAGGTAGCGCGACGTCTCCTCGCCGGCGAAGGCCAAGAGGCCCACCGCGTCGCCCTGGCGCAGGGCGACGTGGGCGAGCAGCAGGCAGGCGTTGAGGGCATGGTCGAAATGACTGAGATCGCCGTCTTGGCTGCGCATGCGTCGGCCGCTGTCGAGCAGGAAGATGATCTGCTGGTCGCGCTCGTCCTGGTATTCGCGGGCGATGGGCTGGTGCTTGCGCGCGGTGGCCTTCCAGTCGATCAGGCGCAGGCTGTCGCCCTGGCGGAAGTCGCGCAGCTGGTGGAACTCCAGGCCGCTGCCGCGGCGCGGCCGCTGGCGCACGCCGAGGCGGCCGAGCCAGCTGTCCACCGCCATCAGCTGCGCGCCGTGCAGGCGGGCGAAGTCGGGATAGACGCGGGTCAGGCCGGGCAGCTCGAGGTAGCGGCGCGCCTGCCACAGGCCGAGGCGGCTGGGCAGGCCGATCTCGCAGCGCGCGAAGCGGCTGTCGCCGCGCTGGCGCGGGCGCACCCGGTAGCGCAGCTCGACGCCCTGGGCGTCCGGCAGGGCGATGCGGCGCGGCAGGTCCTGGAACTCCAGCTCGGCCGGCACGTGGTCGAACACCTCCAGCCAGGGCAGCGGCAGGGCGCCGGGGCTGACGCGCAGCACCACCTCGCTCCAGCGATCCAGCGCCAGGTGGCCGGGCAGCACGCGCTCCACGCCGGGCGAGGGCAGGCGGCGCAGCCACAGGGCGTCGAGCCCCCCCAGCAGGGCGAGGGTGAAGAGGGCGACCTGCCACAGGCGCGCGCTCCACTCCGGCAGGGCGAGGCCGAGCAGCGGCAGGGCGCCGAGCAGGACGGCCGCCAGCAGCAGGGCGGCGGTCAGGCCGAGCAGGCGGGGCGTGGGCTTCATGAGCGCGGCGCGGCCACCTGGTCGAGCAGTTGGGCGAGCACCTGGTCGACGTCGCGGCCCTCGATCTCCAGTTCCGGCGCCAGGCGCACGCGGTGGCGCAGCACCGCCGGCGCGCAGGCCTTGAGGTCGTCGGGGGTGACGAACTCGCCGCCGTGCAGCAGGGCGCGGGCGCGCGCGCAGCGCACCAGGGCGATGGAGGCGCGGGGACCGGCGCCGAACGCCAGGCCCGGCCAGTCGCGGCTGGCGCGCACCAGGCGCACGGCGTAGTCGAGCACCTGGGCGTCGATCGGCAGCTCGGCGCAGATCTTCTGCAGCACCGGCACGTCGCGCTCGCGCAGCAGTGGGCGCAGCGCGGCGACCTCGAGCATGTCGCTGCGCGGCGAGCGGGTCACCTGGCGCACCAGTTCCAGCTCCTGCTCGTGCTCGGGATAGTCTATGCGCAGCTTGAGCATGAAGCGGTCCAGCTCGGCCTCGGGCAGCGGGTAGGTGCCTTCCTGGTCGATGGGGTTCTGGGTGGCCAGGACCATGAACGGCCGCGGCACCGGCAGGGCGTTGCCCTCCAGGGTGACCTGGCGTTCCTGCATCACCTCGAGCAGCGCGGCCTGGGTCTTGGCCGGCGCGCGGTTGATCTCGTCGGCGAGCAGCAGATTGGTGAACACCGGGCCGTGGCGCAGCTTGAACTGCTCGCTGGCCAGGTCGTAGACGGCGTGGCCGGTGACGTCGCTAGGCATCAGGTCGGGGGTGAACTGGATACGCGCGAACTGGCCGCCGAAGCAGCGCGCCAGGGCGCGCACCAGCAGCGTCTTGCCGAGGCCGGGCACGCCCTCGATCAGCACGTGGCCGCCGGCAAGCAGGGCGCAGAGCACCTCGTCGATCACCGCCTGCTGGCCGATCAGCGCCTTGCCGAGTTCGTCGCGCACCGCCTGGACCAGCTGGGTGGCGCGCTGCAGCTGGCTGGCCGCCGCCCGGCCGTCGCTGCCGGCGGCTGCCGGGGCGTGCTCGTTCGCGTCGGCCTGGTCGATGGGCTGGGTGGAGGAGTCTTCGCTCATAGGGCATTCCTGAGTCGTTGCAGGTCGGCGACCTGGCGGGTGAAGCGGGTGGGGTCCGGGTGCTGGTCGCCGAGCGGGCGCATGGCCTGGCGCACCAGCGCCGCCTCCAGGCGACTGAGGCGGGTCAGCAGTTGCCATTGCTCGGTGACCGGCAGGCGTTCGAAACCGGGGTGGCGCTGGCGGGCCCGCTGGCGGATCTCGGCCTGCAGCTGGCCGATCAGGCTGGCGTGGCCCTGGTGGCGGCGCAGGAACTCGGCGCAGGCCAGCAGGTGTTCGCCGAGCTGGCGGCGCGCAGGCAGCGGGTCCGTCTGCAGCGGGCCGTGGCGCAGGCCGAAGCGCCAGAGCAGCAGGACGATCAGCAGGCCCAGGGCCAGCAGCGCCGCGGAGAAGTGGCGCAGCAGCAGGGTGACCAGATGGTCGGCCTCGATGCGTTGCAGGAAGATCACCTCGCTGTCCTGGGTCAGGTACCAGAGCAGCCAGGCATGGTCGTGTTCGCCGATGCGTTCGTTGCGCCACAGGTTGGCGTCGCTGAGCACGGTGACCAGGCCGTCGCCCCAGGCCAGCTGCAGCAGGTGGGTGGCCCCGGCGCTGCCCGCCCAGGCCTGGGCGCGGTTGCCGGCGTCCTCGAGGTGGTAGCGGGTGTCGAAGGCGAAGTAGGCCGGGGCGTCCTCGTTCTCCAGGTACAGGCGGGTCAGCTGCGGCCAGGGGTCCTCGACCTGCGGGGTCGGCGCGTCCTCGTCCTTCAGGCTGCTGGTCGGCAGGCGGTGCACCTGCAGCAGGTCGAGCAGCAGGTCGTTGCTGCGCTGGCGCTGGTCGCTCCAGTTGGCCTCGGCGATCACGATCAGGTGGCCGCCGTTGGCGCTCCAGTCGAGCAGGCGTTGGCTCTGCGCGGCGCTCAGCTGCTGGCGCGAGCCGAGCAGAAGCAGGCTGTGACCGGCGGCCGGGGTGTCGTCGAGGATGGCGGTGAGGCTGTCGGTGCGGCTGACCGCCAGGCCGCGCTGGCGCAGGAAGCGCTCGGCGGCCAGCCAGGGGTTGGCGCGCGCCTCCGGTCCGGGGCCGAGATCGACCAGGCGACGTTGCGGGATGAGTTCGCCGAACAGCACGAAGGCCAGCGCAGCGAGCAGGCATAGCCCGGCGAGGACCAGCCACTGGCGTTGCCGGGCGCTCATGCGCTCACCTCGCGGGGCGGGGTGGCGGCGGTGAGCTGGCGCCACTCGGCGCCCAGCTCGGCGCCGAGATCGGCCGGCGGCGGTCGGCTGCCGTAGGCCAGTGCCTGCCAGGCGGCCAGCAGGCGGGCGGCGAAGGCGGCGAGCGGCGCATCGCCCAGGCGCTGCACCAGCACCAGCACCTCGCCTTCGGTATGCGCGTCCTTGAGCGGCACCCCGCGGCGGTGCAGCAGGTAGCTGAGCAGGCCGCGATAGAGCAGGGCGAGGGCGGCGCGGGGATCCGTCGCCCACAGGCGCTCGACCGCGGCGGGCAGATCGTCCGGCAGGCTCGCCGGGTCGACGGCAAGGCCGAACAGCCGGGTGGGCGGTGGCGCGTCGGCCGCCGCGCTGCCGCGCGCGCGCGCGGCGAACAGGCGCAGCCAGTCGCGGTAGCGCCAGGCGAGCAGGGCGGCGACCGCCAGCAGGCTCCACAGCAGGACCTCGACGCTTTCGGCGACGTCCTGCAGCCAGGCCGGCGGCGGGCTGGCGTCGTTCGGCTGCTCATCGTCCCGCTCCGGCCAGTTCCAGTCGAAGCGCTCTTCGACGCGGTGGAACGGCGGCTGGTCGAGCAGGACGTAGATTTCCGCCTGTGCCTGGCGGCTGGTCAGCGGCTGATGGGTCAGGCGCGGGGTATCCGGACCGGGGTTGTCCTCGCCGGGCAGCGGGCAGAGGGCGCTGGCGGCCTCTGCCGCGGGCTCCGTCTCCCCGGCCAGCGCCGGCGGGCTGGCCAGCAGCGTGGCGAGGCCGACGGCGAGGGTCAGCAGCAGCGCCTGGCCGACTGCGCCGAGGCGCTCGGCCAGGCGACGGAAGGCCAATTCGAGGTCCCAGGCCTCCAGTTCGCTGCGCCGGTTGAGGTAGAGGCTGAAGCCGCAGGCGACGTAGACCGGCTCCCAGACCACCAGTACCAGCGCGTAGCAGGCATTGCTGAGGTGTTCCAGCCAGAGCAGCTCCTGCGGCGGGCGCAGCAGCAGGCTCAGCCAGTTGCGCGGCTCGCTGAGCTGATCGGGAAGAAACAGCCAGATCAGCGCCAGCAGACCGCTCCACAGCACCAGTTCGATGTGCATGCCGAGGATGGTCAGCCAGCGCGCCACTCCGCTGCGCCGGCCGAGAGCGTGCAGGCGCTGGTGGCGGGCCGGGCCGCGCAGGTTCTCCAGCTGGGTGAGCGGCAGGGTGAAGCTGCGGCTGAGGCTGAAACGTCGCCAGGTCAGGCTGGCCAGCAGCTCGCCGCGCAATTGGCCGGGCCAGGCGCGCAGGGCCTGGCCGAGGGTCGGCGTGGCGCCGAACAGGGCGCGTGCCAGCACGTGCAGCGCGAGGCGCTCGAAGGCGGGCTTCAGCCACCAGAACAGCAGCAGGACCACGCCCGGCCAGCGCCACAGCAGCAGGCTCAGCACGCCCAGGAGCGGCAGGGTGAGCGCCGCCCAGCTGCCCAGCAGCAGGCCGGCATGACGCTGCGCCAGGTGCACGCCGAGGTCGACGGCTTCCCAGGGGTTGCGCGGGCGCAGGGCCGCCTCGGCGCTGCTCAGTGGCATGCGGGACGCCGCGGGGACGGCGGGCAGGCGAATGGATGGATGGTCACTACGGCTCCCTGTGGTTTTCTCGGCGACGCTCAGCGGCGTCGTCCACCGAGCAGGAAGTAGGCGGCGACCAGCAGCCAGAGTGCCGCGCCGACGGCGTACTTCACGCCCGGGGTGAAACGGGTGATCGACGACCAGTAGGCCTCGATGAACGCGGCGATCAGCAGCAGGCCGATGATCCCGGCGAGCAGGCCGACGCAGTCTTTAGCCGCGGCATGCAGGGCGACGCGCCGGCTGCGCGGGCCGGGCATCAGCAGGGCGCCGCCGAGCTGCAGGCCGGCGGCGCCGGCGAAGGTTATGGCAGTCAACTCGAAAGCGCCATGGCCGATCACGAAACTCAGGAAGGTTTCGTCGTAGCCGATGCGCAGCAGATGACCGGCGATGGCGCCGATGTTGAGGCCGTTGCTAAGCAGGAAGAACAGCGAGCCGACACCCAGCAGCAGGCCGCTGGCGAAGGTCTGAAAGGCGATGCCGATGTTGTTCATGATGTAATAGCCGAACATCATCCAGTCGTCGCTGCTGGCGCGTCCGGCGTAGGGGCCCAGGCGGCTGGCGTCGGGGTCGTACATCCGTTCCATGCCCGCCACCTGCTGGGGCGACAGCAGGCTGTAGATCAGGTCGGGGAACAGGTAGACCAGCAGGCCCATGCCCAGCAGGCTGCCATAGAACAGCAGGCTGGCCAGCAGGATGCTGCGCCAGGCCGCCCGCACCTGGCGCGGGAAACCGGCGAACACCAGGGTCAGCAGGCGCGCGCCGAGGTGCTGGCGCGGCCGATAGAGCTGCTGGTGGGCGCGCAGGTTGAGCTGTTGCAGACGCTCGACCAGGCTGACGCTGTAGGCGCGGCTTTCCGCCAGGGCCAGCTGCTGGCACAGCCGCCGGTAGGCGGCGGCGAAGCCGGCGGCCTGCGGCGAGGCCGCGCGGGTCTTCTCCAGCATGGCGAGGCGCTCTTCCAGCGCACGCCATTCGTCCTGGTGCAGGGCCTCGAACTGCGCCTGTTTCATACGCCACCCCGCAGGCCGGCAGCGATGCGCTGCAGGCGCACGGCCGCCTCGGCGGGAGGCACGCCCAGCAGCGGGGCGAGCAGGCCGGCCAGCTCGTCGCGGCGCGCCGGCGACAGCTGGCGCTGGCGCTCGTCGAAGTCGAGCAGATTGCGCTGCTCCTCGGCGCTCAGGGCGAAGGGCGCGGCGAGCGGGGCGACCGGCTCCAGAGGCGACCCCCGCGGCGCGCGCGGCTGGTGGATCACCATAGTGCCGGCGGCCAGGTCGCCGAGGCGCTGGAAGCGCCGGTTGGCCAGGCTGGCGAGCAGGCCGCAGCAGTAGCCGAGCGGCAGCATGTCGACGAAGCGCAGCAGGTTGCGCAGCAGCGCCGCGCCCCAGCCCACCGGCGTGCCGTCCTCGTGGACCACGCGCAGGCCGAGCAGCTGCTTGCCGGGCGAGCGGCCCTGGTTGAACACCTCGAACAGCACCATGTACCACCAGTTGAGCAGGAACAGCAGGATCAGGCCCAGACCGATGCCCAGGTCGCCGAGGCGGCCGAGCACCAGCAGCGCGGTCAGCGACAGCGCACCGCGCAGCGCCAGGTCGACGGCGAAGGCGCGCGCACGGGGCAGCGGGCCGGCGGGCGACAGCAGCAGGTCGACTCCCTCGGGCGTTTCCACCCGCAGGCGGGTATCCAGCAGCAGGCTGGCGGGCGAGGTGGCGGGCATGGCGGCAAAGGGTCCGGTAAAAAAGGCGATGCTAGCGAGGCGGAGTCGGCGGCGGCAATGGTTTCCGCGCGCTGCGTTAGACTGCCGCAGTCCTCGACCCTGGAGCCCGTCCCGTGACCGCAAGCATCTTCTGGTACGACTATGAAACCACCGGCATCGACCCGCGCCGCGACCGGCCGCTGCAGGTAGCCGGCATCCGTACCGACGAGTCGCTCAACGAGATCGGCGAGCCGCTCAACCTCTATTGTCGCCCGAGCGACGACATCCTGCCGCACCCGATGTCCTGTCTGATCACCGGCATCGCGCCCGCCCACCTGGAGCGCCAGGGCCTCGGCGAGGCCGAGTTCATGACCCGCCTGCACGCCGAACTGGTCCGCCCCGGCACCTGCAGCGCCGGCTACAACAGCCTGCGCTTCGACGACGAAGTCACCCGCTACAGCCTGTACCGCAACTTCTTCGATCCCTACGCCCGCGAATGGCAGGGCGGCAACAGTCGCTGGGATCTGATCGACCTGCTGCGCACCGCCTACGCGCTGCGCCCGCAAGGCATCGAATGGCCGCAGGAGGAGGGCCGGCTGACCCTGAAGCTGGAAAGGCTGACCGCCGCCAACGGCATCGATCACGGTCAGGCCCACGATGCGCTGGCCGACGTGCGCGCCACCATCGCCCTGGCCCGCCTGCTGCGCGAACGTCAGCCGCGTCTTTACGACTGGTGTTATCAGTTGCGCAGCAAGGCGCGGGTATTGGAGCAGATCCGTTTGCTACAACCCATGGTGCATATTTCCGGACGTTTTTCCGCGCAGCGGCATTTCCTTTCCGTGGTATTGCCGTTGGCCTGGCATCCGCGCAACCGCAACGCGCTGATCGTCTGCGACCTGCAGGCGGATATTTCGCCGCTGCTGGAATTGCCGGGAGAAGTTCTCGCCGAGCGCCTGTATACCCGCCGCGAAGAACTGGCCGAGGATGAACTTCCGGTGCCGCTGAAGCAGGTGCAGGTCAATCGTTGCCCGATTCTGGCGCCGCTGACGGTATTGCGCGCGGAAGATCGCGAGCGCCTCGGCGTGGATATGCCGCAGTGCAACGCGCGGGCGCAGCTGCTGGAACAACAGCGGGCGGTATGGGCGGAAAAGATTCCGCGGATCTTTGCCGAAAATGGATTTGCCGTCAGCGCGGACCCGGAGCAGCGCCTGTACGACGGTTTTATTGGCGATCGCGATCGCGGCCTGTGCATCCAGGTGCGCGAGAGCGATCCGCAACAGCTGGCCCAATATGAGCGTCAGTTTGCCGACGAGCGTCTGATCGAGTTGCTGTTCCGCTACCGGGCACGCAACTTCCCGGAAACTTTGAGCGCCGCCGAGCAGCAGCGCTGGATCGAATTCTGCCGGGCGCGCCTGAGCGACAGTCAGGCCGGGGCGCCCAATACCCTGGCGGCCTTCGAGCAGGCCGCGGGCAAGTTGCTGGTCGGCGCCGAACCGCGCCAGCAGGCGCTGCTGGGCGCCTGGCGGGTGCACGCCGAGGGTTTGCGCCAGCGCTACGGCCTGGCTTGAGGCCGTAAGCGCTGCGAACTCGGAAAAATCGGCACAATAAAAAAACGCCAGCAGTGCTGGCGTTTTTTTATTCCGCGATCGGCAGGCCGGAAAATCAGCCGAGCAGGGTAGCCCAACCTTCGACGGTATCGGCGCCCCAGGTGGCTTTCCATTCTTTCAGGGTCTTGTGATTGCCGCCCTTGGTTTCGATGACTTCGCCGGTGTTCGGATTCTTGTATTGCTTGACCTTGCGGGTGCGCTTGGCCGGTGCTTCAACTTTGGCGGCGCGGGCCGGGCGGCCGGCCTTGGCGACTTTGCCTTCGGCGTCGAGCAGGGCGAGGATATCCGGCAGCGACTTGCCGTATTGAGCCATCAGTTCGCGCAGCTTGGCTTCGAAGTCCAGTTCCTTCTGCAGTTTGTCGTCCTCTTTGAGGGCTTGCAGGCGTTCCTGCAGTTGCTTGATGGCAGCTTCGGTCGAGCGATATTCGTTGATCAGGGACATGTTGATTACCTTGTGAAGGCAGGTCTGCAGGAAATACGGCACTAAACAAATAATAGACACAGCCATTTATCGAGTAAATAGCGGATGAAGCATTATTAACAACTCGGAGGAAAATAATCGCAGCGATGCTTGGCCGTGCGCGGCGGCACATTTGCGCAACGCGCCAAGTGCCGCGGTCAGTTGGCCTGCCGGCACTGCTGTAGTTTTTCGCCCGGCTGGCTAGAATGGCTTCTTTCGATGTTTGCGGAGTTACCCCATGCGTACTTTCCGGTTGGTCATCGCCTGCCCCGACCGTGTCGGCATCGTGGCCAAGGTCAGCAACCTGTTGGCCACCTACAACGGCTGGATCACCGAAGCGAGCCACCACTCGGACCTCGACAATGGCTGGTTCTTCATGCGCCACGAGATTCGCGCCGACTCGCTGCCCTTCGATCTAGAGGGTTTCCGCCATGCCTTCGCACCGATCGCCCGCGAGTTCGGCATGCGCTGGCAGGTCTACGACTCGGCGGTGAAGAAGCGCGTGGTGCTGATGGCCAGCCGCGAGTCGCACTGCCTGGCCGACCTGCTGCACCGCTGGCACAGCGGCGAGCTGGAGTGCGAGATTCCCTGCGTCATCTCCAACCACGACGATCTGCGCAGCATGGTCGAGTGGCACGACATTCCTTATTTCCATGTGCCGGTCGACCCCAAGGACAAGGCCCCGGCCTTCGCCGAGGTCACCCGGCTGATCGCCGAGCATCAGGCCGACTGCGTGGTGCTGGCGCGCTACATGCAGATCCTGCCGCCGACCCTCTGCGAGGACTACGCCGGGCGGGTGATCAACATCCACCACAGCTTCCTGCCCTCGTTCGCCGGCGCCAAGCCCTACCACCAGGCGGCCCAGCGCGGGGTCAAGCTGATCGGCGCGACCTGCCACTACGTCACCGAGGAGCTCGACGCCGGCCCGATCATCGAGCAGGACGTCGCCCGCGTCACACACCGGCAGCAGGCCGAGGACATGGTTCGCATCGGCAAGGACGTCGAGCGGCGGGTGCTGGCGCGTGGTCTACGCTATCACCTGGAAGATCGGGTAGTAGTCCACGACAACAAGACCGTGGTGTTCGACTGAGACACCGCGCCCGGTCGGCGAAGGCTTCGGACAGGCGCGCGGATGCGCCTGCGACAACTACAAGGATAGAGGAACGAGCCCATGCTCAAGTCGATCAAGGTGCGGTCGTACATGACCCGCCACCCGCTGACCTTCCGCCCGGAGATGGATCTGTTCACCGCCATCGAGCGCCTGCTCAAGCACGGCCTGACGGCGGCGCCGGTGGTCGATGCCCGAGGGGAACTGATCGGCATCCTGTCCGAGGCCGACTGCCTGCGGGCCACCCTGGCCGGTGCCTACCATGACGACGCCCACGGCGCGGTGGGCCAGTACATGACGGTGGTGCCGGACACCATCGACGTCGATGCCGACATCATCAAGGCCGCCGAAGGCTTGCTGCTCGACCAGCGCCAGCGCCTGCCGGTGCTCGATAACGGCCGTCTGGTCGGCGTCCTCAGTCGCCACGACGTGCTGCGTGCGGTCAAGGCGTTCGCCTGGCACGATACCGACCGAGGGGACTGAGCGCCTGCCGGCGCGCCACACAGCCAGCCCGCTGGTCCTGTGGGGGGCGGGGTACTGGCCTCATCACCAGCGAGGGAGTGGAAGATGCCCGAATCCGTGCAATTGCTGCTTGGCGCCGATCCCGCCGGCCAGCCCGTCGGCCAGCTGCTGCGTCTGGCCAACCGTCACGGCCTGATCGCCGGCGCCACCGGCACCGGCAAGACCGTCACCCTGCAGCGTCTCGCCGAAGCCTTCAGCGACGCCGGCGTCGCGGTGTTCGCCGCCGACATCAAGGGCGACCTGTGCGGCCTCGGCGCGCTCGGCGAGCCCAAGGGCAAGATCGCCGAGCGCATCGCCGCCATGCCCTGGCTCGGCCATCGGCCGCAGGCCTATCCGGTCACCCTGTGGGACGTCGCCGGGCAGAGCGGCCATCCGCTGCGCACCACCTTGAGCGAGATGGGGCCGCTGCTGCTCGGCGCGCTGCTGGAGCTGACCGACAGCCAGCAGGCCGCGCTCTACGCCGCCTTCCAGGTGGCCGACCGCGACGGTCTGCTGCTGCTCGATCTCAAGGACCTCAAGGCGTTGCTCAACCACCTGCAGGCCCATCCCGAAGTGCTTGGCGACGAGCGCGCGCTGTTCACCGGCGCCTCCGGCCAGGCGCTGCTGCGCCGCCTGGCGACCCTCGAGCAGCAGGGCGCCGAGGCGCTGTTCGGCGAGCCGGCGCTGCAGCTGGAGGACCTCCTGCAGCCGACCGCCGACGGCCGCGGGCGCATCCACCTGCTCGATGCCAGCCGCCTGGTTCACGAGGCGCCCAAGGTCTACGCCACCTTCCTGCTCTGGCTGCTCGCCGAGCTGTTCGAGCAGTTGCCCGAGCGCGGCGACGCCGATCGGCCGCTGCTGGCGCTGTTCTTCGACGAGGCACACCTGCTGTTCGCCGACACCCCCAGGGCGCTGCAGGAGCGCCTGGAGCAGGTGGTGCGGCTGATCCGCTCCAAGGGCGTCGGCGTCTACTTCGTCACCCAGTCGCCGGGCGACCTGCCCGACGACATCCTCGCCCAGCTCGGTCTGCGCATCCAGCACGGCTTGCGCGCCTTCACCGCCAAGGAGCAGAAGGCCCTGCGCGCGGTGGCCGACGGCTTCCGTCCCAATCCGCAGTTCGACTGCCTGGCGGTGCTCACCGAGCTGGGCATCGGCGAGGCGCTGGTCGGCACTCTGGAAGAGAAGGGCACCCCGGCCATGGTGCAGCGGGTGGCCATCGCTCCGCCGCAGTCGCGCATCGGCCCGCTCGGCGAGGCGGAACGCGCTGCGCTGATCCGCCAGTCGGCGCTGGCCGGGCGTTACGACCGGCCGGTGGACCGCGAGTCGGCCTACGAGCTGCTCACTGCACGCGCCGCCCAAGCCGAGGCGCCTGTGGTCAAGGGCAAGGCGGCCACGGCTGAAGGCGAGCAATCGTTCGGCGACATGGCCGGCGACCTGCTCGGCAGCGCGGTGGGCCAGGCGATGAAGAGCGCCGTGCGCCAGGCCGCCAACCAGATCGGCCGCGAGCTGGTGCGCGGGCTGATGGGCTCGCTGCTCGGCGGCAAGCGGCGGCGTTGAGCCGCGGGTTCGACGTCACCGAGTGACGCGACCTGGCGGTCGCGCAGGTGGGTTACGCCGCAGAGCGGCTAACCCACCCTACGGGTGCAGGGCCTTCGCCAACGTGTAGGTATCACGGACGTAGGGTGGGTAGGCCTCCGGCCGTAACCCACCAACCAGGCCGCAGGCCTGGCTGCATTCGATTCCGGCTCAACTGGCCTGCACGATCAGCCCCGACTCGCGCGCCGGCAACACGCGAATGGCGACGAATTTGGAAGTCGGCGTGTGGCTGCCTTCGCCGACGCTGGCCAGCGGCACCAGCGGGTTGGTTTCCGGGTAGTAGGCGGCCGCCTGGCCTGGCGGGGTGTCGTAGGCGAGCAGGGTGAAGCCGCTCACCCGCCGCTCGATGCCGTCGTCCCACAGCGACAGCAGGTCGACTTTCTGCCCCGCCTGCAGACCCAGGCGCTGGATGTCCTCGGGATTGACGAACACCACCTCGCGCATGCCCTTGACCCCGCGGTAGCGGTCGTCGAGGCCGTACAGGGTGGTGTTGTACTGGTCGTGGGAACGCAGGGTCTGCAGGATCAGGTCGGGCTGCTGCGTCTGGCCGCGCACCTGCTCGGGCAGCAGATCGTCCGGCAGGGCGTGATCGCGGAACTCCGCGCACCCGCTGGCGGTATTCCACTGCCGCTGGGCCGCGGCGTTGCCCAGGTAGAAGCCGCCCGGCTGCGCCAGGCGCTGCTCGAAGTCGGTGTAGCCGGGGATGGTCTCGCCGATCAGTGCGCGGATGCGCGCGTAGTCCTCGACCAGCCACAGCCAGTCGACCGGGCGGCGGTCGAGCGCGGCGGCGGCGATGCCGGCGACGATCGCCGGCTCCGAGCGGATCTGCCTGGAGAGCGGTTCGAGCTGGCCCCAGGACGCATGCACCATGCTGAACGAGTCTTCCACCGTCACCGCCTGCGGGCCGCCGGCCTGGGAGTCGATGTCGGTGCGTCCCAGGCAGGGCAGGATCAGCGCCTGCCTGCCGGTGACCAGATGGCTGCGGTTGAGCTTGGTGCTGATCTGCACGGTCAGCGCGCAATTGCGCAGCGCCTGGTGGGTGCGCGGGGTGTCCGGGGTGGCCTGGGCGAAGTTGCCGCCCAGGCCGATGAATACCCGCACCTGACCGGCGAGCATCGCCGCGATGGCCTCGACGGTGTTGTGGCCGTCCTTGCGCGGCACCTGGAAGGCGAAGCGCCGCTCGATGGCGTCGAGCAGCGCCGCCGGCGGCCGCTCGTTGATGCCCATGCTGCGATCGCCCTGCACGTTGCTGTGGCCGCGCACCGGGCAGGCGCCGGCGCCCGGCTTGCCGACGTTGCCGCGCAGCAGCAGCAGGTTGACGATCTCCTGGATGGTCGCCACCGAATGGCGGTGCTGGGTGATGCCCATCGCCCAGCAGACGATCGCCCGCTCGGCGTTGCGGTAAATGCGCGCTGCCTGCTCGATCTCGGCCAGAGCGAGGCCCGACTGCTCGGCGATCTGCGCCCAGGGTGTGGCGTCCACCGCCGCCAGATAGTCGTCCACGCCGGTCGTGTGCTCGGCGATGAAGGCATGGTCGAACACCGCCGGCAGGCCCTGCGCGAGGGCCTCGCGCTCCCACAGCAGGAGGTACTTGGCGATGCCGCGCAGCGCCGCCATGTCGCCGCCGAGTTTGGGGCGGAAGTAGGCGCTGTGGGTCGGCGCGTCGCCGTTGGCGAGCATCTCCAGGGCCTTCTGCGGATGCTGGAAGCGCTCAAGGCCGCGCTCCTTGAGGGGGTTGAAGCACACCACCTGGGCGCCGCGGTGCACCGCCTCGCGCAGCGGTTCGAGCATGCGCGGGTGGTTGGTGCCGGGGTTCTGGCCCATCACGAAGATGGCGTCGGCGTGCGCGAAGTCGGCGTAGGTGACGGTGCCCTTGCCGACCCCCAGGCTCTGGCCGAGGCCGACGCCGCTGGCCTCGTGGCACATGTTCGAGCAGTCGGGGAAGTTGTTGGTGCCCAGCGCGCGGCCGAGCAACTGGTAGAGGAAGGCCGCCTCGTTGCTGGCCCGCCCGGAGGTGTACAGCTCCAGCTGGTCGGGGTGCGCCATGGCCTGGAGTTCGCCGGCGATCAGCGCGAAGGCCGCGTCCCAGGCGATCGGCACGTAGTGGTCGGTGGCCGGATCGTAGCGCAGCGGCTCGGTCAGCCGGCCCTGATATTCCAGCCAGTAGTCGCTCTGCGCGGCGAGCTGGCGCACGCTGTAGCGGGCGAAGAACTCGGCGCCGATGCCGCGCTTGGTGGCTTCCCAGTTCACCGCCTTGGCGCCGTTCTCGCAGAAGTTCACCGCGTGCTTGCCGGGTGCCTCGCCCCAGGCGCAGCCGGGGCAGTCGAAGCCGCCGTTCTGGTTGGTTTTCAGCAGGGTGCGGATGTTCTTCAGCGCGTTGTCGCTGCCCAGCCAGGCGCGGGTCACGCTGCGCAGCGCTCCCCAGCCGCCGGCCGGGCCGGGGTAGGTCTGGAAGCGGGCGGTGGGCTGGAAGCGGTCGGCCATGGGGGTTTCCTTGCGCGAATCAGGCGGCGGGCGGCGCCGGGCTGTAGACCCGTGGCGCGCTGTGGTGGGGCAGGTGGATGAGGTTGAGGCGGTGCGCGCGCGCCCACTGCACGCTGAGTGCGGTAGGCGCCGACAGGCACACCAGGGTGGCGATGCGTGCGCGCACCGCCTTGTGGATCAGCTCCAGGCTGCAGCGGCTGGTGACCGCGACGAAGCCGGCGGCCGGTTCGAGGCCGGCGCCGGGCAGCGCGCCGATCAGCTTGTCCAGCGCGTTGTGGCGACCGATATCCTCGCGGCACAGGGCGATGTCGCCGCTGGCATCGACGTACAGCGCGGCGTGCACCGCGCCGCTGTGGCGGGCCAGGCTTTGTGCGCCGGCGATGCGTTCGCGCAGGCCGGCCAGATGTTCGGCCGGCGGCAGCGGCTGGCCGGACAGCTCGACGAGCGACGGCAGCGCCTGATCGAGGGCCTCGACGCCGCACAGGCCGCAGCCGCTGGTGCCGGCCAGCTGGCGGCGCTGGCGCTTGAGCGCCCAGAAGGCGCGGCTGGCAATCTGCACCTCGGCGCGGCACGCGGCGCCTTCGCCGTGGAGCGTCAGGTCGTAGATCTCATCGAAACCGTCGATGATGCCGCTGCTCAGGGTGAAACCGCGCACGAAGTCCTCGAGATCCCGTGGGGTGACCATCATCACCGCCTGGTTGAGGCCGTTGTAGGCGATCGCCAGCGCGCATTCCTCGGCCAGCGGCGCGGCGGCCACCGTGGCGTCCGGCGCCAGTTCGGCATAGGCGTAGCCCGCCGCCGGCGTGCTGGCGAGCGGCGCAGTGGCGGGGAGACCGGGAGCGCGTGGCATGGGCGAAGCCCTCTGCGACAATTCGACCCAGCCAGCCTAGGCCGCGCGGCGGCGGGGCGTCCAATCGCTGTTGCCGATGTATTGATCGAGCGGGTTTATCAGCTCACTTCCGCCGGGTCGCGGTGACCGCGATCTGGCGCATGGACAGGCCCGCGCGCCTGGCATAGCCTCCAGCAGCCGGGACAGGGACGGCCGCCCGTGCCGCTCCTCCGGTTCTTGTCGACCAGCCAGGGGAGGAGCCCCTCATGCGCCTGAACGCGACCGTCGTCCTGTTATTCCCCGCCACCCTCAGCAGCGCGGTTCTCGCCGCGCCCGCGCCGCCGATCACCGCCGTAGTGCTGCACCCCGGCAGCGCCACCGTGGTGCGCACTGCCCAGGTGAGCCCCGAGATGACCGAGGTGGTGTTCTCCGGGCTGCCGGCCCGCTTCGACGTGCAGACCCTGCGCGCGGAGGCCGGGCCGCAGGTGCGTGTGGGCCAGATCGTTACCCAGGAGACCGCCGGCGCCACCGCACTCAACCCCGCCGAGGCCGAACTGGAGGCGCGCATCCTCGCCCTGCAGGACCAGCAGGCGGCGCTGGATGCCGAGATCGCCTCGGCCGAGCTGGTCAAGCGCTACCTCGAGCGCTTCAGCAGCGGCACTGGCGCAGAGGGCGAGCAGCAGGGCCTGCCCAGCGATCCCAAGGTCCTTGCCGGGCTACTCGCCGCCATCGGCCAGGGGGCGAGCGAGTCGCTGGCCAAGATCCAGCGCCTGACGGTGCAGAAGCGCGAGCTGGCCCGGCAGGCCGACGTGCTGCAGCGCGATCTGGGCCAGCTGCGCAGCGGCGTGCGCGATACGCGCAGCGTCACCGTGCAGCTCAGTGCGCAACGCGCCGGCGAGCTGAGGCTCAGCTACCAGGTGGCCAATGCCGGCTGGAGGCCGGCCTACCGGGCGGCGCTGGATACCGCGGCATCGCGCCTGGAGCTGGAGCGCCTGGCCACGGTGGCGCAGAAGACCGGCGAGGACTGGAGCAACGTCAAGCTGACCCTGTCCACCACCCAGCCGCGGCTGTCGCCGGCCGGCCCCGAGCCGCAACCCTGGGTGCTCACCTGGCAGCCGCCGCAGCCGGCGCAGATGTCGGCGATGGAGTCCAAGGCGCGGGCCAACGACATGGCGGCACCGGCGGCGCTCGCCCCCGCGCGCGAGGCGGGCAGCGACGAAACCGGCTACCAGCCGCCGACCTTCGCCAATCACGGCGCCTTCGCCAGCGAGTTCGTGGTGCCGACGCCGGTCAGCCTGCCGGCCGATGGCCGCGAAGTGTCGGTCAGCCTGGCGCAGGAGACGTTGCCGGCCAAACACCATCTGCGCATTGCGCCGCGGCTGGAGAGAGCGGCGGTGGTGACTGCCGAGGCCGAGCGTCCCGAGGGCGTCTGGCTGCCCGGGGACACCCAGCTGCTGCGCGATGGCAGCTACGTGGGCTCGGCCTATTGGGAACCGGCCAGCGCCGAGCGTTTCGTGTTTTCCTTCGGTCGCGACGAGCAGCTGCGCGTGGCGGTCGATCAGGTCGAGGGCCAGGCGGGCAGCACCGGGGTGTTCGACAAGCGCAACGAGCGACGCGTCGCCGAGATGTTCACCCTCACCAACACCCACAGACAGCCGGTGGACGTGCTGCTGCTCGAGTCGTCGCCGGTCAGCGGCTCGGAGGAGATCAAGGTGCGCGCCGTGTTCGATCCGGCGCCGACGGTGCAGGCCTGGCAGCAGCGCCGCGGGGTGGTCGCCTGGGAGCGCCGGCTGGCGGCCGGCGAAAGCGCCAAGTTCGCCGTCGATTACCGCATCGAATATCCGCGGGAGGGGAGGGTCGGCGGGCTTGAGTAGCGCGCCGGATCAGCCCTGCAGCAGGCGACGCGCCTCGGCGAAGCAGGCTTCGGCCAGCGCCGAGCGCGGCGCGCTGCGGCGCAGGATCAGGCCGAGCGGGGCGAGGGTCTGGGCGTCTTCGATGGGCGTCAGCGCGAGGTGCTCGGTGAGCGCGTCGAGACCGCTGTCCAGCGGCATCACCGCGCAGCACAGGCCGGCGCTGACCGCCTGCAACAACTGATGCACGGCGTCGGTTTCCAGGCGTGGCTGCGGATCGAGGCCGTGGCTGCGCAGGGCGTGGTCGATCGACTGGCGAAAGTGCATGCCCGCCGACAGCAGGCCGAGCGGCAGGGCGGCCACCGCCTTCCAGGCCAGCGGGCCGGCGCCGAAGCGGAAGTGGCGGCGGTCGTGCAGCAGGCCCATGCGCGTATCGGCCAGCTCCAGGCACTCGAAGTGCTGCGGGGCGAGACGGTCGAGGTAGGAGAGGCCGAGGTCCAGGCGGTTGCGCGCCAGGTCCTCGAGGATCCGCTCGCTGCTCAGCGCGCACAGCTGGAAGCGCAGCTCCGGGTGGCGTTCGGCGAACAGGCCGACCAGGCGCATCGGGTCGAAGCTGGCCAGCGGCACCACGCCCAGGCGCAGGGTGCCGACCAACTGGCCGCGGCAGGCCGCCGCCTCGGCGTACAGGCCTTCCTGGGCGGCGAGCAGGCTGCGCGCCCAGGCGAGGATACGTTCGCCCTCGGCGGTGAAACCCTCGAAGCGCTGGCCGCGGCGCACCAGCTCGATGCCCAGTTCCTCCTCCAGATTGCGCAGACGCATCGACAGGGTCGGCTGGGTGACGTGGCAGCGCGCCGCCGCCTGGCCGAAGTGGCGGGTTTCGTCGAGGGCGACCAGAAAGCGCAGCTGCTTGATGTCCATCGCGGGGCCAGTCCGAGCGGGAATGGCCGCGACTCTGCCACAAGCCGGCGCCCGGCGCACCGTCGGCGCCCACGCTTCACTCGGACTGGCTGGCCGCGCGGCAGGTCGGGCCCTCATCCTCGTCATGGCGCCGGGCGCCCTGTGGCGGCCGGTTGCCCCTGAGGTGCTGCCAGATGCGTTCGCCATCCTGGATACACAGGTGGATCGGCGACAGCGAGTACTGCTGCAGCTGCAGCACCGTCATGCAGTCCTGCCACTGCTCGATTTCCAGGCGACGTAATCGTGACAGGTTGAAGGGATGCTCCTGGCCGTTCCACAGCCCGAGCAGGAAATCCCGGCAGACCTCGCTCTGGCTATCGCCGCTGCCCTGCAGGGCGGCGTGCAGCACTCTGACCAGGGCCTGCTGCGCGTAGGGGATCTGGCTGCGCTGCTGCGAGCGCCAGGATTCGTACTGCGCCATGCGCGCTTCGATAGCGCGTTCGATCTCGGCTTCGTCGCGGGCGCGGCGCGCGCGCTCTATGTCGTTGGCCGGGCGCTTGATCGGGAGGGGAACCGCATCATCGTTTCGCATGAAAAACCTCCCACTTCTCACCGACCGCCGGATTCGCTCGGCCATCGGTCTTCCACGGAACCACGGGAGCAAGTGTGAACGGCGCCACCCTCAAGTCAAGTTGACGCCCAAAAGTTGACGACAAACGGAAGGGGGTCCGCTCAGCGGTCATCATAAAAGGTAGGACGCGTCTGCGGTGGTGTGACGGAAGAAAAGAATGGCGGCACTTATTGGTCGCCGATTGTTTGGCGCATGGCCAGAAGAGGGGGGCGGCAGGCAGGACACCGGCCGGCGGGGGAAGCAACGCCTGCGGGGCGGCGCAATGCCGCCCCGCAGGCGCCGGGACGCTTAGCCGATGGTCATCAGGCTGGCGTTGCCGCCGGCGGCGGCGGTGTTGACGCTCAGGGCGTGCTCGATCAGCAGGCGTTCCAGCGGGATGTCGGTGTCGCCCTTGTTCAGGCCGTTGACGCCGACGATCGCGCCGGGGCGCTTGGCGGCCAGCTGGCAGACCTCGCGCAGCTGGTCGGAGTCGCCGTGGTGGATGATGGCGTCGAACGCCAGATCGCCGGCGGCCCAGTCGCCGATCAGCTGGATGCCCTGCTGCACGCTGCTGGGCAGCTGGGCCAGCAGCTTGCGGTTGGCCGCGTTGTCGCTCCACAGCACCGTGCAGCCTACCGCCAGCGCGGCGGCCAGTTGGACGAGCAGGTCCTGGGCGTCGTCGGCCAGGCACAGCACGCGCTCGCGCGGCAGCAGGCTGTAGGTGTTGCGCTCGCCGGTCGGGCCGGCCAGCAACTGGCTGACGCCGCTGACCGACAGCGCCGCGTAGCGCTCGGCCAGCTCGGCCAGGCCCGGCTGCTGCTTGCGCGCCCACTCCAGCAGGGCGGCGAAGGCCGCGCCCTTGACGTCGCTGCGCTGCGCCTCGCCATCCTGCAGCTGGCGGCTGACCGCCTCCTGCGGGCGGGTGGCGAGCAGGCGGTACAGGTACAGCGGGCCGCCGGCCTTCGGGCCGGTGCCGGACAGGCCCTCGCCGCCGAACGGCTGCACGCCGACCACCGCGCCGACCATGTTGCGGTTGACGTAGAGGTTGCCGACCTTGGCGGTATCCACCACCTGGGCGATGGTCTCGTCGATGCGGGTGTGCACGCCCAGGGTCAGGCCGTAGCCGCTGGCGTTGATCTGCTCGAGCAGCGCGCCCAGCTCGGCGCGGCGGTAGCGCACCACGTGCAGCACCGGGCCGAAGATCTCGCGCTTGAGCTCGTCGAGGCTGTCCAGCTCGATCAGGGTCGGCAGCACGAAGGTGCCGCGCTTGATCTCCTCGCCGTTGGCGCGCGACAGCTGGTACACCTTGCGGCCCTTGTCGCGCATCGCCTGGACGTGGCGCTCGATGTTGGCCTTGGCCTCCTCGTCGATCACCGGACCGATGTCGGTGCACAGGCGCTCCGGGTTGCCGAGGTTGTACTCGGCCATGGCGCCCTTGAGCATGGTCAGCACGCGGTCGGCGACGTCCTCCTGCACGCACAGCACGCGCAGCGCCGAGCAGCGCTGGCCGGCGCTGTCGAAGGCGGAGGCGATCACGTCGACCACCACCTGCTCGGTGAGCGCCGAGGAGTCGACCAGCATGGCGTTCTGCCCGCCGGTCTCGGCGATCAGCGGCAGCGGGCGGCCCTGGGCGTCGAGACGGCCGGCGAGGTTGCGCTGGATGATCCCGGCGACCTCGGTGGAGCCGGTGAACATCACGCCGCGGATGCGCTCGTCGGCGATCAGCGCGGCGCCGACGGTCTCGCCGCGGCCCGGCAGCAGCTGCACGGCGCCGGCCGGCACGCCGGCCTCGAGGAGGATGCGCACCGCCTGGGCGGCGATCAGCGGGGTCTGCTCGGCCGGCTTGGCCAGCACGGTGTTGCCGGCGGCCAGCGCGGCGGCCACCTGGCCGCTGAAGATCGCCAGCGGGAAGTTCCACGGGCTGATGCAGACCACCGGACCGAGGGGGCGATGGCTGTCGTTGGCCAGCTGCTGGCGCGCCTGCGCCGCGTAGTAGCGCAGGAAGTCGACCGCCTCGCGCACCTCGGCGATGGCGTTGGCGAAGGTCTTGCCGGACTCGCGGACCAGCACGCCCATCAGCTGCTGGATCTCGGCTTCCATGCGGTCGGCGGCGCGCTCCAGCACGGCGGCGCGCTCGGTCGGCAGGGTGGACTGCCAGATCTGCCCGCTGGACACCGCGCACAGCACGGCGTTGCGCACGTCCTGGACGCTGGCCTCGATCACCTGGCCGACGACGTCGCGGTGGTCGGCGGGGTTCTTCACCGGTTGCGCCTCGCCGGGCTGCGCGAGGTCGCAGCCGAGCATCGGCCGCGCCTGGTATTGCTGGTTGACGCTCGACAGCAGCGCCGAGGACAGCGAGCCCAGGCGATGTTCGTTGGCCAGGTCGATGCCGCTGGAGTTGACCCGCGCCGCGCCGTACAGGGCGCGCGGCAGCGGAATGCGCGGATGCGGCAGACCGAGGGTGCCTTCCTGGGCGGCCATCTGCTCGACCTGCGCCACCGGGTCTTCCACCAGGTCGTGCAGCGAGATGCTGTGGTCGGCGATGCGGTTGACGAACGAGGTGTTGGCGCCGTTTTCCAGCAGGCGGCGCACCAGGTAGGCGAGCAGCGTCTCGTGGCTGCCCACCGGGGCGTAGATGCGGCACGGACGGTTCAGCTTGCCCTCGGCGACCTTGCCGACCACCTGCTCGTAGAGCGGCTCGCCCATGCCGTGCAGGCACTGGAACTCGTACTGGCCGGGGTAGTAGTTCTGCCCGGCGAGCTGGTAGATGGCCGACAGCGAGTGGGCGTTGTGGGTGGCGAACTGCGGGTAGATCGCCTCCGGCACCGCCAGCAGCTTGCGCGCGCAGGCGATGTAGGACAGGTCGGTGTACGGCTTGCGGGTGTACACCGGGAAGCCTTCCAGGCCCTCGACCTGGGCGCGCTTGATCTCGCTGTCCCAGTAGGCGCCCTTGACCAGGCGGATCATCAGGCGGTGGCGGCTGCGCTTGGCCAGGTCGATCACGTAGTCGATCACGTACGGGCAGCGCTTCTGGTAGGCCTGGATGACGAAGCCGATGCCGTTCCAGCCGGCCAGCGACGGCTCGAAGCACAGGCGCTCGAGCAGGTCCAGCGACAGCTCCAGACGGTCGGCTTCCTCGGCGTCGATGTTGATGCCGATGTCGTACTGCTTGGCCAGCTGGGTCAGGCCGAGCAGGGTCGGGTACAGCTCGCCCATCACCCGCTCGTACTGGGCGCGGCTGTAGCGCGGGTGCAGGGCGGACAGCTTGATCGAGATGCCCGGGCCCTCGTAGATGCCGCGGCCGTGGGAGGCCTTGCCGATGGCGTGGATGGCCTGCTCGTAGGAGGCCAGGTAGCGCTTGGCGTCCTCCGCGGTCAGCGCGGCCTCGCCGAGCATGTCGTAGGAGTAGCGGAAGCCCTTGGCCTCCAGCGTCGCGGCGTTGGCCAGCGCCTCGGCGATGGTCTCGCCGGTGACGAACTGCTCGCCCATCAGGCGCATGGCCATGTCCACGCCCTTGCGGATCACCGGCTCGCCGCTCTTGCCGATCAGGCGGTTGAGCGAGGCGCTCAGGCCGCCCTCGTTGTGGGTGGAAACCAGCTTGCCGGTGATCAGCAGGCCCCAGGAGGCGGCGTTGACGAACATCGACGAACTCTGGCCCAGGTGCTGGCTCCAGTTGCCGTTGGCGATCTTGTCGCGGATCAGCGCGTCGCGGGTGGCCTTGTCGGGGATGCGCAGCAGGGCTTCGGCCAGACACATCAGCGCCACGCCTTCCTGCGAGGACAGCGAGAACTCCTGCAGCAGGCCCTGCACCAGACCCTGACGGCCGCTGCCGTTCTTCTGGTTGCGCAGCTTCTCGGCGAGGTTCAGCGCCAGCTTCTGGCTGGCGTCGGCCAGCTCGCGGGGCATCCGCGCCTGCTCCAGCAGCATCGGCACCGCCTCGGTTTCCGGGCGGCGATAGGCGGCGGTGATCGAGGCGCGCAGCACCGACTGCGGCAGGATGCTCTCGGCGAAGTGCAGGAACACCTGCAGGCCCTGTTCGCTCAGCGCCTCCAGCGGCTCCTCGCCGGCGGCCACGGCCAAGCCGTTGTGCTCGGCCGGGGTGGCGCCGTTCTCGATCTGCTCGAGGTAGTTGAAGATCGCCTGCTTGATCACCCAGTGGGGGGTGCGCTCGATCGAGTGGGCGGCCTGCTTGAGGCGTTCGCGGGTGGCGTCGTCGAGTTTGACGCCGAGGGTGGTGCTGGCCATGGCGGAGTCCTGTCTTGTTGTGGGGCGCAGGTGGTGCGTGGCGGAAGATTAAGCGCAATCCGCGATCAGGTGCAACCCGGTGCAACCTTTTTGCCCGTGGCGTACCGACGAGTTGTACAAGCGAGTGCGCTGCGCGGGCCGGTGGCGGCGGTGGCGCCGGGTGCGGGCCTGGAGGAAGGATAGGTGAAATCGCCCGCCCCGCGAGGGCGCTGGTCGGGTTGCCGGAAGAGGGTAGTGGTGAAACCCGGTTTTATGATGGGTGGGTTATGGGTTGCACCCAGGGGTGGAGTTGTTCGCTAGGGAGGGGCGGTGCAACCGGGATAAGCGCTCGCAACCGCTGCCGGTGGCCGCGCGAGGGAATGGCCGCGGGCCGCTCGAGCCTTGCGAGCGAAGTCGGCCCGCCCGCGCACATCATTTCCGGCGGCAGCCCCTCCCGGCTGCCGCATCGATCTCAATAGACCACGGTGCGAATGAAGTGGAGAACATCGCTGCCGATGTTTTCGTACTCGTAGGGCTGCGAGGTGTCGATGACCTGGAAGTCGCCCTTGCGCAGCGTATGCGGCGTTTCGCTCAGGGTGATCCGCAGGGTGCCCTCGACCACGTAGATCATCTCGCGCCAGTCCTTGGGATCGGGCTCGGCGACGTACTTCTCGCCGACATCCATGACCCAGTCCCACAGTTCGGCCTCGTGCCGGGCGGGCGCCGAACCGAGCAGGACCGACCGGCTGAGCTTCGACCGGCCCTTCCAGGTCAGCGCGTGGATGGGCTGCGCCGGATCCGTGCCGGCCTCGCGCACGATCTCGGAGAAGCTGACGCCCAGCGCCGTGGCGATCCGGTTCAGCCCGGTAAGGCTGACGTTGGCGTCGCCGGCTTCGACGCCGATCAGCGTGCGTCTGCTGATGCCCGCGGCTTCGGCCAGGGCGACCTGACTCAGGCCGTTCTGCAGCCGGAGCCGGCGCACATTCGCGCCGACGTGGGACAAGACTTCATCTTCGGATTGATTGTGCAATATTCTGCACCTCATAATGTGCAATATTCTGCACTTTGCTACAGGGGTGAGTGATGGCAATCAAGCATCTGGGCTTGGCGCTCAGCCGCCAGGAAGTCGCGTTGATCCTGGTCACCATGGTCTGGGGCGGCACTTTTCTGGCTGTGCAGTATGCCCTCGCCGCGAGCGGTCCGCTGTTCTTCGTGGGGCTGCGCTTCGCCGTCGCGGCCCTGTGCACCCTCATGCTCTCGCTGCACGTCCTCAAAGGGCTGACGGTCAGGGAGCTGATGGCGGGGGCGGCCATCGGCATCGCGATCTTCCTCGGCTACGAGCTGCAAACCATGGGCCTGCAGACCATCTCCAGCAGCAAGTCCGCCTTCATCACCGCCCTGTACGTGCCCATGGTGCCCCTGCTGCAGTGGGCCATTCTCCGCCAGCCGCCCCGAGCGATGGCCTGGGTCGGCATCGCCCTGGCCTTCAGCGGACTGGTACTGCTGGCCGGCCCGCAGGCCGGCGGCCTCGAAGCCGGCAGGGGGGAGCTGCTGACCCTGGTGAGCGCCTTGGCGATCGCCGCAGAGATCCTGCTCATCGGCCGTTTCGCCGGCAGCGTGGATATCCGCCGGGTGACCGTCATCCAGCTGCTGGTGGCCTCCGCGCTTGCCTTCGCCTGCATGCCGGTCGCCGGCGAGCCGCTCCCGCCGTTCTCCTGGACGCTGATCGCACTGGCCGGCGGGTTGGGGCTGGCCAGTGCGCTGATCCAGCTCACCATGAACTGGGCGCAGAAGTCCGTGTCGCCGACCCGGGCCACGCTGATCTACGCCGGCGAGCCGGTTTGGGCAGGCATCGTGGGCAGGCTGGCAGGCGAGCGGCTGCCCCTCCTCGCCGTTCTGGGCGGCGCCTTGATCGTGGCGGGAGTGATCGTCAGCGAACTGAAGTGGGTGAGAAAGCGCACCTCCGGGCAGGTCGGGAACGGACTGCGCGAAGGGGAGCCCACGGTACTGGGGTAGCTCGCAGGTGGTCGTCTCCGTCCCGCCTGACCCGGGCGAAGGGCGAAGACCGCTGCGTGGCAAAGGGACGGGCTCGGCGCTATCGGCCGGCCATTCACCCGGCGCTGCAGTGCGGGACGGCGCGCACCTGCAGCCACTCGGCGATGCGCTCGGCCACCCAGTGGCCGTCGTCCAGCGGCAGGTCGTGGCCGGCGGCGGGGTGTTCGGCGTGCGGCAGGCGCCAGCGCGCGGCCAGCGCTGCCGAGCAGCGCGGATCGACCAGCGCGTCGCGGTGACCGCTGAGCACCAGCAGCGGAACCTGCGGGCGCTGCGCCGGCAGGCGAAAGCGCGCCGCGGCGGCCAGCTGGCGCAGGGCGTTGGCGGGGCTGACCGGGTGGTTGTGGCGCAGCGCGACCCAGGCATCCAGCACCGCCGGATCGGCGCGTGCGCTGGTCAGGCGCAGGATGGCCGACTCGCGCGCGCGGGCGTCGGTACCGGTCAGCACGCCGAGCAGGATGGGGTAGCTCGCCGGGCGCAGGCGGCGATGGAACGGGCTGAGGCCGGCGAAGCTGCTGTTGATCAGCACGGCGCCGGCCACCTCGGCGGGATGGGCGGCGGCCCAGGCCAGCGCGACCATCGCGCCCAGCGACATGGCCAAGAGGTGCACCGGACCGGCGACGCCCTGCGCGGCCAGCTCGGCGCGGCAGGCGGCGAGCATGCCGGCCACCGCCGCCGGGCTCGCCTCGCGGTGGCGGCCCCCATTGCCGGGCAGATCGAGGGTGAGGGTGCGCGCGTCGGGCAGACGCGCCGCCAGCGCGGCGGGGAACTCGCCCCAGTGGCCGCTCTCGCGGGTCAGGCCGCGCAGCAGGATCCAGGTCGCCATGTGTAGTGGCCTGTTCGATTGGTCAATCTCGGCTCCCGCGGCGCCGAGGCCGGGTTGCTCCGCCTCGTCAGCGTCCTGCCATGACGCGGCGCGGCGCCGGGTCGCGCAGTCCCGCGCATCCGAACCTGCGTCAGGTCACGCACCGCGCCGGCCCCTAGTGCCATGGATACCAGCGCTGCAGCGCCTGCTGGCGGTGCTGCTCGCGCGCCTCGCCGACCGGGCACCAGCCGCGGTGGCCGCAGGCAGCGCGGCCGACGAAATCCAGCCATTCCACCTGACGACGCAGCACGCGCGCCTCGCGGTGATCGAGCAGCGGGTTGAACAGGCCCTGCAGGGACAACAGCTGGCGCGGGTTCTTCTTCACCCACAGCCAGGAGCCCATCTCCAGGGTCAGCGGCAGGTGCACCCGCTGCGGGTCGCCGCAGGCGCGCCGGTACAGGTGGTCCCAGAGGTCGCCGTGGGTCAGGTACTGGCAGCTCTGCGGCTCGAACAGATAGGGATGGTAGCAGTGGGTCTGGTCGAGCACCTCGCTCAGGGCGTGGATTTCCGCCAGGTGCGGGATGGGCGTGCGGGTGCCCGCGTAGGGAAACCAGATGCGGTCGTGCAGGCCGAAGCCCGAGTGGCAGTCCACCGCGATGCTGAAGCGGTGGCTGAGCAGTTCCTCCTCGACCACCGTGCACAGCGCCTGGCTCTCGGCCTGCATCGGTGCGCTGCGCGGACCGCGATACCAGGGCAGCCGCGCGCTCAGGCGCTGGCCGCCGACCAGGAAGGCGGCGCGCTGCTCGGCCTCCACCGGCGCGTTGCGCATCAGGTCGACGCCCTGCGGGTTGGCGCGGGTGCCGCGCCACAGCCCGCCGGGATTGACCACCGGCATGAACACCATGCGCATGCGCTCGAGTTGTTGCAGCAGCAGGGTGTCCCAGCTCAGCCGCGCCGCGACGCTGCGCAGGAAGGCCAGCACCACGCTGGCGCCGATCCGCTCCAGGCCGTGCACTCCGCCGAAATAGCCGACCGCCGGGGCCTCCGGCGCCGGGTTGCCGAGGCTGATGGCGTACACCGGCAACTGTCGTTCGCCTACCGTCACCCGGCACAGCTCGCGCGTGTGCAGCAGGTGACCGAGCTTGTCGAGCAGCCGTTCCAGCTCGACGAGCTCGCTGGGATCGTGGCCGGACATGCGATCTCCTCCGCAGAAGACGAAAACCGGGCCGGTTGCGGTCGCATTTTCGGACTTGGCTGATACGCTTTGAATAGCCGACAGCGATCAGGTCGGTTGCCGGGCCATCTTTTGGGTCGGCGGTCGTGCCGCGTGTCGGTCGTACCCCCGGATGCACCCGTTCGATTCCCAGTTTAGGCGCTCGCCCGGCGCCTGGTGGGAAGAGCGGTGGCCACAGTCCAGCGGTTTTTCATTCAGGGGACGAAGGAAACGCGATGGATACCCTCAACTTTTGCGAATTCGAAGCCTCGGCGCGGGCCGTGATGGCCTTCCTGCGCGAGCGGCTCGGTTTCGACCTGTGGATGGTTACCCGGGTCGAGGGCGACGAGGGCCTGGTGCTGTTGGCCGACGACCGCGGCTACGGCATCGCCCCGGGCACGCCATTCCAATGGTCCGACTCCTACTGCGCGCAGATGGTGCGTGGCAACGGTCCGCACATCGCGCCGGACGTAACCCAGGTGCCGGCCTACGCGGCGGCCGCGCTCGGCTGCAGCCTGGTGATCGGCGCCTACCTCGGCGTGCCGCTGCTGCGTGCCGACGGCAGCGTGTTCGGCACTTTGTGCGCCATCGACCCGCGTCCGCAGCCGGAGGCGATCCTCGCCGAGCTGCCGTTGCTGGCGCAGCTGGGCGAGATGCTCAGCACCACCCTGCAGCTGGAGCTGCGCATCGCCGAGGAGGCGCGCCGTGCCGAGCGTTTCCAGGCCGAGGCGCTGACCGACGCCATGACCCACCTGTACAACCGCGGCGGCTGGACGCAGCTGCTCGAGGCCGAAGAGGCGCGCTGCCGGCGCTACGGCCATGCGGCGGCGGTGCTGGTGATCGATCTCGACGAGCTGAAGCGGGTCAACGATAGCCAGGGCCACGCCGCCGGCGATGCGCTGATCGTGCGCACCGCGCTGGCGCTGCGCCTGGCGGTGCGCGAGGTGGACATAGTCGCGCGCCTGGGCGGCGACGAGTTCGGCATCATCTGCGTCGGCTGCAACCGCGCCGGCGGCGAGACGCTGCGCCGGCGCATCGAGGCGGAGCTGGACAGCGCCGGCATCCGCGCCTCCATCGGCCTCGCCCAGCGCGAGGCGGGCCGCGGCCTCCAGGACGCCTGGGATCGGGCCGACCGGCTGATGTACCAGCACAAGCACCTGCGCCTTATCGCCACGCGCTGAGCCGCCGGCGGCTCAGCGCTGCCATACTTCGAGGATGGTCAGCGCGACTTTCCGCTTCTACGAGGAACTCAACGACTTCCTGCCCGCCGAGCGGCGCGGGCAGGCGTTCACCTGCGCGTGCGCACGGGCGGCCACGGTCAAGCACATGATCGAGGCGCTCGGCGTGCCGCACACCGAGGTCGAGCTGATCCTGGTCAACGGCGACTCGGTGGACTTCGCCCGCCAGGTCGCCGACGGCGACCGGGTGGCCGTCTATCCGCGCTTCGAGGCGCTGGACATCCGCCCGCTGCTCAAGGTGCGCGCCCAGCCGCTGCGCGAGCTGCGCTTCATCGCCGACGCCCACCTCGGCGGGCTGGCCAGCCTGCTGCGCATGAGCGGCTTCGATACCCTCTACGACAACAATTTCGAGGACGGCCAGATCGCCGAACTGGCCGCCGCGCAGCGGCGCATCGTGCTGACCCGCGACCGCGAACTGCTCAAGCGGCGCCTGGTCAGCCACGGCTGCTACGTGCATGCGCTCAAGCCGGCGCTGCAGCTGCGCGAGCTGTTCGAACGCCTCGACCTCGCGCGCAGCGCGCGGCCGTTCAGCCTGTGCGTGCACTGCAACCTGCCGCTGCACGAGGTCGACCCCGAGCTGGCCCGCACGCGCGTGCCGCCGCGCGCGGCCATGCTCTACTCGCACTTCCTCGGCTGCGACGCTTGCCAGCGCCTGTACTGGCAGGGCTCGCACTGGCGCAGCATGTGCGCGCTGCTCGGCCCGCTGCTGGAGCCGCCGCACGAGCCGTGAACAGCAAGTGGCCTGTTTGGTTAGTTCAGTTAGTCAATTTCGGCGCCCATGGCCCCGATACTGCGTTGCCACTCCTCGCCATAGCCCTGCTATGACTCGTCGCGGCGCCTTGTCTCGGAACTATTATTTGGTTGAGTAAAGGGGCATCCGAACTTGAGTTAACCAACTAATCGCACAGGCCACTAGTCGATTTCCCCGCAGAACAGATCGCGCCCGCCGTCGATCGGGCTGGCGCGCACCAGCAGGCTGTAGCGGCCGCCGCGCAGTTGCGCGAGGGGCACCTCCACCCACTTGTTCAGCCGCCAGCCGGCCTGGGCGACGCCGATGCGGGTGGCGAGCACGATCTCGTTCATCTCCCAGGCCGGCTGGCTGCCCAGCTGGGTGCAGCGCCCCGGGTAGATGAAGCTGTACAGGTGCACCGGCCGCGCGGTGCCGGAGGGCACGCCGCCGACGAAGAAGGTGATGCCGGTGCGTTCGCCCTGGCCGACCAGGGTGGCGCGGGCGATTTCGCCGGCGTTGTAGCGCGTCGCCTGCAGCGGAACGTCGAGGATCTGCCGCTGCCCGTCGTCGCCAGGGGACGCGCAGCCGGTGACGGCGAGCACCGCGCCGGCGAGCAGTAGCCAGGTGTGAAGCGTCATGGTCGCCTGCCTCCCGGGCGGGACCGGCGGTGCCGCCGCGTCGCGCGCCCTTGTCGTTCTGCAGACTAGTCCAGCTTCACAGCGCCCGGCGCATCGGCAGCATCGAGGAACTCTGGAAACCGTGGCGCCGGTAGAAGCGCTGCGCCGCCTGGTTGTCGCCATCGGTGAGCAGGGTGATGCGCCCACAGCCGCGCTGTTCGGCATGGGCGATGGCCGCCTCCAGGAGCGCCGAGCCGAGCCCGCCGCCGCGCGCCTCGGTGTCCACCACCATGTCCTCGAGCAGCGCGACCCGCGCGCCGAGAGCGGTGGACACCGTGTAGAGCAGATTGACCATGGCCTGCACGCGGCCGTTCTCGACCGCCACGAGGATCTCGCCGACCCGCGGGTCGGCGATGATCGCCGCGAGCCCGCGCGTCTGCGCGGCGCGGTCCGGGCAGAACTCGGCCTCCTGGGCGAACAACTGGTCGAGCAGGGCGCACAGCGCCGGCAGGTCGTTGGGGGTGGCGAGGCGGATGGCCATGGCGAAGGTTCCGGCAAGGGGAAAAGCCGGTTGGATTGCAGGAAGCGGGCCAGTTCGCCAGGCCGGCTTTCAGCCCATCTCGCGGTACACGGCGCAGTGCCAGTAGCCGCCGACCGGCCGCTTCGGCCCGTGCCAGCCGAGGGCGAGCAACTCGCGGGCGATCAGCACGGTCATCAGGCCATGGCCGACCAGCAGCACCGAGTCGTTCTCGCGGGCCAGCTCGACCAGGCGCCGCGCCGCCTGGTGGGCGCGCCAGCGGGTCTGCGGCAGCGGCTCGGTCGGCAGCGAGAAGCCGTAGACCCAGAACAGACGGAACATGGCGTTCCACGCCAGCGGTGGCAGGCGGGGACTGGGCCAGGGGGGGCAGGGTATTTCCGCCTCGCAGAACAGCGGGTCACGCAGCACCTCGCGTTCCGGCGCCAGCCGCTGCGCCGACTGCACGCTGCGCGGCAGGGTACTGCTCGCCACCAGCCGGGCGGCCTGCGCCTGGGCGCGGGTGGTGGCCGGCGCCGCGCCGGGGACCACCCCGGCCTGATCGTAATGGCGAAGCCAGTCGCCCATCGCCATCGGGGCGAACCAGGAGTCGAGGTGCAAGTCCGGTTTGCCGTGGCGGGTCAGGATGATCTGCATGGGGACACCCCGCATGCGACTGGTCTGCGCACTATACGCCGGCTTCCGCCGGTCGGCAGCAGCAGCTCATCGCCTGTAATACCCTTACAACCGTTTTACAGCTGTAAGGCCGGGCTTTTACAGGCGGACGCGTCGGCAGGGCGTTCCGCAAAGCCTGAGATTCACGATAAATATCAATAAAAACAATGGCTTGTGATTGTTTTTCGGGCTTGGCACACAAGCTGCTCTGGTCTGTTCAGGGAGTCGCAACCGGCTCCTCCGACAACAGAACAATGAACGCCGAGCTGCCCGATCCCACCCTGCGGGCGCGCCGGCAACAGTCTGGAGCGCTGCCATGCACGACTCTTCCGCCCCGGGCGCCGGCCTCAGCCGCCGGCGCTTCATGTCCCTGTCCGCCCAATCGCTGGCCCTGCTCGGCGCCAGCGCGGTCGCCAGCCAGCTGATCCCGGTCACCCTGCTCGCCGACGAGGCGCGCCCCGAGGCGCTGCCCGAGCTGCCCGCGGGCCTCCTGCGCATGGGCCGCGACATCTTCCCCCACGACCGCCTGGGCGACCTGCACTACGCCAAGCCGCTGGCCGCCTTGCTGGACAAGCAGGGCGCGCTGGTCCGCGAGGGCCTCAAGGCGCTGCAGGGCAGCGCCCGCGAACGTCACGGCCAGGCCTTCGAGGCGCTCGCCGAGAACGACCGCGTCGCCCTGCTGCGCGCCATCGAGACCGGGCCGTTCTTCCGCGAGGTGCGCAGCGCGCTGATGTTCGGCATCTACGACAACAAGGCGCTGTTCCCGCTGTTCGGCTACGAAGGCTCCTCGGTGGAGAAGGGCGGCTACGTCAACCGCGGCTTCAACGACATCGATTGGCTCTGAGCCTCCTCACAACAACTCCAACAACGAGGGCTGACTTCATGGCAGCGAAATTCTCCCAGGACGACGGCGACGTCGTCGTGATCATCGGTTCGGGCGCCGGCGGCGGCACCCTGGCCAACGCCCTGGCCAAGCAGGGCATCCGCGTGGTCGTGCTGGAGGCCGGCAAGCGCTTCGCGATGTCCGACATCGAGAACGACGAGTGGGCGATGTTCAACAAGATCTCCTGGCTAGACAAACGCATCGCCACCGGCAGCTGGGACGTGGCACGCAACCATCCGAACCTGCCGGCGTGGATCGTCAAGGCGGTCGGCGGCAGCTCGATGCACTGGGCGGGCGTGGCCCTGCGCTTTCGCGACTTCGAGTTCCGCATGCGCAGCGAGAACGGCGACATCAAGGGCGCCAACCTGCTCGACTGGCCGGTGAGCTACGCGGAAATGGAGCCCTGGTACGTCAAGGCCGAGAAGCACATGGGGGTGACGGGGCCGAGCACCGGCATGCCGTACCACCAGTGGCACAACTCCTTCAAGGTGCTGGCCAGCGGCGCCCAGCGCATCGGCTACAAGGAGATCCTCTCCGGGCCGATGGCGATCAACACCCAGCCCTACGACGAGCGCCCCGGCTGCATGCAGGCCGGCTTCTGCATGCAGGGCTGCCGCATCGGCGCCAAGTGGTCGACCCTGTACACCGACATCCCGCGCGCCGAGGCCACCGGCAACTGCGAGGTGCGCCCGCAGTCGATGGCGCTGCGCATCGAGCACGACGCCCGCGGCCGGGTCAACGCGGTGGTCTACGCCGACGCCGAGGGCCGCCAGCAGCGCCAGAAGGCGCGGGTGGTGTGCGTGGCCGGCAACTCCATCGAGTCGCCGCGTCTGCTGCTCAACTCCGAGTCGTCGATGTTCAGGGACGGCCTGGCCAACTCCTCCGGCCAGGTCGGGCGCAACTACATGTGCCATACCACCGCCGGCATCTACGCGGTGATGCCCAAGCCGGTGCACATGTACCGCGGCACCACGGTCGCCGGGATCATCTCCGACGAGTCCTACAACAAGCCCGAGCGCGGCTTCGTCGGCGGCTACCGGCTGGAGATCCTCTCCCTCGGCCTGCCGTTCATGTCCGCCTTCCTCGACCCGACCCCGCAGGGCTGGGGGCGCACCTTCGCCTCGCGCATGGAGCGCTACGACCACATGTCCGGGGTCTGGCTGTGCGGCGAGGACCTGCCGGTGGAGAGCAACCGCATCACCCTGCACGCCAGCGAGAAGGACCAGTACGGCCTGCCGGTGCCGGTGGTGCACAAGGACGACCACGCCTTCGACAACGCCATGCGCGACCACGGCGTCGAGCAGACCCGCAAGTGCTACGAGGCGGTCGGCGCCACCGAGGTGATCCGCCTGCCGTCCTATCCGGCCAGTCACAACATGGGCACCAACCGGATGAGCGCCAGGGCCGCCGACGGGGTGGTCAACAAGTGGGGGCAGAGCCACGACATTCCCAACCTGTTCGTCTCCGACGGCAGCCAGTTCACCACCAGCGGCGGGCAGAACCCGACCCTGACCATCGTCGCCCTGGCCCTGCGCCAGGCCGAGCACATCGGCAAGCTGTTCAGCCAGCGCGCCCTCTGAATCCGATACGGAGCCGATCTCATGACCGCACCGAACCATGCCCAGCGCCTGTGGATGTTCGAGCAGATGCTCGTCAGCCGCTACCTGGAAGAGTCCATCGAGCGCATCTACATGGAAGGCAAGACCCCGGTCTTCAACATGGCCAAGGGGCCGATCCCCGGCGAGATGCACCTGTCCAACGGCCAGGAGCCGTGCGCCGTCGGCGTCTGCGCGCACCTCGCCGCCGAGGACGTGGTCACCGCCACCCACCGCCCGCACCACATCGCCGTGGCCAAGGGCGTCGACCTCAACGAAATGGTCGCCGAGATCTTCGGCAAGAAGACCGGGCTGTCCGGCGGGCGCGGCGGGCACATGCACCTGTTCGACCCGCGGGTGAACTTCTGCTGCTCGGGGATCATCGCCCAGGGCATGGGCCCGGCGGTGGGCGCCGCGCTGTCGCGCCAGCTGCAGGGCAAGCCCGGCGTCGCGGTGGCCTACATCGGCGAGGGCGCCGCCAACCAGGGCGCCTTCCACGAGACGCTGAATCTGGCCGCGCTGTGGAAGCTGCCGGTGGTGTTCGTCATCGAGGACAACGCCTGGGGCATCTCGGTGGCCAAGCAGTCCTCCACGCCGATCGAGCGCAACTACGTGCGCGCCGCCGCCTACGGCATGCCGGGGGTGTTCGTCCCCGGCAACGACGCCGACGCCATCTTCGCCGCCGCCGGCGAGGCCATCGCCCGCGCGCGCGCCGGAGGCGGGCCGAGCCTGATCGAGATCGAGACCTCGCGCCTGGCCGGCCACTTCATGGGCGACGGCGAGCAGTACCGCCCGGCCGGCGAGAAGGAGGCGCTGCTGGCCCGCGACCCGATCCCGGCCTACCGCCAGCGCCTGCTCGACGCCGGTGTGCTCGGTGAAGCCCAGGCCGAGGAAATCGCCGCGCGCGCTCGTGGCCGGGTCGACGAGGCCGTGCTGTTCGCCCGCGAGAGCGCCTATCCGGCGCCGGAAGAGGCGCTGGAAATGGTGTTCGTGTGAAGCCGGCCCTCCCCGCAAACGACAACAAGGAAATCGCCATGAGCCAACAATCGACGATGAAGGCCGCGGTCTGGCACGGCCGACGCGACATCCGCCTGCAGGAAGTCGCCCGCCCGGCGGCGCCGCAAGCCGGCTGGGTGCAGATCCGCGTGCACTGGTGTGGCATCTGCGGCTCCGACCTGCACGAGTACCTGGCCGGGCCGGTGTTCATCCCCACCGACCGCGCCCATCCGCTCACCGGCCTCAAGGGCCAGTGCATCCTCGGCCACGAGTTCAGCGGCGAGATCGTCGCCCTGGGCGCGGGCGTCGCCGGCTTCGCCGTCGGCGAGCGGGTGGCCGCCGACGCCTGCCAGCACTGCGGCGACTGCTGGTTCTGCCGCCAGGGCCAGTACAACCTGTGCGAGAACCTCGCCTTCACCGGGCTGATGAACAACGGCGCCTTCGCCGAGCTGGTCAACGTCCCGGCCAACCTGCTGTACCGCCTGCCCGAGGGCTTCCCCAGCGAGGCCGGCGCGCTGATCGAGCCGCTCGCCGTGGGCATGCACGCGGTGAAGAAGGCCGGCAGCCTGCTCGGCCAGACCGTGGTGGTGGTCGGCGCCGGCACCATCGGCCTGTGCACCATCATGTGCGCCCGCGCCGCCGGCGCGGCGCGGATCATCGCCCTGGAGATGTCCGCGGCGCGCAAGGCCAAGGCGCTGGAGGTCGGCGCCAGCGAGGTCATCGACCCCAGCCAGGGCGACGCCATCGCCGCGGTGCGCGAACTCACCGAGGGCTACGGCGCCGCGGTGTCCTTCGAATGCATCGGCCACAAGGCCACCGCCAAGCTGGCCCTCGACGTGATCCGCAAGGGCGGCCGCTGCGTGATGCTCGGCATCTTCGAGGAGCCCAGCGAGTTCAACTTCTTCGACATCGTCGCCACCGAGAAGCAGGTGATCGGCGCGCTGGCCTACAACGGCGAGTTCGCCGACGTCATCGCCCTGATCGCCGACGGCCGCCTCGACGTCGCCCCGCTGATCACCGGGCGGATCGAGCTGGAGCACATCCTCGAACGGGGCTTCGAGGAGCTGGTGAACCACAAGGACCGCAACGTGAAGATCATCGTCAGGCCGTCCGCGCCTGCCGCGGTCTGAGCCCATCGCTGGAGGAATCAAGACATGTCCACTGTGATCAAAGAACGCAAGCTCACCGTCGCCCGCGCCATGGCCGAGGCGGTGGCCCAGGAAATGCGCAGCGACCCGCGGGTGTTCGTGATGGGCGAGGACATCGGCCAGCTCGGCGGGGTGTTCGGCAACACCCGCGGCCTGTACGAGGAGTTCGGCGGCGCGCGGGTGCGCGATACGCCGATCTCCGAAACCGCCTTTATCGGCGCCGCGGTGGGCGCCGCTTCCGACGGCATGCGGCCGATCGTCGAGCTGATGTTCGTCGACTTCTTCGGCGTATGCATGGACGCCATCTACAACCTGATGGCCAAGAACACCTACTTCTCCGGCGGCAACGTGCGCGTGCCGATGGTGCTGATGGCCTCCACCGGCGCCGGCTACTCGGACGCCGGCCAGCACTCGCAGTGCCTGTACGGCACCTTCGCCCACCTGCCGGGGATGAAGGTGGTGGTGCCGAGCAACGCCTATGACGCCAAGGGCCTGATGACCGCGGCGATCCGCGACGACAATCCGGTGATCTTCCTGTTCCACAAGGCCCTGCAGGGCATGGGCTGGCTGGGCACCGAGAAGGGCGCCACGGTGGCGGTGCCGGAGGAGTCCTACACCGTCGAGATCGGCAAGGCGCAGACCGTGCGCGAGGGCAGCGACGTGACCATCGTCAGCCTCGGTGCCGGCGTGCACCACGCCCTGCGCGCTGCCCAGCAGCTGGAGCAGGAGGGCGTCAGCGCCGAGGTGGTCGACCTGCGCAGCCTGGTGCCGCTGGACCGCGAACACGTGATCGCCTCGGTGCGCAAGACCGGCCGGCTGATCGTGGTCGACGAGGACTATCACAGCTACGGCGTCAGCGGCGAGATCATCGCCAGCGTGGTCGAGCACGACCTCGGCATGCTCAAGGCGCGTCCGCAGCGGGTGGCCTTCCCCGATATCCCGATCCCCTTCACCCCGGTCATGGAGCAGTGGGCGCTGCCCAGTGCCGAGAAGATCGTGGCCGCCTACCACAACCTGAAAAGCGAGGAATAAACCATGTCGACCCCAATCGTGATTGCCGATGACCTGTGGGACGGCGACGCCGAGGCGGTGATCACCGCCTGGCTGGTCAGCGACGGCGCCGAGGTGGCGCCGGGCGACCTGGTTGCCGAGATCATGTCGGAGAAGGCCCAGTTCGAAATCGAGGCGCCGGTGGCCGGCGTGCTGAAGATCCTCGCGGGCGAGGACGCGGTGATCGGCAAGGGCGCCACCATCGGCGTGGTGGCCTAGCCATGGGCCAGATGCACACGCCGCCGCTGGCCGGCGGCAGCCTGCCGCTCAAGGGCATGCGCAAGATGATCGCGGCGAAGATGAGCGAGAGCCTGCACACCGCCGCGCAGCTGACCCTGCATGCCGAGTGCGAGCTGACCGCCCTGCAGGCGTGGCGGGCGCGCCTCAAGGCGGCCGGCAGCCAGGTCTCGCTGCAGGACCTGCTGCTGCACGCCATCGTGCGCACCCTGGGCGAGCATCCGGCGCTCAACGCCACCCTGGAGGACGAGGTGATCACCCTGCATGGCGCGGTGCACCTGGGCGTGGCCATCCCGCTGCCGGGCGACCTGTTGGTCGCCCCGGCGCTGTTCGACGCCGGCTCGCTCGACCTCGAGGCCCTGGCCGAGGCGCGCCGGGTGCTCACCGGCAAGGCGCTGGCCGGCAAGCTGTCGGTGCGCGAGCTGACCGGGGCGACCGTCACCGTGTCGAATCTGGGCCTGTCGCGGGTGCACCACTTCACGCCGATCCTCAACGTGCCGCAGGTGGCCATCGTCGGCATCGGCTGCAGCCAGCGCCGCCTTCAGCGCGCCGCCGACGGCAGCCTGGTGGAGGCCGACTTCCTCGGCCTGTCGCTGACCTTCGACCACCGCGCGGTCAACGGCGCGCCGGCGGCCGACTTCCTCGATGCGCTGTGCCGGCGGATCGAGGGGGGCGAAGCCGCCGCTTCCTGATCCGCGTTGCCGCCACGGAGGGCGGCGCTCCACCCCTTTCCCGAGGCCGGCTGCCATGCCGGCCTCGGCGTTTGTGGCCAACGCCGGCGCCGCGCAGGGGCGCGGTACGGAGCGGGGAGAGCTTGAAGCGCGGCGCGGCGGCTAGCTCGGCAGGCCGCCGCGCCGGCGGCGATGGTTCAGGGGCGTTCCTCGGGGGAGGACAGCTGCTCCTTGTCGTCCGCCACCGAGCTGCGAAAGCCCTTGATCGCCTCGCCCAGATCGCTGCCCAGGCTGCGCAGGCGCTTGCCGCCGAACAGAACCGCTGCGACCAGCAGGATCACCAGCCAGTGTTTCCAGTCGAAAATACCCATGTTTGCTGCTCCTCTATGGAGTGGGTGCCGCTTACAGGCCGTGGGCCTGCCGGTCGGCGTGGTAGGACGAGCGCACCAGCGGACCGGAGGCGACGTTCTTGAAGCCCATCTGCTCGCCCTGCTCGGCGAACCAGGCGAAGGTGTCGGGATGGACGAAGCGCTGCACCGGCAGGTGGCTGCGCGAGGGCTGCAGGTACTGGCCGAGGGTGAGCATGTCGATCTCGTGCTCGCGCATGCGCTGCATGGTCTCGATCACCTCCTCGTCGGTCTCGCCAAGGCCCAGCATCAGGCCCGACTTGGTCGGCACGCCGGGGACGCGCTTCTTGAACTCCTCGAGTAGATCCAGCGACCACTCGAAGTCCGAACCCGGGCGCGACGACTTGTACAGGCGCGGCACGGTTTCCAGGTTGTGGTTGAACACGTCCGGCGGCTGGGTGGCGGTGATGTCGAGGGCGATTTCCATGCGTCCGCGGTAGTCCGGCACCAGGGTTTCCAGCTGCACGTTGGGCGACAGCGCGCGGATCTCGCGCAGGCAGTCGGCGAAGTGCTGGGCGCCGCCGTCGCGCAGGTCGTCGCGGTCCACCGAGGTGATCACCACGTACTTCAGGCGCAGGTCGGCGATGGCCGCCGCGAGGTTCTTCGGCTCGTCGGCATCCAGCGGATTGGGGCGGCCGTGGCCGACGTCGCAGAACGGGCAGCGGCGGGTGCAGATGTCGCCCATGATCATGAAGGTGGCAGTGCCGCCGGAGAAGCACTCGCCAAGGTTGGGGCAGGAGGCTTCCTCGCAGACGCTGTGCAGCTTGTGCTGGCGCAGCAGCTGCTTGATGCGCTCGACCTCGGGGGTGACCGGAATGCGTACGCGGATCCAGTCCGGCTTGCGCGGCAGCTCCTCGGTGGGAATGATCTTCACCGGAATGCGCGCCACCTTGTCGGCGCCGCGCAGCTTGGTGCCGGTGATTACCTTGGCCGGTTTGCCGGCGCTGTGCTGGGACTCCACGTCGATCTCCGAAATGTGGTGGATGCGCCGAGGACTCAGCAAGACGCGGGCCAGGCGCCGAAGGCCCGGAATACGCGGCCTGGCCGGCGATCCGCAGGGATTGCGCGGCGTTACAGTTGTAAGCGTCTTTACAGCCCGCTTGCCGGGTTGCACGCACGGGCGGCGGTCGATGGCGCGGGCGATGCCGCCGGATGCGCCGGCGCGGCCCGGGTTCGGGCGCTGGCCGGCCCCTGGCACGTATCCTGCCTCGGGCAGTCAGTCCGCCCCGGGGCGGCGAATCGACAACAGCGAGGTGCTATGACCCTGATACGAAACCTGCCGGTCGAGGCCGGCCTGGATGCCGAGCGCGCGCTGCTGGCGCAGGTGCACGCCGGCGAGATCGACTGCGCGCTGCTCTTGTGGCGTCCGCAGGACGCGGCGCTGGTGATGCCGCGCCGGTTGGAGCGGCTGGAGGGCTTCGCCCGCGCCGCGGCGAGCTGCGCCGAAACGGGCTGGCCGGTGGCCCTGCGCGACACCGGCGGCGAGCCGGTGCCGCAGTCGCCGGCGGTGCTCAACGTCGCCCTGGCCTGGGCGGTGCCGGTGGGCGAGGACGAGCACAAGCGCATCGAGAACGCCTACCTGCGCCTGTGCGATCCGCTTTGCGACTGGCTTCTGGAATTGGGCCTGGCGCCGGACCTCGGCGCGGTGGACGGGGCCTTCTGCGACGGCCGCTTCAACGTCAACCTGGCCGGCCGCAAGCTGGTCGGCACCGCGCAGCGCTGGCGCAAGCGCGGCAGCGACGGCCGCCACGTGGCCCTGGCGCACGGCGCCATCCTGATGGACAACCTGCGCGAGGAGATGGTGGAGGTCGTCAACGCCTTCTACCGCGACTGCGCGCTGGACACCCGCTGCCGGGCGGGCAGCCACGTGGCGCTGGCGGAGTGCGTGGAGGACGCCTGGACGGCGACGCAGGCGCTGGAAGGTTGCTACCGGCGCAATCTGGCGCTGGCGGGGTTGCCGGAGCCGGCGTAGAGCGGGCCTGGAAGGCATTGGTACGACTGCCCTGGAAATGGACCGGGCAAGCGCACGAAGCCGATTGCTCTTGTGGGGGCGAATTTATTCGCCAAGGGGTGCGAAGGGCCCCCCGGAGCCATGAGGGGCAGGCCGTTGGCCTGCTTGGCGAATGAATTCGCCCCTACAGGAATTGACCTGCGCGGAGGGCGCTACTCAACCCTGGGCGTTGGGCGCCACGATGTTGTAGACCTTCATCCAGCGATACACGGTCGGCCGCGACAGCCCCAGCTCGCGGGCGGCGGCGCTGACGTTCCAGCGGTGGCGGCGCAGGGTTTCCGTGAACTGCGCGGCCGGGTCGCCGGCGGCCACCTCGAGCACCGGTGCCGGCGCTTCGGGCTGGCGCGCGCCGACGCCCTGCAGGCATTCCTCGGGCAGGTCGGCGGCGGTGACTTCGCCCTCCTCGCAGGTGGCCAGCGCGTACTGCAGCACGTTGCGCAGCTCGCGGATATTGCCCGGCCAGGCGTAGCCGAGCAGCGCGCTCATGGCGTCGCCGCGGATGCGCGCCGGGCGCTGGCGCTGCTGGCTCAGCTCGGCGAACACCTTCTCGATCAGGTAGCCCTTGTCGGCCCGCTCGCGCAGCGGCGGCAGGCGCAGCACGGCGCCGTTGAGGCGGTAGAACAGATCCTCGCGGAACTGCCCGGCGTCGATCATCTGGCGCAGGTCGCGGTGGCTGGCGGCGATCACCCGGATGTCCACCTTGACCGGCTTGTCGGCGCCCAGCGGCATCACCTCCTGCTCGGCCAGCACGCGCAGCAGGCGGGTCTGCAGGTGCAGCGGCATGTCGCCGATCTCGTCGAGGAACAGGCTGCCGCCGTCGGCCTGCTGGATCAGCCCGCGCATGCCCTTGCTGCGCGCGCCGGTGAAGGTGCCCGGCTGGTAGCCGAACAGCTCGCTCTCGATCAGCGATTCCGGCACCGCAGCGCAGTTGATCGCCACGAACGGCGCGCGGGCGCGCCGGCTGCTGTCGTGCAGGGCGCGCGCCAGGCGCTCCTTGCCGGTGCCGGTCTCGCCGTTGAGCAGCACGTTGAGCGGCTCGTCGCACAGGCGCTTGGCGCGGGCGAGCATCTTGCGCATCAGCGGGTCGTCGTCGGCCAGTTCGTCGAGCGCGCAGCGCGGCGCCTCAAGGCTGGTGGGCGTCGCCGTGGGCGCGGCGCGGCGCGGCTCCATCAGCGCGGCGAAGTACAGCGCGTTCTGTCGGTGGGTGCGGAAGGCGCGCACGTGGTCGGCGCTGGCATAGGGAATGCCGAAGATGTCCTCCAGCTCGCAGTCGAACAGCTGCTGCACCCGCACCCGGGGCGCCAGCGCCGAGGGCCGCGCCGGCAGCTCGAGGCCGCACTGGGCGAGCAGTTGGCGGCCGGCGGTGTTGGCGGCCAGCAGGCTGCCGTCCTCGGCCATCGCCAGCAGGTAGTGGCGGTTGATCAGCACGAACTCGCGCGAGTTGTCCAGGCAGAGGATGTACTGCTCGCGGTAGCGGCGCAGGAAGTAGGCGTCCTCGATCATCCGCGCGTACTGGCGCACCAGCTGCAGGGCGAAGGTCTGCGAGTCCTTGGACGGCGGCGAGTGCAGCGCGGAGATGTCCAGCACGGCGAGCAACTGGCCCTGCGGATTGAAGATCGGCACCGCGGTGCAGGTCAGGCTGATGTGGTGGGCACTGAAGTGGTCGCGGTGGTGGCAGGTGAGCGCCTGCTGTTCCTTGATGCAGGTGCCCACCGCGCAGGTGCCGGCATGGTCCTCGCTCCAGTCGGCGCCCAGGTACAGGCCGGTCTTGCGGTGCGCGGCCTCGTCGTCGGGGTTGCCGAGGAACTGCACGGTGATGCCGCGGGCGTCGGTGAGCAGCACCACGTAGCCCAGCTCGGCGATGTGCCGGTACAGCTGCTCGACGCCGGCGCGCGCCACGTTGAGCAGTTCGTCGGCCTGGTCCTGGTGGTCGAGCAGCACCTGGCGCGGCACGAAGCGCGGCGGCGCCGGCTTGGCCGGGTCGAGGCCGTAGTCCTCGATGCAGCGTTTCCACGAGCGGGAGATCAGCGGGTCGGAGCCGGGGCCGGCGAGGGGCGGGGTGGCGTCGGCATGGGCGAGGACGGCGTCGATGTGGGCACTGCCGGGCAGGGTAATTCGCATGCGGCCTCCTCGGATCACCGCTACAGCAGCGGCCTGGGGCAGGCCGTCGGGATCCGCAGTGTCGATCTTGTTCTTGTGGCGGCGGGCCGCGCGGGCGCGCCATCGATATGGGCAACGAGTCGCCAGTCTACCCCCGTCGCGGCGCCGCTGCGAAGCCTGTAATGCCTGTCACGGCGGGCGTTACAGCTGTAAGCCGGGTTGACAGCCGCGGGCGCCGGAGGAGTGTTTCGCCACTTTTCTCCAGGGCGGGAAAAGCCTAGCCGAATCAGCGACTTGGCTGGGCAGCACGGGGCCTGGCACGGCTCCTGCGATGGGCGTTGCGTGTCGCCGCCAGGCCGGCACGCCGACAACAAGAACAGGAGCATTCCCATGACTTTCGCGACCCCAGCGCGCGGCCTGCCCGGCATGCGCGGGATGCAGCACATCGGCATCACGGTACCCAACCTCGTCGAGGCGGTGGCCTTCTTCGTCGAGGTGCTCGGCTGCGAGCCGTACTTCACCTTCGGCGAGTTCAAGTTCGACGACGACTGGATGGAGCGGCATCTGAACGTGCACCCGCGCGCCGCCATCCGCGACTTCCAGATGGTCCGCTGCGGCAACGGCACCAACCTGGAGATCTTCGAGTACAGCGCGCCGGACCAGTACCTGCGTCCGCCGCGCAACAGCGACATCGGCGGCCACCACCTGGCCTTCTACGTCGACGACATGGACGCCGCCATCGCCTACCTCAAGGACAAGGGCGTACGCGTGCTGGACAGCCCGAGCACCTTCACCGACGGCCCGGCCGCCGGCCTGACCTGGGTGTACTTCCTCGCCCCCTGGGGCCTGCAGCTGGAGCTGGTCAGCTTCCCCGACGGCATGCGCTACGAGGAGGCGCACACCCGCCTGCTCTGGGACCCGCGCTTCCCGGCGCAATAGGCCGCGCGCGCACCGCGGCCTGCCCAGGCGCAGGTCGCGGCGCCCGCCATCCCGGTTTTCCCCAGCCATCCCCGGACACGCGCGCCAGGCCCGTGCGGCCAGCCGTGCGCCGGTGAATAACAACAAGAGAGGATGCACCATGTTGTCCATCAGTCTGACCCGCCTGCCCGGAGTCGCGCGCCTCGACGCGCGCCTGTGGATCATCCTGTGGGGCCTCGTGCTGCTCGGCGCCGGCCTGTCCTGCAGTCGTCCGGCCAGCGCGCTGGACCTGGATGCCGGCGACTACGTGCCGGCCGCCGCCGGCACCACCCTCGGCCTGCTCTACCTGCAGCAGGCCGAACGCGATCACCTGTACCGCGACGGCCACCGCCTGGCCGACTCGCCGGGGCTCGATTCGCAGATCGGCATCCTGCGCCTGGTGCACTACGCCGACCTCGGCGGCTATCGGGTCGCACCGCAGATCCTCCTGCCGTTCGGCCGTCTCGACGGTCGCCACGACGGCAATGCGCTGGGCGACAGCAGCGGCCTGGCCGATCCGATCCTGGCCATGCCGGTGTGGCTGCTCAACCAGCCCGAGCGGCGGCGCTTCTTCGGCATCACCCCGTACCTGTTCATCCCCGCCGGCCGCTACGACCACGACCAGCCGCTCAACCTCGGCGAAAACCGCTGGAAGCTGACCCTGCAGGCCGGCTACGTCACCGGCCTGGGCGAGAAGCTGGCGCTCGACCTGGCGGCGGACGTGACCTTCTACGGCGACAACGACGACTACGGGCCGCGCAAGCGCCACCACGAGCAGAAGCCCAGCTACCAGTACCAAGGCTTCCTGCGCTACCCGCTCGGCGACACCCTCGACCTGCGCGCCGGACTGTCCTGGCAGCACGGCGGCGAGAACTGCCTGGATAGTTCCTGGCTGAACGACAGCCAGCGCACCGGCAAGTGGTCGGCGGGCTTCGCCTGGTTCTTCCGCCCCGATGCCCAGCTGGCCGCCACCGTCGGCCGCGACCTCACCGTGGACAATGGTTTCCGCGAGGACAGCCGGGTCAATCTGCGGTTGCTGTATGCGTTCTGAGCGGCCGCCCAGGTGCGCCGGCCATGCTGCGTCGAGTCGATCCGCATGGGCCGCCGGATAGCCGCTAGAATGCAGGGCTTTGGCAATGACGGCCGCCGTGGTTGCCAAAGCCACCTCCGGGTCGAGGCCTTCGACCCCCACGCGAGACTGCCCATGAAACGTTTTGTCCTGCTCGACACCGCCCCGATTCCCGACAACGGCGGCGCCCTGTGCCTGTTCGAGTACGGCGACGACTTTGTGATCAAGATCCAGGGCGGCCACGGCGGCCAGCTGATGAACACACGCATGCACGGCTCGGAAGACGCCCTGGCCGAGATCCCCTGCAGGAAGGTCGCCGGGCGCCCCAGGCCGCGGGTGCTGATCGGCGGCCTGGGCATGGGCTTCACCCTGGCGTCGGCGCTCAGGCATCTGGGCGAGAACGGCGAAGCGGTGGTGGCCGAACTGGTGCCCGGGGTGATCGAGTGGAACCGCGGCCCGCTAGGCGAGAAGTCCGGCAACCCGCTGCGCGATCCGCGCGCTCAGGTCGTCAACGCCGATGTCGCCAAGGTGCTGCAGGACGAGCCGCACGGCTTCGATGCGATCATGCTGGATGTCGACAACGGCCCCGAAGGGCTGACCCAGGAGGCCAACAACTGGCTGTATTCGCTGGACGGTCTCAACGCCTGTGCCCGCGCCCTGCGTCCGCGCGGCATCCTCGCCGTGTGGTCGGCCAGCGCCGACCGCGCGTTCTCCGCCCGGCTCAACCAGGCCGGCTTCAAGGCCGAAGAGGTCAAGGTCTACGCCCACGGCAACAAGGGCACCCGCCACACCATCTGGATCGCGGAAAAGCGCCAGGGCTGAGGCCGAGCCATGCCGTGGCATGCCGGACTTCGGTCCGGCGTATGCCACCCGCTGAGGTTGCCGCCCCCTGTTGGCCCTCAATCGCCGCCGCAGCCGCCCCCGCCATCGCCGCCGTCACCCCCGTCGCTGCCTCCATCGCCGTCGCCGCCCGAGTCGCCGCCGCAGCCGGAGGCGCAACCGATATGCCCGGCGCAGTAGCCGTCGCCGTACAGCGGCGATGTGCGATCCTGGCAATCCAGCGAATAGCGGTAGCCATCCTCGATATTCAGCAGGGCGTCGATGGCGAACAGCAGGGGCAGCTGCAGCGGCGTCGACGGGTTGATCCCCTCGCGGGCGCAGGCCAATCGCCAGGCCCGCTTGATGCCGTTCTGCGCCAGGGTCGGGGTCTTCATCGCCTCGGTGGGCGTGTGATGGAGAAAGCGCCCCAGCGCCCGGTCGCAGAACGCCTGGTAGGCGCGGGTGAACAGGATGAACTCGTGCCAGGCCACGTCGACCGCCTGCGAGGGCATCGACACCATGCGCCTGCCGGCCTGGTTGCAGATATGGAAGTAGTCGCGCAGGCCATCGAACACCCGCTCCACCTGCGCCTCGCTCAGATGCGGATAGCGCTCGTGCACCTTGCGCTTGAGCGCCGGGTGGAAACGGTAGCCGTCGATAAAGGCCAGGCGGCGTTGCCGCCGGCCGCGCCAGACCAGCCAGGCGCCGCCGGCCAGCAGTGCCCCGAGTAGCAGTGCAAAGCCCATCGATTCCTCCTCATCCCTGTTTGCGCAATGCGCCCGGGCGATGGCGCAGGCGGATGGCCGTGGATTTGACCACACCTGAATGGAGGTGGGGCTAGTCGATGTAGTGACTCGCTCCAGTTCGATTTCGGACGAGTTCGGTAGCTAAGTGTTAGCCGGTCGTCCAGTCACCCAGCTCCGCCGAGATCCGCGCCGCCGTCAGCAGCAGCGCCTCGCGAAAGCGCGCCTGCGACTCCACGCTGTCCATCACCGCGTCCGGGCCGGAGAGGTTGATGGCGGCGACCACCTCGCCCAGGTGGTTGTGGATGCCGGTAGTGATGCAAGGCACTTGGCCCCGGCAAATCACAGGGGCCGAAAAAGCGAAGGGGGAATGACGTCAGTCATTCCCCCTTCGGACTTACTTCCGGCCATGGCCGGAAACTCGTCGCTCAGGCTTACACGATCAGGTTGGCCGGAGTGAGGACATCCCCGCTGGTGACACCGACGAGGCTGATCGCGAAATCGGCATCCAGATCGCCATCGACGTTGCCAAACAGCTGGCCGTCGCTGAAGCGCAGCTGGCCGATGTCGGTGAAGGCCATGCTTTCGCCGATGAAGCTGAAAGCCTCGTTCTCACTGGTGAAGACGTTGGCATCTACGCCGGACAGGTCGATGCGATCCAGCCCGTCGAACACGATGGTGTCGATGGTCATCACTTCGTCCACGCTCAGGTCGAGCAGGTTGGTGAAGACGTACTGGTCTTCGCCCTCGCCACCGTCCATGAAGTCGATACCTTGACCGCCGACGAGAACGTCCTTGCCGTAGCCGCCGTTGAGGAAGTCATCGCCAGCCTCACCACGCAGGATGTCGTCGCCATCGTCGGCTTCCAGAGAGTTGTTCAGCGCGTTGCCGGTCAGCTCGTTGTTGCCTTGGTTACCCTTGGCAGCAATGGCATTGTCGGCGAGAACCGCGTTCTCGATACCTGTGAAGTGCCACAGCTCCACGTACTCCACCGTGCTGACCAGAGTATCCACGCCTCCCTCGGGCATCCAGTCTTCGTAGATCGTGTCGCCGGCGGTGTAGACGTAGGTGTCATCGCCTGCGCCACCCTCCATCACGTCGAAGCCTTCGCCGCCGTCCAGGGTATCGTTGCCAGCGTTGCCCGCCAGATAGTTGTCCAGCGCGTTGCCGGTCAACACGTTGTCGGCATCGTTACCCCAGATGGCCCAGCCGTTGCCGGTCAGGGTGGCGTTTTCGATGCCCTGGAACTGCCAATCCCACAGGTTGATGTATTCCATGGCGGTGATGACGGTGTCCACGCCGCCCTCGGGCATCCAATCTTCGTAAATCAAGTCGCCTTGGGTGTAGACGTAGGTGTCGTCGCCTTGGCCGCCATTCAGCGTGTCGATGCCTTCGCCGCCGTCCAGGGTGTCGTTGCCGGCGTTGCCCACCAGATGGTTGTCCAGCGCGTTGCCGGTCAGCACGTTGTCGGCGTCGTTGCCCCAGATTTCCCTGCCATTGCCGGTCAGGGTGGCGTTTTCGATGCCCTGGAACTGCCAATCCCACAGGTTGATGTATTCCATGGCGGTGATGACGGTGTCCACGCCTCCCTCGGGCATCCAGTCTTCGTAAATCATGTCGCCTTGGGTGTAGACGTAGGTGTCGTTGCCTTGGCCGCCTTCCAGCATGTCGATGCCTTCGCCACCATCCAGGGTGTCGTTGCCGAAACCACCCACCAGATGGTTGTCCAGCGCGTTGCCGGTCAACACGTTGTCGGCCTCGTTACCCCAGGCTTCCCTGCCATTGCCGGTCAGGGTGACGTTTTCAATGCCTAGGAAAGGCCAATCCCACAGGTTGACGTATTCCTGGGAGGTGATGACGGTGTCCACGCCGCCCTCGGGCATCATGGACTCCAAGATCATGTCTCCCTGAGTGTGGACGTAGATGTCGTCGCCTTCGCCGCCGTCCAGCATGTCGATGCCTTCGCCGCCGTCTAGGGTGTCGTTGCCGGCTTCGCCTACCAGGTGGTTGTCCAGCGCGTTGCCGATCAACACGTTGTCGGCGTTGTTACCCCAGATGCCCCAACCGTTGCCGGTCAGGGTCACATTTTCGATGCCCTGGAACTGCCAATCCCACAAGCTGACGTACTCCAGGGAGGTGATGACGGTGTCCACGCCGCCCTCGGGCATCCAGTATTCGTAAATCGTGTCGCCGGCGGTGTAGACGTAGGTGTCGTCGCCTTGACCGCCCTCCAGCACATCGAAGCCTTCGCCGCCATCCAGGGTGTCGTTGCCGGCATTGCCGACCAAGTGGTTATCCAGGGCGTTCCCGGTCAGCACGTTGTCGGCGTCGTTACCCCAGACTTCCCTGCCATTGCCGGTCAGGGTGATGTTTTCGATGCCCTGGAACTGCCAATCCCACAGGCTGACGTACTCCAGGGAGGTGATGACGGTGTCCACGCCGCCCTCGGGCCACCAGCTTTCGTAAATGATGTCGCCAGCGGTGTAGACGTAGGTGTCGTCGCCTGCGCCACCATCCAGGGTGTCGATGCCTTCGCCGCCATCCAGGGTGTCGTTGCCGGCATTGCCGACCAAGTGGTTATCCAGGGTGTTCCCGGTCAGCACGTTGTCGGCGTCGGTTCCCCAGATTTCCCTGCCGTTGCCGGTCAGGGTGGCGTTTTCGATGCCCTGGAACTGCCAATCCCACAGGCTGACGTATTCCATGGAGGTGATGACGGTGTCCACGCCGCCCTCGGGCATCCAACTTTCGTAAATGACGTCGCCGGCGGTGTAGACGTAGATGTCGTCGCCTTCGCCGCCTTCCAGCATATCGATGCCTTCGCCGCCATCCAGGGTGTCGTTGCCGGCGTTGCCTACCAGGTGGTTGTCCAGCGCGTTGCCGGTCAGCACGTTGTCGGCGTCGTTGCCCCAGATGCCCCAGCCATTGCCGGTCAGGGTCACATTTTCGATGCCTTGGAATTGCCAATCCCACAGGTTGACGTATTCCTCGGAGGTGATGACGGTGTCCACGCCGCCCTCGGGCAGCACGGACTCCCAGATTGTGTCGCCAGCGGTGTAGAGGTAGGTGTCGTCGCCGTCGCCGCCTTCCAGGGTATCATTGCCGTCGCCGCCCTCGAGGTAGTCGTTACCGTGGCCTCCACTTAGGTAGTCGTTGCCTGCGCCACCGTACAAGGAGTCGTCGCCGTTATCGGCTTCCAGATAGTTGTCCAGTGCGTTGCCGGTCAGCTCGTTGTTGCCTTCATTACCCTTGACCGCAATGGCATTGCCGGAGAGAACCGCATTCTCCACCCCTCCGAGCTGCCACAATTCCAGGTATTCGACGGTGCTGATCACAGTGTCCACGCCTCCTTCGGGCATCACGGACTCCAAGATCGTGTCACCAGCGGTGTAGACATATGTGTCGTCGCCAATGCCACCCATCATCACGTCAGAGTCGGCGCCGCCATCCAGCAGGTCGTTGCCATTGCCGCCATCGAGCAGGTCAAAACCATCACCGCCATACAGCCGGTCATCACCCAGGTCGCCAATCAGCGAGTCGTCGCCGGCCGCGCCGGCGAGGGTGTCGTCGCCTTCGCCGCCATAGATGAAGTTGTTCAGCTCGTTGCCGGTCACGACGTTGTTCAGGCTGTTGGCGGTAACGTCGAATGCCCCGGCGGCCAGCTCCACGTTCTCGATACCGGCCGAATAGAGATCGAGGTAGGCCGCGCTGCTGATCACGGTATCCAGACCGCCTTCCGGTAGCAGGCTTTCAATGATCGAGTCGCCATCGGTGAC
>NZ_JAJHPU010000017.1:0-18625 GCF_020831405.1 Pseudomonas oryzagri | reverse complement strand
GTCGTTGCCTTCGCCGGCGTGAAGATGGTCAAGTCCGGTGCCACCGTACAACTGGTCGTTACCCTGACCGCCATCCAGAAGATCGTCGCCGGCCGCGCCGGTAAGGGTGTCGTCGCCTTCGAAACCTGCCATGAAGTTGTTCAACTCGTTGCCGGTCACGACGTTGTTCAGGCTGTTGGTGGTGACGTCGAATGCCCCGGTAGACAGTTGCACGTTCTCGATACCGGCCGAATAGAGATCGAGGTAGGCCGCGCTGCTGATCACGGTATCCAGACCGCCTTCCGGTAGCAGGCTTTCAATGATCGAGTCGCCATCGGTGACGAGGTAGGTATCGTCGCCGTTGCCACCATCCAGCACGTCGGCGTCTGCGCCGCCATCGAGCAGGTCGTTGCCTTCGCCGGCGTGAAGATGGTCAAGTCCGGTGCCACCGTACAACTGGTCGTTACCCTGACCGCCATCCAGAAGATCGTCGCCGGCCGCGCCGGTAAGGGTGTCCTCGCCGTCGCCGCCATAGATGAAGTTGTTCAGCTCGTTGCCGGTCACGACGTTGTTCAGGCTGTTGGCGATGACGTTGAATGCCCCGGTGGCCAGTTCCACGTTCTCGATACCGGCGGCGGAGAGGTCCAGGTAGGAGGCGCTGCTGATCACAGTATCCAGACCGCCTTCCGGCAGCAGGCTTTCATTGATCGAGTCGCCATCGGTGACGAGGTAGGTGTCGTCGCCGTTGCCGCCCTCCAGCACGTCGGCGTCTGCGCCGCCATCGAGCAGATCGTTACCGTCTCCAGCATGCAGATGGTCAAGGCCGTCGCCCCCGTACAACTGGTCGTTACCCTGACCGCCATCGAGAATGTCGTCGCCGGCCGCGCCGGTGAGCGTGTCCTCGCCTTCGAAACCTGCCATGAAGTTGTTCAACTCGTTGCCGGTCACGACGTTGTTCAGGCTGTTGGCGATGACGTTGAATGCCCCGGTGGTCAGCTCCACGTTCTCGATACCGGCGGCGGAGAGGTCCAGGTAGGAGGCGCTGCTGATCACAGTATCCAGACCGCCTTCCGGCAGCAGGCTTTCATTGATCGAGTCGCCATCGGTGACGAGGTAGGTATCGTCGCCGTTGCCGCCCTCCAGCACGTCGGCGTCTGCGCCGCCATCGAGCAGGTCGTTGCCTTCGCCGGCGTGAAGATGGTCAAGTCCGGTGCCACCGTACAATTGGTCGTTACCTTGGTCGCCATTCAGAATGTCGTCGCCGGCCGCGCCGGTGAGGGTGTCGTCGCCTTCGAAACCTGCCATGAAGTTGTTCAACTCGTTGCCGGTCACGACGTTGTTCAGGCTGTTGGCGGTGACGCCGAATGCCCCGGTAGACAGTTGCACGTTCTCGATACCGGCGGCGGAGAGGTCCAGATAGGCGGCGCCGCTGATCACGGTATCCACGCCGTCTTCCGGTAGCAGGCTTTCGATGATCGAGTCGCCATCGGTGACGAGGTAGGTATCGTCGCCGTTGCCGCCCTCCAGCACGTCGGCGTCCGCGCCGCCATCGAGTAGGTCGTTGCCCTCGCCGCCAGCAAGGTGGTCGATGCCAACACCGCCGTTGAGCGTGTCATTGCCTTGACCGCCATCGAGCAGGTCGTCGCCGGCTTCACCGATCAGGGTGTCATCGCCAACGCCGCCTTCGAGTTGGTCGAAACCATCGCCACCATTGAGTGAGTCATGGCCCTGTTCACCGCTCAGCATGTCATCGCCGGCCACGCCGGTGAGGGTGTCGTCGCCGTCGCCGCCATGGATGAAGTTGTTCAGCTCGTTGCCGGTCACGACGTTGTTCAGGCTGTTGGCGGTGACGTCGAATGCCCCGGTGGCCAGTTCCACGTTCTCGATACCGGCAGCAGAGAGGTCCAGGTAGACGGCGCTGCTGATCACGGTATCCACGCCGCCTTCCGGCAGCAGGCTTTCGACGATGGAGTCGCCATCGGTGACGAGGTAGGTATCGTCGCCGTTGCCACCATCCAGCACGTCGGCGTCTGCGCCGCCATTGAGCAAGTCGTTGCCCTCGCCGCCAGCGAGGTGGTCGATGCCAGTACCGCCGTTGAGCGTGTCATTGCCTTGACCGCCATCGAGCAGATCGTCGCCGGCCTCGCCAGTCAGGGTGTCATTGCCATCCCCGCCTTCGAGGTGATCAAAGCCATCGCCACCGTTGAGCTGGTCGGCACCGGCTCCGCCGTACAGCGTGTCATTGCCCAGGCCACCGATCAGTAGATCGTCGCCCGCCTCGCCACTCAGGGTGTCGTCGCCTTCCCGGCCATCCAGGGTGTTGTTCGACGCGTTGCCGGTCAAGGTGTTGTTCAGGCTGTTGGCGCTCACGCTGACAGCGCCAGTGGACAGCACCACATTGTCGATACCAGCCGAGCTGAGGTTCAGGTCGTAGGCGCTGCTGATCACCGTGTCCACGCCGCCCGATGCCTGCAGGGTTTCCTCGATCGTGTCGCCGTCCGTGGCGATATAGGTGTCGTCGCCATCGCCACCGACCATCACGTCGGTGCCCGCGCCGCCATCCAGCAGATCGTTACCGGCTTCGCCGTACAGGGTGTCGTTACCGGCGCCGCCTTTGAGTGTGTCATTGCCGCTGCCACCATTGAGGCGATCATTGCCGGCTCCGCTGTCGAGTGTGTCGTCGCCGGCGTTGCCCAGCAGTTGATCATGGCTGGCACTGCCCAAGATGGTTTCCGAGGCTGAGGTGCCATAGCGGTAGATCGAGCCGTCCTGGAAGCGGAAGTTGGTGGAGGTGAGGTTGGTGATCAGGGCGCCATCGGCGATGGTGTTCTTCAGTGTGATCGCGCCGAGCGGGGTCTGGATGGTGACATCGCCGCGCGTATTGATCTGGGTTACCTCGATGCTAGCCGCCGAGAAGCTTGTGTCGAAAACGAGCACATCGCTGAGGTAGGAAAAGTTGATGGAGCTACCGGGATTGAGCTTGCTGAACAGGTACTGCCTGGCCATGACGATTCCTTTCGTGAGAAGGGCGGAGCGTGCGCGAACAAGATGTTGCGCAGACAGGCGGCAGACTAGAAATGTGGGAAACGTGGGTCAATCGGCAGAATTCAGTTCTCATCGATGTTGTGAGTGACTGCACGAAGTGAGCGGGAGTTCACATTGATGACTCAAACGGCCCCCCAAACACGCTACTGAAACCGGCTTGGCGCTCGGAGGGGAAAGACGCACTGGGCCTCTCCGAGCTTGGGCGGGACACAGATCCGCCGCTCAGCCGCCCAGCTCCGCCGAAATCCGCGCCGCCGTCAGCAGCAGCGCCTCGCGAAAGCGCGCCTGCGATTCTTCGCTGTCCATCACCGCGTCCGGGCCGGAGAGGTTGATCGCGGCGACCACTTCGCCCAGGTGGTTGCGGATGCCGGTGGCGATGGCGGTGGAGTAGTCGGAGCGGTGCAGCACCCAGCCGCGCTCGCGGTCGCCGGCGATCAGTTCCTGCAACTCGGGCAGGGTCTTGGGCGCGGGCGGCGGGTAGTCGTCGAGGCGCACGTGCAGGTAGAGGGCGTCGAGCACCGGCGGGGTCAGGCCGGTGAGCAGGATGCGGCCCATGGCGGTGCAGTGGCAGGGCAGGCGGGTGCCGATGGGGATGTTCACCGACAGGCGCTGCGCGGCGAAGGCGCGGTACAGGTACAGGCTGTCGGTGTGCTCGCGGATGGTCAGGTGGCAGGACAGCGAGGTGCGGTCGCGCAGGGCGTTGAGGTGCGGCAGGGCGAGGTCGACCAGGTCGCGGCTGGCCAGGTAGCTGAAACCGTCGGAGACCACCTGCGGGCCGAGTTCCCAGGTGTTCTTGGCGATCTTGCGCAGGTAGCCCATCTCCTCGAGGGTGTGGACGATGCGGTAGATGGCCGAGACGCTCACGCCCAGGCGCTCGGCGATCTCATTGCTGGCCAGGGTGCGCTGGTGGGCGTTGAACATCTGCAGGATGGTCAGGCCGCGCTGCAGGGCGGGGACCATGTAGTCGGTGTCGCGGCCGCTGTCGAGGTCTTCGGCGAGGGTCATGGAAGGCTCCGCGAGTGAGTGGGGCGTAGGGTGGGTTAGGCCGCAGGCCGTAACCCACCGACCGGCCGCAAGGCCGGCCATGGCGATGCCTGACGGCATCGATGGTGGGTTACGCCGCTGCGCGGCTAACCCACCCTACGGTTCGAGGGTTCCCAGGCTCCTGCGTGGGAACCCAGGCGCCGGTGTCCGGGGACGCGGAGCGTCCCGAGCGTTGCGCTCCCACGCCGGAGCGTGGGAGCGATCACCGGTTGGCGCTGCGCCTCACAACAGCGCATCGATCCCCGCCGGCTTGCCGCCGAACTCGTCCATGGCATCCAGCAGCGCGCCCCAGAAGTAGTCCAGCGAGGCGCGGTCGCAGAGGATGTGGAAGCACGGCAGCTCGCCTTCGGGCAGGTTGACCACGATGACGTTGATGCGCGCCGCCGAGGTCTGCGCCACCGCGCCGACCGGGAAGGTGCCCGCGCTCAGGTCGACGCCGCACAGCTTGGCCATCACCGCGGCGATGTGCTCGCCGGTGAGCAGCAGCCAGGCGTGGCTGTCCTGGCGCGGCAGCAGGTAGTTGCCGCCCTCGCCGAGCTGCCAGGCGGTCTCCTCGCCTGCGATGCGCGAACCGGCGTCGCGCAGGCTGCCGAGCAGCAGGTACTCGGTCTGCGACAGGCGCGCCACGTGGCCGCCGTCGCCCTGGGTGAGCGCCCGGTTGGGCGCCTCGGGCAGCGCGAAGCCGCGCCCGCCCAGGTACTCGGCGGCCTGCGCGCCGCGAAAGCCGACGCGCGCCAGGTTGGTCAGGTCGATGAGCGCGCAGCGTTGCAGCTGGGCGCTTTCGTCGTACTCGCCGTAGTGCGCGACTATCGAGCTTTCGCCGAGCCGGCCGAGGCTGGCGCCTGCGTGGCGACGGTACAGCGGGCTGCGTTCGAGGAAGTCCTGGGCTTGCAGAGTGGCCATGATCACAGCTCCTGACGTTTGGTTTCGGGATCGAAGAACGGCAGCTTGACCACCGTTGCCTGCACCACCTGGCCGCCCTCGACGCGGATCGGGATCTGGCTGCCCGGCGCGCTCTGCGAAGCGGCGCAGTAGGCCAGGCCGATGATCTGGCCGAGGGTCTGCGAGTACTCGCAGGAGGTCACGTTGCCGCTGATGTCCGGGCCGTTGAGCACCAGATGGCCTTCCAGCGGCTTGCTCGATGCGGCCGGCAGCACGAAGCCGACCAGCTTGCGCTTGAGCGGCTGCGCCTCGAGGATCTCCACCGAGCGCTTGCCGACGAAGAACGGCTTGCTGCGCGCGATCGCCCAGTCCATGTCGATCTCGGCCGGGTGGGTCATGCCGTCGGTGTCCTGGCTGATGATCACGTGACCCTTTTCCAGACGCAGCAGGCGCTGGGTCTCGACGCCGAACGGACGGATCTCGTCCTTGGCGCCGGCCTGCATCAGCGCGTCCCACAGGTACTCGCCGTAGCGCGCCGGCACGTGGATCTCGTAGCCCAGCTCGCCGACGAAGCCGACGCGCAAGAGGCGCGCCGGGATGCCGGCCACCGTGCCTTGGCGCACGCCGAGGTAGGGGAAGGCCTCGGCGCTCAGGTCGACGTCCTGGCACAGCTTGCGCAGCACGCTGCGCGCGCGCGGCCCGGCGACGTTGACCGCGGCCAGCGCGGCGGTGACGTTGGTGATGTCGACGTCCAGGCGCCACTGCGCGTTCCACTTGAGCATCTGCTGGTAGATGCGGTCGACGCCGCTGGTGGTGGCGGTGACGTAGAAGTGGTTGTCGGCGAAGCGTGCGCACACGCCGTCGTCGATCACCACGCCGTGCTCGTTGGTCATCAGCGCGTAGCGCGAACGGCCGACCGGCTGCTTGGCGAAGGCGAAGGTGTACAGGCGGTTGAGCAGCTCGGCGGCGTCCGGGCCGCGCACGTCGAGGCCGCCCAGGGTGGAGACGTCGATGATGCCGACCTTCTCGCGCACGTGGCGGGCCTCGGCCTGCATGCACGCCTCGCGCTCCTCGGGCTTGCCGTAGTAGGCCGGGCGCTGCCAGACGCCGGCCGGCATCATCTTGGCGCCCAGCTCGACGTGGCGCTGGTGCATGGCGGTCTGCCGGTACGGATCGAAGCCGCGGCCGGCGACATGGGCGAGTTTCTCGGCGACGAACGGCGGGCGCGCGGTGGTCACGCCGGTCTCGCTGACGCTGCGGTTGGTGGCCTGGGCGACCAGCCGCGCGGTGGGCAGCGCCGAGTGACGGCCCTGCGAGGGGCCCATGCCGACGGTGGAGAAGCGCTTGACCAGCTGCACGTCGCGGTAGCCGTGGCGGGTGGCGTTGACGATGTCGCGCACCTGCAGGTCCTCGTCGAAGTCGACGAAGTCCTTGCCGTCCGGGTGCGGGAAGATCGGCCAGTCGAAGTTGACCCGCGGCTCGGCGGCGAACGCCTTGCCGGCCGCCGGCGCGCTCAGGCCGAGCTGGTCGGCGGCGGCGCCACCGGCCAGGCCGCCGTCGAGCAGCACGTTGTCCAGCGCGTGGCGGCCGTTGACCGAGCCGGCCACGGCGAGGTTCCTGGGCAGCCCGCTGAGGGTGAAGGCGGCCTGGGCGTCGTCGTAGGCGAGCTTGCCGCCGGCCTGGCAGAGCAGCTGATAGACCGGCATGTAGCCGGCGGACATGCACACCAGGTCGCAGTCGATGGTCGTACCGCTGCCGGCGACCTGGCCCTTGCCGACGATGCGGCGCACGTCGACGCCGGTGACGTGACGCATGCCCTTGGCGTGCAGCGCCTCGTACACGGTGCTGGCCAGGTGCAGCGGGATGTCGGCTTTCTTCACCGTTTCGGCCAGGCGGGCGTCGGCCGGTGCGGTGCGCATGTCGATCACGGCGGCCACTTCCACGCCGGCATCCAACAGGTCGAGGGCGGCGAGATAACCGTCGTCGTGGCCGGTCAGGACCACGGCGCGCTTGCCGGGCTTGACCGCGTAGAGCTTCATCAGGCGCTGGGCGGCGCTGGTCAGCATCACCCCGGGCAGGTCGTTGTTGCGGAACACCACCGGCTGGTCGAAGGCGCCGGCGGCGACGATGCACTGTTTGGCGCGCACTTTATAGAGACGGTTGCCCTGGATCACCGGCAGGAAGTTGTCGGTGAACCAGGCGTTGCAGGTGGCGTCCTTGAGGATCTGGATGTTCGGGTGGCTTTCCACCGCACCGACCAGCTCCGCGCGCAGTTCGCCAGCGCGCTTGCCGGCGATGTCGAAGCGCGCCCAGGCCAGCGCGCCGCCGAGGTAGGACTGCTGCTCGATCAGCAACACCTTGGCGCCGGCGTTGGCGGCGTTCAGCGCGGCGGTGAGACCGGCGGGGCCGGCACCGACCACGGCGACGTCGGCGAACAGGAAGGCCTTGTCGTGGTACTCGGGCTGGAATTTGAGGTCCAGTACGCCGAGGCCGGCCTTCTTGCGGATGATCGGCTCCCACACCTTCCAGATGCCCTTGGGCTTGTAGAAGGAGCGGTAGTAGAAGCCGACCGGCATGAACTTGGAGAACTTGCCGAGGAAGGCGTCGCGGTCGCCGTCCAGCGAGCCCGAGAAGTTCTGCCCGGTGACGGTCAGGCCATCGGCCAGCGGCTGCAGGTCGGCCAGCACGTTGGGCTCGCTGGGCAGCTGCACCAGGGTGTTGGCGTCTTGCCCGGCCATGGTCAGCGGGCCGCGCGGACGGTGGTACTTGAACGAGCGCGACAGCAGCCAGCGGCCGTTGGCGATCAGGGCGCTGGCGATGCTGTCGCCGGCGTAGCCCTGATAGTTGCTGCCGTCGAAGGTGAAGCTGAGCGCCCGGCTGCGGTCGATCAGCAGGCCCATGGGGGCGGGCAGGCGGCTGAAGGCGGTCATACGGTGGCCTCCCGGGCAGGTGCCTTGGCGATGAAGTCGACGCGGCGGGTGAAGATTTCCTTCGCATCGAAGGTGCGGATGATTTCGTCGGTGACGGTGTGGCGTTCGGCGAGGAACCAGTAGCTGGAGGCGTTGTGCATCCACCACTCGACGACCACGCCGGCGCGGTTCTCGCTGTTGAACACGTAGTCGGCCCATTCGGCGTCGCTGCAGGTGGCCGGATCGGGCATCGGCTTGAACTCGCCGCCGTAGGTGAATTCGCTGATGTTGCGCGGACCGTTCAGGGGGCAGGGCATGATCTTCATCGCGGGTTCCTCAGTGGCTGGCGGCGGTGGCGCCCATTTCGTTGACCTGCTGGAAGGTCGAGAAGCGTTCCAGGGCGAAGGGGGCGATGAGCTCGGGCGTCCTGCCGCCGCTGGCCACCAGCTCGGCCATGGTCTTGCCGCAGATCGGCGTCGACTTGAAGCCCCAGGTGCCCCAGCCGGCGTCGAGGTAGTAGTTGTCGATCGGCGAGCGGCCCATGATCGGGCTGTAGTCCGGGGTCATGTCGGTGATTCCCGCCCACTGGCGCATCAGCTTGGCGTTGGCCAGGAACGGGAACATCTCGATGGCGTGGGCCAGCAGGCCTTCCTTCAAGTCCAGCGTCGAGCGGGTGTTGTACAGCGGGTAGGGGTCGGAGCCGCCGCCGATCACCACCTCGCCGCGGCCGGTCTGCTGCACGTAGCAGTGCAGCGCCGAGGAGCTGACCAGCGGGTCGAGGAACGGCTTGAACGGCTGGGTGACCATCGCCTGCAGCGGGTAGCTGTGGATCGGCGCGCGGATGCCCAGCTTGTTGAGCAGCAGCGAGCTGTGCCCGGCGATGGCCTGCACCGCGCAGCCGCACTTCACCGTGCCGCGGTTGGTCTTCACCGCCACCACCTTGCCGCGCTCGACCACGAAGTCCTGCACCTCGGTGAGCTGGTGGATCTCCACGCCGCGCTTGGCCGCCTGCTTGGCGTAGCCCCAGGCCACTGCGTCGTGGCGCGCGGTGGCGCCGTCGATATGCCACAGGCCGGCGAGCACCGGCAGGTGGCCGGGGTCCATATTCAGGGTCGGCACCAGCTCGCGGATCTGCTGGCGGTCGATCATCTCGGTACGCCCGCCGAAGTGCTTGTTCACCTCGGCGCGCTGGCGGAAGGCGCGCACCGTGGCGTCGGTGTGCGCCAGGGTCAGCTGGCCGCGTTCGGAATACATGATGTTGAAGTCGAACTCGTTGGAGAGTCCCTGGAACATCTTCACCGACTCGGCGTAGAACTTGACGCCCTCGCTGGTGAGGTAGTTGGAGCGGATCACCGCGGTGTTGCGCGCGGTGTTGCCGCCGCCGAGATACGACTTCTCCAGCACCGCGACGTTGGTCACGCCGTGGTACTTGGCCAGGTAGTAGGCGGTAGCCAGGCCGTGGCCGCCACCGCCGATGATCACCACGTCGTAGGCCGGCTTGAGTTCCTTGGGCGCCGGCAGATCGACCTCCGCCGGGTACTCGGAGCTCAGGCCGTATTTAAGAAGACTGAAAGGCATGCTGCCTCCTCGTTGGGCCTTGCCGGCCGTTGAACGACTACTGCGCGACCGCCTGCTGGGGCGTGTCGGGCGTGGACTGCCGGACATGCTGCTGGCGCGCGGCGGTCACGGTGTTTTGCATCAGGAGTGCAATGGTCATCGGCCCGACGCCGCCCGGCACCGGAGTGATGGCGCGGGTCAGCGGCTGCACGTCGGCGAAGTCGACGTCGCCGACCAGCCGCGAACGGCCATCCTCCTCGATACGGTTGATGCCGACGTCGATGACCACCGCGCCGGGCTTGATCCACTCGGCCTTGATCATCCGCGGCCGACCGACCGCGGCGATCACGATGTCGGCCTTGCTGCACAGTGCCTGCGGGTTCTTGCTGCGCGAGTGCAGCACGGTCACCGTGCAGTCGGCGGCCAGCAGCAGAGCGGCCATCGGCTTGCCGACGATGTTCGAGCGGCCGATCACCACCGCGTGCTTGCCGGACAGATCGCCCAGGGTGTCGCGCAGCAGACGCATGCAGCCGGCCGGGGTGCAGGGCACCAGCACGTCGCGGCCCTGGCTGAGGCCGCCGACGTTCTCGCTGTGGAAACCGTCGACGTCCTTGGCCGGGTCGATGGCCTGCAGCACGGCGGTCTCGTCGATGTGCTTGGGCAGCGGCAGCTGGACCAGGATGCCGTGCACCGAGGCGTCGGCATTCAGAGCGGCGACCAGCGCCAGCACCTGCTCGGCGGAAGCGTCGGCCGGCAGGCGATGCTCCAGGGAGCGGATGCCCACCTCGCCGGCGCGCAGCACCTTGTTGCGCACGTAGACGTGGCTGGCCGGGTCGTCGCCGACCAGCACCACGGCCAGCGCCGGTTCGATGCCTTCGGCCTTGAGGGTGATGACCTCGGCGGTCACCTCGGCGAGGACCCGGGCGGAGGCGGCCTTGCCGTCGATCAGTTGGCCGGGCGCGCTCATCGGAAGATCACCGTCTTGTCGTGGTTGAGGAACACGCGGTGCTCGAGGTGGTACTTGACCGCCTTGGAGAGCGCCACGGTTTCGGTGTCGCGGCCGACGGCGACCAGATCGTCCGGTGCGTAGTTATGGTCCACGCGCTGCACTTCCTGCTCGATGATCGGGCCCTCGTCGAGGTCGGCGGTGACGTAGTGGGCGGTGGCGCCGATCAGCTTCACGCCGCGCTCGTAGGCCTGGTGGTAGGGCTTGGCACCCTTGAAGCCGGGCAGGAACGAGTGATGGATGTTGATGGCGCGGCCCGAAAGTTGCTTGCACAGATCGTCGGAGAGGATCTGCATGTAGCGCGCCAGCACCACGAGGTCGGTGTTGGTCTCGTCGACGATCTTCATCAGCTCGGCTTCCTGCTGGGCCTTGGTCTCCTTGGTCACCGGCAGGTAGATGAATCGGATGCCCTCGCGCTCGGCCATCGGCCGCAGATCGAGGTGGTTGGAGACGATGGCGGTGATCTGCATGTGCAACTCGCCCTTCTGGTGGCGATAGAGCAGGTCGGCCAGGCAATGGTCGAACTTGCTGACCATCAGCAGCACGCGCATCGGCTTGCTGGCGTCGTGCAGCTCCCAGTCCATGTCGAACTTGCCGGCGACATCGACGAAGCCCTGCTCGATCGCTGCAATGTCACCGGCGAAACCGGTGTTGAAGCGGAACACCGCGCGCATGAAGAAGGTGCCGCTGACCTCGTCGTCGAACTGCGCCATCTCGCTGATGTAGCAGCCATGGTCGGCGAGGAAGGAAGTCACCGCGGCGACGATGCCCGAGGTTGCCGGGCAGCTGATCTTGATCACGTACTGGTTCGGAGCGTATTGCATATCGAGTCCTCTGGGGGTGGAGGCAGCGGTTGCAAGGCGAAAAATTCGTCGGTGAAGCCCGATTTCATCCCTGAATAATTTTGACTGCTGGGAATATATTTTTCGTGCTGGGGTTTTTATAAGCGAAGGAAAGCGGTGTGTCTATGCCTGTTGTGAATTTTTTTATCGTGTGGGGAATTTTTTTGACAGGGCTGAGGGGCGGGTTGCCAAGGGCAGGGGGCGCGCAGCGGGGGAGGCATGCGGGGGAGGGGGCACGGCCCGGCCGCCGGGATGAGGAGGTAGGGGGAAGACTCCTGCGTGGATTGTCGGCGTACGGCTATGAGAGAGGGTGGCGTGCGCCGGAGCGAGCCGACGCACGCCAAGGAACAGTCAGCCTTCGCTGATGCAGCGCTCGTACAGGTCGGCGTACTGCTTGTCGAAGCTCAGCGGCTTCGGCGTCTCCAGCTCGGCGGAGGTATTGAGCAACTGGTGGGTCTGAATGTCGTACCGCACCCAGCCGATGGTGCCGGAACCGTCGGTGTCGAACACGACCTGGGCGGAGACTGTTTCCCCTTGGTCGTCATCGATCAGCAGGTTGGCCTCGTCTTTCTTCACATAGGTGAAGGGAAAACTGCTGCTGCGTACGAGCTCGGTGAGGTGGCTGTAGCACTGGCTGCGGTCGCTTTTAAGTGGGCTGGCGCTGGCTTGGACGGCGCCGCACAGCAGGGCGGCCAAGATAATTTGAGCGAGGGTAGGACGTATGATCACGTTAAGTTCCTTCAAGCTCGTTTACGGATCGTGGCTGGATCATTGAGCTGGGAATCATCACTCGATCTTGACCAGCCGCAATTTCTGATCCTGTAGTTCAAAGTAGCGGGTCCTGTTCTGCCGCGGCAGCACCTTGCCACTCTGGTCTTTCTCCGGATCTGCGGCCGTGCCGGTGATCATCAGCAGGCGGCTGTCTGGACGGAATCCGGCGTCGTAGTAACTGCCATCGGGGCTGTCTAGCTCATAGGCATTGGGATACCCTGAGACGAGCTTGCCTGTCTTGGCGTCGAGAATTTCTCCGCAGATTGCTCCGCCACCACAGCTGCCAGTAAAGACAATGTAGTGCCCTGCGAAGTTGACTTTCCGCTTGATCGCGTTGGTTCGGTAAATCTTCCAGTTGTCCTCACCCTGGTCGGGTACGTCCAGGGCGTGGTTGGGGCCGGCGAAGATACTATCGACTTTGTAATCTTCGAACTTGGGTTCCACCGCATGGGAATTGACGCTCAATACCTGTGCGCAGAGCGGCAGTGCGGCCAAGAGGGGGCAGAACTTGATTGCCATTGCGTTTAGATTCCCTCAGGGGCTGTTGACGTTTCATGTGGGGAGCCCTGGGAGTCAGCAAGCCATGGCTACCATGCTCTTTATGTTAGGGCGACGCGGGAGCCTCGTACTCCAGTGTCTCCAGGCCCATTTTGCCTCGGTAGGTCACACGGAACACATGATCCTCGATGCCCGTGCCCACGATGCTTTCCAGCAGGCCATAGCCGCCTATTTCGGGAGTTATTTCGTGCAGCGGCTTATTGGTGGTGTTGAACATCCGATAGAATCGCACCGATTTCTCACCCAAGCTCATCACCACCTCCCGTTTGCTATCGACCGCCTCCACCAGTGGGAACGGACCACCCAACTGGCCGCCGAGCTTGTAGGCATAGGTCGCCGAACAGGCGGTGCCGCAACTGAAGGTCAGCAGAAAAACGCCGGACTCATAGCTGGCGGAGGTCGGTGGTGTTGGGTATTCGAGCACCTTCTCCTCCTTTTTTTCGTTACGGATAGAGATGGTGCAATGCGTCACCTGGTTGTCGGTTGTGCACTGACTGGCGACGCGCCACTCAGTATCTGGAATTTCAATGCTTTCGGAATAGCCCTCGCCAAAGCATGTGGAGGCAGTGAAGGCAGCTAGGGCTAGTGCGCTAGTTTTTATAAAATCTGTAGTCCGCATCACTGACTCCTAGCGGGTTTGCAACACTTGTAGAGTTAATGGCAAAAGGTTGAACTGGCGAAGCGGCGGAATGTAGTCATCCAAATCCGGGGTGAAATCGCTGGTTTCGTCGGGTTTCTGAGGCTGTCATGATTGCTCATGAACCAGACGGTCATGGACTTCACGGAGCCTGCCGAAGATGAAGGTTCTCTTTCGCCCGTCTTTCATTACCCCATCCTGATGCGGCCCGTTCAAGACTCTATCCGCCAAGGCAAACGTACTTGCCTTGGCTGCTGGTCAAGAAGTGAGATCGGTGAGTAAGTCCTTGGCTTGCTCCAGCCACACTGGTTTGCTCGTCACGAGGATCGGCCCGCTTGCATCGAAAGCCGGCAGCGTTTGTTCCAGCAGGTTGGTCGCGTTCCTGGTTTTCTTTACCTCCTCGATGGCTTGAGCCGCTTCAGCTGCCTTGAGGATGTTCCGAAGTTCGGGCGTGTTGGCCGTTTCCTCGGTGAGCGGTGCAGGTAGCGGCAGGGCATTGGCCAGTTGCACGGCGCTGCCGGGGTCTTTGCTGAAGGCGCGGATGGCGTCCATGCCTTCCAGCATGGGTAGGGCGATGCCGGTCAGCGGGTCGAAGGCGTTGATTTCCGGCATTTCCGCTACGCCGACCTTGCCGCGCAATACGGGGGTGGCGAGGGAGGGCAGGAACAGTCCGAGCAGGTAGCGTGGGTTGCGCCTCTTGATCGACAGGCCGACGCTGGCCAGGGCGATGCCCAGGCCAATCACCCGTCCGGCGCTGGCTATTACCGACAAGCGTTTGTTCGACTCATTGTCGAAATGTACAAGGCGCACGCGGAAGTAGTCGGTGAAGGGTTCACGCTCGCCGAGTCCTGAGGAGTTCATGAACCAGGCGCGGGAGTCGTGCACCTGTTCGTCGAACAGCTGCACCAGTGCCTTCTGCTGGTGGGCTGGGACATTGGGAGCGCGGAACAGCCGGCGATACTGGCTGCTGCCTTGCTGATGGAGGAAGGCGTATTCGCGGGCCTCGTCTTCCTCGTTGAGCAGATAGACGGTGCCACCCAGCAGGATGTTCACCAGGCCGCCAGCCGAAAGGGTGTCCTCGCCGATTTCCCAGCGCTGCTCGTAGTCGCGCTTGAACTCGGCAGCGGCCCGGCGCAGTTGCCGGTCGTCCAGGCCCGGCTCGAAGCACTTGTTGATATTGAGCCTGGCGTGCTCCTCGGCGCCGATCAGGGCGATATCCACTTCCCGTTGGTGTTGCTCCTCGGCACTCAGCTCTGCCAGCGGCTTGCCTTGCTGGGCGGCCTCGTATTCCTTCAGCTTGCGCTCGTGCAAGCGTTTGTGGGCCTCCTGCTCCGCCTCGCCCATGTCCTTGCCGCGTCGCTGGTTGTAGAAGCCCTGCTTGTCGATGCCGCCGGCATAACGGTCGATCCGCCAGCCGGTGATCAATGCGGCCTCCCGTTCCATCACCTGCTCCAGTGGTCCGGGCTGGGCTTGTGCTTGCCAGGCGTTGAAGCGGGTGATGAGTTGCTCTGTCAGGTTAAACTCCTTCGCGGTATCGAAATTCATTCCCCGCCATTGTTCGTGCTCGCCCAGCGCCAGAGGCGGGACCTGCAGGGGCGCGCCAGCCTTGAAGGCTTCCCGGTACATGTGATGGAGCGGGATCTGCGACAGCAGCGCGTTCTGCCCCCCCATGGCCTTGCCCTGATCCCCGGGCGGATAGCCGCCGCCGACGTCCGAATGCATGCCGGGGTAGACGTATTCCGCAGTAGCGGCCCGGTAGCTGGAGGGGCGGCTTTGGTCGCGCGAGCCGTCCGCACTCCGCCCGCGGCGACGGATGGAGTCGAGCGGGAAGCTGGCCCGCTGCTCGTGGGCGGATACCAGATGCAGGCAGCGCTTGAGGAACCGGCGGTCCTCCGGCAGGACGGTGGACTGGCTGGTGGGCGGTGACACTTCGTCCGGCAGGCGCATGGTGCCGTCGGCCCAGCTCATGTGCCCGGCGGCGAACGGCGCGCTGTCCGCCAGGCCCACCGCCGCCACGGTGTCGAACAGGCCGAGAAACTCGATGGACAGCGGCAGGCCGGCGAAGCGGTACTCGGTTGTGCCGTCCGGAGTTTGGCTGCGAGTCAGCGCCTGCAGCCAGTTGGCGAAGGTGCGCGCCTGGGCCGCGCCGCGGGAAAAGCCATACACGTAGAGACGCATGGCGAGGATTTCCGGCTTCTGGCCGGCTTCGCGGCGTCTGGTCAGTTCACTCGCCAGTTCCTCGATCTTCGGGCGCAGTGCAGCTTCGCGCTTGCGCTCGCCATTCTCCAGCAGGCCGCCGCTGAGCACGTTGCCTGCCCAGTTGCTGCTCATGGACTCAACCAAGCCCTGGGTTTCCTCAAGCAGCAGTGGCTTTTGCGGTGTAAGCGTTGCACGCAGCGCATCGATCAGCCGGGTCAGCATCCAGTTGATGCGGTCCTCCCCGCCCTTGGCGCCGATCAGGCCCAGCTGGCTTGGCGTGTACTCCTTGATATCCGGGAATACCGTGCCTACGCCGGGGCTGTAATAGCGGAAGAAGCCTTTATCGATAGCCTGTTGGTGCTCTGTCCCACCGATGCTGGCATGGAACAGTCTGGCCACATTGCTGGTGCACAGCGGTACCGCCGTGCTGTCCGAGGGTTCGTGGTTATTGGTGCCGTCAAAACACAGCGACAGGTGCAAGGCCTTGGCGCAGGGCTTGCCGGGATCGGCGTCGCCCCTGGCGGCCGCGGCGCTGCAGGCGGCGCTCCAGGCGCGCAATTCGTCGCGCTCCTGCTGGCGGATATTGGCGGCCAGCTCCGCCGGACTGTGCGGCAGATAGCCGTCGGCGGGGAAAGGCTGGGGAATCAGCGCGCTTCCGGCGCCGTCGCAGGACTGGGTCAGGGTTGCGGACATACCGAGGGCTCTTCCATGTTGAGCGGGTAGTTGTAGGGGTAGCCGGGATAGCCGGGGGTGACCTCGGCCGAGGCCACCTTGACCTGATCGCAGGGGAGGAAATGGACGATCAGGTCGCCTGGGGTGCGATAAGGGGAAATTTCCACCGTGGCGGAGTGGCGTGTGTAGCGGCTTTGATGCTCCTTGGCGCGTTGATTCCAGGCGTCGGAAAACATGGGCTCCGGCCATTTCGCATAGCCGTAGGGATCCGGATCCTTTTCCCACTCGACGATGGCGCGCAGGCCGGGGCGCCAGTGGCGCGGCAGCGCCCCGCAGCAGACCTGTGAGCCGCCGCCAGTGTGAGGCCCGAGATTGGGGCCGCCGGCACCGTTGACGGTGAAGCGGTTGATGGCCGCCGAGGTGTGGTTGTAGCCCTCCACGGGGGCGGGCAGCATTTCCGGCTCCCGTAGCGCACAGCCGCCCAGCAGCAGGGTGCCGGCCAGCAGGGCGAAGAGCCACCGCCTGGGGATGGTTTGCCGCGGCCAAAATCCCCGGGCGGGAAAGGGCCTGTGAGTCAGCGCGCTGCCGGCGCCGTCGCAGGACTGGGTCAGGGTTGTGGGCATGCCGTTGGCTCTTCCATGTTGAGCGGGTAGTTGTAGGGGTAGCCGGGATAGCCGGGGATTACTTCGGCCGAGGCCACCTTGACCTGATTGCAAGGCAGGAAATGCACGACCAGGGGACCCGGGTTGCGATAGGGGGCAATGTCCACCGTGGCGGAGTGGCGGGTGTAATTGGCAGCATGGCGTTTGTAGTCTTCGGGGTCGAGTTGGCCATGACGGTCTCTTTTAACAGGACCGAAAGGATCCGGATCCTTTTCCCATTCGACGATGGCGCGCAGTCCGGGCCGCCAGTGGCGCGGCAGCGCACCGCAGCAGACCTGCGAGCCGCCGCCAGTGTGAGGCCCGAGATTGGGCCCGCCGGCACCGTTGACGGTGAAGTGGTTGATGGCCGCCGAGGTATGGTTGTAGCCCTCCACGGGGGCGGGCAGCATTTCCGGCTCCCGTACCGAGCAGCCGCCCAGCAGCAGGGTGCCGGCCAGCAGGGGCAAGAGATACCCGCGTGAGCTGCTCATGCCGATCCTCCTGGTTGGTCCTGATTACCCCGTGGCGAGTTGGCTTCCAGCCAGCTGCGAATGAAGGCGTCCCGTGTGTCGATGGCGTGGAGCGCCTCGCGATTGGCCGCCAACTGGGCATGCACCAGTTGGCGCACCAGACTTTCCTGTTGTGCAAGGCCGTAGTGCTGGGGCTGGATGGCCCAGCGCCGTCGGTAGTCCTCGGCAGCGCTCCAGGCTTGCAGGCTGGCGATTTGCTCCTTGTCCAGACATAGCCTTGGCAGCGGATCCGGCACCTGGCCGTGCGGTGTATGGTGGCCCGACAGGCTGCGTGCGGCATGGTCGCGGTCCAGCCAGTGCCAGGCGATTACGGAAGCATGGAACCACCTGCCCTGTTGCGGGCTGAGCATGTCACTGGCAGCCAGAAACAGGCGCGGATCGTAGTAGCGCAGCAAGCCGCTGGCTCTACCGTTGTTCCATTCGGCCTGGGTGCAGTGCCGCAGGTGCCGGCCAAGAGCGTTGAAGCCCCAGGGGCTGAGTAGCACCAGAACATGGCTGTGCCAGTTCTGGCTGGCAAGCAGGTCGCGCAGCCAGGACTGATGCGCATGAGGCTGACGGTTCAGCCGCAGCAGAATCGGCCCTATCTCTGCTAGGTCGGCTTCTGGCGTGTCGTGGAAAAGCTTGGCCAGTTGCACTGGTGGCTCTAAAGCCGCGAGGCTGGACAGCAGTGGATAGTCGAAGTTGGTGGCGTCGATCAGCAGGTCGAGGTGCGGCAGCTTCGCGTCTTCAGCCTGCTGGTGCAGACAAGCGAGCCAGTTATCGGTGGATATGCGCATTTATCGTTCCTTGCAGGTGGGCTCAGCGGGCTACCAATCCCTGTATTGAGCTTTGTGCGCGCCGCAGACACTCCTCGCACACGGCGGGCAGGGGTTTATCCACGCAATTGCTGAGCAGACCGGGTTGGCTTGATTCCAACAACTCTCCCGCCGTGTCCTGATCCGCCGCCCCCGGCAGCACCGGCGCCTTGATGCCAATGCCGGTTCCCGTCCCGGGCGATCCCCCCGCATTGACCCTGACCTGCGCTCCCACCACCGTGACCCCGCTGGCATCCAGCTTGATGAAGCTGCCTCCGGCCTTGAGGGTGAGTTCGGCGCCGGCTTCGATGACGATCTTCTGGCCGGCCTTGAGGTGGATTTCGCTGCCGGCTTCGAGCAGTTGGGCGACGCCGAGTTTGATGTGTTGGCTCTGGCCGACGGTGAGGTGGTCGTCGGGCTTGATCTCGACCTTGCGGTCGCCGTACACGGTCAGGTGTTCCTCGGCCTTGAACTCGCTGTAGCTGTTGGCCTCCACCGTGTCGTGGCGTTCATGGCCGACACGGAGCTTCTGGTCGTGCTCGACGTTCTGGTCCCAGTC
>NZ_JAJHPU010000016.1 GCF_020831405.1 Pseudomonas oryzagri | reverse complement strand
GGGTGGCCTGAACCACTACCAGTACGTACCCAACCCGACGGGGTGGGTGGATCCGCTGGGGTTGACTAAGTTGACTTGCTGTCCGCCGGGAGAGGGCGGGAAATCTGGAACGTCGCAGGATTCTGCCACACCCGCTATAGCGGAGGAAGGAAATAATAGGCCGCTAGATCCATATGATGAGAAGTTGTTTGGGCATGCATTCACTAAGCATGGACAGAATAATACCGAGTTTTTGAAGCGACGCTCTGCAGCGATGGGGCGTGCAAACGGTCAATGGATGGATGACGCAGCTGCTGCAGAGTTTGTTGATGGTATTCATGGGGCAGGAACTTTCGTTGTTGATCTTCCGGCTGGCGTGCGTGATAGGATGGTAAACCCTGATGGGACATTTGGTGGCGTTTCAAAGGCAACTATTGTTAGGAAGGGAAATGGGAAGCTAATAACAGCCTTCCCGGGAGAGAATTAACTTGGAATATTATGGCGCCTCTGAAGCAGATAGACGGATTGTTTCATCTCTTCTTGGGTTGAAGTTTGCTGACATGGGCCAAGATTGGGAGTTTGTGCTTTCTGATACCAATTTAATTCCTATTGCAATTGATATTTTATTGAGAGAAAAGGAAAGCAGGGAAGTTAGGGCTGCGATTGCATGCATAACGATATCTAGCTTGTATGATTATTATCGTGACATGGGGGTGGATCATCCTCTCCGCGACTGTGCGGTCAGTGCCATCCGGAAGGATCATTCAATATTTTCCGCGATGAAGGGTTTTTGGTCGAACGGGGGAGGGGGAAAATATGTCTTAGATCTCCTGGGGGTATGATTTTGTTTCTAGGAGCAGAGGCACAGGATGAGGTGGTGCGGGTCAAATTTGAAACGGTCTAGCGTGCGAGTCCAAGCATCACAAATCGTTTTGAACGAAGTACGCCACCGTAGAGCTTTCAGATGCTTGGTAAAGTTTTATGCTGCTATGAAGGCCCACACATGGGCTTTCAGCGCATCGAAGTCCGGGTAGTGAAACGATGTGATGGTGGCCTCCTTCACATAGTGAGCCGGATGCACGTGATATTCCATGCTCCAGTCCAGCGGTTAAGAGAGCCTCTGATCAGCTTGACCAAGGCGCCACGAGCGTTGTGGTCAATAGGCGATCTAACTCAGAGGAAATATTAGGGAAGGTCTGAAAAACACTTCCCGATCTGGTGAAATAGGCCGCCAGTCCCTCTGGAGTCCCCTTGCATGAAGCAGCTGTCCTTCGCCGATGCCGAGTACGCCGGCAAGCGCAAACAGACCCGCCGTGAGCGCTTCCTGATCAAGATGGATCAGGTCGTGCCGTGGCAGGCTCTGATGGCGCTGATCGAGCCGTACTACCCGAGAGGCGAAGGTGGGCGTCCGGCTTATCCGTTGGCTGCCATGCTGCGGGTGCACCTCATGCAGAACTGGTTCGGCTACAGCGATCCGGCGATGGAGGAAGCCCTCTACGAGGTGACGATCCTGCGCCACTTCGCCGGACTGCACCTGGACCGGATTCCGGACGAAACCACCATCCTCAACTTCCGCCGCCTGCTGGAGAAGCACGAGCTGGCCAGCCGAATCCTGGAGGTCATCAATGGCTACCTGGGCGAGCGCGGCCTGCTGTTGCGCCAGGGCAGCATCGTCGACGCGACCATCATCCATGCGCCCAGCTCGACCAAGAACAAGGATGGCAAGCGCGATCCGGAGATGCACCAGACCAAGAAGGGCAACCAGTACTACTTCGGCATGAAGGCGCATATCGCCGTCGACGACGACTCGGGTCTGGTACACAGCGTGATCGGCACGGCGGCCAACGTCGCAGATGTCACCCAGGTCGACAAACTGCTGCACGGCGAAGAGTCGTATGTCTGCGCTGATGCCGGCTATACCGGCGTCGAGAAGCGCGCCGAGCATGCGGGCCGCGAGGTTATCTGGTCGGTGGCCGCTCGCCGCAGCACCTACAAGCCGCTCGGCAAGCGCAGCCTGCTCGGACGCATGATTCGCCAGATCGAGAAGGTCAAGGCTCAGACAAGAGCCAAGGTCGAACATCCGTTCCGGGTGATCAAGTGCCAGTTCGGCTACACCAAGGTGCGTTTCCGTGGGTTGGCGAAGAACACGGCCCAACTGGTCACCCTGTTTGCCCTGTCGAACCTCTGGATGATGCGGAAACGGCTGTTGATGGCAGGTGAGGTGCGTCCGTGATGCGGGCAAGCAGCCCACGGAGTGCGCCTGAAGAGCAAGGAATAGAGTCGGGAGCGCTGAAATAGTCCGCGATTGACGTGAAGACCTTCGTTTTTCGGCCTGCTGGGCTGCGCGGAGGTAAAAACGGGGCTATTTCAGACCTTCCCTGGGTCTGGGGTTGGATATAACCCAAACAAAAAAGACAAGAACAACCCAATTAAAGTTGAGAACATGAATGGCGCAGAAATCAAGTTTGACAAAGACACCCAAAACCCGTTCACCGCATTTCCTATAGATTGAGAGTTAAAGAAAATGCTAAAACATTCTTTTCTTGATAAGCCTTACGAGCCGAGAATAGTAGTATTTCTTGGTGGGATCGATATCTATGATAGAGAGGAGACGCTTGGCGAGGAGCTTTGGAAGTATGACCCAAGCAATCCAGCCGATAGAAGAGGCGTAATTGATAGATATATTCTCAAGAGGCTCGATAGTCTCTCTTATAGGCATAAGTTCATGCTATTAAATGAGCTGAAAAGGTCTCTCCTTGACACTAAAACTGACTTCTCTGCACTATTTGTCGCCAATCATGAGGAGCATGAATCATTGGCATGGGAGAACGATGAGATTGAGAATCCTCGTGCTTTCTTTGAGGATATCTATGCGGCTGCCCAAGAGCGCTGGAGTAGTGACATCAAAAAGGCAGCCGCTGAAGATCAATCTACGTGGTGAGCATTAACTTGGTATTCTTTATCAAGAATGGAGCATCACCCTCTAGCTGGAAGATTGGTGAGGGATCGCCAGAAGCGAAATACAATTATGCAGGACCTATAGCAATCGAAAGTTCATTAGCTTCCCTGAGTATGCGGAGTATCTTGAGACTTTAAAATCCAGCGGCCTGTTTTTTCCGTTGAGGTTGAAAGAAACTATTCTGGTGGGGGTAGACTGGAAATTAGGTGCAGGAAGTGCTGCGATGTTTGGCGGATAGTAGAGTTAGATCCCTCGTTTTCTGGTATGAGATGCAAGGTGTGATTTGACAGTCTTTGGGGGTTGCCGGCCGTCTGCGCCAGGTCATCCTGCCGGGCGGTGCCAGCCGCGCCTACGACTACAACGCCTACGGCAAGGTGACCGCCGAGCGCGACGAACTGGGCCGCGTCACCCGCTACGAGTATGCCGATGGCCTGCATCTGGTCAGCCGACGCATCAACCCCGACGGCAGCCAGCTGCGCTACCGCTACGACAACGCCCGCCTGCTGCTCACCCAGATCGAGAACGAGCGCGGCGAGCTGTACCGCCTCGACTACCACCCCAACGGGCTGATCAGTCGGGAAACCGGTTTCGACGGGCGCAGCTGCGCCTACGCCTACGACCTCAACGGCCACCTGCTGGAAAGACTGAATACGGTGAGGACGGTGGCGAGTTCAGCGCCATTGATCTCAACGGCCAGCGCCTGACCAGCCACCAGTTCCGGTTCGGCCGGGAAACCCGGCGCCAGCAGGGCCAGCTGCTCAGCCAGAGTACCTATTCGACGAGTAGGGCCAGCAACCGTCGAACTGCAGCAAGCCTCTACCAAGGGGCAGAGCTTCACCGAATTCTTCGGCGCCAGGCCGGCAGAAGACAACCACGCACCGGCAGACGATCAGCACATGGCCCCGGAAGTCGGCAGATGGTTTTCTCCTAACGCCGCGGAGGGCTCGGCAACCGGAATCCGCCTTCACCTTCAGCCGACATCCGCCTCCCCTCCACGCCCCCCGGCTTCGGTTATACTCGCCGGCTTTACGCAAGCCTCAGAACAGGTGATTTCGTGAGCCAGACTACGCCTGCCGTGCGCACCTTCCAGGACCTGATCCTCGCCCTGCAAAGCTACTGGGCGGAGCAGGGCTGCGTGGTGCTGCAGCCCTACGATATGGAAGTGGGCGCCGGCACCTTCCACACCGCCACCTTCCTGCGCGCCGTCGGCCCGGAGACCTGGAACGCCGCCTATGTGCAGCCCAGCCGCCGCCCCACCGACGGCCGCTACGGCGAGAACCCCAACCGCCTGCAGCACTACTACCAGTTCCAGGTGGTCCTCAAGCCCAACCCGGAGAACTTCCAGGAGCTGTACCTGGGCTCGCTGCGCGCCATCGGCATCGACCCGCTGGTCCACGACATCCGCTTCGTCGAGGACAACTGGGAATCGCCGACCCTCGGCGCCTGGGGCCTGGGCTGGGAAATCTGGCTCAACGGCATGGAAGTCACCCAGTTCACCTACTTCCAGCAGGCCGGCGGCATCGAGTGCTACCCGGTGACCGGCGAGATCACCTACGGCCTCGAGCGCCTGGCCATGTACCTGCAGGGCGTCGACTCGGTGTACGACCTGGTGTGGACCGACGGCCCGTTCGGCAAGGTCACCTACGGCGACGTGTTCCACCAGAACGAGGTGGAGCAGTCCACCTACAACTTCGAGCACGCCAACGTCGACAAGCTGTTCGAGCTGTTCGACTTCTACGAGGCCGAGGCCAACCGCCTGATCGCGCTGGAACTGCCGCTGCCGACCTACGAGATGGTCCTCAAGGCCTCGCACACCTTCAACCTGCTCGACGCCCGCCGCGCCATCTCGGTGACCGCGCGCCAGCAGTACATCCTGCGTGTGCGCACCCTGGCCCGCGCGGTGGCGCACAGCTACCTGCAGGCGCGCGCCAAGCTCGGCTTCCCGATGGCCACCCCCGAACTGCGTGACGAAGTACTGGCCAAGCTGGAGGCCGCGGAATGAGTGCACAAGATTTTCTGGTCGAACTGGGCACCGAAGAGCTGCCACCCAAGGCGCTGAAGAGCCTCGCCGAGGCGTTCCTCGCCGGCATCGAGAAGGGCCTCAAGGCCGCCGGCCTGAGCTACGCCGGCGCGCGCCACTACGCCGCGCCGCGCCGCCTGGCGGTGTACGTCGAGCAACTGGCCACCCAGCAGCCGGACCGTACCGTCAACCTCGACGGCCCGCCGGTGCAGGCCGCCTTCGACAAGGATGGCAAGCCGACCCAGGCGGCGCTCGGCTTCGCCCGCAAGTGCGGCGTCGACCTGGAGCAGATCGACACCAGCGGCCCGAAGCTCAAGTTCACCCAGAGCATCCCCGGCCAGCCGGCCGCCGGCCTGCTGGCGGGCATCGTCGAGGCTTCGCTGAACGAGCTGCCGATCCCCAAGCGCATGCGCTGGGCCGCCCGCCGCGAGGAGTTCGTCCGTCCGACCCAGTGGCTGGTGATGCTGTTCGGTGACAGCGTCATCGATTGCGAGATCCTCACCCGCAAAGCCGGCCGCACCTCGCGCGGCCACCGCTTCCACCACGACGGCGTGGTGCGCATTTCCACCCCGGCCAGCTACGCCGAGGATCTGCGCAGCGCCTACGTGATCGCCGACTTCGCCGAGCGCCGCGCGCTGATCGACGCCCGCGTCGCCGAACTGGCAGCTGCGCAAAACGGCCGCGCGGTGGTGCCGGCCGACCTGCTCGACGAGGTCACCGCGCTGGTCGAGTGGCCGGTGCCGCTGGTCTGCTCGTTCGAGGAGCGCTTCCTCGCCGTGCCGCAGGAGGCACTGATCTCCACCATGCAGGACAACCAGAAGTACTTCTGCCTGCTGGACGGCAATGGCAAGCTGCTGCCGCGCTTCATCACCGTGGCCAACGTCGAGTCCAAGGATCCGGCGCAGATCGTTTCCGGCAACGAGAAGGTGGTGCGCCCGCGCCTCACCGACGCCGAGTTCTTCTTCAAGCAGGACAAGAAGCAGAAGCTGGAAAGCTTCAACGCGCGCCTGGCCAACGTGGTGTTCCAGGCCCAGCTGGGCAGCGTCTTCGACAAGGCCGAGCGCGTGTCGAAACTGGCCGCCTTTATCGCCGCGCGGGTCGGCGGCGACGCCGAGCGCGCCGCGCGTGCCGGCCTGCTGTCCAAATGCGACCTGGCCACCGAGATGGTCGGCGAGTTCCCGGAGATGCAGGGCATCGCCGGCTACTACTACGCCCAGCATGACGGCGAGGCCGAGGACGTCGCCCTGGCGCTCAACGAGCAGTACATGCCGCGCGGCGCCGGCGCCGAGTTGCCGAGCACCCTGACCGGCGCCGCCGTGGCGGTGGCCGACAAGCTCGACACTCTGGTCGGCATCTTCGGCATCGGCATGCTGCCCACCGGCTCCAAGGACCCCTACGCGCTGCGCCGCGCCGCGCTAGGCGTGCTGCGTATCCTGATCGAGAAGCAGCTCGACCTCGACCTGGTGCAGGCGGTGGCCTTCGCCATCGAGCAGTACGGCGACAAGGTCAAGGCCGAGGGCCTGGCCGCCCAGGTGCTGGACTTCGTGTTCGACCGCCTGCGCGCGCGCTACGAGGACGAGGGCGTCGAAGTCGCCGTATACCAGGCGGTGCGCGCCCTGGCGCCCAGCGCGCCGCTGGACTTCGACCAGCGCGTGCAGGCCGTGCAGGCCTTCCGCCAGCTCGCCGAGGCCGCCGCCCTGGCCGCCGCCAACAAGCGGGTATCCAACCTCTTGGCCAAGGCCGAGGGCGAGGTGCCGGCGCAGGTCGCCAGCGCCCTGCTGGTCGAGCCGGCCGAGCAGACCCTGGCCCTGGCGATCAGCCAGGCCGCCGAGGCGGTCGCCCCGCTGGCCGGCGCGCGCAACTACCGCGCCGTGCTGGAGCGCCTGGCCGCGCTGCGCGCGCCGGTGGACGCGTTCTTCGAGGAAGTGTTGGTCAACGCCGACGACGCCGCCGTGCGCGCCAACCGCTACGCGCTGCTCGCCCAGCTGCGCGGCCTGTTCCTCGGCGTGGCGGACATCTCGCTGCTCGGTTGAGGTCATGTCCTGTGGATAACGGCCCCGGTCGTTATCCACAGTCTTCTGCTTATCCGGCCTGTGGATGAGGGTCCAGCTGTTATCCACAGGCGCCCTGCGTAGGGTGGAAAACTCGCGCAGCGATTTTCCACCGTGGCGCATGGTGGACAAGGCGCATCGTTATCCCCCTACGCACCGGGCGGGTTACGCCCCCATACGGCCCACCCGGCCGATGATCCGCTCCACCCATCTGCAGCTTGAGGCTGCCGTTATGAAACTGCTGATTCTCGACCGCGACGGGGTCATCAACGAGGACTCCGACGCCTACATCAAGTCGCTCGCCGAGTGGATCCCGATCCCCGGCTCGATCGCCGCGATCGCCCGTCTGAGCCGGGCCGGCTGGACCGTGGCGGTGGCCACCAACCAGTCGGGTCTGGCCCGTGGCTACTACGACGAGGCCACCCTTGAGGCCATGCACGCGCGCCTGCGCCAGCTGGTGGCGGAGCAGGGCGGCGAAGTCGGCCTGATCGTCCACTGCCCGCACGGCCCGGACGAGGGATGCGACTGCCGCAAGCCGCTGCCCGGCCTGCTGCAGCAGATCGCCCGCCACTACGACGTGGCGCTGGATGGCCTGTGGTTCGTCGGCGACAGCGCCAGCGACATCGCCGCCGCCCAGGCGGTGGCCTGCCAACCGGTGCTGGTGCGCAGCGGCAAGGGCGAGCGCACCCTGGCCAAGGGCCTGCCCGATGGCGTCAAGGTGTTCGACAATCTGGCGGCCGTGGCCGCCCACCTGCTGGCCATGGAGGCCGACCGATGAGCCTGCGTACCGCCCTGTTCTACCTGCTGCTCGGCATCAGCACCGTCATCTGGTGCCTGCTCAGCCTGCTGATCGCCCCATGGCTGCCGCAGAAGGCCCGCTACATCTTCATCGCCCGCACCTGGTGCCGCTTCGCCGTGTGGCTGAGCCGGGCGATGCTCGGCATCGACTACCGCCTCGAAGGGCTGCAGAACATCCCCGAGCAACCCTGCGTGATCCTCGCCAAGCACCAGAGCGCCTGGGAAACCTTCTTCCTCACCGCCCACTTCGCGCCGCTGACCCAGGTGCTCAAGCAGGAGCTGCTGCGCATCCCGTTCTACGGCTGGGCGTTCAAGCTGCTCAAGCCGATCGGCATCGACCGCGACAACCCCAAGCAGGCGCTCAAGCAGGTGGCCAGCGTCGGCCTCGAACGCCTGCAGCAGGGCAACTGGCTGCTGATCTTCCCGGAAGGCACGCGCATTCCGGCCGGCGAGATGGGCAAGTTCTCGCGCAGCGGCTCCTCGGTGGCGGTGGCGGCCGGCGTTCCGGTGCTGCCGGTGGCGCACAACGCCGGCGAACTCTGGCCGCGCGACGGCTGGCAGCGTCATCCGGGTACGATCACCGTGGTGTTCGGCCCGGCCCTGCACGCCGAGGGCGAGGGCCCGCGCGCGGTGGCCGAGCTCAACCAGCGCGCCGAGACCTGGATCGGCGAAACCATGCAGCAAATCAACGGCACGGCGCGCGCGAAGCAGGCAGACTAGGAGCCTGAGCCCGCTCCCGGCGAGGAGGAGGGCAGGACATTCGCGCGGCGGAGGGCAACGACATGGATGTATTTCGCTACCTGCACCTGATGGTCGAGCAGGGCGGCTCGGACCTGTTCTTCAGCGTCGGCGCGCCGCCGCAGCTCAAGCGCGAGGGGCAGAGCCTGCCGGTCGGCAAGACGCCGCTGCCGCCCGGCGCCGTGCAGCAGCTGGCCTACCAGCTGATGAACCAGAAGCAGGTCGCCGAGTTCGAGCGCGACCTGGAGATGAACCTGGCCATCGGCCTGGAGGGCGCCGGGCGCTTCCGCGTCAACGTCTACTACCAGCGCGGCGACGTCGCCATGGTGGTGCGCCACATCAAGAGCAAGATCCCCGGCATCGAGGAGCTCGGCCTGCCCAAGCAGCTCGAGGAGCTGGCACTGCTCGACCGCGGCCTGATCCTGGTGGTCGGCGCCGCAGGTTCGGGCAAGTCGACCACCCTGGCGTCGATGCTCGATCTGCGCAACCGCTCGCGCGGCGGCCACATCGTCTGCATCGAGGACCCCATCGAGTTCATCCACAGCCACCAGCGCGCGATCATCGACCAGCGCGAGGTGGGCCTGGATACCCGCAGCTTCGAGCAGGCGCTGCTCAACGTGCTGCGCGAGTCGCCCGACGTGATCATGATCGGCGAGATCCGCGACCTGGCCACCATGCAGCACGCCCTGCACTACAGCGAAACCGGCCACCTGTGCCTGGCCACCCTGCACGCCACCAACACCACCCAGGCCATCGAGCGCATCTGCAACTTCTTCCCCAAGGAGGCACGGCAGCAGGTGCTCGGCGACCTGGCGCTCAACCTGCAGGCCATCGTCGGCCAGCGCCTGGTGCCGGGGCGCGCGGAGAAGCGCGTGGCCGCCGTCGAGCTGCTGCTGAAGACCCCGTACATCGCCGACCTGATCCAGCGCGACCAGCTCGACGACATCAAGACCGCCCTCGGCCGCGGCCAGGAGCTCGGCCTGCAGACCTTCGACCAGCACCTCTACGCCCTGCTCCAGGCCGGCCGCGTCAGCCTCGACGAGGCCCTGCGCCACGCCGACTCGCGCACCGACCTGACCCTGCGCACCAAGCTGGCCCGCGGCTTCCACGCCGACGAGGCCGAGCTCAAGGTGATGCGCGACGCCGAGCTGAACATCACCCTGTAGCCGTCCCCCTGCTACCTGCCGGGCCGTGGCAGGCGGCGTCCGCGTGCCTGGAACATGAACGAAAGCACGCCGGCCGCTGCCCGCCGTCCGCGGCATTTGGTTAACATGCCGCGAGCTCCTCGCGCGCAACCAGGGAATCGCGGATGAACGACCAGCCAGACCTCGAGTGGAAAGATCTCCTGCCGGAGTCCGCCGGCGCGATCGACGACCGCTTTCCGCACCCGGATGCCGGTGGCAGCTGGGACGACCAGCCGATGGCTCAGGTGCAGCTGGCCGATCTCGATGTCCGCGCGCTGGCCGACTTCCGCGCGCGCGTCACCACCAGCCAGCGCTTGTCCGGCAGCGCGGAGGAGGGCGACGCCGCGCTGGTCGCACAGCTGCAGCTGTTCCATCTCAAGCGCGCCGCCGTGCTGCTGTTCCACGCCGAGCCGGAAAAGCTGGTGACCGGCGCCTATATCCGCATCGGCCAGTTCCGCGTCGATCACGGCCTGGTCGAGCAGCGCGCCATCGGCGGCAACCTGTTCGCCCAGCTCGAACGCAGCCTGGCGCTGCTCGAGGAATACCTGCAGCGCGACCCCGCGGGAGGCGAGCCGCGCACCCCGGCCGCCTATCCGCTGCCGCTGGCGGCGCTGCGCGAAGCGCTGGTCAACGCCATCGTGCACAAGGACTACGCCAGCGGCATTCCGATCCAGATCCGTCTGCACGACGATCGCATCAGCCTGTGGAACCCGGCCCGCCTTGCAGCGGGCTGGAACGTCGCGAGCCTGCGCAACGGTCACCTGTCGCGTCCGGGCAACCCGGACATCGCCAATGCCTTCTACCGCGCCGGGCTGATCGAGGCGTGGGGTCTGGGCATCGACAAGCTGATCGCCGCCTGCCGCGCCCACGGTATCGTCGAGCCGCAGCTACGCCACGAGCAGGATGGCCTGTGGCTGGAGTTCGCCTTCACGCGCGCCGCACCGCGCCACTTCGCCCGGGCTGCGTCCGCCAAGCCCGCCGCGCGTACGACAGGTGAAGTTAAAAACAAGTCCACAAGTGAAGTCGCAGGCGAAGTTACAGGTTATGCCACAGGTGAAGAGCAAGTACCTGTCGCAGGTGAAGTTACCACTTATGTTGCAGGCTATGTTACAGGTGAGGTTGCTCGCCTGGTCAGGGTCTGTGCCGGCGTGATGAGCCGCAAGGCGTTGCAGGATGCGCTGGGCCTGAAGAGCGATGCCAACTTCCGCACCCTGTACCTGGTGCCGGCGCTGGAGACCGGCCTGCTCGAGATGACCATTCCCGACAAACCCAAGAGCAGCCGCCAGCAGTACCGCCTCTCCGCTGCCGGGCAAGCCCTGCGCCAGCGCGCCCAGACGCAGGCCTGACGGCGGACCGGCAGCCTGAGCCGGCTCCGGCGCGGCGCTAGACTCATGCGCAGTTCATCCACAGACGCCCGCAGCCACGGGGTCCCCGAGGAACGGCTCGACATGCACGCCCTTGTCCGCATTCTGCTGCTGTTCGCGGTGGTCTCCGCGAGCTATTTTTTCGTCTACTGGCTGCCATTCGTCTTCGTGCCCCTGGAGGCGCGCGAAGGGGTCGCCAGCCTGGCGGCACTGCTGTGCGCCGTGCTGGCCGGACGCTTTCTCTGGCGCCATACCGGCCACCCTGCGCGCCCCAAGGGACTGCTCGCCAGCATGGCCATCGGTGCTCTCGTGCTGGGCGGCATCGGCTTCTGCGCCGGCTTTTTCGGTCCGCTGCTGCTTGCTCCCCAGGCCAACCAGGGACCGCTGCTCGGCCTCTTCATCACCGGCCCGCTGGGCTTCGTTCTCGGTGCCATCGGCGGCCTGGTCCACTGGTGGCGGCATCGCGACCGGCCGCTCTCCTGACCTCCAGCTCGACCGAGCGGCGCAAACGCCCGGCTTGCTGTGGACAAGAGCCTTTCCCACGGCGCAGCCGTCCTCTGTGGATAGCTGTTTCAACGACTTTACCCACAGGCCGGCGGCCACCCCGCCGAGCCACGCCTGTCTGCAGCCAGCGTGATAGATTGCCACCAGTCGTAATCCACAGGAGTTCAGGATGAACACCGCCCTCGCTTTCCGTCCCGTGCACGACGCCGACCTCGCCGCCATCTGCACCTTCCCGCGCAGCCCCGAAGAGCTCTACTACCTCGCCCCGCGCGCCAGCTTCCCGCTCACCCCCGAGCAGCTGGCCGCCAGCATCGCCCAGCGCAGCGACTCCAGCGTGGTGTGCCGCGGCGACGAAGTGCTGGGTTTCGCCAACATCTACAAACGCGAGGCCGGTGCCTGCTGGGTCGGCAACGTCGCGGTGGCGCCGCAGGCGCGCCGCCAGGGCGTGGCGCGCTTTCTCATGCACCAGATGGCCGGTGTGGCCGCCGAGCGCCACGGCGCCGGCGAATTGCGGGTGTCCTGCTTCAACACCAACACCGCCGGCCTGCTGCTGTATTCCCGCCTCGGCTACACGCCCTTCGCCCTCGAGGAGCGGCTGGATGGCCAGCAGCAGCCGATCGTGCTCATCCACCTGCGTCTGGCGCTGGTGAACGAGTAAGAGAGGCAGTGCCGGCCGGCGGGTGATTCGCGCCAGCCGGCGCCAGACTGTGTCATCACCTTCGACAGACGGACTTGTCCCATGCGCAACCTGCTCCTGCTGCTCGCCCTGTGCGGTGGCGGCTACAAGGCCTGGCAGCACTTCAACCAGCCGATCCCCGAAACCAACGCACCGCTGCACGCCGCGCCCTACCTGGCGGTGTACGGCCGCGACGCCTGCGGCAACACCCAAGCCACCCTGCGCGACCTGCGCCAGGCTGGTATCGCCTTCGAATACCATTCGGTGGACGACCCGGCGGTGGCCGACCTGCTGCACCGACGCATGCAGAACGCCGGTCTCGAGGTGCGTCGCTACCTGTTGCCGGTGGTCGATCTGAACAACCAGCTCAGCGTGCATCCGGACAACGAAGAGTTGGTTCGTCAGGCACGGACACTGGCCCTGTAGCCCACCCAGCCGAGGCTCCGAATGCCCTTTACGCCACTGCACATGGGACCAGGCATTCTGCTCAAAAGTCTGCTGCCAACCAGCCTCTCGCTGATGGTGTTCGGCTGGGCGCAGATCGTGATGGATCTGCAACCGCTGGTCGCGCTGCTCACCGGCCGGGGCGAGCTGCACGGCTTCAGCCACACCCTGATAGGCGCAAGCCTGCTCACGCTGGTGGCCGCCCTCAGCGGCAAGTACCTCGGCGAGCTGGGCCTGTATCTCCTCGGTCTGCGCAACCAGCTGCCGATCCGCTGGCGCGCGGCCTGGGTGGGCGCAGTCATCGGTACCGCCAGCCATGTCCTGCTGGACAGCCTGGTACATGCCGATATCCAGCCGCTGGCGCCTTTCTCGACGGCGAACGGCCTGTTCGGCCTGGTTTCCTGGGAGGCCATGGAGTGGCTCTGCTTGGCAAGCGGAGCGCTGGGCGGCATCCTCTACCTCGCCGGCGCCCGCCGGCTGTCCCGACGCCAGCGACAAGGATGATCGGCATGACCGACGAAGAGTACCGCCACGCCTCCCTCGCCGTGCTGTGCGAGATCCGCGACGGCCAGCGCGAGATCCTCGCCCAGCTCGCCGCCCAGCGTGCGCTGGCCGAGGAGCAGGTTGCCCGCTCGCGGGAGAAGGTCGAGGAATCCATCGGCCTGCAGAAACTGGCCCTGCAGCGCCAGAGCGCGATCACCCGGATCGCCGTGCCGGGCATCCTCGTCTGCATCGCCGCCATCGGCTACCTGGTGCTGCGCTACTTCTAGGCCACATGTGTTCCACGTGGAACACTCCGAAGGCAAGCCAGAATATGATCAGCGCGCTCTAGGTGGTAATGCTCTCCACACCCTCTACAAATACAATGAGCCGGACAGAAGGGACTCTTTAATCGCTCGCACCTCTTAATTAGCCTTGCCCCTTCGTCTCACTCCTTGCTTTCTCGAGATCTCGTTGGTACTCGTTATGCCGTCTCATGACCCTATAATGCTCAAGAGCATCAGCGGGTAGCAGAAAGGTATCCACGATGATATCGAGCGGCATCAGGATAACCGTCACCGGCGGACACACGATGCTTCCCCAGCAGAGCATCGTGTAGAAAGGATCACCGTCATCCGTTTGATTGACGAGCATTTTGGCGCTCGTCTGGATGCCTTTGTAATAAGTGTCATCTGTGCGATAGGGATAAGAGGAGCCGCGGGAAATCACCGTTCCGCAGCCAGATAGCCCAAGACAGAAAAGCACCATCAGGGTACCGAGGAGTCGAGTATTCATGTGTGCATCCTTGCAGCGAGTGGCCATTCCGAAGCTCATTCCGCCAGTTGTAGCGCTTCCAGTCCGTGCACGGCTCGCAGGCTCACCATACGGGCGCTACCTTACCGCTCTAGGCCATTGAGCTGCAGTGCGCACTTGATCCTCTCGCACTTCTCAATTTCGAACTGCGAGAACCACATCAAAAGGTGAGTGGTAATTCAGGCGCCAGCGCCCAAGCGCGCAGCGGTGGCGATCAGCGGGCACCCGGCAGCGCGCCAAGTCTCCGCGGTGAATAGCTGCGTAGGCAGGGCAGCCTTACTTCCTGACCTTGCTCGCCGGCTCGCCGCCGATACCCCAGTGGCTCTTCGGCACCTCGGTGATCAGCACGCGCACGCGGTCGATGGGCGAATCGAGGGTGCGTGCCAGCGCCTCGCTGACCTCGCGGATCATCGCTTCCTTCTGCTCGGCACTGCGGCCTTCCATGATGTGGACATGGGCTATCGGCATGGCAAACCTCCTGGCGAAAAGGCCCCGGCCGGAAGCCGGGGCAGGGGACTCAGACGAATCGAGCGGACACGCTGCCCAGGCCCTGGTAGCGCACGGTGACGTTGTCGCCCGGCTCGACCGCCACGGCGGCGGTGATGCCGCCGGTCATGATGAAGGTACCGGCCGGGATGTGCTCGCCGCGCTCGGCCAGCAGGTTGGCCAGCATGGCCACGCTGGACAGCGGATGGCCGAGCACCGCGGCGCCGGCGCCGACTTCCACCACCTCGCCGTTCTTCTCCATCACCACGCCGAGGGTGCGCAGGTCGACGTCCTCGAGGTTGGCCATCTGGCCGCCGGTGATGTAGCGGGTCGAGGAGGCGTTGTCGGCCACCACGCTGATCAGGTCGAACTTGAAGTTCTCGTAGCGCGAGTCGATCACCTCGACGGTGGGAATCACGTAGTCGATCGCCGCGATCACGTCGCCGATGTGGCAACCCGGGCCGTGCAGCGGCGCCTTGGTGACCACGGAGATTTCCGCCTCGATCTTCGGGTGGATCAGCTTGGCGCAGTCGACCACGCCGCCGTCCGGCACGCTGAAGTAGTCGGAGAGGAAGCCGTAGATCGGCGTCTCCACGCCCATCTGCGCCATCTTCGCCCAGGAGGTCAGGCCCATCTTCAGGCCGACGGTCTTGTTGCCGCGGGCTTCCTTGCGGCGACGAATCTCCCACTGGATGTCGTAGGCGTCGGCGAAGGTCATCTGCGGGTAGTCGTTGGTGATCTTCGGGATGTCGTGGACGTTCAGCTCGGCGCCTTCGACGTGCTCGGCCAGGGCCAGCACCTGGTCGCGGGTCAGGGTACGGTTCATGCGGTCACCTTCTGGGTCTGGCGGGCCTTGGCCATGTCGAGGGCCAGGTCTTCGATCATGTCTTCCTGGCCGCCGACGGTACCGCGGCGGCCGAGTTCTACGAGGATGTCGCGGGCCGGCACGCCGTACTTCTTCTCGGCGCGCTGGGCGAACAGCAGGAACGAGCTGTACACGCCGGCGTAGCCCAGGGTCAGGGCATCGCGGTCGACGCGGATCGGCTGGTCCATCAGCGGCACCACCAGGTCCTCGGCGACGTCCATGATCTTGTACAGGTCGATGCCGGTCTCGGCGCCCATGCGCTTGAGCACCGCGCAGAGCACTTCCAGCGGGGTGTTGCCGGCACCGGCGCCGAGGCCGGCGACCGAGCCGTCGATGCGCACCGCACCGGCCTCGATGGCGGCCAGCGAGTTGGCGATGGCCATGCCCATGTTGTGGTGGCCGTGGAAGCCGATCTGGGTCGCCGGGTTCAGCTCGGCGCGCAGCAGGCCGATCTTCTGGCTGACTTCGTCGGGCAGCATGTAGCCGGCCGAGTCGGTGCAGTAGATGCAGTTGGCGCCGTAGCTTTCCATCAGCTTGGCCTGCTCGAGGATCTTCTCCGGGCTGGCCATGTGGCCCATCATCAGGAAGCCGACGGTGTCGACGCCCATCTTGGCGGCCATGCCGATGTGCTGCTCGGAGACGTCGGCCTCGGTGCAGTGGGTGGCGACGCGGATGGTCGACACGCCGCAGTCCACCGCCATCTTCAGGTGGTCGACGGTGCCGATGCCCGGCAGCAGCAGGGCGGAGACCTTGGCCTGCTTGAGCTTGGGGATCACCGCGCTGAGGTATTCCTCGTCGCTGTGCGCCGGGAAGCCGTAGTTGATCGAGCGCCCGCCCAGGCCGTCGCCGTGGGTGATCTCGATCAGCGGCATGCCGGCGGCGTCCAGGCCGGTGGCCACCGCGACCATCTGCTCGAGGCTGATCTGGTGGCGCTTGGCGTGCATGCCGTCGCGCAGGCTCATGTCGTGCAGGGTGACTTGCTTGCCTTGCAGATTCATCGTGTCTCTCCTCAGGCCAGGGCAGCTTCGCGGCTAGGCAGCTGGATGGTGCCGGCGGCGATTTCCTCGGCGAACATCTCGGCGGTGCGCAGGCCGGCGGCGGTCATGATGTCTAGGTTGCCGGCGTACTTGGGCAGGTAGTCGCCGAGGCCCTCGACCTCCATGAAGATCGACACGCGGTTGCCGTCGAACACCGGGCCGTTCTTCAGGCGGTAGCCCGGCACGTACTTCTGCACCTCGGCGAGCATGGCGTGCACGGAGGCTGTGATCGCGTCGCGGTCCGGCTCGCTCTCGGTCAGGCAGTGGATGGTGTCGCGCATCATCAGCGGCGGCTCGGCCGGGTTGACGATGATGATCGCCTTGCCTTCCTTCGCCCCGCCGACCTTCTCGATGGCGCCGGCGGTGGTGCGGGTGAACTCGTCGATGTTCTTGCGGGTGCCCGGGCCGATCGAGCGCGAGGACACGGTGGCGACGATCTCGCCGTAGGCCACCGGCTGCACGCGCGACACCGCGGCGACCATCGGGATGGTCGCCTGGCCGCCGCAGGTGACCATGTTGACGTTCATCTCCAGCTTGCCGACGTGCTCCTTGAGGTTCACCGGCGGCACGCAGTACGGGCCGATGGCGGCCGGGGTCAGGTCGATCATCAGCACGCCCAGCTCGTTGAGCTTGCGGCTGTTCTCGGCGTGGGCGTAGGCGCTGGTGGCGTCGAAGGCGACGCGGATGTCGTCGGCGATGACGTGCGGCAGCAGGCCGTCGACGCCCTCGGCAGTGGTCTTCAGACCGAATTCGCGGGCGCGCTTGAGGCCGTCGGACTCGGGGTCGATGCCGACCATCCACACCGGCTCGATCCACTCGGAGCGCAGCATCTTCATCACCAGGTCGGTGCCGATGTTGCCCGGGCCGATGATCGCCGCTTTCAGTTTCTTGCTCATGGGTCTGTCCCCTGTTCTTGTTCGGTCAGGTGAAACGCACGCTGGCGCTGCCGATGCCACCGATCTCGACGCGCATGAAGTCGCCGGCCTTGACCGGCTCCAGCGGCACCAGGGAACCGGAGAGGATCACCTCGCCGGCCTTCAGGCCGATGCCGAAGTGGCCGAGGGTGTTGGCCAGCCAGGCCACGCAGTTGACCGGCGAGCCCAGCGCGGCCGCGCCGGCGCCGGTGCTGATCTGCTGGCCGTTCTTCTCCACCACCATGCCGCAGGTGACCAGGTCGACCTGGCGCGGGGAGACTGCGTTGTCGCCGAGGATGAACAGGCCGCAGGAGGCGTTGTCGGCCACGGTGTCCTGGATCTTGATCTTCCAGTCCTGGATGCGCGAATCGACCACCTCGAAGCAGGGGATCACGCACTCGGTGGCGGCCAGCACGTCGGCGTTGGTGATGCCCGGGCCCATCAGGTCCTTCTTGAGGATGAAGGCGATCTCGCCCTCGGCCTTGGGCTGGATCAGGCGCTCGCTGATCGGCATGGTCGCGCCGCTGCTGAACACCATGGCGTCGGTCAGGTAGCCGAAGTCCGGCTGGTTGACGCCGAGCATGGTCTGCACTGCCTTGCTGGTCAGGCCGATCTTCTTGCCGATGATACGCTCGCCGGCGGCCAGGCGGCGCTCGAGCATGCGCAGGGAGATCTGGTAGGCATCGTCGATGGTCAGGTCATAGCGGCTGGTCAGCGGGGCCACGGCCTCGCGGCTCTGCATGGCCTGGTAGAGCTCGTCGCCGAGCTGGTGGATCAGTTCTTGGTTCATGCGGATTCTTCCTGTTGGGCGGCTTCCCCTGGGGAAGCCGCCGGGTTTCTGAGCGGGCTCGGCTATCTCACAGCTTGACGCAGATGTTCTTCAGCTCGGTGTAGAACTCCAGCGAGTGCACCCCGCCTTCGCGGCCGATGCCCGACTGCTTGGCGCCGCCGAAGGCGGTGCGCAGGTCGCGCAGGAACCAGCTGTTGACCCAGACGATGCCGGCCTCGATCTGCCCGGCGACGCGGTGGGCGCGCGAGCTGTTCTCGGTCCAGATTGCCGAGGCCAGGCCGTAGGGCAGGCTGTTGGCCAGCTCGATGGCTTCCTCTTCCGTGTCGAACGGACGGATGTGGCAGCACGGGCCGAAGATTTCCTCGGTGACCACCGCCGAGTCGTCCGGCAGGCCGGTCCAGATGGTCGGCTGCACCCAGGCGCCGCCGGCCAGGTGCGCCGGCATGTCCGGCACGCCGCCGCCGGTGACGATGGTGGCGCCCTCGTCCTTGGCCTTCTGGTAGTAGCTGAGGACCTTCTCGCGGTGCTTGTGACTGACCAAGGATCCGAAGTTGGCGCTCGGGTCGTTGGGCTCGCCGATCTTCAGCGCCTCGGCGCCGGCCTTCAGGCGGGCGACGAATTTCTCGAAGATCGGCCGCTCGACGTACACGCGCTCGGTGCCCAGGCAGACCTGGCCGCAGTTGGCGAAGGCCGAGCGCAGGGTGCCCTCGATGGCCTTGTCCATATCGCAGTCGGCGAACACGATGCCGGCGTTCTTGCCGCCCAGCTCCAGCGACACCTGGCGCACGCCCTTGGCGGCGGCGCGCATGATGGTCTCGCCGGTGCCGGTCTCGCCGGTGAAGGTGATGGCGTCGACGTCCGGGTGGGCGGTGAGGAAGGCACCGGCCGAGTTGCCACCAAAACCGTGCACCACGTTGTACACCCCGGCCGGCACGCCGGCGGCGTTCATCACCTCGCCCAGCAGCGCGGTGGTGGTGGGGGTTTCCTCCGACGGCTTGACCACCACGGTGTTGCCGCAGGCCAGCGCCGGGCCGACCTTCCAGGTCATCAGCAGCAGCGGCAGGTTCCACGGGCTGATCACACCGATCACGCCCTTGGGACGGCGCACGCCGTAGTTGAGCGCGCCGGTGCCGTCCGGGGTGGCCATCTCGAAGGCCTCGGTCGGCACGTTCTTCACCAGGTCGGCGAACACCTTGAAGTTGGCCGCGCCGCGCGGGATGTCGATGTGCGAGGCCAGCGACTTGGGCTTGCCGGTGTCCAGGCACTCGGCCTCGAGGAACTCGTCGAAGCGCGCGGTGATGCCGTCGGCGACGCGATGGAGGATCTCGGTGCGCTCGGCCACGCTCATCTTGCCCCACGGGCCCTTGAGCGCGGCGCGGGCGGCCTTGACCGCGGCGTCGACCTCGGCCTCGCCGGCCTCGTGGATCTTGGCGATCACCTGGCCATTGACCGGGCTGACGTTGTCGAACAGCTTGCCGCTGGCGGAGCCGACGTATTCGCCGTTGATGAAGTGCTTGATCTCTTTCATGGATGCGGTCTCGGGATCAGGTCAGGACGGTGAGGAAGCGCTCGTTGAGCTCGCGGTCGTGGTAGAAGATCGCCTTGCCCAGCTGGTCGGCGGTCCAGGTCACCGGCGGGTGGTCCGGGTAGTGGTAGTCGCCGCCGCAGAACACCTCGTTGCGGTTGCCGGACGGGTCGAAGAAGTAGATGGTCTTGCCGTGGGTCAGGCCGTGGCGGGTCGGGCCGATGTCGATCGAGGTGTTGGTCATGCTGATCAGGTCGGCGGCGCGCAGCACGTCGTCCCAGGTCTCGAGGAAGAACGAGGCGTGGTGCAGCTTGCCCTGCTCCGGATGCAGGATGAACGCCACGTCGTGGGCCTTCATGCCGACGCTGAGGAACTGGGCGACGCGCTTGCCCTCGGGGTCGATCACCTGCTCGGCCAGGTCGAAGCCGAGCACCTCGGTGAACAGGCGCAGGGTCTCGTCGAGGTGGCCGCCGTAGAGCAGGGCGTGGTCGAAGCGGGTCGCCTTCATGCCCTTGAGGCCGCGCGGCCAGGCTTCCGGGTTGATCTCGGACAGGCCCCACTTGCCGGTCTGCTCCTTGTCGGCGAACAGTTCGAAGCGGTGGCCGGTCGGCGCGCTGAAGCGGATACGGCGGCCGCAGCCCTTTAGCTCGCCGGCCGGAATGCTCTCCACCAGGCAGCCGAAGGCCACCAGGTCCTCGGTCAGGCGGCCGAGGGTGGCGTCGTCGAGCACCTTGAAGGCCATGAAGTCCATGCCGGCCTCGTCGGCCTCGCGCAGTACCACGGAGAACTTGTCGACCTCGGTCCAGCCCTTGAGGTACACGCGGCCCTTGTCGTCGCGGTCGACCTCGATCAGGCCGAGCAGCTCGACGTAGTGCTCCAGGGCCTGGGCCATGTCCAGCACGCGCAGCTGGATGTGCCCGGGGCGCATCACTCCTTTCTTCATCTCGACACCTCTTGTCTTTGTTGTCGGGTCAAACGGGTTTGGATCCGCGCACGGATCCGCGGGCCATGACGCCGCTCAGCGCGGCACGCGCTGCGAACGGGAGGGAAGGGGCAGGACGGCGCCCGGCACAGCGGCGGCGGGCGGGGAGGGATGACGCGCGGGGCGCGGCAGAATGGCGATGGGCATGGCGAGCGTACCGTCGTTGTTATTGTCTGCGGCTGGCCCGGGCAGTGCGGTCGTGACAGCAGCGACCGGCATTGCCTGGTGGCAGTGCTTCAGCAACGGCTGTGCCAAAGCCCCCATGGCGATCCGGCCTTTATTGCAAGCTACTGATTTACAAGGATTTTTGTGAGGATGATGGGTGACGCCGGCGCTGCCTGGGCGCCACTGCCGGCGCGGACGAGCGCTGACCGGCGGGCGATTTTCACCATATGATCAAGCCCAGCGGCGGGCCCGGCGCCCGGAGTGCGCCGCAGAGCCCTGGCGGGTGCCGGCGGGCAATTGAGCAAATGCTCAAGTGGCGAATTTTTTGATCATTTGGTTGAATTTTTCCTGGCCAGCGGCTTCCATGCAGGCATGAGCGCCGCGCCGGCGCCCATAACAACAACAGCGAATCCCCACGATGGCCATCACCTACAAGCCCCAGCTGCGCTACCCCGACCTGCAGGACCTGAGCAATCAGATCCGCTTCGTCAGCCAGGAGGGCAAGATCTGGCTCGGCGAACAGCGCATGCTGCTGATGCCGCTGTCGGCACTGGCCAACTTCCGCCGCGAAATGATCGACCTGCTCGGCATCGAGCGCGCCAAGGGCTTCTTCCTGCGCCTGGGCTACCAGTCCGGCCTCAAGGACGCCGAGATGGCGCGCAAGCTGCGCCCGGAGGCCAGCGAACTGGACATCTTCCTCGCCGGGCCGCAGCTCCACATGCTCAAGGGCATGCTGCGCTCGCGGCCGATCGAGGTCGACATCGACATCGAGAAGGGGCGCTTCTACGCCGAGATCGAGTGGCAGGACTCCTTCGAGGTGGAGATCTGCCAGACCGAACTGGGCCTGATCGACCAGCCGGCCTGCTGGACCCTGCTCGGCTACGCCTGCAGCTACACCTCGGCGTTCATGGGCAAGGAAATCATCTTCCGCGAGGTGAGCTGCCGCGGTTGCGGCGACGAGCGCTGCCGGGTGATCGGCAAGCCCGCCGAGGAGTGGGACGACGTCGCCGAGTTCAAGGCCTACTTCAAGAACGACCCGGTGATCGAGGAACTCTACGAGCTGCAATCGCAGGTCGCCACCCTGCGCAGCCGCCTGCACACCCAGGACGGCCAGTACTACGGCATCGGTCAGTCGCCGGCCTACCAGCGCATCTGCCAGACCATCGACAAGGCGGCGGGCGGCAAGGTCTCGGTGCTGCTGCAAGGCGAGACCGGAGTGGGCAAGGAAGTGATCGCGCGCAGCGTGCACCTGCGCAGCGCGCGCGCCGAGCAGCCGTTCGTGGCGGTCAACTGCGCGGCCATCCCCCCCGACCTGATCGAGGCCGAGCTGTTCGGTGTCGACAAGGGCGCCTACACCGGTGCCCAGCAGTCGCGCGCCGGGCGCTTCGAGCGCGCCCACGGCGGCACCATCTTCCTCGACGAGGTGGTCGAGCTGTCGCCGCGCGCCCAGGCCACCCTGCTGCGCGTGCTGCAGGAGGGTGAGCTGGAGCGGGTCGGCGGCGACCGCACGCGCAAGATCGACGTGCGGGTGATCGCCGCGACCAACGAGGACCTCGCCCAGGCGGTACAGGCCGGGCGCTTCCGCGCCGACCTGTTCTACCGCCTCAACGTGTTCACCGTGCAGATCCCGCCGCTGCGCGCGCGCCGCGAGGATATCCCGTTGCTCGCCGAGCATTTCCTCAAGAAGTTCCACGCCCAGTACGGCAAGAAGACGCTCGGCCTCTCCGACCGCGCCCTGGAGGCCTGCCAGCACTACGCCTGGCCGGGCAACATCCGCGAGCTGGAAAACGTCATCGAACGCGGGGTGATCCTCACCGAGAGCAACGAGAGCGTCAGCGTCGAGGCGCTGTTCCCCGGTCTGCCGCTGGAGGGCGAGGACAACGGCGAGCGGCTGTCCAGCGCCGGCGCGCTGGTGCACGGCACACCCGCCCCGGCGCAGCACTGGCTGGAGCAGATCCTCGCCACGGGGATCAGTCTGGATGAGGTGGAAGCCGACCTGATGCGCGAGGCCATGCGCCGCAGCAAGGACAACGTATCGCGCGCCGCACGCCTGCTCGGCCTGAGCCGTCCGGCGCTGGCCTACCGGTTGAAGAAGCTCGACGGCTGACACCCGATTGTTCCACGTGGAACGTGCCGAGGCGCGCCAGCAAAACCGTGGATGCGCCCATACGACAGTGGCGCGACTGCCCGGCTGGCCGAAGCCAGCCGGCAGGCCGCGCCACTCTCTCAACGACCTGAGTCCGGGACGTGCACCGTCTACAGCCGCGCCAGGACCTCTTCCGCCGGCACGTAGGGCAGCTGGTGCGCCGCCGCCACGCCGGTGTTGGTGATCACTCCGGCCGCCACGTTGAGGCCGTGGCGCAAGTGCACGTCTTCCTCCAGCGCGCGGCGGATGCCCTTCTCCGCGAGGGCGACCACGAAGGGCAAGGTGGCGTTGTTCAGCGCCAGGGTCGAGGTGCGCGCCACGCCGCCGGGCATGTTGGCCACGCAGTAGTGCACCACCTCGTCGACCACGTAGGTCGGGTGGGTGTGGGTGGTCGGCCGCGAGGTCTCGGCGCAGCCGCCCTGGTCGATGGCGACGTCGACCAGCACCGCACCGGCCTTCATCTGCCGCACCATGGCCGCGGTGACCAGCCGGGGCGCGGTGGCGCCCGGGATCAGCACGCTGCCGATCACCAGATCCGCCGCCAGTACCTGCTCGCGCACCGCGGCGCCGGTGGAGTACAGCGTGGTGATACGATTGCCATACTGCGCGTCCAGACGGCGCAGGGTATCCATGTTCTTGTCGAGGATGGTGACGTCGGCGCCCAGGCCGATGGCCATCATCGCCGCCTGGCTGCCGACCACACCGCCACCGAGGATCACCACCTTGCCCGGCGCCACCCCCGGCACCCCGCCGAGCAGCACGCCGCGCCCGCCATGCGCCTTCTCCAGGCAGCTGGCGCCGACCTGGATGGACATGCGCCCGGCCACCTCGGACATCGGCGCCAGCAGCGGCAGACGGCCCTGGGCATCGGTGACCGTTTCGTAGGCGATGCAGGTGGCGCCGCTGGCCAGCAGCTCGTCGGTCTGCAATCGGTCCGGCGCCAGGTGCAGGTAGGTGAACAGGGTGTGCTGCGTTCCCAAGCGGGCGCGCTCGGAGGCCAGCGGCTCCTTGACCTTGACGATCAGCTCGGCCTCGGCGAACACCTTGGGCGCGTCGAGGGCGATGTGCGCACCGGCCTTCATGTAGTCGGCGTCGCTGAAACCGATGGCCGTGCCGGCCTGGCTCTCCACCCACAGCTCGTGGCCGAGCGCGTGCAGTTCGGCCACCGACTGCGGCGTCAGGCCGACGCGGCACTCGTGATTCTTGATTTCCTTGGGCACCCCGATACGCATGGCAGTCGTCCCCTGCTGCTGTCGTTTCATGAGACTAGCACGGCGCCAGCATCCGGCTGCCGGCGCCGCCACCGGAGCGTTCGTCGCCCTTCGCGGGCGGAATTTTGACGGGCGGGGCCAACCTGCGGCCTAATGCGCCTCCCTCACTCGCACCGCCCCGTATCGAACGTCATGTCCCAGTCATCGTCCGCCGACTTCCAGCGCCCGAGCACCCTGCACCTGCCGCAGGGGGACTGGGCGACCGTGCTGGACTGCCTGTGCGCGCGCTTTCCGGCCATCGATCGCGCCACCTGGCGCTCGCGCATGCAGCGCGGCAAGGTGCTGGATGGTGCGGGCCGCCCACTGGACGAGACGCACCCGTATCGCGAAGGCCTGCGCGTGCACTACTTCCGCGAGGTGGCGCAGGAGACGCCGATTCCGGTCACCGAGCAGATCCTCCACCTCGACGAGCACCTGCTGGTGGTCGACAAGCCGCACTTCCTGCCGGTGATTCCCTCGGGCGGCTACGTCGAGGAAACCCTGCTGGCGCGCCTCACCCGGCGCCTCGGCAATCCGCAACTGGTGCCGCTGCACCGCATCGACCGCCATACCGCCGGACTGGTGCTGTTCTCCACCAATCCGGACAGCCGCGATCGCTATCACGCGCTGTTCCGCGAACGGCGCATCGACAAGTGCTACGAGGCGATCGCCCCGGCGCTGCCGCACCTCGACTTTCCCTACCGACACCACAGCCGCCTGGTGCGCGGCGAGCCGTTCTTCCGCATGCAGGAGGCACCCGGCGCGCCGAACAGCGAGACGCTGCTCGCCGTGCGCGAGCGCCGCGGCAAGCTGTGGCGCTACGCGCTCCACCCGGTGACCGGCCGCCAGCATCAGTTGCGCGTGCACCTGGCCGCGCTCGGCGCGCCGATCTGCAACGACCCCTTCTATCCGGTAGTGCAGCCGGCCGATGCCGCCGACGACCATGACCGGCCCCTCAAGCTGCTGGCCCAGACCCTGCAGTTCGACGACCCGCTGAGCGGCGCGCCGCGCGCCTTCGCCAGCCGCCTGCGGCTGGACTGGTAGCGCGCGCCGGGCGGAGTAAGATCGCTTTCCCGCCCCACCGGCCTGACCGGAGCCGCCCATGCCCGCCAACCTCTTCCAACCCCTGCCGGACGCCCGCGCCGGCGAGTGCTTCGACGACTTGCTGCGCCGTCCCGGCTGCCGCGTCGAGCGCATCGTCTCCCATGGCCAGGCCAGCCCGCCGGGATTCTGGTACGACCAGGCTTGGGACGAATGGGTGCTGCTGCTGGCCGGCAGCGCTGTACTGCGCCTGGCTTCCCAGGCCGAGGCGATTGCCCTGGTGCCCGGCGACCACCTGCTGATCCCGGCCGGCGAGCGCCACCGCGTCGAGGCGACCGCGGTGGACATGCCGACCGTGTGGCTGGCGGTGCATTGCGGCGAGGCGGACGACGGTCGTCCAAGCCCGCCGACCAGCGGTTAATATGCGGGCTTTCCGTCTACAGGAGTTGCCCATGACGCTTTGCCAGCCCGGCATCCTCGCCAATCCCGTTCCGCCGCACGCCCGCCACCTGTTCTTCGCCCTGGACAATCCCGCCGACCTGCCGCAGGCGCTGGCCAGACTGGTCGAGCGGGTCGATGGCGAAACCATGGTCGTCGGCCTCGGCGCATCGCTGCTGCACGCCCTCGGCCAGCCGCTCGCCGGCCTGCGCGCCTTCCCGGCGCTGAGCGGCGCCGGCGTTGACGTCCCGTCCACCCAGCACGCGCTGTGGTGCTGGCTGCGTGGCGAAGATCGCGGCGAGCTGCTGCTGCGCGGCCGCGAACTGGCCGTCGCCCTGGCTCCGGCGCTGCGTCTGGAGCAGACGACCGACACCTTCCGCTACCGCGAGGGCCGCGACCTGACCGGCTACGAGGACGGCACCGAGAACCCCGTGGATGAGGAGGCCGTGGCGGCTGCCATCGTCGCCGCCAATGGCGAGGGCATGGATGGCGGCAGCTTCGCCGCCGTGCAGCACTGGGTGCACGATCTCGATCATTTCGCCGCCTTGCCGCCCGGCGAGCAGGACGACATCGTCGGCCGGCGCAAGAGCGACAACGCGGAGCTGGAGGACGCCCCCGCGTCCGCCCACGTCAAGCGCACCGCCCAGGAGAGCTTCGAACCCGAGGCCTTCGTGCTGCGCCGCTCGATGCCGTTCAGCGACGGCGCGCAGGCCGGCCTGCTGTTCCTCGCCTTCGGCCACAGCTTGGACGCCTACGAGGTGCAGATGCGGCGCATGGCCGGCCTCGACGACGGCATCGTCGACGCGCTGTTCCGCTTCAGTCGGCCAACCAGCGGCGGCTACTACTGGTGCCCGCCGCTGCAGAGCGGCCGCCTCGACCTGCGCGCCGTGCTGCGCTGAGGGATGATGCAGGGCTGTGGACAAGTGCCGCCGCGTCCGCCAGCCCGCGCTCGGAAATCTATCCACAGCATAAAAAAAGCCCCGGTCGAAGCCGGGGCTTTTTTCTTGCCGAAGGCGCCTCGAGGTTATCCACAAGGCGTCCCTTCGGGCGGCGGCATTTACTTGCTGCCGATCGCCGCGCCAGCCGCGCCGCCGAGACCGGCACCGATCGCCGAGCCGGTGCTGCCGCCCAAGGTATTGCCGAGCAGCGAGCCGCCGGCGGCACCGAGGCCACCGCCCACCGCCGCCTTGGTCTTGCTGCCGCTCTTGGCGGTAGCCGCGCCGCCCACCGCGCCACCGACACCGGCGCCGACCGCCGCCCCGGTTTTGCCACCGAGCGATTGACCGAGCACGCTGCCCAGCGCACCGCCGACGCCGCCGCCGAGGGCCGCCTGGGTAGTACCGCCGGCCATGGCGCCCTGGGCGAACAGCAGGCTGAGAGTCAAAACGGAGAGTGCTTTGCGCATGGGATGAACCTCGAAGAAGAACGAATGTGTATTGTCGCAGGCTAGCCGGTTGGACAAATGTTAAGAACGCCCGGTTCCGGCAATCCGGCGAATTATTCCCTGCCGGACGGTAGCTTCCATCCATCGTGCGCGGTGGCCGGCGCAGCTATGACGACGGCAAATCCCCCTGGCGCGGCCTGGAGCCTGACCGGCCGCCAGCCATCCACTCCTCCAGTCGCTCAAAAAAAACCAAGCCCCGGCGGACCGGAATCCGTCGGGGCCTGGCCTTTTCAATACCTGTGGATAAGCAGCTTATCCACAGCGGATCACACGTCCAGGTTCGACACCGCCAGGGCGTTGCTTTCGATGAACTCGCGGCGCGGTTCCACGGAATCGCCCATCAGGGTGTTGAAGATCTGGTCGGCGGCGATGGCGTCCTCGATGGTCACCTTGAGCATGCGGCGCACCGCCGGGTCCATGGTGGTTTCCCACAGCTGCTCGGGGTTCATCTCGCCGAGGCCCTTGTAGCGCTGGATGCTGTGGCGCTTGGTGCTCTCGGTCATCAGCCAGTCGAGGGCTTCCTTGAACGAGGCGACCGGCTTCTTGCGCTCGCCGCGCTGAACAAAGGCGCCTTCCTCGAGCAGACTGTTGAGCTGCGCGCCGAGGTCGGTGACGGTGCGGTAGTCGTTGCTGGCGAAGAAGTCGCGGTTGAAGGTGACGTAGCTGGACAGGCCATGGGCGATGGTCTGCACCTCCGGCAGCCACAGGTGGCGCTCGCGATCCTCGCGCAGGCTGACCTGGTGGACCTGCCCGGACTTTTCCACCGCCTTGAGGCGCTCGCCGAGGGCGGCGACCCAGTCCTGCATGGCAGCTTGGTCGGCCAGCTGGTCGAGTTCGACGCGCGGCAGATAGACGAAGTGCTCGGTGATTTCCTGCGGGTACAGGCGCGACAGGCGGGCGAGGGTCTTCATCACCGTGCGGTAGTCGCTCACCAGCTTCTCCAGCGCAAGGCCGGCGAGGCCGGGGGCGCCTTCGTTGACGTGCAGGCTGGCGTCCTCGAGGGCCGACTGGGTCATGTATTCCTCCATGGCCTCGTCGTCCTTGATGTACTGCTCCTGCTTGCCCTTCTTGACCTTGTACAGCGGCGGCTGGGCGATGTAGATGTAGCCGCGCTCGACCAGCTCGGGCATCTGGCGGAAGAAGAAGGTCAACAGCAGCGTGCGGATGTGCGAACCGTCAACGTCGGCATCGGTCATGATGATGATGTTGTGGTAGCGCAGCTTGTCGATGTTGTACTCCTCGCGGCCGATCCCGCAGCCCAGCGCGGTGATCAGGGTGCCGACCTCCTGGGAGGAGAGCATCTTGTCGAAGCGCGCCTTCTCGACGTTGAGGATCTTGCCCTTGAGCGGCAGGATCGCCTGGGTGCGGCGGTTGCGGCCCTGCTTGGCCGAGCCGCCGGCGGAGTCACCCTCGACGATGTACAGTTCGGACAGCGCCGGGTCCTTCTCCTGGCAGTCGGCCAGCTTGCCGGGCAGACCGGCGATGTCCAGTGCGCCCTTGCGGCGGGTCATCTCGCGGGCCTTGCGCGCCGCCTCGCGGGCGCGCGCGGCGTCGAGCATCTTGCCGACCACCGCCTTGGCCTCGTTGGGGTTCTCCAGCAGGTAGTCGCCGAAGTACTTGCCCATCTCCTGCTCGACCGCGGTCTTCACCTCGCTGGAGACGAGCTTGTCCTTGGTCTGCGAGCTGAACTTGGGATCGGGCACCTTGACCGAGATGATCGCGGTGAGGCCCTCGCGGGCGTCGTCGCCGGTGGTGGCGACCTTGAACTTCTTGGCCAGGCCCTCGGCCTCGATGTAGTTGTTCAGGTAGCGGGTGAGGGCGGAGCGGAAACCGGCCAGGTGGGTGCCGCCGTCACGCTGCGGGATGTTGTTGGTGAAGCAGAGGATGTTCTCGTTGAAGCTGTCGTTCCACTGCAGGGCCACCTCGACGCCGACGCCGTCCTCCTCGCGCTGCACGTTGAAGTGGAACACCTGGTTGACCGCGGTCTTGTGGGTGTTGAGGTACTCGACGAAGGCCTTGAGGCCGCCCTCGTACTTGAACAGCTCTTCCTTGCCGGTGCGCTCGTCCTTGAGGACGATGCCCACCCCGGAATTGAGGAACGACAGCTCGCGCAGACGCTTGGCGAGGATGTCCCAGCTGAAGTGGATGTTGTGGAAGGTCTCGGCCGACGGCTTGAAGTGGATCTGCGTGCCGGTGCCCTCGGTGTCGCCGACCGCGGCCAGCGGCGCCTGCGGCACGCCGTGCACGTAGGTCTGCTCCCACACCTTGCCGCTGCGGCGGATGGTCAGCACCAGCTCCTTGGACAGCGCGTTGACCACCGAGACACCGACGCCGTGCAGGCCGCCGGAGACCTTGTAGCTGTTGTCGTCGAACTTACCGCCGGCGTGCAGCACGGTCATGATGACCTCGGCGGCGGAGACGCCTTCTTCCTTGTGGATATCCACCGGAATGCCGCGGCCGTTATCGCGTACGGTGATCGATTCGTCGGTGTGGATGGTGATGCTGATGTCCGAGCAATGGCCGGCCAGCGCCTCGTCGATGGAGTTGTCCACAACCTCGAAGACCATGTGGTGCAGACCGGTGCCATCGTCGGTGTCGCCGATGTACATGCCGGGGCGCTTGCGTACGGCATCCAGACCTTTCAGCACCTTGATGCTGGAGGAGTCGTACGTGTTGTTCTCGCTCATGCCTTCACTCCCGAGGATTCAATACGGCCATGCTCCACCTGGAACATGGCGACCGGCGTATCCGGGCGCCAGCCGTCTTTGAGGGTTTCGCCGTCGACGCCGGTGATGAATACCTGGCAGTCGAGGTCTTCCAGCAAGCGGCACAGCGCGTGACGATGCTGTTCGTCGAGTTCCGAGGGCAGGTCGTCCACCAGGTAGACGCACTGCCCGTGTTTGGCCTGGTTGACCAGGTGGCCCTGGGCGATGCGCAGGGCGCAGACCACCAGCTTCTGCTGGCCGCGCGAGAGGATGTCGGCGGCGTTGTGACTGCCGATGCGCAGGCGCAGGTCGGCGCGCTGCGGTCCGGCCTGGGTGTGGCCGAGCTGCTGGTCGCGCGCCAGGCTCCCCGCCAGCACCTCGGCGAGGCTGCGTTCGCGGTCCCAGCCGCGGTAGTAGCTGAGGGTCAGTTCCGGCAGTTCGACCAGCTGCGCGAGGGTGCGTTCGAACACCGGCTTGAGCGCCTGGATGTAGGCGCGGCGGTATTCGTCGATGGCCTCGCTGGCGAGGCTCAACTCGCGGTCCCAGGCCGCCTGCGCAGCAGCGTCGATTCTACCATGGCGCAGCCAGGAGTTCCGCTGCCGCAGGGCGCCCTGCAGGCGCTGCCAGGCACCGAGAAAGCGCGGCTCGACGTGGAACACGCCCCAGTCGAGGAACTGCCGGCGAATCTTCGGGCTGCCCTCGAGCAGGCGGAAGCTGTCCGGATTGATCAGTTGCAGTGGCAGCAGGCCGGCGAGCTGCGCGGCGCTGCGCGCGTTTTGCCCGTCGATGCGGATCTGGCAATCACCGTTGCGCTCGCGGGCGATGCCCAGGCTGGTCAGGCGGCCGTCGGCCAGGCGTACCTGACCGAACACCAGGGCGCGCTCCTGGTCGTGCTGGATCACCGGAGTCAGCCGCGAACTGCGGAACGAGCGGGCCAGGCCGAGCAGGTGGATGGCCTCCAGCACGCTGGTCTTGCCGCTGCCGTTGGCGCCGTACAGCAGGTTGATGCGCGGCGAGGGCGAGAGTTCCAGCGGCTGCAGGTTGCGCACCGCACTGACGGTCAGTCGAACCAGGGACATGACGGGCGGGCGCTGTGGAAAAGGGCTGCGGGGAACTTGCGCACAATGTTATCCACAGCTTGGCGGGCGTGTAGCACGCGAAATCCGCGGCAGGGCAGATCCTGTGAACGCTTAATCGACATCTTATCCACAGGATCCGCCCAGGTGGGTCACAGGCGCATCGGCATCACGACATAGGCCGAATCGTCGTTGCCGGCCTCCTGCAGCAGGGCGCTGCTGTTGGCGTCGGCCAGGGTGATGCGCACCTGGTCGGCGGTCATCACGCCGAGCACGTCGAGCAGGTAGCTGACGTTGAAGCCGACTTCCAGGGCGTCGCCGAAGTAGTCGACCTGTACTTCCTCCTCGGCCTCCTCCTGTTCGGGGTTGTTGGCCTGGATCTTCAAGAGCCCGCTGGCCAGCTGCAGGCGGATGCCGCGGTACTTCTCGTTGGAGAGGATCGCGGTTCGGCTGAACGCCTCGCGCAGCGCCTGGCGATCGCCGACCACCAGCTTGTCGCCGTTGCGCGGCAGCACGCGCTGGTAGTCGGGGAACTTGCCGTCGACCAGTTTGGAGGTGAAGGTGAAATCACCGGTGGTGGCGCGGATGTGATGCTGGCCGAGCACGATGCTGACCGGTTCGTCCGGCTCGGTGAGCAGGCGCGCCAGTTCGAGGATGCCCTTGCGCGGCACGATGACCTGGTGCTTGTCCGGCGCCTCGAGACCGGCGTCCAGCGCGCACAGCGCCAGGCGGTGGCCGTCGGTGGCCACCGCGCTGAGGCGGCCGGCGTTGACCTCCAGCAGCATGCCGTTGAGGTAATAGCGCACGTCCTGCTGGGCCATGGCGAAGCTGGTGCGCTCGATCAGCCGACGCAGCTTGCTCTGCGCCACGGCGAAGGTCAGCGAGCCCTGGCTTTCCTCCACCGACGGGAAGTCGTTGGCCGGCAGGGTGGACAGGCTGAAGCGGCTGCGTCCGGCCTTGATCAGCAGTTTCTGCTCGTCGACGCGAATGTCGATCAGTGCGTCGGACGGCAGGCTCTTGCAGATGTCCATCAGCTTGCGCGCCGGCACGGTGATCTCGCCGGCCTCGGCCGGCTCTTCGAGGGCGACGCGGCCGACCAGCTCGACCTCGAGGTCGGTGCCGGTCAGCGACAGCTGCTGGCCCTGGACCACCAGCAGCACGTTGGACAGCACCGGCAGGGTCTGCCGGCGTTCGACGACCCCGGCGACCAGTTGCAGCGGCTTGAGCAGGGCTTCGCGTTGAATGGTGAAATGCATCTTGAATCCTTGGCCTCTGGAGGCGCCCCCGTCAGGTGGTCAGGGTGCGCAGCAGGTTCTTGTAATCTTCGCGAATATCGGCGTCTTCCTCGCGAAGCTCGGCGATCTTGCGGCAGGCGTGCAGCACGGTGGTGTGGTCGCGGCCACCGAAGGCGTCGCCGATTTCCGGCAGGCTGTGGTTGGTCAGCTCCTTGGACAGGGCCATGGCCACCTGGCGCGGGCGCGCCACCGAGCGCGAGCGGCGCTTGGACAGCAGGTCGGCGATCTTGATCTTGTAGTACTCGGCCACGGTGCGCTGGATGTTGTCGACGCTGACCAGCTTGTCCTGCAGGGCGAGCAGGTCCTTCAGCGACTCGCGCACCAGCTCGATGCTGATGTCGCTGCCGGTGAAGTGGGCATGGGCGATCACCCTTTTGAGCGAGCCTTCCAGTTCGCGCACGTTGGAACGGATGCGCTGGGCGATGAAGAAGGCGGCGTCGTGGGGCAGCTCGACCCGCGCCTGTTCGGCCTTCTTCATCAGGATCGCCACCCGGGTCTCCAGCTCCGGCGGCTCGACCGCCACGGTCAGGCCCCAACCGAAGCGCGACTTCAGGCGTTCCTCCAGGCCCTCGATCTCCTTCGGATAGCGGTCACTGGTGAGGATCACCTGCTGGCCGCCCTCGAGCAGGGCGTTGAAGGTGTGGAAGAACTCCTCCTGGGAGCGCTCCTTGCGGGCGAAGAACTGGATGTCGTCGATCAGTAGGGCGTCCACCGAGCGGTAGAAGCGCTTGAAGTCGTTGATCGCGTTGAGCTGCAGCGCCTTGACCATGTCGGCGACGAAGCGCTCGGAATGCAGGTAGACCACCTTGGCATTCGGATTCTTCTTCAACAGATGGTTGCCCACCGCGTGCATCAGGTGGGTCTTGCCCAGGCCCACGCCGCCATACAGGAACAGCGGGTTGTAACCGTGCTTGGGATTGTCGGCCACCTGCCAGGCGGCGGCCCGCGCCAGCTGGTTGGACTTGCCCTCGACGAAGTTCTCGAAGGTGAAGTTGCGGTTCAGGTAGCTGGTGTGCTTGAGGCCGCCCTCGACCTGCACCCTGCGCTCGGGGCGCGGCAGCTCGGCGGCCACCTCGATTTCGATGGCCGGCTCGCGGTCCAGCAGAGCCGGCTCGCTGGGCGCGGCGGGCGCCTCAATCGGCGGCGCAGCGGCGGCGACCGGCGCCGGAGCAGGCGCGGGGCGCGGCGGGGTGGGGCGCTTGCTGCCGATCAGCAGCGACAGCGCCGGCACCTGGCCGTCGCTGCGTTCGTTCATCAGTTCCATCAGACGACTGATGTACTTCTCGTTGACCCAGTCGAGCACGAAGCGATTGGGCGCGTACACGCGCAGCTCGTCGCCGTGCGTTTCGACCTGCAGCGGACGGATCCAGGTGTTGAATTGCTGGGAAGGCAGCTCGTCGCGCAGGACTTCCACGCACTGCTGCCACAGTTCCACGGACACTCGGTTTCCCTCGCTTGGAAAGGTGCCTCGAAGGGCGAGGCAAAGGGCACATTGTAGCGATGCGGCCCCGAGTTATCCACATGCTGGCGCGAGACGTGGCTGCAGGGCGGCGGACAGATTGTCCATCAGGCCGCCGGGCGATGTGGATAACCGCATCGCAAACCCCATCGCAGCCCTCGGGAAAAGTCGGTTGACAAGTCGCCTGTGGATAATCACCGATTTCATCCCCAGTTTTCCCCAAGTCGCCGCACATCCGGCGCACCTCTTCTCGACAAGCTTGTCATTTCGTCCAACCCTTGTGGATAAAGGCCTTGGCCTAGTTATCCACACCGTGTCGGGTGCCTAAACATCATTACCAGAACGATCTTTTAAAACATTTCTCCTTTTTGTCTTGATTGTGGACAGTGCACAACCTGGCTAACCGCGTTGCCCGAGGTAGAAGAAGGGGAGGTGAAGAAGGACAGCCCTGAGGACGTTCCTCAGGCAAGGGTGTAGAGAGATATCCGCGACAGGCGCGGCTCGACGCCCTGTGGATGACCGTCAACGAAGGCTGGTTGGAAATTGACCTGTGCCCAGGCTTTCACTAGAATCGCCGGTCTCTTTAACTGGGGCCCCCTCGCGGAGCTCTGCGATTACTAGGTAACTGACCCATGAAACGTACTTTTCAGCCCAGCAATCTGAAGCGCGTCCGCAACCACGGTTTCCGCGCTCGTATGGCCACCAAGAACGGTCGTGCTGTCCTGTCGCGTCGTCGCGCCAAGGGCCGCAAGCGTCTGACCACCGTTTGATTGCCCGGAACGGGTGGTGAGTCGGAGTTTCGGCCGGGACAAGCGACTGCTGACGTCCCGCCAGTTCTCGGCAGTCTTCGACTCCCCCTCCGGTAAGGCTCCCGGCAGGAGCGTTCTGCTGCTGGCCCGTGACAACGGGCTCGATCATCCACGGCTCGGCCTGGTGATCGGCAAGAAGAGCGCCAAGCTTGCCGTCGAGCGCAATCGACTCAAGCGCATCATCCGCGATTCCTTCCGCCTGCATCAGGAGATGCTCGCCGGGCTGGACATCGTGGTGGTGGCGCGCAAAGGTCTCGGCGATCCGGACAACCCCGAGCTGCACCAGCAGTTCGCCAAGCTCTGGAAGCGCCTGGCCCGCCAGCGGCCCAGTCCGCAGGCGCGTCCCGAACAACCGCTGTCCGACGGATCCCATGCGTAAACTGGCCCTCGCCCTGATCCAGTTCTATCGCTACGCCATCAGTCCCCTGATGGCCAGTCGCTGCCGCTTCTATCCCAGTTGTTCCTGCTACGCTCACGAAGCCATCAGTACGCATGGCCTCGCCCGCGGTGGTTGGCTGACCCTGCGTCGGCTGTCCCGCTGCCACCCCTGGCATGCCGGTGGTTACGATCCGGTGCCCCAGTTCCGCACGTCCCGACCCTCCTCGATGGCCGAATAAAACCATGGACATTCAACGCTCGATACTGATCGTCGCTCTGGCAATCGTGTCTTACATCATGGTCCTCAAGTGGAACGAGGACTACGGCCAGCCGCAGCTGCCGCCGCAAGCCGTGGCCGACAGCGCCACACCGGCGCTGCCGAACGACAATGTGCCGACCCAAGGCAGCCAGGCCGACGTGCCGCCGGCCGGCGAGCAGCCCGGCACTCCGGTGGTCGCCGCGGCGACGAGCAAGCAGCTGATCCAGGTGCAGACCGACGTGCTCAAGCTGGCCATCGACCCGCAGGGCGGCGACGTGGCACAGCTGGCTCTGCCGAAATACCCGCGCAGCCTGCAGAACCGCGAGGTGCCGTTCGCCCTGTTCGACAACGGCGTCGAGCGTACCTACGTGGCGCAGAGCGGCCTGACCGGCGCCAACGGTCCGGACGCCCGTGCCAGCGGCCGCCCGCTGTACACCAGCGAGAAGAGCGTGTACCAGATGGCCGACGGCCAGGACGAGCTGGTGGTCGAGCTGAAGTTCAGCGAGGCCGGGGTCAACTACGTCAAGCGCTTCAGCTTCAAGCGCGGCGAGTACGACTTCACCGTCAGCCACCGCATCGACAACCAGAGCGGTGCGCCGTGGAGCGGCAACCTGTTCGCCCAGCTCAAGCGCGATGCCAGCAAGGACCCGTCGCAGACTAGCGCCACCGGCATGGCCACCTACCTGGGCGCCGCGCTGTGGACCAAGGACGAGCCGTACAAGAAGGTCGCCATGAAGGACATGGACGACAAGAACCTGCGCGAAACCGTGCAGGGTGGCTGGATCGCCTGGCTGCAGCACTACTTCGTCACCGCCTGGGTGCCGAACAAGGACGACGCCAACCTGGTCACCACCCGCAAGGACAGCCAGGGCAACTACATCATCGGCTTCACCGGTCCGGCGCTCAACGTGCCGGCCGGCGCCAGCGCCGAGACCAGCGCCACCCTGTACGCCGGTCCGAAATCCCAAGGCATCCTCAAGGAGCTGTCGCCGGGTCTGGAGCTGACCGTCGACTACGGCTTCCTGTGGTTCATCGCCCAGCCGATCTTCTGGCTGCTGCAACTTATCCACAGCCTGCTCGGCAACTGGGGCTGGTCGATCATCGCCCTGACTGTGGTGATCAAGCTGGCGTTCTTCCCGCTGTCGGCGGCCAGCTACCGGTCGATGGCGCGCATGCGCGCCGTGGCACCCAAGCTGCAGGCGCTCAAGGAACAGTTCGGCGAAGACCGCCAGAAGATGTCCCAGGCGATGATGGAGCTGTACAAGAAGGAGAAGATCAATCCGCTGGGCGGCTGCCTGCCGATCCTCGTGCAGATGCCGGTGTTCCTCGCCCTCTACTGGGTGCTGCTGGAAAGCGTGGAAATGCGCCAGGCGCCGTGGCTGGGCTGGATCGTCGACCTGTCGATCAAGGATCCGTACTTCATCCTGCCGATCATCATGGGCGCCAGCATGTTCTTCCAGCAGACCCTCAATCCGACCCCGCCGGATCCCATGCAGGCCCGCGTGATGAAGCTGATGCCGATCATCTTCACCGTGTTCTTCCTGTGGTTCCCGGCCGGTCTGGTGCTGTACTGGGTGGTCAACAACGTCCTGTCCATCGCCCAGCAGTGGTACATTACCCGGCAGATCGAAGGGGCCGCCAAGGCCTGACGCCGCGGCACCGCTCGACGATCCCGACGCAGACGCCCCCTCGTGGGGCGTCTTGCTTTTTCGCCATCCGGAGGCCGCCATGCAACCCGTCCGTGACACCATCGCCGCCGTCGCCACCGCCCAGGGCAGGGGTGGGGTGGGCATCGTCCGCGTCTCCGGGCCGCGCGCGCGGCCGATCGCCATCAGCTTGAGCGGTCGCGAACCCGAGCCGCGGCATGCCTACTACTGCGAGTTCTTCGCCGACGACGGCGAGGTGATCGACCAGGGCCTGCTGCTGTTCTTCCGCGGTCCGAACTCGTTCACCGGCGAGGATGTCCTCGAGTTGCAGGGCCACGGTGGCCCGGTGGTGCTCGACATGCTGCTGCGCCGCTGCCTGGAACTGGGCGCGCGTCTCGCCCGCCCCGGCGAGTTCAGCGAGCGCGCCTTCCTCAACGACAAGCTCGACCTGGCCCAGGCCGAGGCGATCGCCGATCTGATCGAGGCGAGCAGCGAACAGGCGGCGCGCAACGCGGTGCGCTCGCTGCAGGGCGAGTTCTCGCGCAAGGTCCAGCGCCTGGCCGACAAGCTGATCGAGCTGCGCATGTACGTCGAGGCGGCCATCGACTTTCCCGAGGAGGAGATCGATTTTCTCGCCGACGGCCACGTGCTCGGCCAGCTCGACGGCGTGCGCGGCGAACTGCTGGCGGTGCAGCGCGAGGCCGGGCAGGGCGCCCTGCTGCGCGATGGCATGAGCGTGGTGATCGCCGGCCGCCCCAACGCCGGCAAGTCCAGCCTGCTCAACGCCCTGGCCGGCCGCGAGGCAGCGATCGTCACCGACATCGCCGGCACCACCCGCGACGTGCTGCGCGAGCATATCCACATCGACGGCATGCCGCTGCACGTGGTCGACACCGCCGGCCTGCGCGATACCGAGGATCAGGTGGAGCGGATCGGCGTCGAGCGCGCCCTGAAGGCGATCGGCGAGGCCGACCGCGTGCTGCTGGTGGTCGACGCCAGCGCGCCGGAGGCCGCCGATCCGTTCGCCCTATGGCCGGAATTCCTCGACCAGCGTCCGGATCCGGCACGGGTCACCCTGATCCGCAACAAGGTCGACCTGTCCGGCGAGGCGGTGGGCCTGGAAAGCTGCGCCGACGGCCACGTGACCCTCAGCCTGTCGGCCCGCAGCGGGGCCGGTCTCGAGCTGCTGCGCGAGCATCTGAAAACCTGCATGGGCTATGAGCAGACCACCGAGAGCAGCTTCAGCGCGCGGCGCCGCCACCTCGACGCACTGCGCCAGGCCGGCGCCTGCCTCGAGCATGGCCGCGCACAGCTGACCGCGCTGGGCGCCGGCGAACTGCTCGCCGAGGACCTGCGCATGGCCCACCAGGCGCTCGGCGAGATCACCGGCGCCTTCACCCCCGACGACCTGCTCGGGCGGATCTTCTCCAGCTTCTGCATCGGCAAGTAGTGCCTCCCGGCCGGTGGCGCCTGCTACCGGTCGTCGCCTTCCCTCGTCCCTCTCTCTGCCGGAAGCGCCTGCGCGCGGCCGCGTCTCCCCCTGCGCGCCAGTTGTCCACACGCTCCTCGGCCGCTTCCTGAGCCCTGTGGAAAAGCGCTCGGCAGCGCTCTCGATAAGCGCGACCGAGGATTGTGGATAACTGCGCCTGTGGATAACCGACTTGTCCACACACAGCCCCAGGCGGGTTTTCCAGAGACCTCAGGAAGGGCTGTGTACAACCTTATTCATAGCATAACTTGTTGATCTGAAAGGGATAGAAGGAACTATCCACAGATTTTGTGCACACCTAAAACAAACACAAGAACAAGCTTTTTAAAAATTCGACCTATTTATTTTCTGTTGTCCGCTGGCGAAGCGCTCCGGGCTGGCTACTTTTTGTTCACCTGACTTCATTCACCCTGGATAAGCCTCTATACTGTGCGGCTCCCTGAATTACCTTCTCGAACAGGCACGAGGTGCGTGGTGGATTTCCCTTCCCGTTTTGATGTGATCGTCATCGGTGGCGGCCATGCCGGTACCGAGGCGGCACTGGCAGCCGCACGCATGGGGGTGAAGACCCTGCTGCTCTCCCACAACGTGGAAACCCTCGGCCACATGAGCTGCAATCCGGCCATCGGCGGCATCGGCAAGAGCCATCTAGTCAAGGAAATCGACGCTCTCGGCGGTGCCATGGCCGAGGCCACCGACGTGGCCGGTATCCAGTTCCGCGTCCTCAACAGCCGCAAGGGACCCGCGGTGCGCGCCACGCGCGCCCAGGCCGACCGCGCGCTGTACAAGGCGGAAATCCGTCGCGTGCTGGAAAACCAGCCCAACCTGTGGATATTCCAGCAGTCCGCCGACGACCTGATCGTCGAGGGCGAGCAGGTGCGCGGCGTGGTCACCCAGATGGGCCTCAAGTTCCACGCCGACAACGTGGTGCTCACCACCGGCACCTTCCTCGGCGGACTTATCCACATCGGTCTGGAGAACTACTCCGGCGGCCGCGCCGGCGATCCGCCCTCGATCGCCCTGGCCCGCCGCCTGCGCGAATTGCCGCTGCGCGTCGGCCGCCTGAAGACCGGCACGCCGCCGCGCATCGACGGCCGCTCCATCGATTTCTCGGTGATGACCGAGCAACCCGGCGACACGCCGATCCCGGTGATGTCCTTCCTCGGCGCGCGCGAACAGCATCCGCAGCAGGTCAGTTGCTGGATCACCCATACCAACGCGCGCACCCACGAGATCATCGCCGGCAACCTCGATCGCTCGCCGATGTACTCGGGAATCATCGAGGGCGTCGGTCCGCGCTATTGCCCGTCGATCGAGGACAAGATCCATCGCTTCGCCGACAAGGACAGCCACCAGGTATTCCTCGAGCCGGAAGGCCTGTCGACCCACGAGATCTACCCCAACGGCATCTCCACCTCGCTGCCGTTCGACGTGCAGCTGGCCATCGTCCGTTCGATCCGCGGCATGGAGAACGCCCACATCGTGCGCCCGGGCTACGCCATCGAGTACGACTACTTCGATCCGCGCGATCTGAAGTACTCGCTGGAGACCAAGGTGATCGGCGGGCTGTTCTTCGCCGGGCAGATCAACGGCACCACCGGCTACGAGGAGGCCGGCGCCCAGGGCCTGCTCGCCGGCGCCAACGCCGCGCTGCGCGCCCGCGGTCGCGAGGCCTGGTGCCCGCGCCGCGACGAGGCGTACCTGGGCGTGCTGGTCGACGACCTGATCACCCTCGGCACCCAGGAGCCGTACCGCATGTTCACGTCGCGTGCCGAGTACCGGCTGATCCTGCGCGAGGACAACGCCGACCTGCGCCTGACCGAGAAGGGCCGCGAGCTGGGTCTGGTCGATGAGCGGCGCTGGGCGGCGTTCTGCGCCAAGCGCGAGGGCATCGAGCGCGAGGAGCAGCGCCTGAAGAGCACCTGGGTACGACCGCACACCGCACAGGGCGAGGCCATCGCCGCGCGCTTCGGCACGCCGCTGGCCCACGAGTACAACCTGCACAACCTGCTGGCGCGGCCGGAGATCGACTACGCGGCGCTCACCGAGATCACCGGCGAGGCTGTGGATAACCCGCAGGTCGCCGAGCAGGTGGAAATTCGCATCAAGTACGCCGGCTACATCGACCGCCAGCAGGAGGAGATCGAGCGCCTGCGCGCGAGCGAGAACACCGTACTGCCGGACGACATCGATTACGCCGCGATCGGCGGCCTGTCCAAGGAAATCCAGGGCAAGCTGTCCACAGCCCGGCCGCAGACCCTCGGCCAGGCCTCGCGCATCCCCGGCGTCACCCCGGCCGCGGTGTCGCTGTTGCTGATTCACCTGAAGAAACGCGGCGCCGGCCGCCAGCTGGAGCAGAACGCCTGATGTCCGCCGTCACCCCGGCCCACGCCGCCGAACTGGCGCGTGGCGCCGCCGAGCTCGGGATCGAGCTCACCGCCCAGCAGCAGGAGCAGCTGCTGGCCTACCTGGCCCTGCTGATCAAGTGGAACCAGGCCTACAATCTCACCGCGGTGCGCAACCCGGACGAGATGGTCTCCCGCCATCTGCTCGACAGCCTGAGCATCGTGCCGTTCGTGGCCGCGGCTGGGGATAACTGGCTGGATGTCGGCAGCGGCGGCGGCATGCCCGGCATTCCGCTGGCCATCCTGTTCCCCGAGCGGCGCTTCACCACCCTGGATTCCAACGGCAAGAAGACCCGCTTCCAGACCCAGGTGAAACTCGAACTCCAGCTGGGCAACCTCGAAGTTGTCCACAGCCGGGTGGAAAACTTCCGTCCGGTCCAACCATTTTCCGGCATCGTGTCGCGGGCGTTCAGTTCGCTGGCCGACTTCGCCACCTGGACCCGCCACCTGGGCGACCAGGGCACGCGCTGGCTGGCCATGAAGGGCCAGTATCCGCACGACGAACTCGTCGCCCTGCCGGCGGATTTTGCCGTCGAAGCCGACCATCTGCTGCAGGTGCCCGGTTGCCAGGGCCAGCGCCATCTGCTGATACTGCGCCGCAGCGCATGAGGGGGAGCCAAGCATGGCCAAAGTATTTGCGATCGCCAACCAGAAGGGCGGGGTGGGCAAGACCACCAGTTGCGTCAACCTGGCCGCCTCGCTGGTGGCCACCCAGCGCCGCGTCCTGCTGATCGACCTCGATCCGCAGGGCAACGCCACCTCCGGCAGCGGGGTCGACAAGCTCGGCCTCGAGCACTCCGTCTACGACGTGCTGGTCGGCCAGTGCGACCTGGCCCAGGCCATGCAATCGTCCGAGCACGGCGGCTACCAGCTGCTGCCGGCCAACCGCGACCTGACCGCCGCGGAAGTCACCCTGCTCGATCTGCCGAACAAGGAGCAGCGCCTGCGCCAGGCGCTGGCGCCGATCCGCGACAACTACGACTACATCCTGATCGACTGCCCGCCGGCGCTGTCGATGCTCACCGTCAACGCGCTGGTCGCCGCCGACGCCGTGATCATCCCCATGCAGTGCGAGTACTACGCGCTGGAGGGGGTTTCCGACCTGGTCAACAGCATCCAGCGCATCGGTGCGCTGCTCAACCCGAGCCTGCGCATCGAGGGCATCCTGCGCACCATGTATGACGGGCGCATCGGCCTGACCAACGAGGTCACCGCCCAGTTGCAGGCGCACTTCGGCGACGCCGTCTACGAGACCACCATTCCACGCAACGTGCGCCTGGCCGAAGCGCCCAGCCACGGCATGCCGGCGCTGGCCTACGACAAGGGCTCGCGGGGCGCCAAGGCTTATCTGGAACTGGCCAAGGAACTGGTCGCCCGCCAGCGTCGCGTCAAGCGCGCCGCCACCACCGCTTGAGGAGCCGCACATGGCTGTGAAGAAACGAGGCCTGGGTCGCGGCCTGGACGCCCTGCTCGGCGGCACCAGCGTGAGCGTCCTGCAGGAGCAGGCGAGCCGCGTGCCGCGCGAGGAACTGCAACAGCTACCGGTGGAGCTGCTGCAGCGCGGCAAGTACCAGCCGCGCCGCGACATGGATCCGCAGGCGCTGGAGGAGCTGGCGCAATCGATCCGTCGCCAGGGCCTGATGCAGCCAGTGGTGGTGCGCCCGCTCGACGACGAGCGCTACGAGATCATCGCCGGCGAGCGGCGCTGGCGGGCCTGCCAGCTGGCCGGCCTGGAGCGCATACCGGCGCTGGTGCGCGAGGTCAGCGACGAGGCGGCGGTCGCCATGGCGCTGATCGAGAACATCCAGCGCGAGGACCTCAATCCGATCGAGGAAGCCACCGCCCTGCAGCGCCTGCAGCAGGATTTCCAGCTCACCCAGCAGCAGGTCGCCGACGCGGTGGGCAAGTCGCGGGTCAGTGTGGCTAACCTGCTGCGCCTGATCGCCCTGCCGGAGGAGGTGAAAACCCTGCTGGCGCACGGCGATCTGGAGATGGGCCATGCCCGCGCGCTGCTCGGTCTGCCGGTCGCACGCCAGGCGGAAGGGGCGCGGCACGTTGTCGCACGTGGCTTGACCGTTCGTCAGACCGAAGCGCTGGTGCGCCAGTGGCTGAACGACAAGCCGCAGGAGACGTCGGCCAAGGCCGATCCGGACATCGCCCGCCTCGAACAGCGGCTGGCCGAGCGGCTTGGCGCCGAGGTGCAGATCCGCCATGGCGACAAGGGCAAGGGGCAGCTGGTGATTCGTTATGGCTCGCTGGACGAGTTGCAGGGTGTGCTGGCGCATATTCGCTGAGGCGCCGCTCTTGTAGCGAATGACCTTTTTTGGCTACCGGGCAGTTGAATGGGGCCACTTCCACCCATATACTCCCGCCGCAATTTTGGCCGGTTCCAGGCCGGTCCGTCCGGTGACCGAGCGACGTGAGGGCGGACCGCGTGGTGAAGATCCGCAACAAGACCCCCCTGCATCGTCTGCCGGTGTTTCCGCTGCTCCTCACCGAGCTGGGGATGGCCGTACTGGCCGGCCTCGCAGGCTGGTGGTGGAGGGATCCGGTAGCCGGATATTCCGCGCTGCTCGGCGGCCTGATCGCCTGGGTGCCGAACGTGTACTTCGCGATGAAGGCGTTCCGCTACTTTGGTGCCCGTTCGGTCAAGGCCATCGTCCAGTCCTTCTGGTCGGGCGAAATGGGCAAACTGTTTCTGACGGCAGCGTTGTTTGCGCTGGTGTTCGCAGGGGTTGAGCGGTTGAACGTGGCGGCGCTGTTTGCCGGTTACGCGCTGGTGCTGGGCACCGCGGCCTGCTCGCTCCTGCTGGTGAAAGGCTTTCCGAAGCATTGAGCATTGAGGCGACTATGGCTAACACACCGGCTGAATACATTCAGCACCACCTGCAGAACCTGGTCTTCGGATCCCATCCGGAGAAGGGCTGGGTCTTTGCCCAGAACCATGAAGAAGTCAAGGAAATGGGCTTCTGGGCCATCCACGTCGACACCCTCGGCTGGTCGATCTTCATGGGCCTGATCTTCCTGTGCCTGTTCCGCAGCGTGGCCAAGAAAGCCAACGCCGGCGTGCCCAGCGGCCTGCAGAACCTGGTGGAAATGGTCTTCGAATTCGTCGAAGGCGTGGTCAAGGACACCTTCCACGGCCGCAACCCGGTGATCGCCCCGCTGGCGCTGACCATCTTCGTCTGGGTGTTCCTGATGAACAGCCTGAAGTGGATCCCGGTCGACTACATCCCGGGCCTGGCCCACCTGATGGGCGTGCCCTACTTCAAGATCGTGCCGACCGCCGATCCGAACGGCACCTTCGGCCTGTCCCTCGGCGTGTTCCTCCTGATCCTGTTCTACAGCGTCAAGGTCAAGGGCCTCGGCGGCTTCACCAAGGAGCTGGCGTTCACCCCGTTCAACCACTGGTCGCTGATTCCGTTCAACCTGTTCCTCGAGATCCTCGGCCTGCTGACCAAGCCGCTGAGTCTCGCCCTGCGTCTGTTCGGCAACATGTACGCCGGTGAGGTGGTGTTCATCCTCATCGCCCTGCTGCCGTTCTGGGCTCAGCCGGTTCTGAACGTGCCGTGGGCGATCTTCCACATCCTGGTGATCCCGCTGCAGGCCTTCATCTTCATGGTGCTGACGGTGGTCTACCTGAGCGCCGCCCACGAAGACCACCACTGAACAGTGGATCAACCCTAGCTTTACCAACGAAAACCTTAACCTTTAGAAAACCTCAGGAGCTGTTATGGAACTCGTCTACATCGCCGCCGCCATCATGATCGGTCTGGGTGCTCTGGGCACCGGCATCGGCTTCGCCCTGCTGGGCGGCAAGCTGCTGGAATCCACCGCCCGTCAGCCGGAGCTGGGCGCCCAGCTGCAAACCAAGACCTTCCTGATGGCCGGTCTGCTCGACGCCGTCCCGATGATCGGCGTTGGTATCGCGATGTACCTCATCTTCGTTGTTGCCGGCTAAGTTCAGGCATCCGCGGATTCTTGGCCGGACTGCGCCCGCGCGGTCCGGCCTGCCGAGGCTCTGACTACCCGGACCCACGAGATAGCACGAGGTAAATCGCTGTGAATATTAACTTGACGCTGTTCGGTCAAACGATTGCCTTCGCTATTTTCGTCTGGTTCACCATGAAGTTTGTGTGGCCGCCGATCACCGCCGCCATGCAAGCCCGCCAGAAGAAAATTGCCGAAGGTCTGGATGCCGCCGGCCGTGCCCAGCGCGACCTGCAGATGGCCCAGGAAAAAGCTGCCCAGACGCTCCGTGAAACCAAGGAGCAGGCTGCCGAGATTCTCGAGAAGGCGAACAAGACCGCCAACGCGATCGTCGAAGAAGCCAAGCAGCAGGCCCGTAGCGAAGGCGAGCGCCTGCTTGCCGGTGCCAAGGCTGAAATCGAGGTTGAAGTGAATCGCGCCAAGGATCAACTGCGCGCCGAAGTTGCGGCTCTCGCCGTCGCCGGTGCCGAGAAGATCCTGGAGTCCTCCGTGGATTCCAAGGCACACAACGATCTGGTCGCAAAACTGGCCTCCCAACTCTAAGCGAGGCGAGCGATGGCAACTATCAATACGCTTGCTCGGCCTTATGCGAAAGCCGCCTTCGAGTTCGCTTCCGCAGCCAAACAGACCGATGCCTGGTCGAACATGCTGGCACTGAGCGCCGCCTTCGTGGAGTCCCCCGAAGTCATCGCCCAGCTGCGCAATCCGGCCCTGACCCGCGACCGCAAGGCCGAGGTTCTGGTTCAGCTGTGTGCTGAAAGCATCGACGAGTCGTTCCGCAACTTCGTGGTGGCCCTGGGCGAGAACGATCGCCTGGAACTGCTGCCGACCGTGCTCGAGCAGTTCGAGACGCTCAAGGCGGAAGCCGAGCGTTCGCTCGAGGTCGTGGTCGAAACGGCTCACGAACTGAGCGCCGAACAACTCCAAACTCTGGCTGCCGCCTTGTCGAAGCGGCTAGATCGCACCGTCCAGCCTACCCCGACCGTCAATCCCGCCCTTATCGGCGGTTTGATCATTCGTGCGGGTGACCTGGTTATCGACGGTTCGGTCCGCGGCAAACTGAACCAGTTGGCCGAAGCGTTGAAATCCTGATTTGAGGGGCATGGCATGCAGCAACTGAATCCTTCCGAAATTAGCGAAATCATCAAGCAGCGTATCGCCAAGCTTGATGTGTCCGCTCAGGCCCGTAACGAAGGCACCGTCGTCAGCGTTTCCGACGGCATCGTGCGTATCTTCGGTCTGGCCGACGTGATGTACGGCGAAATGATCGAGTTCCCGGGCGGCGTCTACGGTATGGCGCTGAACCTGGAGCAGGACTCCGTCGGCGCCGTGATCCTGGGCAGCTACCAGGGTCTGAAAGAGGGCATGAGTGCCAAGTGCACCGGCCGCATCCTCGAAGTCCCGGTCGGTCCGGAACTGCTGGGTCGCGTGGTCGATGCCCTGGGCAATCCGATCGACGGCAAAGGCCCGATCAACGCCAAGGAAACCGACGCGGTCGAGAAAGTCGCCCCGGGCGTGATCTGGCGTAAGTCGGTCGACCAGCCGGTACAGACCGGTTACAAGTCGGTCGACGCCATGATCCCGGTCGGCCGTGGCCAGCGCGAGCTGATCATCGGTGACCGTCAGATCGGCAAGACCGCGATGGCCATCGACGCCATCATCAACCAGAAGAACAGCGGCATCCGCTGCGTGTACGTGGCCATCGGTCAGAAGCAGTCGACCATCGCCAACGTGGTGCGCAAGCTGGAAGAGCACGGCGCCCTGGCCAACACCATCGTGGTCACCGCGTCCGCTTCCGAATCCGCTGCCCTGCAGTATCTGGCGCCGTACTCCGGCTGCACCATGGGCGAATACTTCCGCGACCGCGGTGAAGACGCCCTGATCGTGTACGACGACCTGTCCAAGCAGGCTGTCGCCTACCGCCAGATCTCCCTGCTGCTGCGCCGTCCGCCGGGCCGCGAAGCCTACCCGGGCGACGTGTTCTATCTCCACAGCCGTCTGCTGGAGCGCGCTTCCCGCGTATCCGAAGAGTACGTCGAGAAGTTCACCAATGGCGCCGTGACCGGCAAGACCGGCTCGCTGACCGCTCTGCCGATCATCGAAACCCAGGCCGGCGACGTTTCCGCGTTCGTTCCGACCAACGTGATTTCGATCACCGACGGTCAGATCTTCCTGGAATCCGCCATGTTCAACTCGGGTCTGCGTCCGGCGGTCAACGCCGGTATCTCGGTATCCCGCGTCGGTGGTGCGGCCCAGACCAAGATCATCAAGAAGCTGTCCGGTGGTATCCGTACCGCGCTGGCCCAGTACCGGGAACTGGCGGCCTTCGCCCAGTTCGCCTCGGACCTGGACGAAGCGACCCGCAAGCAGCTCGACCATGGTCAGCGCGTTTCCGAACTGATGAAGCAGAAGCAGTTCGCGCCCATGTCCATCGCTGACATGTCGGTGTCCCTGTACGCCGCCGAGCGTGGCTTCCTGGCCGACGTCGAAGTGAAGAAAGTCGGCGCCTTCGAGCAGGGCCTGATCGCCTTCTTCAACCGTGATTACGCCGACCTGATGGCGAAGATCAACGTGAAGGGTGACTTCAACGACGAAATCGACGCAGGTCTGAAGGCCGGTATCGAGAAGTTCAAGGCCACTCAGAGCTGGTAAGCCGCAGCGGGAGCCGCAAGGCTCCCGCCTGCTAACCCGAAAGGTGTCACATGGCAGGCGCAAAAGAGATTCGCAGCAAGATTGCGAGCATCAAGAGCACGCAGAAGATCACCAACGCCATGGAAAAAGTGGCGGTCAGCAAGATGCGCAAGGCTCAGCAGCGCATGGCCGCCGGCCGTCCCTACGCGGTGCGTATCCGCGAGGTGATCGGTCACCTGGCCAAGGCCAACCCGGAATACCGCCATGCCTTCATGGTGGAACGTCCGGTCAAGCGTGTCGGCTACATCCTGGTGTCGAGTGATCGTGGTCTCTGCGGTGGTCTGAACATCAACCTGTTCAAGGCCCTGATCAAAAACATGAAGGACTGGAGCGATGCGGGCGTTGAGGCAGAGTTCTGCGTCATCGGCAGCAAGGGCGCCAGCTTCTTCCGCAGCTACGGCGGCAAGGTCGTCGCTGCGGTCAGCCACCTGGGTGATGCGCCGTCGGTCAACGATCTGATCGGCAGCGTCAAGGTCATGCTGGACAAGTTCAACGAAGGTCAGCTGGATCGCCTGTACCTGGCGTCCAACAAGTTCGTGAACACCATGACCCAGAAGCCGGCGGTTGAACAATTGCTCCCCCTGGCTCCCGCCAGCGACGCCGATGACGGCGCCAAGCAGGGCCTGTGGGATTACCTGTATGAACCCGACGCCCAGCAGCTGCTGGATGCCCTGTTGGTTCGCTACGTCGAATCGCAGGTGTATCAGTCCGTGGTCGAGAACAACGCCTGCGAGCAGGCGGCGCGAATGATCGCGATGAAGAATGCCACCGACAACGCCGGTCAGCTGATCAAGGATCTGCAGCTGATCTACAACAAGGCGCGTCAGGCTGCGATCACGCAAGAGATCTCGGAAATCGTCGGCGGCGCTGCCGCGGTTTAACAGGTTCAAATATTCAGAGGAACCAGATATGAGTAGCGGACGTATCGTTCAAATCATCGGCGCCGTTATCGACGTGGAATTCCCGCGCGATCAGGTGCCGAACGTCTATGACGCGCTGAAAGTGGAAGGCGCGCAGACCACCCTGGAAGTCCAGCAGCAGCTGGGCGACGGCGTGGTTCGTTCCATTGCGATGGGTTCCACCGAAGGCCTCAAGCGTGGCCTGGGCGTGAGCAACACCGGCACCGGCATCTCGGTACCGGTCGGCAAGCAGACCCTCGGCCGTATCATGGACGTGCTGGGCAACCCGATCGACGAAGCGGGCCCCATCGGCGAGGAAGAGCGCTGGAGCATCCACCGCGCCGCGCCGTCCTACGCCGAGCAGGCGGGCGGCAACGAGCTGCTGGAAACCGGCATCAAGGTGATGGACCTGGTGTGCCCGTTCGCCAAGGGCGGTAAGGTCGGTCTGTTCGGTGGCGCCGGTGTCGGCAAGACCGTGAACATGATGGAGCTGATCCGCAACATCGCTATGGAGCACAGCGGTTACTCCGTGTTCGCCGGCGTGGGTGAGCGTACTCGTGAAGGTAACGACTTCTATCACGAGATGAAGGACTCCAACGTTCTGGACAAGGTGGCCCTGGTTTACGGCCAGATGAACGAGCCGCCGGGCAACCGTCTGCGCGTGGCGCTGACCGGTCTGACCATGGCCGAGAAGTTCCGTGACGAAGGCCGCGACGTTCTGCTGTTCGTCGACAACATCTACCGTTACACCCTGGCCGGTACCGAAGTGTCCGCGCTGCTGGGTCGTATGCCGTCCGCGGTGGGTTACCAGCCGACTCTGGCCGAGGAAATGGGCGTTCTGCAGGAGCGCATCACCTCCACCAAGAACGGCTCGATCACCTCGGTGCAGGCCGTATACGTTCCCGCGGACGACCTGACCGACCCGAGCCCGGCGACCACCTTCGCCCACCTCGACGCCACCGTCGTACTGTCCCGTGACATCGCCTCCCTGGGTATCTACCCGGCGGTCGATCCGCTGGACTCCACCTCCCGTCAGCTGGATCCGCTGGTGGTTGGCCAGGAGCACTACGAGACCGCCCGCGGCGTGCAGTACGTGCTGCAGCGCTACAAGGAGCTGAAGGACATCATCGCGATCCTCGGCATGGACGAACTGTCCGAAGCCGACAAGCAGCTGGTGTCCCGCGCTCGTAAGATCCAGCGCTTCCTGTCCCAGCCGTTCTTCGTGGCCGAAGTCTTCACCGGCTCCCCGGGCAAGTACGTACCGCTGAAGGAGACCATCCGTGGTTTCGCCGGCATCCTGAACGGTGACTACGATCACCTGCCGGAGCAGGCGTTCTACATGGTCGGCACCATCGACGAAGCCGTCGAGAAAGCCAAGAAACTGTAACTGGCGCACCCGCTAGCGGGTGCTCCACCAGGCGGCGGCTACTGCGGTGGCGCCGCCTGCTTACCGAGGCATGAATATGGCTATGACAGTCCATTGCGACATCGTCAGTGCGGAAGAAGAGCTGTTCTCGGGGCTGGTGGAAATGGTCGTTGCTCATGGTAACCAGGGCGATCTGGGTATTCTCATGGGCCACGCGCCGCTGCTGACCGATCTCAAGCCGGGTCCGGTGCGGGTGATCAAGCAGGGTGGCGAGCAGGAAGTCTTCTACATTTCCGGCGGCTTCCTCGAAGTCCAGCCGAACATGGTGAAGGTTCTCGCCGATACCGCCGTGCGTGCCGCCGACCTCGACGAAGCGGCGGCCCTCGAAGCCCAGAAGGCGGCGGAGAAGGCGCTCAGCGAGAAGGGTGCCGAGTTCGACTACTCGACCGCTTCCGCCCGTCTGGCCGAAGCTGCCGCGCAGCTGCGGACCATTCAGGAACTGCGCAAGAAGTACGGTGGCCCGATGCACTGATCCGCTCAGCGGTTCGGTCATCCGGTCGACGAGAAAAGGGGGTAGCCTTGGCTATCCCCTTTTTTATTTTTTGCGGCTGCGCGCTGCAGCGTCTATCTATTCATTCTCAGTCCGCCTCCCGGGCTGTATAGGGAAGTTCTCCAATGAGTCTGGAAATCGTCATTCTCGCCGCCGGCCAGGGCACCCGCATGCGCTCGGCGCTACCCAAGGTGCTGCATCCGGTGGCCGGCAAGTCGATGCTCGGTCATGTCATCGACACCGCCCGCGCCCTGCAGCCGCGGCGCATCCATGTGGTGATCGGCCACGGCGCCGAAGCGGTGCGCGAGCGCCTGGCGGCAGATGATCTGAACTTCGTCCTTCAGGAGCAGCAGCTCGGCACCGGCCACGCCGTCGCCCAGGCGCTGCCGTTCATCCGTGCCGAGCAGGTGCTGGTGCTGTACGGCGATGTGCCGTTGATCGAGGCACCGACCCTGCAGCGCCTGCTGGCCCATGCCGGCGCCGAGCAGCTGGCGCTGCTCACCGTCGAGCTGGCCGACCCCACCGGCTATGGCCGCATCATCCGTGATGAGCAAGGGCAGGTGATGGCCATCGTCGAGCAGAAGGACGCCAGTGCCGAGCAGCGCGCCATCCGCGAAGGCAACACCGGCATCCTCGCCATGCCGGCGGCACGCATGGCCGACTGGATGGGCCGGCTGTCCAGCGACAATGCCCAGGGCGAGTACTACCTGACCGACGTGATCGCCATGGCGGTGGCCGACGGCCTGACGGTGGCCACCGCGCAGCCGGAAGATGCCATGGAGGTGCAGGGCGCCAACGACCGCCTGCAGTTGGCGCAGCTCGAGCGCCACTTCCAGCAACGTGCCGCGCGCCGGCTGATGGCCCAGGGCGTGACTCTGCTCGATCCCGCGCGCTTCGACGTGCGCGGCGAGGTCACGGTCGGCCGCGACGTGCTGATCGACGTCAACGTGATCCTCGAGGGGCAGGTGGTCATCGAGGACAACGTCGAAATCGGCCCCAACTGCGTGATCCGCAACAGTACCCTGCGGCGCGGCGCGGTGGTCAAGGCCAACAGCCATCTGGAAGGCGCCGAGCTGGGCGAGGGCGCCGACTGCGGGCCATTCGCCCGTCTGCGTCCGGGCAGCGTGCTGGGCGCCAAGGCGCATGTGGGCAACTTCGTCGAGCTGAAGAACGCGGTGCTGGGCGAGGGCGCCAAGGCCGGTCATCTGGCTTATCTGGGCGACGCCGAGATCGGCGCGGCGAGCAACATCGGCGCCGGCACCATCACCTGCAACTACGATGGCGCCAACAAACACCGGACGGTGATCGGTGTGGATGCCTTCATCGGCACCAACAACTCGCTGGTGGCGCCGGTGATCATCGGCGATGGCGCCACCACCGCCGCCGGCTCGGTGATCACCAGCGAGGTACCGGCGGCCGCCCTGGCGGTCGGTCGTGCGCGCCAGCGCAATATCGACGGCTGGCAGCGCCCGGTGAAAAAGCCCAAGACCTGAGCCCTGGCCGGGCCCGTGGTTATTCACAGGGCCCGGCTCGTCGCTTTCCCATCCGTCCCCTCTCGATTTATCCACAGGACGGTTATGCCATCCACTTCTCCCCCTTGGGGATAACCTCGGCGCCCGGCCGCTGACGTTTATCCACAGGCTCTCTCACCGTTACGCCGCCGCACTCCACAGCGAGTGCTTTTGTCGGCCATCCCTTGACCTCGCGCCCTGGCTAGGTTTTGATTCGCACCTATAATTTACGAATCGAAACTTCCGAAGCGAAACATCGAATGTCCAAGCGCAATACTCCGCAGCGCCGCCACGCCATCCTCGCGCTGCTCGCCGAGCAGGGCGAGGTGCATGTCGAGGCCATGGCCCGTCACTTCGCCACCTCGGAAGTGACCATTCGCAAGGATCTCGCGGCCCTGGAGAGCAACGGCCTGCTGCTGCGCCGCTACGGGGGGGCGCTACCGATCCCCCACGAACTGGTGGTCGAGCACAGTCAGGCAGTGTCGCCGTACAAGCAGGCCATCGCCCGCGCCGCAGCGGCCTGCATCCGCGAGCATGCGCGGATCATCATCGACAGCGGCAGCACCACGGCGGCGCTGATTCCCGAGCTGGATCGCCGACCCGGTCTGGTGGTGATGACCAACTCGCTGAACGTCGCCAACGCGCTGCGCGAGCTGGAACAGGAGCCGGTGCTGCTGATGACCGGCGGTACCTGGGATCCGCATTCGGAGTCGTTCCAGGGCCAGGTGGCCGAGCAGGTGCTGCGTTCCTACGACTTCGACCAGCTGTTCATCGGTGCCGACGGCCTCGACCTGGCGCGTGGCACCACCACTTTCAACGAGCTGCTCGGACTTTCCAGGGTGATGGCCGAGGTGGCCCGCGAGGTGATCGTCATGCTCGAGGCCGACAAGGTCGGTCGGCGCATGCCCAACCTGGAGCTGCCGTGGCACAGCATCCACACCGTGATAACCGACGAGCGCCTCGCTGCCGAGGCGCGCGAACAGATTCAGGCGCGCGGCATCCGGTTGATCTGCGCCGCTATTGCCAATAGAACGGAAAAATAAGGAGAGCCGCATGTGCGGAATTGTCGGGGCGATTGCCGAACGTAATGTCAGCGCCATCCTCATCGAGGGCCTCAAGCGCCTCGAATATCGCGGCTACGACAGCGCCGGCGTGGCCGTCTGCGGCCCGGACGGCCAGCTGCGGCGCAGCCGGCGCATCGGCAAGGTCGCCGCGCTCGAGCAGGCGCTGATCGAGGAGCCGCTGCCCGGCCGCCTGGGCATCGCCCACACCCGCTGGGCCACCCACGGCGTGCCCAGCGAGGCCAACGCCCACCCGCACTTTTCCGGCGAGGAACTGGCGGTGGTGCACAACGGCATCATCGAGAATCACGAGGCGCTGCGCGAACGCCTCCAGGGCCTCGGCTACGTGTTCAGCTCGCAGACCGACACCGAGACCATCGTCCACCTCCTGCACCACACCCTCAAGCGTCTGCCCGATCTCACCGAGGCGCTCAAGGCGGCGGTGCACGAGCTGCACGGGGCCTACGGCCTGGCGGTGATCAGCGCCGCGCAGCCCGACCGCATCCTCGCTGCGCGCAGTGGCAGCCCGCTGGTGATCGGCCTGGGCCTGGGCGAGAACTTCCTCGCCTCCGATCCGCTGGCCCTGCGTCAGGTCACCGATCGCTTCGTCTATCTGGAGGAAGGTGACATCGCCGAGATCCGCCGCGACACGCTGCAGATCTGGGATGCCGAGGGTCGCAGTGTGCAGCGCGAGAGCGTGCAGTTCCACGAGGGCGCCGAGGCGGCGGAGAAGGGCGAGTATCGCCACTTCATGCTCAAGGAGATTCACGAGCAGCCGCGCGTGGTGCAGCGCACCCTGGAGGGACGCCTGGGCTCCGATCACGTGCTGGTGCAGGCCTTCGGCCCGCAGGCCGCCGAGCTGTTCGCCCGGGTGCGCAACGTGCAGATCGTCGCCTGCGGCACCAGCTTCCACGCCGGCATGGTCGCCCGCTACTGGCTGGAGGAGCTGACCGGTATTCCCTGCCAGGTCGAGGTCGCCAGCGAGTTCCGCTACCGCAAGGTCGCCGTGCAGGCGGACAGCCTGTTCGTCACCATCTCGCAGTCCGGCGAGACCGCCGATACCTTGGCCGCGCTGCGCAACGCCAAGCAGCTCGGCTACCTGGCCAGCCTGGCGATCTGCAACGTCGGCACCAGCTCGCTGGTACGCGAATCCGATCTGGTACTGCTGACCAATGCCGGGCCGGAGATCGGCGTGGCTTCGACCAAGGCCTTCACCACCCAGCTGGTCGGCCTGCTGCTGCTGACCCTGGCCCTCGGCCGGGTGCGCGGCACCCTCGACAGCGGTATCGAGGCCGAGCTGGTCGCCGCCTTGCGCCGTCTGCCGGTCAACCTCGAGGAGGCATTGGCCATGGACAAGACCGTCGAGCAGGTGTCGGCGCTGTTCGCCGAGAAGAACCACACCCTGTTCCTGGGTCGTGGCGCCCAGTATCCGGTGGCCATGGAGGGGGCGCTCAAGCTCAAGGAGATCTCCTACATCCATGCCGAGGCCTACCCGGCCGGCGAGCTCAAGCACGGCCCGCTGGCGCTGGTCGACAGCGACATGCCGGTGGTCACCGTGGCGCCGAACAACGAACTGCTGGAGAAGCTCAAGTCCAACCTGCAGGAAGTGCGCGCCCGCGGCGGCGAGCTGGTGGTGTTCGCCGACCGCGAGGCGGGGATGAGCAACGGCGAGGGTACCCACGTGGTGGCGATGCCGCGCATCCACGACCTGCTGGCGCCGATCCTCTACACCATCCCGCTGCAGCTGCTGTCCTACCACGTCGCCGTGCTCAAGGGCACCGACGTCGACCAGCCGCGCAACTTGGCCAAGAGCGTGACTGTCGAATAAGTAGCGGGCCTTGTGCCTGTGACGATACCCGGCAGCGGCCGGGCATCGTGGTTTTGGGCTGCGCGGTCATGTTGTTCCACGTGGAACATCGATGCTAGACGTGCCGTCCCAGTTGCCGATCCTGGGCTACCCTTGGGATGTTTTCCACGCAACAGGGGAGAGAGGACATGCAGGCACTGCTTCCGCCGTCCCTGCGCAAGTTGCGACTGCCGTTGCGACTGCGCCTGTGGGACGGCTGCGAACTGGATCTGGGCCCCGAGCCCGAGGTGATCCTCGAGGTTCACGATCCACAGCTGCTTCGCGGGCTGGGCCGGCCAAGCCTCGACCTGCTCGGCAGTGCCTATGTCGAGGGCGCGATGGATATCCATGGCCCGATCGCCACGGTGATCCGCCTGGCCGATCAGCTCAGCGCGGCGTTGCCCGGCGAGGCGACCGCCGCGCTGCCGCCGCGGCCGGCGCATAACAAGGCGAGCGACGCCGAGGACATCCACTACCACTACGACCTGTCCAACGACTTCTACCGCCTGTGGCTGGACCGCGACATGGTCTACTCCTGCGCCTACTTCGAGACCGGCACGGAGGACCTCGACACCGCCCAGCAGGCCAAGTTGCGCCATCTGTGCCGCAAGCTGCGCCTGCAGCCCGGCGACCACCTGCTGGATGTCGGCTGCGGCTGGGGCGGCCTGGCCCGCTTCGCCGCCCGCGAGTTCGGCGCCCGTGTGCTGGGTATCACCCTGAGCCGCGAACAGTTGGCACTGGCCCGCCAGTGGGTGGCGGAGGAGGGTCTGCAGGACCGCGTGCAGCTGGAGCTGATGGACTACCGCGACCTGCCGGGCGACGGCCGCTTCGACAAGGTGGTCAGCGTCGGCATGTTCGAGCATGTCGGGCACGCCAACCTGCCGCTGTACTTCAAGACTCTGTTCCAGGCGGTGAAACCCGGCGGCCTGGTGATGAACCACGGCATCACTGCCAAGCACACCGACGGCCGCCCGGTCGGGCGCGGCGGCGGCGCGTTCATCGGCCGCTACGTGTTCCCCCATGGCGAGCTGCCGCACCTGGCCACCGCGGTGGCGCGCATGAGCGAGGCGGGGCTCGAGGTGGTCGATGTGGAGAGCCTGCGCCTGCACTACGCGCGCACCCTGCGCTTCTGGAGCGAGCGCCTCGAGGCGCACCTGGACGAGGCGGCGCAGCTGGTCCCGGCGCGTGCCCTGCGCATCTGGCGGCTGTATCTGGCCGGCTGCGCCTACGGCTTCGAGCACGAGTGGATCAACCTGCACCAGATCCTGGCCGTGCGGCCGCGTCCCGATGGTTCCCATGACTTGCCGTGGAGTCGCGCGGACCTTTATCGGCCTTAACTCCGGTGATCCGTCGTCAAAAAAACGTCTTCCTGGCCGGACGATGACCGTCTTCCTCCGCCCTTTCGACCTTGGTTGACAATGCGTTGACGCCGCGGGTGTCTGCAGGCACATTCGTCGCCCACCAGACGATGCGCGTCCCGACCGGCAGCTGCCGGTCGTCTCGGCGACCGTGAAAGGATCATCAAGGGGAAGGGGCGCCAGGCGTGCGATCGGCTCTGCAGTGGGTACATCCGCAACACCGCGATTCACTCCGCCTGCCCCTGGCGGTTCTGCTCGGCCTGCTGACCGGCCTGGCGTTGACCGGGCAGCTCGCCGCCGTCTTCCCCCTGGTACCCGGCTACCTGGCCTGGCACATGCTGCTGGAGACCACCGCCATCGCGGTCGCGGCGCTGGTGTTCGCGGTCGGCTGGAACAGCCACAGCCTGCACCCGCAGCGCAACGTGCTGCTGCTCTCCTGTGCCTTCCTCGCTGTGGCGCTGCTCGACTTCTCGCACATGCTGTCCTACCGCGGCATGCCCGACTACGTGACCCCCAGCGGCGTGGAGAAGGCTATCCATTTCTGGCTGGTGGCCCGCTACGTAGCCGCCGCCGCGCTGCTGGTCGCAGTCTGGCTGCCCTGGCCGCCGGTGGCCGGCGAGCCGCTGCGCCGGGCGCGCCCCGGGCGCTTCCTGCCCCTGCTCGGCATGCTCCTGCTGGTGGCGCTGGCGCACGGACTGTTCCTCTATTATCCGCACTGGCTGCCGGCTACCTTCGTGCCCGGCCAGGGGCTCACCGCCCTCAAGCTGGGCGCCGAATACGGGGTGATCGGCGTCCACCTGCTCACCCTCGGCGTGCTGCTGCGCCGCCTGCGTCAGGCCAGCGGCTGCAACGTCGCTCTGCTGCTCGCGGCGGTGCTGGCGATGATCTGCAGCGAGGTGTTCTTCACCCTGTACGCCTCGGCCACCGACCTGTTCAACTTGGTCGGTCACCTCTACAAGGTGCTGGCCTATCTGCTGCTCTACCGGGCGGTATTCGTCGAGATGATCGCCGCCCCCTACCGCGCCCTCAGCGCTACCCGTCGCCACTCACAGGCGATCCTCGAGGCGATTCCCGACCTGCTGTTCGAGTTCGACGGCGACGGCCGCTACCTGCAGGTGCATGCACCCAGCGCGGAATTGCTGGTCGGCACGGGCAGCCAGTTGGTCGGCCGCACCCTGGACGAGGTGCTGCCCGCCGAAGCGGCACGGGCATGCCTGGCGGCGCTGCGCGAGGCGGGCGAGCGCGGCCACTCCGCCGGCCGGCAGGTCTGCATCCCGCTGACCGACGGCTCGCGCTGGTTCGAGCTGTCGGTATCGGCCCTGCACGCCGAGCGCGGTGGGGCGCCGCGCTTCGTCATGCTGGCGCGCGACGTCACCGCGCGCACCCAGGACCAGGCCACGCTGCGCCGGCTGAGCCAGGCGGTCGAGCAGAGCCCCAGCACCATCCTGATCACCGACCTCGAGGCACGCATCGTCTACGCCAACCAGGCCTTCACCCGCAGTACCGGCTACAGCCTGGAGGAAGCCCTCGGTCGCAACCCCCGCCTGCTGCACTCGGGCAAGACCGCACCGGCGGTGTACGCCGAGATGTGGCAGAGCCTGCTGAGCGGCCAATCCTGGCGCGGCGAGTTCGTCAACCGGCGCAAGGACGGCAGCGAGTACGTCGAGGCGGTGTTGATCTCGCCGGTGCTGGATACCGCCGGCCAGCCGATCCAGTACCTGGCGATCAAGGAAGACATCACCCAGCGCAAGCTGGACGAGCAGCGCATCGAGCGCCTGGCGCACTTCGATGCGCTGACCGACCTGCCCAACCGCAAGCTGTTCGCCGCCCGCTGCGAGCAGGCCCTGGGCCTTTCCGAGCGCAGTGGCCAGCCGCTGGCGGTGCTGCACCTGGGCCTCGACCACTTCAAGCACATCAACGACTCGCTCGGCTATCGCGCCGGCGATGCCCTGCTGGTCGAGATCGCGCAGCGCCTCAAGGCGGCGCTGCGCGACGAGGACACCCTGTCGCGCCAGGGCGGCGACGAGTTCGTCCTGGTCCTGCCCTACGCCGGCGCCCAGGAGGCCGCGCATATCGCCGAGCGACTGCGCGCGCTGGTGGCCGCGCCCTGCCAGGCGCGCGAGCACAGCCTGGTGGTCAGCGCCTCGATCGGCATCGCCGTGTTTCCGGAGGATGGCCACGACTTCGACACCCTGGCCCAGCGCGCCGACATCGCCATGCACCGCACCAAGCAGGAGGGACGCAACGGCTACCGCTTCTTCACCGCCGAGATGCAGCGCCACTCCGCGCGCATCCTCCAGCTGGAAAGCGCCCTGCGTCATGCGCTGGCCAACGGCGAGCTGCACCTGTGCTTCCAGCCGCAGGTGGCGCTCGGCCGCCTGCGCCTGGTCGGCGCCGAGGCGCTGCTGCGCTGGACCCACCCGCAGCTGGGAGCGATCAGCCCGGCCGAATTCATCCCCATCGCCGAAGGCAGCGGACAGATAGTCGCGCTCGGTGAGTGGGTGCTGCGCGGCGCGGTGGCGCAGATGCAGGCCTGGCTGGCGCAGGGCTATCCGCCGGGCATGACCGTGTCGGTCAACCTGTCGCTGGCGCAGTTCCGTCATCCGGGGCTGGTCGAACTGGTCGCCGCGCTGCTGGCCGACAGCGGCCTGCCGGCGCACTGCCTGGAGCTGGAACTGACCGAGAGCGTGGCCATGCACGAGCCGGCGGCGGCCATCGCAGTGGTCCGCCGCCTGCGCGCGCTCGGCGTGCTGCTGACCATCGACGACTTCGGCACCGGCTACTCGTCGCTGAGCTATCTCAAGCTGTTCGAGGTACACAAGCTGAAGATCGACCAGTCCTTCGTCCGCCATATCAACGAGGACGGCCACGACCAGTCGATCGTGCGAGCCATCACCGGCATGGCCAAAAGCCTCGGCATGCGCACCATCGCCGAGGGGGTGGAGACCGTCGCCCAGCTGACCGAGCTGGAGCGCCTGGGCTGCGACGGGGTGCAGGGCTACCTGTTCGGGCGCGCCCTGGCCCCGGCGGAGTTCGACATTTTCGTCGCCGAGCACCTGCAGGCGCGCCCGGCGCCACTGGCCACGCCGGCCTGAGCCGTCCCGGCAGCCCCTATCGGCCGGCTGCCGGGGCGCGCGTCACAGCAGCGGCACGCTGTAGCTGACGATCAGGCGGTTCTCGTCCTGGTCGGTCTGCGCGTCGCCGCGCAGCGAGGCGTTGCGCCAAGTGAAGGTGAGGCCCTTCAGCGCGCCGCTCTGCAGGCTGTAGTCCAGGCGCAGGTCGCGCTCCCACTCCTGCTGGTCGCCGCCGGCGGCGTCGATATGATCGCCGCTCAGGTACAGCGCGCTGGCCTTGAGCCCCGGCACGCCGAGCGCTGCGAAGTCGTAGGCGTAGCCGGCCTGCCAGGTGCGCTCGCCGGCGCTGGCGAACTTGTTGATCTGCACGTCGGTGATCAGGTAGGTGGAGGAGCCGTCGCCCTGGTTGAGGAACGGGAAGGCGCTGTCGCCGGAGACCTCCTGGTAGCCGGCACTCAGCGCGTGGCCGCCCAGGGTGTAGGTGAACAGGGCGCTCCAGGTCCGGTTGTCGACCTCGCCGCGATCGGGATCGCCGGTCACCCAGAAGCCGCTGCTGCGGTAGCCCTCGGCGCGCCCGGCGGCATTTGAGTTCTTGCCGTCGGAGCTGCTGTCGAAGTAGCGCAGGTCGGTCTTTAAGGCCCCGACCGGCAGCGCCCAGGTGTGCACCAGGCCGACGAAGTGCTGCTGGTAGTAGTCCTCGAGGTTGCCGAAGTAGTACTGCGCGGTCAGCGACTTGGTCAGCTTGTAGTCGCCGCCGGCGTAGTAGAACTTGTTCGATTCGGCCGCGGCGGTGGAGCCGGCGATGCGCAGGCCGACGTCGTCGGTGGAGCTGCGCGTCTTGGTGTGCTCCAGCTGGCCGGCGGTGAGGGTGAGGTCGGTGATCTCGGCGGAGGTCAGCTGGCCGCCCTCGAACAGCTGCGGCAGCAGGCGGCCGTCGTTGAAGGTGACCACCGGCAGCTTGGGCTGCAGGGTGCCGATGCGCAGCTCGGTCTTCGACAGTTTGGCCTTGGCGGTCACGCCGGCCTTGCTGTACTCGTGCACGGCGCTGCCGTCGCTGTCGAGCGGGAACAGCTGTCCGGGCTTGCGGCTGTCGGTCAGGTCGCCGTCACCGCCGCCGTCCAGGCGTACGCCGAGCAGGCCGATGGCATCGACGCCGACGCCAATGGTTCCGGGGGTGTAGCCGGAGGTGTAGTTGAGGATGAAGCCCTGACCCCACTCGCTGGCCTCGTTGCGGTTGTCGGCGGTGTTCTTGTCGTTGCGGTCGTAGTAGAAGTTGCGCAGGCCGAGGGTGACCTTGCTGTCTTCGATGAAGCCTGCGGCGGACGCCTGCTGCACGGACGGCAGACCCACGATGCCCGCCACGATGGCCAGGGCCAGGGTGGACTTGTTCATTGCTCGATACTCCATGCGAAAAAAACGGGCGGCCGCGCGGCGGCCGGCGCCGGTAAGGAAACTGGGTGGATCACCGTCGGCGACGGTGATGGCTAATGGAGCGGGCCTGACGGCCCGCGGGGAATCGCCGGTTGTTGTCGGTTGGTTCCGCGCCATCGCGCGGGCGAGCGAATCCCTCCCCCGTACACCGGGGCGAATGACAAGGCTTGGGGGGAGCATGCTGGCGCGCTTCGGCGCCAGCGCGGCGGCGGTCAGTCGACGGCGTAGCCGTAGCGGGCGATCACCGCCTTGGCTGCCGGGGTTTTCAGGTAGTCGAGCAGCGCCCTGGCCGCCGGGTTGTCCTGGCCGGCCTTGAGCAGCACGGCGTCCTGGGTGAGCGGCGCATGCAGCTTGGCCGGCACCTGCCAGGCGGAACCGCCGCTGATCCGGCCATCCTTGTAGACCTGCGAGAGCGCGATGAAGCCCAGCTCGGCGTTGCCGGTGGCGATGAACTGGTGGGTTTGGGCGATGCTTTCGCCCTGCACCAGCTTGCCCTTGAGCGGCTCTGCCACGTCCAGCGCCTGGAGGGTTTCCAGCGCGGCGGCGCCGTAGGGGGCGGCCGCCGGGTTGGCGATGGCCAGGTGGGCGAAGCGGCCCTGCTTGAGCACCGCGCCTTGGTCATCCACCAGCCCCGGCTGGGCCGACCACAGCACCAGCTGGCCGGTGGCGTAGGTGAACTGGCTGCCGGCCACCGCGGCGCCGTCGCCGATGAGCTTGCTCGGCGTCTTGCTGTCGGCGCTGAGGAACACCTCGAAGGGCGCGCCGTGGCTGATCTGCGCGTAGAACTTGCCGGTGGCGCCGAACGCCAGCTTGGCCTGGTGGCCGCTGCTCTGCGCGAAGCCCTTGGCCAGCTCCTCCATCGGCGCGGTGAAGTTGGCGGCCACCGCCACCTGCACTTCGCCGGCCTGGACGAGACCCAGCGGCGCCAGGGCGATCAGCAGGGCGCCGAGCAGGCGCGATACCTTGTGGGACATGCGAAAACTCCTTGAGTCGATGGCGAGGGGACGCCGCGATCCTTCCGCAGCCGAGGCGGGCACCAGTGATAGCCTCGGCTACATGATTTCAGCGCAGCCTGCGGTAGGAATTGCAAAAAGGCTGCCAGGTGCCTGCTTTTAATTAAATATCTTTTATTTCAATGACTTATCGATTTACAGGACAGGCGTCAGGTGCGCATTAATTATGTAGCGGAAGCTATAACGGCGCACATTCCATGTCGTTTTGTATACAACGCGACATGACGGTGCCGGCGAGCCTGGCGTGCGCGCAGACCGCGGGAGGCACCGCCGGCGGCATTTGGTAGTACCCTTGCGCTCTTGTGCGTGCCATCGACAGGAGTTTGCGATGCTTTACCGTCCACTGGGCAGGACCGACATCCAGGTCAGCGCGCTGGCGCTGGGCAGCATGACCTGGGGCGAGCAGAACAGCGAAGCCGAGGGCTTCGCGCAGATCGACCGCGCGCGCGCCGCGGGGATCAACTTCATCGACACGGCCGAGATGTACCCGGTGCCGCCCCGCGCGGAAACCTGTGGCGCCACCGAGACCATCATCGGCAACTACTTCAGGCGCCATGGCGGCCGTGAGCAGTGGATCATCGCCAGCAAGGCGGCGGCGCCGGGCAACGGCATCACCCATATCCGCGAGGGGCGCAACCACTTCGACCGTGCCAACCTGGTCGCCGCGGTGGAGGGCAGCCTCAAGCGCCTGCACACCGACTACCTCGACCTCTACCAGCTGCACTGGCCGGACCGGCAGACCAATTTCTTCGGCCAGCTCGGCTACACCCACGATCCGGACGCGCATATCACCCCCATCGAGGACACCCTGGAGGTGCTCGACGAGCTGGTGAGCAGCGGCAAGATCCGCCATATCGGCCTGTCCAACGAGACGCCCTGGGGCGTGCACCGCTTCCTGCAGCTGGCCGAAAGCCGCGGCTGGCCGCGCGTGGTGTCGATCCAGAACCCCTACAACCTGCTCAACCGCAGCTTCGAGGTGGGGCTGGCGGAGATCGCCATCCGCGAGCAGGTGGGTCTCTTGGCCTACTCGCCGGCGGCCTTCGGCCTGCTGTCGGGCAAGTACGAGAACGGCGCGCGGCCGGAAAAGGCCCGGTTGACCCTGTTCGAGCGCTTCCAGCGCTACAACAACCCCCAGGCGCGGCGCGCCGCCAGCGCCTATATCGCCCTGGCCCGCGAGCACGGCGTCGATCCGGCGCAGCTGGCGCTGGCCTACGTGACCAGCCGGCCGTTCCTGACCAGCAATATCATCGGCGCCACCACGCTGGAGCAGCTGGACAGCAACCTGGCCAGTTTCGATCTGAAGCTCAGCGACGAGCTGCTCGCCGGTATCGAGCGCATCCATACCGAGCAGCCCAATCCGGCGCCCTGAGGAACTGGCCGCATGTCCGAGCTCAACGACCCGCGGGTGTTCTTCGCCGCCGAGCGCACCCTGCTGGCCTGGAACCGCACCAGCCTGGCGCTGATGGCCTTCGGCTTCGTCATCGAGCGCTTCGGCTTGTTCATGCAGCTGATCCTGCGCCCCGGCGTCGGTCAGCTGGAGCGCGGCGCCTCGTTCTGGATCGGTGCCGGCTTCGTGCTGCTCGGCGCGTTGGTAGCGGTCAGCTCATCGTGGGAGTACCGCCGGGTGGTGCGCACCCTCAAGCCGATCGAGATCCCCGAGGGCTACCGGGTCAACGCCGGTCCGCTGCTCAACCTGCTGGTCGCCGCGCTCGGCCTGCTGCTGCTCGGTTACCTGTTCCTCGGCTGAGCGGCCTCAGCCGAACTGGAAGGCGGACAGGGTGGTCTCCAGCACCCGGTCGCTGAACACCCTGCGGCCGCGGGCTTCGCCCGCCGCGCCGGCCGCCACCAGCAGCGGCAGCAGGTGCTCCTCGGCCTGCGGCGGATGGCACAGGCGCGCGCAGGGCGCCTGCGCCCAGTCGCGCAGCGCGGCCGCCCGCGCGGCGGGGTCGCCCTCGACGGTGGCGGTCAGCCAGGCGTCGAATTGCGCGGAGATCGGCCCGAAGCGCGGGTCGCGGTAGCCGTCCATGTTGTGGAAGCTCATGCCGCTGCCGACGATCAGCACGCCCTCCGCGCGCAGCGGCGCAAGGGCGCGGCCGGCGTCCAGGTGCGCCTGGGCATCGAGGTCCTGGCGCAGCGACAACTGCACCACCGGCAGGTCGGCGGCCGGGAACATCAGCAGCAGCGGCACGAACATGCCGTGGTCGAAGCCGCGCAGCACGTCCTGGTGGCTGGCGATCTGCGCGGCGTCGAGCAGCGCCTGTACCCGCTCGGCCAGCGCCGGGCTGCCCGGCGCGTCGTAGCGCAGCTCATAGGTGGACGGCGGAAAGCCGTAGTAGTCGTAGATCAGCTCCGGCCGGGTGCCGCCGGTGACGCTGAAGCTCGGCTCCAGCCAGTGCGCCGAAACCAGCAGGATGGCCTTGGGCGGCTGCGCCAGGCTGGCGGCGATCCCTTTCAGATAGGCGGCCAGCGGCGCCCAGGTGGCCGGTGGCTGCCAGTCCATGAAGAAGCACGGACCGGCACCATGGGGGATGAACAGCGTCGGCAGCGGGGCGGCGGACATGCGGAACTCCTCGGCGCGGGAAGGCGTCACTCAGTATGGCCCACCGCGCCTGCGGCATGTCCCGTCGGCCGTCGCGGGCGCCACGAATCTGCTAGCTTGAGTCGCAGAAGGCCACGGAATGAGGAGGGCGGCGATGCGACATGCGGACCTGAAGCTGCGCGGGGTCAATCTGGGCAGCTGGCTGGTGCTGGAGAAGTGGATGGTGCCCAGCCTGTTCGCCGGGCTGGCGGCCACCGACGAGACCACCTGGTGCGCCGAACTGGGCGCGGCGGCCGGCGAGCGGCTGCGCCGCCACTGGGACAGCTTCATCACCCGCGACGACTTCGCCTGGCTCGCCGCCCGCGGCCTCAACGCCGTGCGCATCCCGGTCGGCCACTGGATCTTCGGCCCCGACTACCCCCATCACCGCAGCTACGGCGCGCACCGCTACCCCTTCGTGGAAGGCGGCGTCGCCGTGCTCGACCGCGCCATGGCCTGGGCCGAGGAATTCGACCTGCGCGTGGTGCTCGACCTGCACGCCGGGCCGGGTTGCCAGAACGGCTTCGACAACGGTGGCATCAAGGACGTCTGCGAGTGGCACACCCGTCCCGAGTACCTCGAGCATTCGCTGAGCGTGCTGGAGCGCCTGGCCGAGCGCTATGGCGACCATCCGGCGCTGCACGCCATCGAGGTGCTCAACGAGCCGCGCTGGGACGTGCCCACCGACTATCTCAAGGCCTACTATCTGGCCGCCTATGCGCGTATTCGCCGGCACTGTCCGGCCGAGCGCATCGCCGTGGTGTTCCACGACGGCTTCCGCGATTTCCGCGAGTACCTCGGCTTCATGCAGGAGCCGGAGTACCAGAACGTGATCTTCGATATCCACCGCTACCAGTGCTTCGAGCGCGGCGACATCGACATGGACATCTACGGCCATATGCGCAAGGCCGCCGGCGAATGGAAGCAGGAAGCCGACGCGATCATCACCGAGCTGGGCCTGCCGACCATCTGCGGCGAGTGGAGCCTGGGTTTGGACCTCAAGGTGGTGTCGCTGTGGGCCGAGGGGCCGTTCAACCATGCTCTCGAGCATATGGACGCCTTCCAGGAGACGGTCGCCTACCGCGGCTATGCCGCCGCCCAGCTGGCCACCTTCGAGAAGTACCAGGGCTGGTTCTTCTGGAACTACAAGACCGAGACCACGCCGGCCTGGAGCTTCCGCGATTGCGTGGAGCGCGGCTGGCTGCCGTCATTCTTTGCGTAGCGCACAGGGCTCCGGCTCCTCGCCGACGGGACTCGGGTAGCGCGCCTCGCCCGCCCGCTTGAGGATCAGCTTGCGGCTGAAATAGCGCTCCAGGCTGTCGTGGAAGCTGACCGTGAGCAGGGTCGAGTCGGGCAGTTCGCGCTGCAGGATGTCGGTCAGGCAGTCCTCGGCGTGCGGGTCGAAGGCGTCGCTGGCCTCCTCGATGAACACCCAGGCCGGGCGCTGCAGCAGCAGGCGGGCGATGCCCAGACGCTGCTGGGCGCGCAGCGGCAGCACGGCGTCCCAGCGGTCGCTGTCGCCCAGGCGCGGCGCCAGCCAGTCCAGCCCGGCACAGTGCAGGACGTGCTCGAGCGCGCCGCTGGGGAAGTGCCCGGGCGGATGCGGGTAGCTGAGCGCCGCGCGCAGGCTGCCGTCGGGCAGGAACGGCCGCTGCGAGAGGAATACGATGTGCTCCCCGGCAGGCAGGCGGATCTCGCCGCTGCCCCACGGCCACAGGCCGGCCACCGCCTTGAACAGGCAACTGGCGGCGCTGGCGTCGCCGTCGATCAGCACCCGCTCGCCGCGGCGGATCCTCGCATTCAGGTGCTCGACCAGCAGTCGCCCGTCCGGGCCGGCCAGGCTGAGATCGCGCAGCACCAGTTCGTCGTGGACGCCGGGATGCAGGTCGATGCGGTGCTCGACCGGTCCACGGGCGCGCTCCTCGAGCTCGCGCAGGTCGTGGTAGAGGCTGGCCACGCGGTCGGCCGAGGCGCGGCCCTTGGCCAGCTCGCCGAGGTTGTCGATCGGCCAGGATAGCGCCGAGGTCAGGCGCTGGAAGGCCTGCGCGGCCTGCATCAGCACCCCGAGGGTCATGGTCCCGGCGATGAACTGCGGGGCGGCGACCAGCAGCGGGAACACCGGCAGCAGGGTGCCGTAGCCGGTGGAGAAGGCGACGATGCCCAGATAGCCGAGGGTCTGGCGGTCCCAGCCGCGCCCGACGTCGGCGAACAGCCGCGCCGCCTGTTGCTGCTCGATGCCTTCGCCGTGCATCAGGGCGATCGACTCGGAGTTCTCCCGGGCGCGCGCCAGGCCGAAGCGCAGGTTGGCTTCCACCGCCTGCAGGCGGTTGGTGGCGTTGACCAGCGGGCGACCGAGCAGCAGGCCGAAGGCGGTGCCGGCGCCGGCGTAGAGGAACGCCAGCAGCACCAGGTAGCCGGGTATCACGATCTGGGTACCCGGTATCTGCAGGCTGCCGGAGACGCTGAGCAGGATGTCGATGAAGCTGCCGAGGATCAGCACCGAGTAGAGCAGCGACAGCGCCAGGCCGACCGCCGTCTCGGTGGCGATGCGGATGTCCTCGGCGATACGCCCGTCGGGGTTGTCGTGCTCGCCGCTGGTGAACTGCAGCTGGTAGTGGTGGGCGTGCGGCAACCACTGGTTGAGCAGGCGGCGGGTCAGCCAGCGCCGCCAGTCGAGCTGCAGCCAGCGCTTGACGTGCAGGTGCAGGGCGGTGACCACCATGGTCAGCACGAAAATCCCCACGAAGGTGGTGACCTGCAGCAGCAGGGCGCTCAGCGAGCGCGCTTCGAGGGCATCGAACAGCTCGCGGTTCCAGTAGCTGAGCCAGATCGCCAGGCCGACCTGCGCTTCGGTCAGCAGGATCAGCAGGAGCACGGCGCCGCGTACCCGCCACTTGCGACCGCTGCACCAGTAGGCGCTGATCACTGGCCACAGCTGCCCGCTCAACCAGGCGAGGGTGGACTGCTGTGCGGGGCCGGCCGCCATGCCTCAGCGCTCCGGCGCGGCGGCGCGTTGCCGCTGCCGGCGGCCGCCGGCGCCATGGTCGGGCAGCGCACGCGGGCAGGTGCCGCCGATGTCTGTCGCCAGGATGTTCATGCTGACCTCCTGTGCAGGTGGTGCCGGCCGAACAACGAGGCGCCCGCGCAGAAGGCGTCGGCCTGGCCAGAGGCGTGGCGGAGGCCGGCAGGTCGGCTCTCCGGCGCTCGCTGCTCATTCTGTACAAAAGTATAGGTGGGTGTGTCAGCAGGGAAACAACCGCTGGGCAGTGCAGCGAGCAGGCTCTGGCACGCGTTGGTCCCTGCGCCTGCAGCGGGACGCGGTTTTGCCCGCGGCCCCCTGTTGCCGGCAAATCCGGCGGCATACACAATGCCCGCTTGCCAGGGGCCGTCGGCGGCCACGCGACGGGAGCTTGGGATGGCGGTGAGTTGGGGGCTGCGCAGCAAATCGGTATTGGCCTTGCTGCTGGCGTGCGCGGTGGCGCTGATACCGGCGGCCTGGCTCGGCTGGCGCGCCATGGAGGAAATCCGCGAGCATTTCGGCGAGGCCTACGCGCGCAATTTCACCCTGCTGCAGCGCGAGCGCATCCTCGCCCCGCTGGCTCGCGAGCTGGCGCTGGCACGGCGCTTCGCCGACGGCGAGCTGACCCGCCGCTGGCTGCTGGCCGAGGGCGACGCCGAGCGCCGCGCGCAGTTCTTCGCCGAGGCCGCCGGTTACCAGCGCGACTTCCGCGACCATTCCTGGTTCGTCATTTCCGCCGCCACGCGCGACTACTACTTCAACGACGCCAGCCAGCCGATCAGCGAGCGGCCGCGCTACGTGCTCGATCCGGCGGATGGCGACGATGCCTGGTTCTTCGCCAGCGTCCAGGGCAGCGCCGACGCCAACGTCAACGTCAACGTCGACCACAAGCTCAAGGTCACCAAGGTCTGGTTCAACATGCTGGTGCGCGATGGCGACCGCACCCTCGGCCTGGCCGGCACGGGCATGGACCTCAGCGCCTTCCTCGAGCAGTTCGTGGTCACCGAAGAGCCCGGGGTGACGCCGATGATCCTCGCCGCCGACGGTGCCATCCAGGCCCATCCGGATCCGGCGCGCATCGCCTACAACTCCGGGGTCAGCGGCGTCGGCGGCGGCGCGCGGGTCTTCGACCTGCTCGCCGCGCCGGCCGAGCGCGAGGCGCTGCAGGCGGCCCTGCGCCGCGCCGAGGTTGCCGGCGACGGCGTGCAGCTGCTGCGCGCCCACCTCGACGGTCGCGAGCAGCTGCTGGCGCTGAGCTACATCGAACCGCTGCGCTGGCATCTGCTCACCGCCGTCGACCTGCACGCCGCGCGGGTGCTCGACGAACGCTGGCTATGGCCGCTGCTGGGCACCCTGGCGGCCCTGCTGGGCAGCCTGCTGATCGGTTTCGCCTACGTGGTGGACCGCCTGCTGCTGCAGCCGCTGCGCAGCCTGCAGCAGACCGCCAAGGCGATCGCCGCCGGCGACTACGCCACCCGCCTGCCGCCACCGCGCGGCGACGAGATCGGCGAGCTGTCGGCCGCCTTCGCCAGCATGGCCGAGCAGGTGCGCCGGCACACCGCCGAACTGGAGGACAAGGTGCGCGAGCGCACCGAGGCGCTGGAGCGCGCCAACCGCGAGATGGCCGCCGCGCACAAGCAGATCGACGACTCCATCGACTATGCCAGCCTGATCCAGCGCGCCATCCTTCCCGACCGCGAGCTGGCCGCCGCGCTCGGCGAACGCCAGCATGCGCTGTGGCTGCCGCGCGACGTGGTCGGCGGCGACTTCTACCTGTTCCGCGAGGGCGTCGACGGCTGCCTGCTCGGCGTGGTCGACTGCGCCGGCCACGGCGTGCCCGGCGCGCTGATGACCATGCTGGCGCGCGCCGCCATCGACCATGCCATCGGTGTGGCCGGCGCCACGGATCCGGCGGCGATCCTGGGCGAGACTGACCGCACGGTGCGTGGCATGCTGCGCGGCGAGCAGGGCGCGCTGGCGACCAACATGGACGCCGGCCTGGTATGGATCGATCGCGCGGCGCGGCGCCTGCGCTTCGCCGGCGCGCGCATGGCCCTGTTCGCCAGCGACGGCGTCGAGGTGCGCGAGTACAAGGGCGGTCGGCGCGCCCTGGCCGACAAGCGCCAGGGCGAGTACGCCAACCTCGAGATCGTCCTGGAACCGGGCTGGACCTTCTACCTGTGCACCGACGGCTTCCTCGATCAGACCGGCGGCGAGCTGGGTTTCGGCTTCGGCAACCGGCGCTTCGGCGATCTGTTGCGCAGCCACGCGCAGCGGCCGCTGGCCGAGCAGGCCGAGCGCTTCGTCGCCCGCCTGACGGCCTATCGCGGCGAGCGGCCGCAACTCGACGACATCACCGTGCTGTCCTTTCGTTTCGACTAGCTGGATACAGGAGTGCCGATGGATAACTACGACCTGCTGGCCATGCGCGAGCACTACAATCGCCAGCGCATCATGCTCTGCTTCAACGGGCCGATCTCGCGCAGCCTGATCGAGGAGATCGGCAACGCCCTGCGCAACTACCTGGCCGCCGAGCAGGCGCAGCCCTCGGCGGCGATGGATGTGTTCGCCGTGTACATCGAGATGACCCAGAACATCCGTCACTACGCCACGCGCATGAACTACCCCGAACAGGACGCCGCGGCCACGGTATCGATCTCCCGTGACGAGGAGGGCCGCTACGTGGTGGCGGCCGGCAATCTGGTGGAGCTGGACGACGGCCGCCAGCTGGTCGACTGGATCGCCAACCTCGCCGGGTTGGACAAGGCGCAGCTCAAGGCGGCCTACAAGGAGCAGCTGCGCCGGCCGCGCGACGACGAGCGCGCCAGCGGCGCCGGCCTTGGCCTGCTCGACATCGCCCGCAAGTCGAGCGCGCCGCTGCGCGCCAGCCTCAAGGAACAAGCCGACGGGCGCGCCTTCCTCAGCCTGCGCGCCGTGATCTGAACCTCATTCGCACGAGTACCACCATGACTGAACTGAACATTCCCGGTACCCAGTCCACGCCGACCATCCACGGCGACTGGCCGGCCGGCGTGCTGGCCATGCAGGGCGACTCCTATCCGGAAAACTCCTTCGAGCTGTTCGGCCAGGTGATCGACTGGGTCGAGCGCTTCCTGCGCGAGGAAGCCCGGCCGCTGGCCCTCGAGCTGCGTCTGCTGTACCTCAACACCAGCTCGATCAAGGCGCTGATGGACATCTTCGACCTGCTCGAGGAGGCCCACCGCGACGGCCTGCCGGTCAGCGTCAGCTGGCACTACGACAGCCGCAACGAGCGGGTCGCCGAGCTGGCCGAGGAGTTCCGCGAGGACTGCAGCTTCCCCTTCGCCATCCTGCCGTTCAGCGAGTGAGCCGCCATGAGCAGCGAGCGCGAGCTGGACCTGCTGGTGGAAAGTCTGCTGAGTGAACCGGCCTACTACGGCCATCCGCTGCGCGAGGCGCTGGCGCGCCTGCAGCAGCAGAACCTCGAGCAGCTGTCGCGGCTCGAGCGCATCGCGCGCATCTCCGACGGCTACCAGGCGCTGGCGCGCGAGCAGAACCTGACGCTGTCCGAGCGCTACCACCGCCAGCTGCGCCAGCTGGAGAAGGTCGCGCGCATCTCCGACCGCTATCAGGACATGCTGCGCGATCTCAACCAGGCGCTGCGCGACGCCTCGCAGCGCGACGTGCTCACGGGCCTGGCCAATCGCCGCATGCTGATGGAGCGCCTGCGCGAGGAGGAACTGCGCAGCCAGCGCAGCGGCCGGCCGTTCGTGCTGGCGATGGTCGACGTCGACCACTTCAAGCAGATCAACGACCGCTGGGGACACGAGGTCGGCGACCACGCCCTCAGCCAGATCGCCCGCGCGCTGCAGGACAGCGTGCGCGGCTGTGACTTGTGCGGGCGCTGGGGCGGCGAGGAGTTCCTGCTGCTGCTCACCGAAACCACGCTGGCCGAGGTGCAGCCGCTGATCGAGCGCCTGCGCGCGGCGGTGCGCAACCTGCGGGTGCGCCACGGCGAGGCGGAGCTGGCGCTCACCGTCAGCCTCGGGGTGGCCGAGTGCCGGAGGGGGGAGGGCTATTCGCTGGTGCTCAACCGCGCCGACGCGGCGCTGCTGGTCGCCAAGCGCAGCGGCCGCGACCGCTGCGTGCTGGCCCCGGCCGCGGATGCCGAGGACGTGACGGCCGGGGTCTGAGCAAGTCGCGGCGCTGGTGTCAGCCGCGATGGTGGAGCATGAACTGCCGGTCGCGCTGCTCTCGCCACCAGCCGCACAGGCGGCCGCCGGCGGACCAGCCGTGCCAGTCGAGCAGGGCGTGGCCGTCGCCGGTGGCGAGGAGCAGGAGCGCCTGACGTGGCGACCGGTAGCGTTGCAGGGGCCGCTGCTGCAAGGCCGCGGCCAGGTTGGCGGCCAACCGCGCGGCCTGGTGCGTGGCGTGCCAGGCGTTGCGGGCGAGCCCCGCCAGGCTGGCGCAGTCGCCGCTGGCGAAGATCTGCGGGTGGCTGAAGCTCTGCAGGGTGGCGCCGACGCGAATGAAGCCGTCTTCTGCGCACTCCAGACCGCTGGCGGCCAGCCAGGGCAGCGGCTGGCTGCCACTGGCCAACAGCAGGCGCGGCCCGAGCCAGACGGCGCCGGCCTCGCTGTGCAGGGTGTCGCCGTCGATGTGGCTGATCGGGCAATGTTCGCGGCAGTGCACGCCGAGCTGACGCAGCAGGCCGTGGGCGCGCATGCGCAGCCCCGGCGAATGGCCGTCGAGTAATGGCCCGGCGCTGAACAGACTGAGTTGTGGTACTTGGCCGGCCAGCGCCAGTGCCAGCTCGACGCCGGCGACACCGCCGCCGACCAAGGCCAGGGGCTGCGGATCCGCCTGCCACTGCCGCCAGCGGTCGAGAAAATCCGCGAAGGGTTTTACCGCCACTACCTCCATGACCGGGTTGTGCTGCGGCGGCGCCGGCGGCGCGGCGCCGACGTCGAGCGACAACCAACTGGCCTGCAGGCTGCTGCCGTCGGCCAGTTGCAGTCGGCGTTGTGCGGCGTCCAGGCCGACCGCGGTGCCCAACTGCAGCTCCACACCCGCGGCGCGGCACAATGGCTCCAGTTCGAGACGGCAATCGTTCTCGCCGATCCGTCCGGCGAGTAGGGCGGGAATTCGTCCGGCATACCAGGCATGCGGCGACTGGCTGAGCAGCAGCAGCCGTCCCGGCGGCCGCTCGCCGCGCGCCCAGCGGCGCAGCACGCCGAGATGACTGTGTCCGGCGCCGATCAGCAGCAGATCAGGATTGGGCATCGGCGCCTCGAGGGGCGGCGGAGGGGGCGGTCATCGGTGCGGCTCCTGGCAAGGGATCGGTGCCGGACCGGTGCGGGACTCCGGACGGCAGGCGCCAGTTGTAGCACAGGCGCCTGCCTGCGCGCTGGAGAGCCTGCAGAAACGCCAAGCCCGCGAGCGGAGCCGCGGGCTTGGCATATGCGGCTCCGTACAGAGCCTGAGAGGCGGATCAGGCCAGTTCGTCGAAGCACTCGGCGAGGATGGCCAGGCCCTTGTCCAGCTGGGCGTCCGGGATGGTGACCGGCATCAGGAAGCGGATGACGTTGTAGTAGGTGCCGCAGGACAGCAGGATCAGGCCCTTCTCGCGAGCGCGGGCGACGATCTTGCCGACCAGTTCGGCGGCCGGCTTGCTTTCGTCGCCGCCTTCGAACAGCTCGATGGCGACCATCGAGCCCAGGCCGCGGACGTCGCCGATGACCTTGTGCTTGGCCTGGATGCCGCGCAGGCCGGCCTTCAGACGCTCGCCGACGGCTTGGCTGCGCTCCAGCAGGTTCTCTTCGTCGAACACCTTGAGCACGGCCAGGGCCGCGGCGCAGGCGATCGGGCTGCCGGCGTAGGTGCCACCCAGGCCGCCGGGAGCGACGGCGTCCATGATTTCCGCCTTGCCGCACACGCCCGAGATCGGGAAGCCGCCGCCGACCGACTTGGCGAAGGTGGTCAGGTCCGGAACCACGCCCAGTTGTTCGGTGGCGAAGAAGGTGCCGGTACGGCCGGCGCCGGTCTGTACTTCGTCGGCGATCAGTAGGATGCCGTGCTGGTCGCACAGGGCGCGCAGGCGCTGCATGAACGGCTTGGAGTTGACGTAGAAGCCGCCTTCGCCCTGTACCGGCTCGATGATGATCGCGGCGATGTCCTGCGGCTGGGCATCGTTCTTGAAGATGCGCTCGATGCTGGCGATGGCGTCGTCTTCGCTGATGCCGTGCAGCTCGCACGGCGCGAGGGCGCGGAACACGCCACCCGGCATCAGGCCCATGCCGGCGGAGTAGGGGACCACCTTGCCGGTCAGCGACAGGGTCATCATGGTGCGGCCGTGGTAGGCGCCGGTGAAGGCGATCACCCCGGCGCGGCCGGTGGCGGCGCGGGCGATCTTCACGGCGTTCTCGACGGCCTCGGAGCCCGAGGTGACCAGCAGGGTCTTCTTGGCGAAGTCGCCCGGCACGCGCTTGGCGATCTCTTCGCACAGCTCGATGTAGGGCTCGTAGGCCAGTACCTGGAAGCAGGTGTGGGAGAGCTTGGTCAGCTGCTCCTGGACGGCGGCGATCACCTTCGGATGCAGGTGGCCGGTATTCAGCACGGCGATGCCGCCGGCGAAGTCGATGTACTCGCGGCCTTCGACGTCCCACACGGTGGCGTTCTCGGCGCGCTCGGCGACGATCGGGTGGATCTGGCTGACGCCGCGGGCGACGGCAGCTTGGCGACGTTGCAGCAGGGAGGCGTTGGTCTGGCTCATGGCATTCTCACGCAGGACAGTCGAAGGGTCGGTGGGGACCGGCCTGCCGCGCAGGCAGGCTGGTCGGAAGAGAGGGGTGGCAAACCGTCGCCGACAAAACACGGCTGCCACCCACCCCGGGCCGGAGCCCGGAGTTCGTACGAATCAGATGCCGCCGAGGCACAGGTACTTGATCTCCAGGTACTCGTCGAGACCGTACTTGGAGCCCTCGCGGCCGAGGCCGGAGGCCTTCATGCCGCCGAACGGCGCCACCTCGGTGGAAATCAGGCCGGTGTTGATGCCGACCATGCCGTACTCCAGGGCGTCGGCGACGCGGAACACCCGGCCGAGATCGCGGGCATAGAAGTAGGCGGCGAGACCGAACTCGGTATCGTTGGCCTGGGCGATCACGTCTTCCTCGTCGCGGAAGCGGAACAGCGGGGCCAGCGGGCCGAAGGTCTCTTCCTTGGCCACCCGCGCGCTGGTCGGCACGTCGACCAGGATGGTCGGCTCGAAGAAGTTGCCGCCCAGGCCGTTGCCGCCGGCGATCACTCGTGCACCCTTGCTCACCGCATCGTCGAGGTGCTGGCGCACCTTGGCGACCGCGTTGGCGTCGATCAGCGGGCCGGTGGTCACCCCGGCCTCGGCGCCGTTGCCGACCTTGAGCTTGGCCACCGCGGCGGTCAGCTTGGCGGCGAAGGCGTCGTAAACCTTGTCCTGCACGTAGATGCGGTTGGCGCACACGCAGGTCTGCCCGGCGTTGCGGTACTTGGAGATCATCGCGCCCTCGACCGCGGCGTCGAGGTCGGCGTCGTCGAAGACGATGAAGGGCGCGTTACCGCCGAGTTCCAGGGACAGCTTCTTCAGGGTCGGCGCGCATTGCTCCATCAGCTTGATGCCGACTCCGGTTGAGCCGGTGAACGACAGCTTGCGCACCACCGGGTTTTCGCACAGCTCGGCGCCCACCTCGCGGCTGGTGGCGACGTCCGCCGGCAGCACGCTGAGCAGGCCGGCCGGAATGCCGGCGCGTTCGGCCAGCGCGGCCAGTGCCAGCGCGGAGAAGGGCGTCTGCGGCGCCGGCTTGAGCACCATGGCGCAACCCACCGCCAGAGCCGGACCGGCCTTGCGGGTGATCATCGCCGCTGGGAAGTTCCACGGCGTGATCGCCGCGGTTACGCCGACCGGCTCCTTCTGCACCAGGATGCGCTTATCGGCGGCATGTGCCGGGATGACGTCGCCATAGGCGCGCTTGGCTTCCTCGGCGAACCACTCGATGAAGGAGGCGGCGTAGGCCACTTCGCCACGCGCCTCGGCCAGCGGCTTGCCTTGCTCGGCCGTCATGATCTGCGCCAGGTCTTCCTGGTTGGCCAGGATCAGTTCGTACCACTTGCGCAGCTTGGCAGCGCGCTCCTTGGCGGTGAGCTTGCGCCATGCCGGCTGGGCCAGACGCGCGGCCTCGATGGCGCGGCGGGTTTCCGCACGGCCCATGTTCGGTACGCTGCCCAGTTTTTCCCCGCTGGCCGGATTGAAGATATCGGTGCGCGCACCGCTGTCGGCCTCGCACCAATGACCGTTCACATAGGCTTGCTGGCGGAACAGGCTGGGGTCTTTCAGTTCCATCGCGGTCTCCGGCTGATTGTTCGAAATGTCAAACAATCCTAGGATCGACTGCAGCTTCACGCAATAGGGTGTGCAAAAAAAACAACGAATGAGACGGTTTGCGTAAATTTTTCAATGGCGTAGATGGCTGGGCGCGTCATTACCGTTCGGGATCGCGAACGAATTCCGGTGCCATGGACGATTCCGGACAAGATGCGTATGATGGCGCCCGCGCTGTCGCGCCGATTTTCGGGTCAGCTTAGCGCACAGGCATCCGTAGCTCAGCTGGATAGAGTACTGCCCTCCGAAGGCAGGGGTCGTGGGTTCGAATCCCGCCGGATGCGCCATATAGAAGAAAGGGCCTGCGTGCGAGCGCGGGCCCTTTTTGTTTTCGGGGATTCCGCTGAACCTCGGGTTGCATGATGGGCAGCTCGGCTCCCTCTATATAGTTAGCAGGTGGCGGTGCGTGCCTGGCGCGGGCGAATGTTGCAAAAAAGTGTTGACCTATCGATTCGAGTCCCTATAATGCGCACCACTCCCGGCGACGAGCTGAAAAGCCCTTGAATATCAAGGAGTTATCTTCAGTTTTGGCGATCGGGGGTGGCAGGGCTGCGGCCTTGCCGGCGCTTCCGGCTTCGCTTGGAGGTGCGCTGCGGAGGGGGTTGACAGCGATCTGGGTTGCTGTAAGATTAACCTCCCTCGCTTCGGTGGTGCAGGTTGTTCGCTGAAGCACAAGCGGTTGAATCGAAAAGAAAATTTTCGAAGCACGCTTGACAGGTTGAAAGGCTGCTGTAGAATGCGCGGCCTCGGTTGAGACGAAGCGATAAGCT
>NZ_JAJHPU010000015.1 GCF_020831405.1 Pseudomonas oryzagri | reverse complement strand
AGAAGTCGATCTGGTTCGGCATCCTCGCCCTGATGGTGGTGGAGATCGGCCTGATCCACCCGCCTTTGGGGATGAACCTGTTCATCGTGCAGCGCACCGCAGGCGATGTGCCCTACGGCGAGACCGCCCGCGGCATCATCCCGTTCCTGTGCTCGGACCTGCTGCGCATCGTCCTGCTGGTGGCCTTCCCGTCCCTCAGTCTGTGGTTGCTCGGCGCCCTCGCCTGAGCCGCCTGAAATGCACAAGGCCCCGCCCGGCAATGCCGGGCGGGGCCTTGTCGTTGGCGGGCGGCGTCAGACCGCGACCGGCGCCTTGATGTGCGGGTGGGCCTGGTAGCCGGTCAGCTCGAAGTCCTCGAAGCGGAAGGCGAACAGGTCCTTCACGTCGGGATTGAGCTTCATCTGCGGCAGCGGGAAGGGCTCGCGCGACAGCTGCAGGTCGGTCTGCTCCAGGTGGTTGGCGTACAGGTGGCAGTCGCCGCCGGTCCAGATGAACTCGCCCGGTTGCAGGTCACAGACCTGGGCGACCATCAGGGTCAGCAGGGCGTAGCTGGCGATGTTGAACGGCACGCCGAGGAAGATGTCCGCCGAGCGCTGGTACAGCTGGCAGGACAGCCTGCCGTCGGCGACATAGAACTGGAACAGCGCGTGGCATGGCGGCAGGGCCATCTGCTCGACCAGCGCCGGGTTCCACGCCGAGACGATCAGCCGGCGCGAGTCCGGATTCTTTTTGATCATCGCGATCAGGTTGGCGATCTGGTCGATCGACTCGCCGGTGGGCGAAGGCCACGAGCGCCACTGGTAGCCGTACACCGGGCCCAGCTCGCCGTTCTCGTCGGCCCACTCGTCCCAGATGCTGACGCCGTTGTCCTGGAGGTACTGGATGTTGGTCTCGCCCTTGAGGAACCACAGCAGCTCGTGGACGATCGATTTCAGGTGGCACTTCTTGGTGGTGACCAGCGGGAAGCCGTCGGCCAGGTCGAAGCGCATCTGGTGGCCGAACACGCTGTAGGTGCCGGTGCCGGTACGGTCGGCCTTGAAGGTGCCGGTCTCGCGCACGCGGCGCATCAGGTCGAGGTACTGTTTCATCGGGGACACCGGGGCAGGCGAAAGCGGCCAATGGTAAGAGCCGCACGCCGTACCTTCAAGGAGTCCCGGACAACTGTAGGGGCGAATTCATTCGCCTGACCGGGGCCACGCTGGCGAATGAATTCGCCCCCTGCAGGGTACGTCCGGCATCTCGGTAGGCCTGAGACCGTAGGGTAGAAAACGCGTGCAGCGATTTTCCACCGATTCCGGCCGAAAGGTGGGTAATCGCTGCGCGAGTTACCCACCCTGCTTTCCGGCCGGGGCGGCGCGGTCCGCTCAGGCCACGCGTGCCTGGCGCTGGTAGGCGTATGCCATCAGGCCGAGGCCGCCGAGGATCATCGGCAGGCTGAGCAACTGGCCCATGGTCAGCCAGCCGCCGGCCAGGTAGCCGAGCTGGGCGTCGGGCACGCGGACGAACTCGACCAGGAAGCGGAACAGCCCGTAGCAGGCGGCGAACAGCCCGGACACCGCCATGGTCGGCCGCGGCTTGCTGGAGTACAGCCAGAGGATGACGAACAGCGCCACCCCTTCGAGGGCGGCCTGGTACAGCTGCGAGGGATGGCGGGCGAGCTGCGCCGGGTCGCTCCACGCCGGGAAGACCATGGCCCACGGCAGGTCGGTGGGCTTGCCCCACAGCTCGGCGTTGATGAAGTTGCCGATGCGCCCGGCGCCCAGGCCGATCGGCACCATCGGGGCGATGAAGTCGAGCAGCTCGAACAGGCTCTTGCCGTGGCGGCGGCCGAACCACCACATCGCCAGCATCACGCCGAGGAAGCCGCCGTGGAACGACATGCCGCCTTCCCAGATGCGCAGCAGCCACAGCGGGTCCCTGAGGAACTGCTCGAAGTTGTAGAACACCACGTAGCCGAAGCGCCCGCCGAGCACCACGCCGCAGGCTGCCCAGAACACCAGGTCGGAGAGAGTGTCGCGGGTCCAGCTGGAGTCGAAGCGCGCCAGGCGGCGGGAGGCCAGCCACCAGGCGCCGCCGATGCCGACCAGGTACATCAGGCCGTACCAGTGGATCTTCAGCGGGCCGAGGGCGATGGCCACCGGGTCGATCTGCGGGTAAACCAGCATGTCAGGTCCTCAGAGCAGGAAATTCAGGCCGACGCAGAGCAGCAGCAGGGCGAACAGGCGCTTGAGCATCAGCGGCGACAGCTTGTGCGCCAGCTGGGCGCCGAAGCGGGCGAAGAACATCGACGTGGCGGCGATGCCCACCACCGCCGGCAGGTAGACGAAGCCTACGCTCCACTGCGGCAGCTGCGGCTCATTGTGGCCCAGCCACATGAAGCTCAGCGCGCTGGCCACGGCGATCGGCAGGCCGCAGGCCGCCGAGGTGGCCACCGCCTGCTGCATCGGCAGGCTGCGCCAGGTGAGGAACGGCACGGTCAGCGAGCCGCCGCCGATGCCGATGATCGCCGAAGCCCAGCCGATCACCGTGCCGGCGGCGCCGAGGCCGGCCTTGCCGGGGACGCTGCCGCTGGCCTTGGGCTGCAGGTTGAAGGCCATCTGCGCAGCCACGCTGATGGCGAACACGCCGATCACCTTCTGCAGCCATTCGCCGTGCAGCAAGGATGCGGTCAGACCGCCGAGCACGCTGCCGCCGAGGATGCCGACCGCCAGCCAGCGCACGATCTCCCAGCGCACCGCGCCGCGCGCGTGGTGGGCGCGGATCGAGTTGATCGAGGTGAAGGCGATGGTCGCCAGCGAGGTGCCGACCGCCATGTGGGTGAGCACTTCCGGGGCGAAACCCTGTGCCTGGAAGCTGTAGACCAGCACCGGCACGATGATCATGCCGCCGCCCACGCCGAACAGCCCGGCCAGCACGCCGGCCGCGGCGCCCAGGATCAGGTAGATAACGAACTCCATTGCCACTCCCCGCAAGCAAAGCGGCATGGTAGCGGATTGGCCGCCCGCGGCTCTAGGCTCCGGGTGAAATAGCGTGGCGGTGCCGGGTCGTTTGCCTCCGCTGTGGATCGCCGAGGCTGTGGGACCGGGCGCTGCCACGCGTCCGCGCCGCGGAGTGCGGCGTGGGAGCGAGGCCTTGGGGCGGGCGGACCGGCCGCTAGTTCTGCACGCTGCCGGCCGGAGCCAGCATGCGGCTCAGTCCGAGGTTGCGCAGGTGCAGCTGCAGGGTGCTGTGGATCAGCGGGGCGTGGTCGAGGGTCAGCACCAGGTCGAGCAGGTCGCGCGCCTGCTCGAGCGACAGCTGGCGCAGCAGCCACTTCACCTTGGGCAGGTTGGTGGCGTTCATCGACAGCGAGTCGAAGCCCATCGCCATCAGCAGCAGGGCGGCGGCCGGATCGCCGGCCATCTCGCCGCAGATGCTCACCGGCTTGCCGACGCTGTGCGCGTCGTCGACCACGCGCTTGAGGGCCTGCAGGATCGACGGGTGCAGGTAGTCGTAGAGGTTGGCGACCCGCGGGTTGTTGCGGTCGACCGCCAGCAGGTACTGGGTCAGGTCGTTGGAACCGACCGACAGGAAGTCGACCTGGCGGGCCAGTTCGCGGGTCTGGAACACCGCGGCGGGGATCTCGATCATCACCCCCACCGGCGGCATCGGCACGTCGACGCCTTCCTCGCGCACCTCGCTCCAGGCGCGGTGCAGCAGGCGCTGCGCCTCCTCGAGCTCCGGCAGACCGCTGATCATCGGCAGCAGGATGCGCAGGTTCTCCAGTCCCTCGCTGGCCTTGAGCATGGCGCGCGCCTGGACCAGGAAGATCTCCGGGTGGTCGAGGGTGATGCGGATGCCGCGCCAGCCGAGGAAGGGGTTGTCTTCCTTGATCGGGAAGTAGGACAGCGCCTTGTCGCCGCCGATGTCCAGGGTGCGCATGGTCACCGGCAGCGGATGGAAGGCCTTGAGCTGGTCGCGGTAGATCGCCACCTGCTCCTTCTCGCTGGGGAAGCGCTCGTTGGTCATGAACGGCACTTCGCTGCGGTACAGGCCGACGCCCTCGGCACCGCGCTCCTGGGCGCGGGCGATGTCGGCGAACAGGCCGGTGTTGACCCACAGCGGCATGCGGTGGCCGTCCTGGGTCTCGCAGGGCAGGCTGCGCAGGGCGTCGAGGCCGAGGTTGAGCTGGCGCTCCGCCTCGGCGATCTCGGCGAACTGGCGGCGCAGGCCGGGCGAGGGGTTGGTGAACACGTCGCCGCGGTAGCCGTCGACGATCAGCTCGATGCCGTCGAGCATGGTGTAGGGCAGGTCGACCGCACCCATCACCGTGGGGATGCCCATGGCGCGGGCGAGGATGGCGACGTGCGAGTTGCTCGAACCGGTCACCGAGACCAGGCCGATCAGCTTGCCGGGCGGCACCTCGCCGAGCATCGCCGGCGACAGCTCCTCGCTGACCAGGATGGTGTTGTCCGGATAGACCAGCTTCTGCTGGCGGGCCTGCTGCAGGTAGGCGAGGATGCGCCGGCCGATGTCCTTGACGTCCGAGGCGCGCTCGCTGAGGTAGGCGTCGTCCATCAGCTCGAAGCGCTGCACGTGACCGTTGACCACCTGGCGCAGGGCGCCCTGCGCCCACTGGCCGGTCTCGATGACCTTGATCACCTCGCCGGCGATCGAGGCGTCGTCGAGCATCATCAGGTAGACGTCGAACAGCGCGCGCTCTTCCTGGCGCAGCTGGGTGGCCATGCGCGCGGACAGCTCGCGCATGTCCTTACGCACCGCCTCGAGGGCGTTGTAGAAGTAGGCGATCTCGCCGTCGATGTCGTCGATCGTGCGGTCCGGCACCACTTCAAGGTCGGCCGGCGGCAGCACCACCACGGCGCTGCCCAGGGCCACGCCGGGCGAGCCGGGCACGCCGAGGAAGCGGGTGTCGGGGGTGGCCTTGCCCTGCTTGCCGAGGCCACGGATCGAGCCGGTGGCCTCGGCGTGGGCGATCACCCCGGCGAGCTGGGCGCTCATGGTGACCAGGAAGGCTTCCTCGCCCTCGTCGAACTGACGGCGCTCCTTCTGCTGCACCACCAGCACGCCCATCACCCGGCGATGGTGGATGATCGGCGCACCGAGGAAGGAGGCGTAGCGCTCCTCGCCGGTCTCGGCGAAGTAGCGGTAGCGCGGATGGCTGGCGGCGTCCTCGAGGTTGAGCGGCTCCTCGCGGGTACCGACCAGGCCGACCAGGCCCTCGCTGGGGGCCATGCTGACCTGGCCGATGGCGTCCTTGTTGAGGCCCTCGGTGGCCATCAGCACGAAGCGGTTGCTCTGCGGGTCGAGCAGGTACACCGAGCAGACCTGGGTGCCCATGGCTGCGCGCACGCGCTCGACGATGATCGTCAAGGCGGTGTCGAGATCCCGGGCGGCGTTCACCTCCTGGATGATCTTGCGCAGCGTGTGGAGCATGGTCAAAGGATGGGCGCTCCTCTAGGTCGGCCTCGGGGAATGATTCAGTCGCGGATCGGCAGGCGCGGCGCCAGCTCCTTGAGGGCGCGGCGATACACCTCGCGCTTGAAGGACACCACCTGGTCCAGCGGATACCAGTAGCTGACCCAGCGCCAGCCGTCGAACTCGGGCTTGCCGGTCAGGTCCATGCGCACCCGCCCCTCATCGCCGGTCAGGTGCAGCAGGAACCACTTCTGCTTCTGGCCGATGCACAGCGGCTGGCTGTGGGTGCGCACCAAGCGCTGGGGCAAACGATAGCGCAACCAGCCGCGCGTGCAGGCGAGGATGCGCACATCTTCGGGCTCCAGGCCGACCTCTTCGTTCAATTCGCGATACAGTGCCTCTTCCGGCGACTCCTGCGGGTGGATGCCGCCCTGCGGGAACTGCCAGGCATCCTGGTTGATGCGTCGCGCCCACATCACCTGGCCGATCTCATTGGCCAGGATGATGCCGACATTGGGTCGAAAGCCATCGGAATCGATCACGGCAGATACCTCAAAACACATATGCCCGGATTGTTCCACAAAGCCCGTCACAGCAGCAACGCGGATGCGGCCGTGCATGGGCAGCCCCGACAAAACGGGGTACGCTTGGCCCTCCCATTCCTGCCTGAAGAGAACCTATCCGTGCGTCTGGCGCTATTCGACCTCGACAATACCCTGCTGGCCGGCGACAGCGACCATGCCTGGGGCGACTGGCTGTGCCGCCGCGGCATCCTCGACGAGGCCACCTACAAGGCACGCAACGACGAGTACTACGAGGACTACCTGGCCGGCCGCCTGGACATCAATGCCTACCTGAACTTCTGCCTGGCGGTGCTCGGCCAGTACGACAAGGACCAGCTGGACACCTGGCATCGCGAGTTCATGGCCGAGTGCATCGAGCCGATCATCCTGGCCAAGGGCGAGGCGCTGCTCGCCGAGCATCGCGCCGCCGGCGACAAGCTGGTGATCATCACCGCCACCAACCGCTTCGTCACCGCGCCGATCGCTGCGCGCCTGGGCGTCGACACCCTGCTGGCCACCGAGTGCGAGATGCAGGACGGCCAGTACACCGGCCGCACCACCGACATCCCCTGCTTCCGCGAGGGCAAGGTGACCCGTCTGGATCGCTGGCTGCTGGAGAGCGGCGTGAGCCTGGACGGCAGCACCTTCTATAGCGACTCGCGCAACGACCTGCCGCTGCTCGAGCAGGTCGACCACCCGGTAGCGGTCGATCCCTGCCCGGAGCTGCGCGCCATCGCCGAGGCGCGCGGCTGGCCGGTGATTTCGCTGCGCGGCTGAGCCTGCCAGCCAGAACGAAGACGGCGCCTGCGGGCGCCGTCTTCGTTTCCGGCCGCAGCGGTCGTAGGGGGGAAAACTCGCGCAGCGGTTATCCTCGCGATTGCCGGGCCGGAGGGGGAAGGGCCGGTGGCCGTTTCCCACCCGGCAAGACCTGGCCTCGGCTCAAGCCGGCTTGACCACCATCAGGAAGAAGATCGCCACGAAGGCGGTGAACGCCGGCCAGCCGAGGGCGAACCACCAGGCCATGTAGCGGCCGGCCAGCGGCGGCAGCGGCGTGCCGTCGCGCAGCGCCTGCACGGCGAGGTCGCGCACGCGCAGCTGCAGCCAGACCACCGGCAGCCAGCACAGCCCGGCCAGGACGTAGAGCGCCAGGCTCGCCAGCAGCCAGTGCTGGCCGAGCGACCAGCCGGCCAGATGGACCATGGCCAGGCCGCTGAGCGGCTGGATGATGGCGGTGGGCGTGGTGAACAGCCAGTCGGCGACGACCAGATGGCGAAAGGTGGTGGCGATCACCGTCAGCTCGCCGCTCTTCCAGGCGCGCCAGGCGTACCAGGCCGAGCCGAGGCCGGTGCCGAACAGCAGGGTGGAAGAGAGGATGTGCAGGGTCTTGAGCAACAGGTAGAGGGTCACGGTTCGCTCCGTCCGCGCTCGCCGGGCAGCCACAGCAGCCAGAGACTGACGGCGAGCAGCGCGAGGTTCTTGCCGACGCCCTGGAAGGGGTCGAACCAGTAGTGCGGCAGCAACCAGGTGATCAGCGCGGTGTAGCCGAGCATCACGGCGATCTGCGCCTGCAGGGCGCGGCGCCGCCAGCGTCGCCACAGCAGGCCGATGCCCAGCGCGGCGTCGAGCAGCGCGCCGCCGACCACCGCGATGCGCGCCGGCCAGCCGTCGATGCCGGCTTCGCCGAGAATGCGTAGCCCCCAGCCGAAGCCCGGGCCCAGGCAGGCCAGCGCGGTGCCCAGCCAGACCAGCGCCAGCAGGGCGAGCAGCAGCGGTTGCAGCACCAGGCCGAGGCTGTGGGTCGCCTGCGGCCAGTCTTGCAGGCGCGCGGCGAGCGGCAGGCAGCGGTAGCCGCAGGCTTCGGCCAGCGGCTCGGCCGCGGCGAGGTTGTCGCGCCGCGCCAGGTGCAGCGTCTGGCGGTTCAGCGCGCACCAGCCGCCAAGCTCGCCGAGCCGCGCACCGAGGGCGGCCAGCGGCCGCGGCAGCGTCCAGTAGCGCCCCGGGCCCCAGCCCTGGGCGGCGCGCAGGCGATCGAGCAGCTGGCCCATGGTCAGCGCCTCGGGGCCGACCAGCGCCAGGCTGCACGGCTGCGCCGGCCAGTGCGCGAGCAGGGCGAGCACCGCGCCGCACAGATCGTCGACGTGCAGCGGCTGCAGGCGCGCGCGATTGTCGAGCAGCGGCGTCCACGGCCAGGGCGACAGGCGCTGCAGCCAGCGGCTGCTGGTCGCGCCGGGACCGAGCACCAGCGAGGGGCGCAGCACCACGGCGGGAATGCCCAGATCGAGCAGGTGGCGCTCGGCGGCGGCCTTGCTGGCGAGGAATTCGGTGTCCGGAGCATCCTCGGCGCCCAGCGCGGAGATCTGCAGTACCCGCGCGCCCCGGGCGGCGGCCAGCTCGAACAGCGCGCAGGCGCCGAGCTGCTGCACCTCGTGCAGGAGGGCGCGGTCGGTGGAGAGCAGGCCGGCGGCGTTGATCGCCAGCTCGATGCCGTCCGGCCAGGCGAAGCTGCGCGGATCGCGGGCCAGCTCGGCCAGATCCAGCGCCAGCCAGTCGCCGTCGGCGGCCGGATCGGGGTGGCGCGCGGTGGCCAGCACTTGGTGGCCGGCGGCGCGCAGGGCGGCGTGCAGGTGGCGGCCGATGAAGCCGCTGGCGCCGACCAGCAGGATGCGCATCAGCACAGCCTCCCGGTCGGACGGTGGAGCGGGTGGGGCATGGCGATCACCTCCCTGTGATCGGTCCGGCCGGCTCAGCCGAGGAACAGCCGGTAGGCGGGGTCATCGCTGGCGCTCCAGTACGGATAGCCGATGCTGTTCAGCGCCTCGGTGAGCAGCGACAGGTCGGCCTCGGGCACCTGCATGCCGACCAGCACGCGGCCGTCGGCGGCGCCGTGGTTGCGGTAGTGGAACATCGAGATGTTCCAGCGCCCGCCCAGCTTGTTGAGGAAGTTGAACAGCGCGCCGGGGCGCTCGGGGAACTCGAAGCGGAACACCCGCTCGTTGTCCGCCCCCGGCGCGTGGCCGCCGACCATGTGGCGGATGTGCAGCTTGGCCAGCTCGCTCTCGGTCAGGTCGAGGACCGGGAAGCCCTGCTCGCGCAGGCCGGCGACCAGTTGCTCGCGCGGGTCGGTTTCCGGGTGGGTCTGCACGCCGACGAAGATGTGCGCTTCGTCCGGGCGGTTGTAGCGATAGTTGAACTCGGTGATCGAGCGCTTGCCCAGCGCCTGGCAGAAGGCCTTGAAGCTGCCCGGCTTCTCCGGGATGGTCACGGCGATGATCGCCTCGCGCTGCTCGCCCAGCTCGGCGCGCTCGGCGACGTAGCGCAGGCGGTCGAAGTTGACGTTGGCGCCCGAGTCGATGGCCACGAGGGTCTGCCCGCTGACGCCGGTGCGCTGCACGTAGCGCTTGATCCCGGCCACGCCCAGGGCGCCGGCCGGCTCGGTGATCGAGCGCGTGTCGTCGTAGATGTCCTTCATCGCCGCGCAGATCTCGTCGGTGGTCACGGTGATCACCTCGTCGACGTGCTCGCGGCAGATGCGGAAGGTCTCGGCGCCGATCTGCGCCACCGCCACGCCGTCGGCGAACAGGCCGACCTGGCCGAGCACCACGCGCTCGCCGGCGGCCATGGCGGCGCGCAGGCAGTCGGACTCCTCGGGCTCGACGCCGATCACCTTGATGTCCGGGCGCAGGTACTTGACGTAGGCGGCGATGCCGGCGATCAGGCCGCCGCCGCCGACCGGCACGAAGATGGCGTCCAGGCGCCCCGGCTGCTGGCGGAGGATCTCCATGGCGATGGTGCCTTGCCCGGCGATCACCTCCGGATCGTCGTAGGGATGCACGAAGGTGTAGCCCTTCTCCTCGACCAGCTTCAGGCAGTGCGCCAGCGCCTCGGGAAACGCCTCGCCGTGCAGCACCACGCGGGCGCCGCGGGCGCGCACCGCCTGCACCTTGATGTCCGGGGTGGTCTTGGGCATCACGATCACCGCCTTGATGCCGAGCTGCTTGGCGCTCAGCGCCAGACCCTGGGCGTGGTTGCCGGCGGAGGCGGCGATCACCCCGCGCGCCTTCTCCTCCTCGCTGAGCTGGGCGACCTTGTTGTAGGCGCCGCGGATCTTGAAGGAGAACACCGGCTGCAGGTCCTCGCGCTTGAGCAGGATCTGGTTGCCGAGCCGTTCGGAAAGGCTGCGCGCCGGGTGCAGGGGGGTTTCCACCGCCACGTCGTAGACGGGCGAGGTGAGGATCTTCTTGACGTACTGTTCGAGCATCGGGAGGGATCGCAGGCGAAAGGGGCAGAATGGACCGAGTCTACTCCTGTGACCGATGGTCGGCCAACGGCCCGGCCGCGTGGCGCCGGCATGGCGCTATAATAGAGGTCGATTTTTCCTCCTCGCGGAATCCGTCATGAACCAGGATCAGCTCAAGCAGGCGGTGGCCCAGGCCGCCGTCGATTTCATCCGCCCGCGTCTCGACGCCAAAAGCATCGTCGGGGTAGGGACCGGTTCCACCGCCAACTGCTTCATCGATGCGCTGGCCAAGATCCGCCACGACTTCGATGGCGCGGTGGCCAGTTCCGAGGCTACCGCCGAGCGCCTGAGGAGCCACGGCATCCCGGTGTATGATCTCAACAGCGTCGCCGAGCTGGAGTTCTACGTCGACGGCGCCGACGAGTGCGATGCGCAGCTGCGGCTGATCAAGGGCGGCGGCGGCGCGCTGACCCGCGAGAAGATCGTCGCGGCGGTGGCCAAGACCTTCGTCTGCATCGCCGACCAGAGCAAGCTGGTCGAGCGCCTGGGCGCCTTCCCGCTGCCGGTGGAAGTGCTGCCGATGGCGCGCAGCCATGTGGCCCGCGAGCTGGTCAAGCTCGGCGGCGACCCGGAGTACCGCGAGGGCTTCGTCACCGACAACGGCAACATCATTCTTGATGTGCACAACCTGGTGATTGGCGATGTCGTAGGGCTGGAGGAGCAGATCAACAACATCGTCGGCGTGGTCACCAACGGCCTGTTCGCCGCCCGCCCGGCCGACCTGGTGCTGCTCGGCACCGCCGAGGGCGTGCGCCGCCTCGAGCACTGAGGCGGTCCGCGCGACACCGCAACGCCGGTCGGCCTCGCGCCGCCCGGCGTTTTTTGTTGCCTGGCGCACGTTCCACCGCATTTCTCCAGCCTGCGCGGCAACCGGTTGAGCATCCGGTGGTCCCAGCGACTAGGGTTATCGATAACCGATGACCCGCGACAAGGAGGTGCCCCATGTCCGGCAAGTTCCACCTCAAGAAGGCCGCCAACGGCCAGTTCCACTTCAACCTGGAGGCCAGCAACGGCCAGCCGATCCTGACCAGCGAGCTGTACAAGGCCAGGGAGTCGGCGCTCAACGGCATCGAGTCGGTGCGCAAGAACGCCGTCCGCGAGGACGCCTTCGAACCGCTGCTCGGCAAGGATGGCCGTCCCTATTTCGTGCTCAAGGCCGGCAACGGCCAGACGATCGGCCAGAGCCAGATGTACACCACGGTCGACGGCTGCAAGCTGGGCATGGAATCGGTGAAGCGCCACGCGCCCGACGCCGTGCTGGTCGACGAAAGCCAGGAGTGAGTCGGCGGCTCACTCGTCTTTCGGCCGCTTGCCGAACACGTAGAACAGGTTCGGCTCGCTGACCAGGTAGAGGTTGCCGCTGTCGTCCATGGCGATCCCCTCGGCCTGCGGAATCGTTCTCTCCAGGCCGTGGCGGCCGGCCACCAGCGACAGGCTGCTGACCGGCCGGCCGGCACCGTCCAGCTCCAGCACCAGCCTCGATTCGTCGGACAGCGCCAGCAGATGGCCGCTGGCCGCGTCGAAGTGCAGGCTGGACAGGTCGCGGACGAACAGCCGGGCGTCGCGCGCCGGATCGTCGAGCACCTGCATCACCAGTGGCTGCCCGTCGTCGGCCTGGGGGAAGCCGCGAATCTCGTAGATGCTCATGGGATCGCGCTCCTTGGCGACGAACAGGCGCCGTCCGGCGGCGTCGTAAGCCAGTCCCTCGAAACCCTTGTTGCCGTTACGGCCCATGCCCAGCGCCAGTTGCTCGCCGTCGCCGGCATCCACGCGGGTGGTGGTGTCGTCGAGACGCACGGCGATCAGGCGCTGATCACGCTCGTCGCTGACCACATACAGGCCGGGGGCGATGTACTCGATGGCCTCCGGATCGCGGAAGCCGTGCAGGGCGATGCGCCGCAGGATGCGGCCGTCCAGCGACAGCTCGAGCAGCTCGGGATTGGCGTTGGTGACGGCGAACAGGCTGCGCCGCTGCGGATCGAAGGTCAGCCCGGAAAGATCGTCGGCCACCCCCGCGATCGGGCGCGCCTCGATGCTCACCCGATAGTCCGGCAGCCAGAGGGCGTGCGCCCGCCACTCGCCGGCATGCTGCCATTCGCGGACGAAGAACCAGCCGCGCTCGAACAGGCGCAGATGCTGGGCGAAGGCCAGCAGGCCGAGCGCCAGCAGGCCGGCGAGCAGCCAGGGAAGCGGATGAGTCCCGCGCGTTCGGTGCGGCGTGGACGGGGACAGCGGCATGGGCAGGGCGCTCGGCATGATGGCGTGCGTCTCGTGGGTGGATGTGCGCCCACGAGCTTGCCCCCCGTTGATGACTCTAGTCTTACCGCGGCGCCTCTGCCGGCCGGCGGCTGAACACATAGAAGCGATTGGGCTCGCCGACCACGTAGATGTTGCCGGCGGCGTCCATCGCCACGCCCTCGGCCTGCTTGATGCCTTGCGCCAGACCGTGCAGGCCGCCGAACAGGCCGATGAAGCTGCGCGGCTGGCCCTGCAGATCCAGCTCCACCAGCAGGCGCGACTCGTCGGAGAGCAGCAGGGTGTGGCCGCTGCGCGGGTCGATGGTCACCGAGGACAGGTCGCGGACCAGCAGGTGGCCGCTGGGGACCGGCTCCAGGGTGCCGGCGGCGCCGTCCTCGCCGGGGAACGGCAGGCTGAACAGACCCAGCGGCTCGCGCTCCTTGGCCAGCAGCAGGCGACGGGTGTGCGGATTCCAGGCCAGGCCCTCGAAGCCCTTGTTGCCGGAGTCGGCGAAGCCCAGGTCGTAGCTGGGCAGGGCGTCCAGATCGAGGCGCTCGACGCCGGGCGCGAGGTGGAACACCGCCAGGCGGTGACGACGCTCGTCGACGATGGCCAGGCGGCCATCGTCCAGGGCCTCGACCGCTTCCGGATCGGCGAAACCGTCGAGGCGGATGCGGCGCAGGATCACCCCGCTGGTGGTGAACTCCACCAGTTGCGGGTTCTGCCCGGTGACGGTGAACAGCGTGCCGGTCAGCGGGCTCCAGGTCAGGCCGGAGGTTTCGTCTTCCTCGAGGCCGGCCAGGCGGGTTTCCAGTGTCAGCTGGTAGTCCGGCAGCCAGATGCTGTCCTGACGCGTCTGCGCGCTGGTGCGCTGCTCGTGCCAGTAGAGGCCCAGTTGGTCGTCCCAGTGCAGCAGGTGGCCGGCGAGCAGCAGGGCGGCGGTGACGAGCAGCAGGCTGAGGGCGAGCGGGCGTCGCCAGCGGCAGCGGCGGGGGGAGGGAGAGGACATCGGACGGCCTTGCGGACAGGGCGCGACAGAATGCCTGCCGAATGTTGAAGAGCGTGTGAAACGGTCAGCAGCGGTGCGGAGCGAAGGCCTGGCCTGCGCTCCGCCAGCCACTCACAGCACGTGGGTCTCGAAGCGGCACAGGCCGGGCAGTTCGAGCGCCAGCTGGTCGCCGTGGCCCAGCGGGCCGACGCCGGCCGGGGTGCCGGTGAGCACCACGTCGCCCGGCTGCAGGGAGAAGTGGCCGCTGATGTAGCGGATCAGGGCGAGGATCGGCGTCAGCATGTCGCGGCTGTTGCCGTCCTGGCGCACTTCGCCGTTGACGGTCAGGCGCACGCCGATGTCGGCGAGGTCCTCGACCGCGTCGGCGGGCACGAAGGGCGACAGCGGGCAGGCGCCGTCGAAGGCCTTGGCGATTTCCCAGGGATGGCCCTTGTCCTTGAGGCGCGCCTGCACGTCGCGCAGGGTCAGGTCCAGGGCCAGGCCGAAGCCGGAGATGGCGCCGCGGGCCTCGTCGTCGTCCGGCTGGGTCGACAGCGGCTTGCCGATCAGCACGGCGATCTCGGTCTCGTAGTGCACCTCGCCACGGCCTTCGGGGATGGCGAAGCCGCCTTCCAGGTCGACCACCGCGGTGGCCGGCTTGATGAACAGCAGCGGTTCGCTGGGCACCGGATTGTTGAGTTCCTTGGCGTGCTCGGCGTAGTTGCGACCGACGCAGACTACCTTGCCCAGCGGGAAGTGGATGCGGGTGCCGTCGACGTACTGGTGCTGGTAGCTCATGCGTGACTCCTGGTAATCCGTAGGGTGGAGAACCGCGAGGCGTTTTCCACCGTGGCGATGCGGGGTGGCAAAGGCCGTGGGCCGCTTGCCACCCTGCGCGAGCGCCGGCCTCAGGCGAAGATCTTGCCGGGGTTCATGATGCCGTTGGGATCGAACACCGCCTTGACCGCCTTCATGTAGGCGATCTCCGCTTCCGAGCGACTGTAGCCCAGGTAGTCGCGCTTGGTCATGCCCACGCCGTGTTCGGCGCTGATCGAACCGTTGTACTTCTCCACGGTCTCGAACACCCACTTGTTGACGGTGGCGCACTTGGCGAAGAAGTCTTCCTTGGCCAGGGCGTCGGGCTTCAAGATGTTCAGGTGCAGGTTGCCGTCGCCGATGTGGCCGAACCAGACGATCTCGAAGTCCGGGTAGTGCTCGCCGACGATGGCGTCGATTTCCTTGAGGAACGCCGGCACCCTGGAGACGGTGACCGAGATGTCATTCTTGTACGGGGTCCAGTGCGAGATGGTCTCGGAGATGTACTCGCGCAGCTTCCACAGGTTCTGCAGCTGCTGCTCGCTCTGGCTCATCACGCCGTCGAGCACCCAGCCCTGCTCGACGCAATGCTCGAACAGCTCCAGGGCGGCGTTGGCGACTTCCTCGCTGCTGGCCTCGAACTCGAGCAATGCGTAGTACGGGCAGTCGGTCTCGAACGGCGCCGGCACGTCGCCGCGCGCCAGCACCTTGGCCAGCGCCTTGTCGGAGAAGAACTCGAAGGCGGTCAGGTCGAGCTTGCTCTGGAAGGCGTGCAGCACCGGCATGATCGAGTCGAGGTCGGCGGCGCCGAGGACCATGGCGGTGAGGTTCTTCGGCGCGCGTTCCAGGCGCATGGTGGCTTCGACCACGAAGCCCAGGGTGCCCTCGGCGCCGATGAACAGCTGGCGCAGGTCGTAGCCGGTGGCGTTCTTGATCAGGTCGCGGTTCAGCTCGAGGATGTCGCCCTTGCCGGTGACCACCTTCATGCCGGCCACCCAGTTGCGGGTCATGCCATAGCGGATCACCTTGATGCCACCGGCGTTGGTGCCGATGTTGCCGCCGATCTGGCTGGAGCCGGCCGAGGCGAAGTCCACCGGGTAGTACAGGCCCTGCTCCTCGGCGAAGTTCTGCAGCTGCTCGGTGACCACGCCGGCCTGGCACACCACGGTGCGGTCGAAGGCGTTGAAGTCGAGAACCTTGTTCATGTAGTCGAAGGCCACCACCACCTCGCCATGCGCGGCGACGGCGCCGGCGGACAGGCCGGTGCGGCCGCCCGAGGGCACCAGGGCGACCTTGCGCTCGTTGGCCCAGCGCACGATGCCCTGCACTTCCTCGATGGACTTGGGGAAGGCGATGGCCAGCGGCGCCGGGGCGAACTGCTTGGTCCAGTCCTTGCCGTAGGCGTCCAGGGAGTCGGCGTCGGTCAGCACCTTGCCGGGCTCGACCAGGGTCTTCAGTTCTTCGATCAGGGCAGCTTGGCTCATCTGCGGAAATCTCGGGCGGTTCATGGTCACCCTGAGCAGGCTTCATGCTCGGGGATGGGCGCTTCGCGGGGGCGCTATGGTAGCATACGCACCCCGCCGATCGCGCCGCCGCCGACTCGCGGGTCGGCACAGCCCGCGCTGTCCACCGCCCAGACAACCCCCGGGACAACAGGTTTACGCAGATGAGCAAGACGACCTCTCTCGACAAGAGCAAGATCAAGTTCCTTCTTCTCGAAGGTGTGCACCAGAACGCCGTGGATATCCTCAAGGCCGCCGGCTACACCAACATCGAGTACCTGAAGGGCGCCCTGTCCGGCGAGGAGCTCAAGGCCAAGATCGCCGACGTGCACTTCATCGGCATCCGCTCGCGCACCCAGCTGACCGAGGAAGTCTTCGACGCCGCCAAGAAGCTGGTCGCCGTCGGCTGCTTCTGCATCGGTACCAACCAGGTCGACCTCAACGCGGCCCGCGAGCGCGGCATCGCCGTGTTCAACGCCCCCTACTCCAACACCCGCTCGGTGGCCGAGCTGGTGCTCGCCGAAGCCATCCTGCTGCTGCGCGGCATCCCGGAGAAGAACGCCTCCTGCCACCGCGGCGGCTGGATCAAGTCGGCGGCCAACTCCTTCGAGATCCGCGGCAAGAAGCTCGGTATCGTCGGCTACGGCTCGATCGGCACCCAGCTGTCGGTGCTGGCCGAGGCCCTCGGCATGCAGGTCTACTTCTACGACGTGGTGACCAAGCTGCCGATCGGCAACGCCACCCAGATCGGCTCGCTGCACGAGCTGCTGGGCATGTGCGACATCGTCTCCCTGCACGTGCCGGAGCTGCCGTCCACCCAGTGGATGATCGGCGAGAAGGAAATCCGCGCCATGAAGCCGGGCGGCATCCTGATCAACGCCGCGCGCGGCACCGTGGTCGAGCTGGACCACCTGGCCCAGGCCATCAAGGACGAGCACCTGATCGGCGCCGCCATCGACGTGTTCCCGGTCGAACCCAAGTCCAACGACGAGGAGTTCGCCAGCCCGCTGCGCGGCCTGGATCGCGTGATCCTCACCCCGCACATCGGCGGCTCCACCGCCGAGGCGCAGGCCAACATCGGCCTGGAAGTGGCCGAGAAGCTGGTCAAGTACAGCGACAACGGCACCTCGGTGTCTTCCGTGAACTTCCCGGAAGTGGCCCTGCCGGCGCACAAGGGCATGCATCGCCTGCTGCACATCCACCAGAACATTCCGGGCGTGCTCAGCGAGATCAACAAGGTGTTCGCCGACAACGGCATCAACATCTCCGGCCAGTTCCTGCAGACCAACGAGAAGGTCGGCTACGTGGTGGTCGACGTCGACAAGGAATACTCCGACCTGGCCCTGGAGAAGCTCCAGGAGATCAAGGGCACCATCCGCTGCCGCGTGCTGTTCTAAGCGTCCGCCGGATGTGAAAAAGGGAGGCCTCGGCCTCCCTTTTTCGTTCTCGCCATCACTTCACGGTGACGGTGATCTTCTCCGACAGCACCGGCGGCTGGTGCGGCACGTGGTTCTTGTCGCCCATCAGCAGCTGCAGGGTATGCCGGCCCGGCGGCAGGGTCAGCTCGGTCTCGGTCTGGCCCTTGCCGAAGTGGCGGATGTTCTCGGTGGTCGGCAACGGCTGGTCCATGGCCGGCATCTGGCTGACGTCCACCAGCAGATGGTGGTGGCCGGAGGCCGGGGTGTCGCTGCCGGCCGGCGCCACGCTCATGCCGGTGAGGCCGAACTTGACGGTGAAGGTCGGGGCGACGCTGGCGCCGTCGGCCGGTTCGAGGATGGCCACGGCCGCGTCGGCCGGGGCGGGAGTGCGCGGGGTTTCGGCCATGGCGGGAGCGGCCAGGGTGACCGCGGCGAGCAGGCCGCAGGTAACGAGCAGAGAGCGCATCGCAAGGTTCCTTGTGCGGGGAAAATCCCGTTACAGACTAGCCGGCCCGGCGCAAGGTTCCAGTGGAGGCGCGCAGGTCAGAGCGGCCCGCTGCCGCGCCGGCGATACCAGCCGGTCAGCGACAGGCGCTCGCGGCTGGCCGCCAGCACCTCGTGGGGAAAGTCGGCGGACATGAACACCACCAGGGTGCCGGCGGCCGGCAGCACGTCGCGCTCCTCGCCGTCCGGCAGCTCGATGCGCAGCGCGCCGCCGTGCTCCGCCTGCCAGTCGGCGTTGAGGTAGCACACCGTGGTCACCGTGCGGCGGTCGTCGTCGCGGAAGCGGTCGAGATGGCGGCGGTAGAAGCTGCCCGGCGGATACAGGGCGAAGTGGCACTCGTAGTCCTCGAGGCCGAGGAACAGCTCGCGGTTGAGCGTCGCGCGCAGCTCGTCGAGCAGATCCAGGTACTGGTCGGTGGCCGGCGTCTCGCCGCGGCCCAGCCATTGGATATGGTCGCCGCGAATGCCCTCGTCGACCAGTTGGCCGCTGCCGCGGCCGACCGAGGCGCGTGCCAGTGCGCCGGCGGCGTGGCGGCGGCGGCATTCGGCGGCCAGCGCGCCGGCCAGGCCCGGCGGCAGGGCGTCGCTCTGCACCGACCAGCCGCGCTCGGCCAGGTCGTCGAGGATACGGGCCGAAAGGGGGGTGGGACTGGCTTCGCGCATGGCGCACTCCGGGGCAGCGAGGGGCGACGGGAGGCGGAGTGTACGGGCTGGCGGACGGCTTGCCGAGCCGCTTTTTGCCGCAGCGTCGTCTGCCCGCTCACGACTCGCCGCGCGTCGCAGGGAACCATTGCCGGTGGCGGCGGACCAACTCGGCAGGCGCCTTGCCGGCGGGCGATTGTCGATCACCGGTATGGTGAGCTGTCTCGACAAGTTGACCGCCGCGCGCCGACAATACGCCCCTGTTTCGCGGGAGTTGCCATGCGTGTCCTGATCGCCCTTGCCCTTTGTGTCGTCAGCCTGCTGAGCCGGGCCGACGAGCACGAGCTGCTCTACGAGCTGGCCGGCTGGCCACAGCAGCGCGAGCACTTCAGCGCCGCCCTGGTCAACGCCCAGCAGCGCTACCAGAGCAGCCTGCCACCGGCGGTCTATCAGTCTCTGGTCGACAACAGCAACCGCCGTTTCGACCCGCAGGCGATCGATCAGCGCGCGCTGGCCAGTCTGCGCCAGGCCCTGCCCGACCCGCTGCCGGCGATCCGCTTCTTCGACAGCCCGCTGGGCCGCGCCGTGGTGCAGCGCGAGGTGAGCGCCACCTCGCCGGGCGAACTCAACCGCCACAGCGGCGGCCTGCCCAAGATGACCGCGTCGGCGGCCCGCCGCGCCCTGGTGCAGCGCGTGGGCAAGGCCCTGCCGGCGCGCGAGGCCGGCGCCGAGGTCAGCCTGGCGCTGGCCGGCGTGGCCGCCGACAGCCTGAGCCAGATGCTCCCCGGCCTGTCCGGGCTGCTCGGCAATGGCGGCGCCCCGCAGGACATGCTCGGCGGCCAGCGCGAGCGGCTGATGCAGCAGATCGACGGCCAGCTGGAGAACACCCTGCTGTACGTGTACCGCGAGCTGAGCGACGCCCAGCTCGGCGAGTACGCCGCCTTCGCCGAGTCGGCGGAGGGCCAGGCCTACTACCGCGCCGCCTTGCAGGCGATCCGCGCCGGCCTGCAGACCGCGCAGTAAGCCCGCGCCTACTTCTCCCTATCCCTGCAGGTCCGCCGCCAGCCGACGGATCGCCGCCTGGCGCTCGGCCTGCTGCGGGCGGGCGCCGTCGTTCAGGCTCGACCACTGCGGATGGGCGCGCGCCCGGTGCAGCACCTCCGGCAGTTTTCCCTCGCGCCAGATCTGCTCCTGCGGGTTGTCCAGGCGGATGCGCTGCTGCGCGGCGTGGCCGCGGCTTTCCAGGGCGATGAGCAGCTGACGCTGGCGCAGGGCCAGCAGGCGCAGCACGGCGTCGTCGGCGGTCAGCTCGCGCTGGCCGGTGAGCTTGCCCTTCAGGCGCTCGCCGTAGTTGCGCAGGGTCTGCCAGGCGCCGCCGGCGAGGGCGCCGAGCAGGGTGGCGGCGCCCAGGCTCAGGCCGCCGACCATCAGGTCGATGCCGGCTCCCGCCGCGGCGCCGGCCGCCATGCCGCCGCCGACCTTCACCCCCAGTTGGCGGAGGGTCTCCGGGTGGAACAGATCGTCGCCCCAGCGCCCGTCCAGCAGCGGCAGCGTGCCGGTCTCGGCGTCGCCTGGGCGAAAGGTGTACAGCTCGAGCAGGGCCTCGACGCAGCGTTGCTCGCGCGCGCGCAGCTCGCCCTGCAGGCGCTCGACCGCGGCGGCCAGGCTGGCCGCATCGCCGTCCACCAGGCGCCGGCAGGCGGCGGCGTCGACCAGCAGCTCGGCGATCAGCCGCGCCCCGGCGGCGCGACGTGCCAGGCGCTGCGCCTGGTGATCGGCGATCAGTCGTTCGAGCGCCGGGCGGGCGTGCTCGAGCAGCAGCGCCAGGCTTTCGTACAGGCGCCGCTCGCCGTCCAGAGGCGGCGCCACGCTGTCGAAGCGCACCAGCGCGTGCAGGCCGAGGCGGGCCAGCGCGGCGCGCCAGTCGGCCTCGCGGTGCTGCTCGGCGGCGACGAAGTTGAGCACCGGCAGCAGCGGCTTGCCGCCGTCGGCGAGCACCGCCAGCTCGTCGCGGTACTTGGCCAGCACCGGCTCGCGGGCGTCGATCACGTATAGCCCGGCGTCGCACAGCAGCAGCTGGCGCAGCACCTTGGCTTCCTGCTCGAAGCGGCCGTGCGCCTCGCCGCCGGCCAGGAAGCGGCGGATGCGTTCGGGGCCGTCGAGGCGCTCGCCGGGTCCGGCGAGGGCGTCGAGGTAGTCGCGCAGGGCGATGGCGTCCTCCAGGCCGGGGGTGTCGTACAGCTCGAGCAGCGCCTCGCCGTCCACCGCCAGACGCGCGCCCTCGACGTGGCGAGTGGTGCTGGGGCGGTGGGAGACCTCGCCGAAGCCGACGTCGCGGGTCAGGGTGCGCAGCAGCGAGGTCTTGCCGACGTTGGTGTGGCCGACCACGACGATTTTCAGCGCTTCAGTCATCACCGCTCTCCAGCCAGCGCCAGGTCGCGCGGTCGTTCCAGGGCAGTTGCAGCTCGTCGAGGGCGGCCTGCCAGTCGCCCAGGCGCTGCTGGTCCAGCGTCTCGCCGGAGGGCGCCGGCAGCAGCCAGATGCGCGTGGCGCCGGCCGCGCGGGCCAGCTCGCCGAGCAGCGCCAGGGTGCCGCGGTCCGGCGAGCGGCGCGGGTCGCAGGCGATCAGCAGGCGCGCCGGCGGCTGGCGGCTGAGCTGCTCGAGCAGGCGGCGGCGCTGCGCGCCGTCGTCGAGAATGCCGGCATCCCTGACCCCGGCCGGCAGCGCCGGCGGCCAGGCGCGCTCGCCGTCGAGTTCCACCGCCACCAGCAGGCCGCCGGGGGTGGTCGTTGCGGCGTGACCGGCATGCGGCTGGTGCAGCTGCGCCGGAGCCAGGTCGCTGACGCCGAGGCGCTCGCTGGACGGCAGCAGGCGCTCGCGCAGACGGCTGTAGCCGGGCTGCTCGAGGTCCAGGGCCAGGCGCGCCAGGCCGCGGCGCCACTGCACCAGGCACAGCAGCGCCAGCAGCGCGCGCGGCAGCAGGCCGTAGAGCGCGAACACGCCGAGCAGCCAGGCGGCCCAGGTCTGTCGCGCCGCCTCGCCGCCGACCACCGCCTCGCCGCTGGCGCGCAGCAGCGCGAGGTCCGGCTGCGGAAAGCCGAGCAGCGCGGGCCCGGCGCCGAGGCCGTGGATCAGCGCGGCGAAGCTGTCCGCCGGCAACAGGGTGGTCTCCCAGACGAAGCCGTAGCGGCGGGTGGCCAGCTGCGCGAGCAGCACGGCCAGCGCGGCGAGCAGGGCGAGCAGCCACAGGCCATGGCTGAGCAGGCCGAGCGCCCAGCGCTGCAGGCCTTGGCGGGCGAGCAACCCCAAGAGCGCCGGGCCGAGCTGGGCGCCGCGGCGATCGCGCAGCAGGCGCTCGCTGAGGCCCAGCCACAGGCGGCCGAGGGCGCTGCCGGCTTCGCCGCCGAAGGCGAAGCCCAGTGCCCAGCCGGCGAGGGTGACCAGATGCAGGCCGAGCAGGCTGCCCAGCGCCCACAGCAGGTTGACCGGGCGGCTGCCGTCGCCGAGCGCCGCAAAGGCCAGCCCGGCGCCGCTGCCGACCGCCAGCGCGGCGAGCAGCAGCACGGCCAGGCGGGCACCCTGGCGCCAGTGACGCAGGGCCTGGTCGAGGCCGTCGCGCTGGGCCAGCCGTTCGGCGCGAACGAGGATGCGCCGCTGCAGGTCGCCGCCGGCGGCGCGGGCCAGGCGGCTGGCTTCGGCATCTTCCAGCGGCCCGCCCTGCTCCTCGGCGAGGCGCAGGGCTTCGGCGAGCCACAGGGCGTCGGGGATGGGGGTGAGCGGCAAGCGGCCTCCATGGCGTCGGGGGATAGGCAGAGGATAACCGCTGCGCGGCCGTTGGTGCGCTCGCCAGCCAGGGCCAGGCCGGCAATGTCGGTCGAGGCTGCGGAGTTTGCCGGGCACGGATGCGTGTGCTGACGCCGTTTGCGACGCCGCGTGGCCGGTGGGCGGCAGATCGCAGGCCCTCCATGATCGTCAGCGTCGCCGCCGGCCTGCTATCCTCGCGCCCATGAAAACCTCGACGCTCCCCCTCGCCCTGATCGCCGCGCTGGCCGACAACCGCGTGATCGGCATCGACAACCGCCTGCCCTGGCACCTGCCGGCGGACCTCAAGCACTTCAAGGCCCTGACCCTCGGCAAGCCGATCATCATGGGCCGCAAGACCTGGGACTCGCTCGGCCGGCCGCTGCCCGGGCGGCTCAACCTGGTGGTCAGCCGCCAGGCGGACCTCGTCCTGGACGGCGCCGAGGTGTTCCCCTCCCTGGAGGCGGCCATCGCCCGCGCCGATGCGTGGGCGCGTGAGCGCGAGGTCGACGAGCTGATGCTGATCGGCGGCGCCCAGCTGTACGCGCAGGGCCTGCCTTTGGCGCAGCGCCTCTACCTGACCCGCGTGCACCTAGCGCCCGCGGGCGACGCCTGGTTCCCGGCTTTCGCCGAGAGCGACTGGCGACTGGCCGAGTGCGAGGCGCACGCGGCGGAGGCCGCGGCGCCGGCGTACGCCTACGAGACCTGGCAGCGCGCCTGACGCGACTCGGACGCAGGGCGACAGCGCCCTGCTGACCTTGCCCGCTGCTGGCGCAGGCTTCCTTCACTCTTCCCGGCGCAGGCGGAAGCGGCACACCGCGCCGCCGCGCACCATGCATTCGCAATGCTCGACCGCGGCACCGGCCAGGCTGCCGATCAGCGCCAGGTCGAGCTCGCAGACCGATGGATGGCGGCTGGCCAGGTGGTGGAACACGCAGTTGTGGGCGACGATTTCCGTCCCGCCGCCGCTGCGGGCGATCAGTTCCGCCTGGTAGCCGACCTGGTTCATGTGCGCGACGATGCGGGCCTCGTCCACCGCCTGCTGCTCCAGACTGGCCGCCAGCCGCCGGCCCAGGCCACGCATCAGCGCCACCAGCTGTTGCTCGCCGAGCAGCTGCACCACCTCGCCGAGCAGCAGGTCGGCGAGCAGTTGGTACTGGCGGGGAAACAGCTCGCGACCGCGCTCGCTGAGCCGGTGCAATTGCTCCGGGCGGCGCCCTGTGGGACGGGTCGGCCCGCGCTCGACCAGCCCGTCGCGCCCCAGCGCGGCCAGGTGCTGGCGCACCGCGGTGCGGGTCACCTGCAGCTGCGCCGCCAGGTCGTCGATGCTCATGCCTGTCGGCTGGCAGAGCAGGGCGGCGAGCAACTCCTGCTGGGTGTGGCCGAGACCGGGAAACATAGTCGCCTCGCGCGTAAGAGCTGTGATCGATCTGCTGTCCCGCAGCGTTGCGCGGGCTCGCGAAGTCGCCGTCAGGCTCCAGGGGCGGGGCGCCGCGAGCGCCCCGCCGGTGGCGTCAGAACTTCTCGGGGAACTGCTTGGCCAGCGCGTCGGCCAGGGCATCGGCGATGCCGAGGATGTGCTCGTGCATGGCGTGCCAGGTCTTGGCCTCGCCGGCGTAGTCGGCCTTGGCCAACTGGTCGATCTGGCTGATGTGGTGTCCGCCGTGGGCGCTGAGCAGGGTTACCAGGCTGGTCTCGGGCAGATAGGGGTTGGCCTTGGCGAGGAAGGCGGCGATGGCCTTGCCATTGGTCTCCAGCAAACCCTTGGCGGCTTCCTGCTTGGCGCTGTCCTTGGCCACGCTGGCGTCGCTGTAGCTCTTGATCGCGTTCCAGTGGCCAGCCAGCAGGGTGAGCATCTGGTCGGCGGCCGGTTGGCCGTACAGCGGCTGCAGGCTGTTGGCGATGGCGGTGGCATTGGCCACCACCTCCTTGGCGGCGGTTTCGGCCTGGGCGGCATTGCCGGCCTGGTTGGCCACCGCGTAGTTCCTGACCCAGAAGGTATGTTCGACCCACAGGTCGCGCAGGGCCAGGCGGGTGTCCAGGACCTTGACGGAGGTGGCGGGCGGGCTGGTCGGCGCCAGGGCGGGTTGTTGGCTCCAGGCCTGCGGTGCGCAGAGCGCAATCAGTAGCAGAGCCAGAATTCGGATGATCATGACGGTACCCTCTCGAAATGGATGGCCCCCAGAAACAATTAAAGCAGCAAAAAATGCCGAAATAGGCCGCGACCAGGCCAACGGACGAGTGGCAGGCGGCTTGCCGACCGGCGGCCGCCACGGCAGGCCGGAAAAACAAACGCCCCGCAATGCGGGGCGTTTGTCATGGCGGGGGCGGCGGACGCTTAGTCCTCGAGCAGTGCCTTGTTGCGCACTGCGCCCTTGTCGGCGCTGGTGGCGAGCAGAGCGTAGGCCTTCAGCGCGGTGCTGACCTTGCGCGCACGCGGCGCGGCCGGCTTCCAGCCCTTGTGGTCCTGGTGCAGGCGGCGGGCCTTCAGCTCCTCGTCGCCGACCAGCAGGCTGATGCTGCGGTTGGGGATGTCGATGAGGATCTTGTCGCCTTCCTCGACCAGGCCGATGGCGCCGCCCGCGGCGGCTTCCGGCGAGACGTGGCCGATGGAGAGGCCCGAGGTGCCGCCGGAGAAGCGGCCGTCGGTGAGCAGGGCGCACTGCTTGCCCAGGCCCTTGGACTTCAGGTAGCTGGTCGGATAGAGCATTTCCTGCATGCCCGGGCCGCCCTTGGGACCTTCGTAGCGGATCACCACGATGTCGCCCGGCTTCACCTCGTCGGCGAGGATGCCCTTCACCGCGGCGTCCTGGCTTTCATAGATGCGCGCGTTGCCTTCGAACACGTGGATCGACTCGTCGACGCCGGCGGTCTTCACCACGCAGCCGTCCAGGGCGATGTTGCCGTACAGCACGGCCAGGCCGCCCTCCTGGGAGTAGGCGTTTTCCACGCTGCGGATGCAGCCCTCGAAGCGATCGGTGTCCAGGCTCGGCCAGCGGGTGCTCTGGCTGAACGCGGTCTGGCTGGGGATGCCGGCAGGGCCCGCCTTGAAGAAGGTGTGCACGGATTCGTCGGCGGTCTGGGTGATGTCCCACTCGGCGATGGCGTCGGCCATGGTCGGGCTGTGCACGGTCGGCACGTCGGTGTGCAGCAGGCCGCCACGGGCCAGCTCGCCGAGGATACTGATGATGCCGCCGGCGCGGTGCACGTCTTCCATGTGGTACTTCTGGATGTTGGGCGCGACCTTGCACAGCTGCGGCACGCGACGCGACAGCTGGTCGATGTGGCGCAGGTTGAAGTCCACCTCGGCCTCCTGGGCGGCGGCCAGCAGGTGCAGGATGGTGTTGGTCGAGCCGCCCATGGCGATGTCCAGGGTCATGGCGTTCTCGAACGCCTTGAAGCTGGCGATCGAGCGCGGCAGCACCGACTCGTCGCCTTCGCCGTAGTAGCGCTGGCACAGCTCGACGATCAGGCGGCCGGCGCGCAGGAACAGCTGCTCGCGGTCGCTGTGGGTGGCCAGGGTGGTGCCGTTGCCCGGCAGCGACAGGCCGAGGGCTTCGGTCAGGCAGTTCATCGAGTTGGCGGTGAACATGCCCGAGCAGCTGCCGCAGGTCGGGCAGGCGCTGCGCTCGTACTCGGCGACGGTCTCGTCCGAGCAGTTGTCGTCGGCGGCGGCGACCATGGCGTCGACCAGGTCGAGGCCGTGGGCGGCCAGCTTGGTCTTGCCGGCTTCCATCGGCCCGCCGGAGACGAACACCACCGGGATGTTCAGGCGCAGGGCGGCCATCAGCATGCCGGGGGTGATCTTGTCGCAGTTGCTGATGCACACGATGGCGTCGGCGCAGTGGGCGTTGACCATGTACTCGACGGAGTCGGCGATGATCTCGCGGCTGGGCAGCGAATAGAGCATGCCGTCGTGGCCCATGGCGATGCCGTCGTCGACGGCGATGGTGTCGAATTCCTTGGCCACACCGCCGGCCTTCTCGATCTCGCGGGCGACCAGCTGGCCCAGATCCTTCAGGTGCACGTGGCCGGGCACGAACTGGGTGAAGGAGTTGGCAACGGCGATGATCGGCTTCTTGAAGTCCTCGTCCTTCATCCCGGTGGCGCGCCACAGGGCACGGGCGCCGGCCATGTTGCGGCCGAAGGTGGAGGTTTTCGAGCGATAGTCAGGCATGGCGGATTCCCGGAATGCAGGCGGATACTGAGCTTTTCAGGATACCAGCGATTGGCGGGCGGGTGCAGCGGGCGGGGACGGGCGTGGCGCGCCTGGCGCGCCACGTGTCGGAAGAAGGGCAGGGTGGCAAACGGCCGCCGGCCTTTTCCACCGCTGGGCCCGGCCGGCTGGCCACGGCTGCGCCGTCGGCCATCCGGGCGGTGAGCCAGCCTCAGCTCGGCAGGATGCGGCAGGTCAGGCTCTTGATGTAGCGGGTCTCGTTGATCGCCGGGTGTACCGGGTGATCGGGGCCCTGGCCGCCGCGCTCGAGCAGCTGGATGTGGCGGTCGAGGTGGCGGGCGCTGGAGAGCAGGATGTTCTGCAGGTCGTCCTCGGGCAGGTGCATCGAGCAGCTGGCGCTGACCAGGATGCCGTCCTTGTTCAGCAGGCGCATGGCCTGCTCGTTGAGGCGGCGATAGGCGGCCTCGCCGTTCTTCAGGTCCTTCTTGCGCTTGATGAAGGCGGGCGGGTCGGCGACGATCACGTCGAAGCGTTCCTCGGCCGCCTTCAGCTCCTTGAGCGCCTCGAACACGTCGCCCTCGACGCAGGCCATCTTCTCGCCCACGCCGTTGAGCGCCGCGTTGCGCTCGACGCCGTCCAGCGCCAGTGCCGAGCCGTCCACGCACATCACCTCGGATGCGCCGAACACCGCGGCCTGCACGCCCCAGCCACCGACGTAGCTGAACAGGTCGAGTACCCGCTTGCCCTGGACGTAGGGCGCCAGGCGCGCGCGGTTCTGGCGATGATCGAAGAACCAGCCAGTCTTCTGGCCGCCCTGCACCGGCGCCTCGAACTTCACGCCGTTCTCTTCCAGCGATACCCACTCCGGCACTTCGCCGTAGGCGGTGGCCACGTAGCGCTCCAGGCCCTCGGCGTCGCGGGCGCTGGAGTCGTTCTTGAACAGGATGCCGGCCGGCTTGAGCACCTGCACCAGCGCCTCGACCACGGCGTCCTTGTGGCGCTCCATGGCCGCCGAAGCCAGCTGCACCACCAGGTGGTCGCCGAAGCGGTCGACCACCAGGCCGGGCAGCAGGTCGGAGTCGCCGTACACCAGGCGGTAGCAGGGCGCGTCGAACAGACGCTCGCGCAGGCTCAGGGCGACGTTGATACGGTGCACCAGCAAGGATTTGTCCAGCGGGTGCTTGGTGTCGCGGGAGATCAGCCGCGCGCAGATCAGGTTCTGCGGGCTGATGGCGACGATGCCCAGCGGCTTGCCGCCGGCCATTTCGAGGATGGCCTGGTCGCCCGGCTCGAACAGCGACAGCGGGGTGGCCGCCACGTCCACCTCGTTGCTGTAGACCCACAGGTGGCCGGCGCGCAGGCGGCGCTCGGCGTTGGCTTTCAGTCGCAGGCTGGGCAGGGACATGGGGCACTCTCGCAAAAAGCGCGGAGTATAGCGGAAGGCGGGGGCTCGGGCGCCTGCCGGCCGGCGCGCGAGGGTGAGCGGGGCCGGCAATCCTGCTATGTTGGCGCGCCCGTTTTGCCGTGTCCGCCGCCATGCCCGAATTGCCCGAAGTCGAAACCACCCGCCGCGGTATCGCCCCGCATCTGGAAGGCCACCGCGTGACCCGCGTGATCGTCCGTGAGCGCCGCCTGCGCTGGCCGATTCCCGAGGACCTCGACGTGCGCCTGTCCGGCCAGCGCATCGAGCGGGTCGAACGGCGCGCCAAGTACCTGCTGATCGCGGCCGAGCAAGGCACGCTGATCGGCCACCTGGGCATGTCCGGCAGCCTGCGCCTGGTCGAGGCCGGCCTGCCGGCGGCCAAGCACGAGCACGTCGACATCGAGCTGGATTCGGGGATGGCGCTGCGCTACACCGACCCGCGACGCTTCGGCGCGCTGCTGTGGAGCCTCGATCCGCTCAATCACGAGCTGCTGCGCAAGCTCGGCCCGGAGCCGCTGGGCGCGGAGTTCGACGGCGAGCGCCTGTACGCGCTGTCGCGCGGCAAGAAGGTGGCGGTCAAGCCGTTCATCATGGACAACGCCGTGGTGGTCGGCGTCGGCAACATCTACGCCACCGAGGCGCTGTTCGCCGCCGGCATCGACCCGCGCCGCGAAGCCGGCTCGATCTCGCGGGCGCGCTACCAGACACTGGCCACGGAGATCCGCCGCATCCTCGCCCTGGCCATCGACTGCGGCGGCACCACCCTGCGCGACTTCGTCGGCGGCGACGGCAAGCCCGGCTACTTCCAGCAGGAACTGTTCGTCTACGGCCGCGGCGGCGAATTCTGCATGACCTGCGGCGCCACCCTGCGCGAGATCAAGCTGGGCCAGCGGGCCAGCGTGTATTGTTCGCGCTGCCAGCGTTGATGGGTTTTCGGCCAGGCGCGGCGACCGGCGATTGACGGCGTTCACGCTGAGGCCGGACGATTCGCTGATATAGTTATCCTCACGTGCAACGCGGCAAAAGGACCCTGCGCATGAATCTGTTCCGTTCCACCGCTCTCGGCCTGATCATGACGACCGGTCTGGCCTCTCTTCCGCTGTCCGCGTCCGCCATGCAGGACAACGTCAGCGGCGACCCCACCTACACCCTGGAGGCGCCGCCGGCCTACGCCATGGCCGGCGACCTGATTATCGCGCGTCCGCTGCTGATCGCCGGCACCGCCGTCGGCGCCTTGCTGTTCGTCGTCAGCCTGCCGTTCTCGGCGCTGGGCGGCAACGTCGAGGAGGCCGCGCACGCGCTGGTGGTCGAGCCGGGCCGCGAGGCCTTCGTGCGCTGCCTGGGCTGCACCTCGTCTTGGGCCGACGGCGGCTCGTACCAGGACCGGAATCAGTACCAGCAGTGATGCAGTGAGCAAGGGCGCCCGAGGCGCCCTTGTCGTTTGGGGCTGTCGCCCGCCCGACCCCTTCGGGCAGAATCGGTATGCGCCTGCCAGCCGGCGGCGCTGCCGTGCTCATGCCCTGCGCGCACCCTCGTGCGCCCCATGTTCATCCCTGGCGGGACGCGGTAACGCGCACGCGAGGGAAAGGACTTGTCGAAAAACGCGCTCAACATGGCCACGCTGTGGCTGCTGGCCGTCCTGCTGGCGCTGTCGTTCTGGTTCAGTCCCGACTGGACTCGGCTGGCCGGCGGCCTGGCGCTGTTCCTGTTCGGCATGCAGTGCCTGGAGGAGGGGCTGCGCGTGCTGGCTGGCGGCGAGCTGGAGCGCTTTCTCGGCAGGGCCACCGAGCAGGCCTGGAAAAGCCTCGGCTTCGGCATCTTCGCCACCGCCCTGGTGCAGTCCAGCACGCTGGTTTCGCTGCTCACCATCGCCTTCCTCGGCACCGGCCTGATCGGTCTGGCGGCCGGCCTGTGCATCGTCTTCGGCGCCAACCTCGGTACCACCAGCGGCATCTGGCTGCTGGCGCTGCTCGGCCAGAGCGCGAGCCTCGCCGACGTCGCCCTGCCGCTGGCGGTGTTCGGCATCCTGCTGGGCTTCAACGGGCCGCGCAGCAAGGGCGTCGGCCGCGTCCTGCTGGGCATCTGCTTCCTGTTCTTCGGCATCGACCTGATGAAGACCGGCTTCAGCGACGCCACCGCCGTGTTCGATCCCCGCCAGTGGCTGCTGCCGGGACTGCCCGGCGTACTGCTGTTCGTCGCCCTCGGCGCCCTGGCCACGGCGGTGATGCAGTCCAGCCATGCCAGTCTGATGCTGGTGCTGACCGCCCTGGCCGGCGGCCAGATCGACCTGCCGCAGGGTTTCGCCCTGGCCATCGGCAGCAACCTCGGCGGCACCCTCACCGCCGTGCTCGGCGCGCTGGGTGGGGCCCGGGCCGGCAAGCGTCTGGCGCTGGCCAACGTGCTGTTCAATGCGGCGATCACCGTGCTGGCGCTGCTGCTGCTCGCACCGGCGACCCATCTGGTGCAGGCGCTGTCGCTGTGGCTGGGCATCGCGGGCAATCCGTTGCTGCAGCTGGCGCTGTTCCATACCCTGCTCAATGCTGTCGGCGTACTGCTGTTCATGCCCTGGCATTCCGCCCTGGCCGCCTGGCTGGAGCGGCTTCTGCCCGAGCCGGCCGAGCCGCAGGTGCTGATCGCCGAGGTGGGCAACGGGCAGGCGGAGAGCGCGTGGCCGCAGACCCGCGCCCGTTATCTCGATGACAGTGCGCTGGGCTCGGCCGAGGCGGCGGTCCAGGCGGTGGCCCACGAGCTGCAGCACCTGGCGCGCTTGAGCCTGGAGGTGATCTGCCATGCCCTGTACCTGCCGGTGGACCAGTTGAGCAGCCGGCAGATCGACGAGACGGTGCTGCGCAGCTCGGCGCAGACGGCCGGCCAGGCGCTGGACGCCGAGCAGCTGTACCAGCGCCACATCAAGGGGGTGTATGGGGATCTGCTGAGCTACATGGGCCGCCTGGAGGCGGCCCTCGACGAGGTGCACAGCCGCCTCTGGCTGGCCAGCCAGGTGGTGGCGCTGCAGCTGGTGGACGCGGTGAAGGACGCCAAGCACCTGCAGAAGAACCTCGGCCGGCTGCTCGCCGACGGCGAGCCGGCGGTCAGCGCCGCCTACGCCGAGCTGCGCCACCACCTGCTCTGGGTACTGCGCGAGGTACGCGCGATCAGCCTGCTCGACCTGCCGGCGGAGGCGCTCAGGGCGCGCCTGCAGTTCTTCGACGACGAGGCGGCGAACTTCGATGCGGCGTTCCGCGAGCGACTGTTCGCCGCGGTGCGCGCGCAACGCCTGGACGGTCCGCGCGCCAGCTCGCTGATGAACGATCTGGGCTACGCCAGCCGCATCGGCCAGAGCCTGCGCAACGTGCTGCTGCTGGGCCTCGACGAGGGAGGCGAGCTGATGCCGCACCTGCCGTTCCGCGGCGTGGGCGACGAGCCGTTGATCCGCATGGAGCCGAAATGAAAACGCCGGCCCGTGGGCCGGCGTGATTCGCCATCAGGCGTGCGGTGCTCAGGCCTTGCCGCTGATGATCAGGTACTTCTGCATCAGCTCGTCGCGGCTCTCGGCGCGGTTGGGATCGAGCGGGATGCAATCCACCGGGCACACCTGCTGGCACTGCGGCTCGTCGTAGTGGCCGACACATTCGGTGCACAGGTTCGGATCGATCTCGTAGATCTCCTCGCCCTGGGAAATCGCGCCGTTGGGGCACTCCGGCTCGCAGACGTCGCAGTTGATGCAGTCGTCGGTGATCATTAGGGACATGGGAACAACTCCTGGAGCAGCTACGGTCAACGTCCTATTGTGCCGCAAGCGCCGTTGACCTGCACCCGTTGCCTCAGCCGGCGAAACGCTCGCGCAGGGCCTGGGCGACGATCGGGTGGACGAACTTGTCGATGTCGCCACCGAGTGCGGCGATTTCCCGCACCAGGGTCGAGGAGATGTAGGAGTACTTCTCCGACGGGGTGAGGAACAGGCTTTCCACATCCGGCGCCAGCTGGCGGTTCATGTTGGCCAGCTGGAATTCGTACTCGAAGTCGGAGACGGCGCGCAGGCCGCGCAGCAGCACGTTGGCCTGCTGCTGGTGGGCGAACTGGGCGAGCAGGTTGGAAAAGCCGAGCACCCGCACGTTGGGCAGGTGGGCGCTGACCGCCTCGGCCAGTTCGACGCGCTTGTCGAGGCTGAACAGCGGATTCTTCTTCGGGCTGGCCGCCACGGCGATGATCACCTCGTCGAACAGCCGCGCGGCGCGCTCGATCAGGTCGCCGTGGCCCTTGGTGATGGGGTCGAAAGTGCCCGGGTAAAGCACGCGATTCATCCGGATGTCCTGTCGGCAGAGAGCGTGGAGGCCCGGATGGTAGCGCAGCGCCGACCGGGCGGCCAAGCCGTACCTGAGCCCCGGCTCAGCCTTGCAGCAGCGGCGCCTCGTCGCACACCCGGTTGCGCCCGCTGTCCTTGGCCGCGTACAGCGCCTGGTCGGCGCGCTGCAGCAGGCTTTCGCGGCCATCGCCCGGGCGCGCGCTGCTCACCCCGAAGCTGGCGGTGATCCTGCCGACCCCGGCGAAGGGCGTGTCCTGCACCAGGCGACGCAGCGCCTCGGCCAGCTGCCCGGCCTGTTCGGCGTCGGTCTCCGGGCAGATGACGATGAACTCCTCGCCGCCCAGCCGGCAGAAGCTGTCGATCCGCCGCAGGCGCGCGCCGATGCGCCGGCACAGCTCGGCGAGCACGCGGTCGCCGGCGTCGTGGCCCCATTGGTCGTTGATCCGCTTGAAGTGGTCGATGTCCAGCATGATCAGGCTGAGCGCACGGCCGCTGCGGTTGCGCCGTTCCAGTTCGGCGGCCAGCTGGTCGAGGAAGTAGCGGCGGTTGCGGATGCCGGTGAGCGGGTCGGTGATGCTCAGCGCTCGCAGCTCGTCCTCCACCTGCTTGAGGTTGCTGATGTCGGCGATGAAGCCGTGCCAGAGCACCGAGCCGTCGGCCAGGCGCTCCGGCATGGCTTCGCCGCGCAGCCAGCGCAGGCCGCGTCGGGGCAGCAGCACACGGTAGTCCGCCTGCCAGCGTTCCAGGGTGTGCGCCGAGTGCCGGATGGCGGCGGCGATGTGCTCGCGGTCCTCCGGGTGCAGGCGCGCGAACACCGGCGCGGCGTCGCTGCGCACGTCCTGCGGCTCGACCTCGTAGATCTCGCGGATGCCGGCGCTGGCGTAGGGGAAGCAGCTGCGGCCGTCGGCGAACAGGCGGTACTGGTAGATGGCGCCGGGGACCTGTGCGCCGAGCTTTTCCAGCAGAGCGCTGCGTTCCTCCAGGGCCTGGCGGGTGCGCAGGCGTTCGCCGATGTCGATGGCGATCAGCAGGTAGCCGCCGAGCTGGCCGTCGGCCTCGAGGATGGTGGAGAGCATCAGGGTCACCTGCAGCGGTTCGCGGTTGCGGCGCAGCAGGACGGTATCCAGCTCGCGGTGCTGGCGGCGTTCGAGCAGGGCGGCGAGGGTGGCCGGGACTCCGTCCGGCGCGCTGGCGAGGCCGCCGTCGGCGGCCAGGCGCGCGGCGTCCAGCAGCGGCTCGAGGGGCTGCGCGTGGATGTCGGTGCGCTCGAAGCCGAGCAGGCGCTCGGCGCCGGCGTTGAAGGTGCGGATCCGCCCGTCGCTGCCGACGCCGATGATGGCGACCTGGGTGGCGGCCTCGAGCAGCCCCTGCAGGCGCGCGTGGCTCTGGCGCAGCTCCAGCTCCAGCGCCTTGCGCACCGAGATGTCGACATGGGTGCCGATCATGCGCCTGGGCTGACCGTCGGGAAGCCGCTCGACCACCCGGCCGCGGGCCAGCAGCCACTTCCAGCTGCCGTCCTTGCAGCGCAGACGTTTCTCGCTGCGATACAGCGGGCTGCGCCCGGCCAGGTGATCGTGCAGGGCCTGCTGGCTGCGCGCGGCGTCCTCCGGGTGCAGGCGGCTGCGCCATTCCTCGGGGCTGTCGCCGATCTCGCCCTCGGCGTAGCCGAGCATGCGCTTCCACATCGGCGACAGGTACAGGCGGTCGGTGAGCAGGTCCCAGTCCCATACGCCGTCGCCGATGCCGTCCAGCGCCAGGGTCCAGCGCTCCTCGCTGACGCGCAGCGCCTCGCGACTTTCCTGCAGCTCGGCGGTGCGCCGCGCGACTAGGGCCAGGGCGCGCTGGCGCTGGCTGAGCAGGACGTACAGCAGGATGCCCAGCAGCAGGCTGAGGCTCGCCCCCGGCAGGGCGATGCTCCAGGCGGCCAGGGTGGCGTGCTGGCGCAGGAAGTGGACCGTGGGGCGAATCACCAGACGATAGTGGCCCTGGGTGGAGCGCAGGTCGCGGCTGACCTGCAGCGGGCTGTCGGGCGCCGGGCTGCCCAGGTGGTACAGGGGCGCACCGCCGGGGTGGTCGAGGTCGCGCAGTTCGACCGCCAGACTGTCCAGGGTCAGCGCGGTCTGCCCTTCTTCCAGCAACTGACGCAGGCTGATCGAGCTGAACAGCGCGCCGCGCAGCGGGGCGTTGTGGCGCGTGGCGTGCGGGGTGTCGGCGCGGGCGCGCACCGGGGTGGCCAGCAGCAGGCCGAGGCGGTCGGCCTCGTCGCCGCTGGTGAAGCGCAGCACGGCGCTGCGGCTGGTGCGGTCCTCGCGCAGCGCCTCTTCCAGCACGTCGCGGCGCGGACCGGGCGAGGCCATGTCCTGGCCGAGCGGCAGTTCGGCGACCCGCCGCGACAGGCTGAACAGCAGCGGGAAGTAGCGCTCGCGCGGTTGCAGCGGTTGCAGGCCGCCGGCGTTGTCCGCTTCGCGCAGCTGGAAATCGCTGCCGACCAGGGTTTGCGCCCCGCGGGCGAAGGCCTGCAGCTGGGCGTCGCGGTTGGCGGGGTCGACCTCCACCAGCGGCGCCCAGGACAGCACCAGATGGTCGCCGAGCAGCGGGCGGACGAAGCGCTCGAATTCGCTGCGGGTGACCGCATCGGAGTTCTCGAAGAAGCGCCGCAGGCTGTCGAGGTCGCGCTCGCGCACCGCGAGACGCTCCTCCAGGCGGCCGAAGCGCTCCGCGGCCAGGCTGTCGAACTGCTGGCGGCGCACGGCCTGGCTGTCGTGCCAGAGCTGGCGGGTGAGCAGGACGGTGAGGACGAGGCCGGCGAGGATCAGCAGGCAGCACAACGACCACTGACAGCGCCGGCTGCAGTGGCTGGGCGAGGTATCGAGGGGGGCGGACATGAATACTCCTTGTCCGCCGTACTACGGGCAGGCCACGGCCGGACTATGTCCGCCAAGGATATCGCCCCTGGCACCGCCTCCGCAGCTTTGTGATGGGATCGACAGTTTGGCCTGTGATGCAGTCCGCAAAGTTCCGGCGATTCAGGCGCCGGCCGGCGGCCGGCGCCGCCACAGCGCGTAGTGCACCTGGCCGGTATGCTTCTCGCGGTGCAGCTGCCAGTTGCCGGGCAGGCCCAGGCTGGAGGGTGCGCTCTCGCTCTCGGTGTAGATCCACGCCTCGGCGGCCAGCCAGCCGCGATTTTCCAGCAGCTGGCAGGCGGGCAGCAGCAGGTCCTTGTGGAACGGCGGGTCGAGGAACACCAGGTCGAAGGCCTCGGCGACCGCGCCCTGCAGGTGCTTCAGGGCGTCCGCCTGGCGCACCTCGGCGTTGCCGGCGCGCAGCAGCTCGAGGTTGCCACGCAGGGCGGTGGCGGCGAGCGGGTTGAGCTCCAGGGCCAGGCCGCGGCCGGCGCCGCGCGACAGCGCCTCCAGCAGCAGGGCGCCGCTGCCGGCGAAGGGGTCGAGCACGCGGGCGCCCTCCACGTAGGGCGCCAGCCAGTTGAACAGGGTTTCGCGCACGCGGTCCGGGGTCGGGCGCAGGCCGGGGGCGTCGGGGAAGCTCAGGCGCCGCGAGCGCCACTCGCCGGCGATGATGCGCAGCTGGCCCTGGGACGGGCCGGCGGCGGGTTTGCGGGCGGGCTTGGCGGAAGGACGGGCCATCAGTGCTCCGGTACGCCGGCGGGCTGCGCGGCGGGACGTTCGACGGGCGGCGGCAGCGGCTGCTGCGCCACGGTGGGGCCGCTGGTGACCACCACGAAGGCGTCGGCATTCAGGTGGCGGGCCATCGCCTCGCGCACCTGCGCCACGGTGAGCTGCTGCACCTGGTTCATGAAGTCTTCCAGCTGGGTGGTCGGCAGGTCGTAGAAGCCGATGGCGGCCAGCTGGCCGACGATGTCGGCGTTGCTCGCGGTGGACAGCGGGAAGCTGCCGGCCAGCTCGCGCTTGGCCTGCTTGAGCTCTTCCTCGCTCGGTCCCTGGGCGATGAAGTCGCGTACCAGCTGGCGCACCAGCTCCAGGGTCGCCTGGCTCAGTTCGGCGCGGGTCTGCACGTTGATCAGGAACGGCCCGGCCACCTGCATCGGCGTGAAGCCCGAATAGATGCCGTAGGTCAGGCCGCGCTTCTCGCGCACCTCCTCCATCAGGCGGGTACCGAAACCGCCGCCGCCGAGGATCTGGTTGCCGACGTAGAGCGCGGCGTAGTCCGGGCTCTTGCGGTCGATGCCGAGCTGGGCGAGCAGCAGGTGGGTCTGCTGCGAGGGATACTCGACGTGCTGGCTGGCCGCGGCGGGAGCCTGGGGCGCCGGCGGCGGCACCAGCGCCGGGCCCTTGGGCAGGGCGGCGGAGACCTGCGCGGCGATGGCCTCGGCCTCGGCGCGCGACAGGTCGCCGACCAGGGCGATCACCGCGTTGCCGGCGGCGTAGGCGCGGGCGTGGAAGGCGGCCAGCTGGGCGCGGTCGATCGCCGGGATGCTGGCCGGCGTGCCGTCGCTGGGCTGGGCGTAGGGGTGCTGGCCGTACAGCTGGTGGAACAGGGCGATGCTGGCCAGCTTGCCGGGGTTCTGCTTCTGCATCTCGAGACCGGCGAGCACCTGGTTCTTGACCCGCGCCAGGGCGTCGTCCGGGAAGGTCGGCGCGCCGACCACCTGGGCGAACAGCGCCAGCGCCGGTTCGCGCTGCTCGGCGGCGGACAGGCTGCGCAGCGAGGCGACCGCCATGTCGCGGTAGGCGCCGTTGCCGAACGCGGCGCCGAGGCCCTCGAAGCCGGCGGCGATGGCGGTGGCGTCCTGGCCGGCGACGCCCTCGTTGAGCATGGCATTGGTCAGCATGCCCAGGCCGGGAGTGCCGCCGTCCTGGCTGCTGCCGGCGGCGAAGGTCAGGCGCAGGTCGAACATCGGCAGCTCGTGGGCGGCGACGAACAGCACGCGGGCGCCCTCGGCGGTGGTCCAGCGCTGGATGTCCAGGCTGCGCCGCGCCGGCGCCTGGCCATTGATCTTGGCCAGCGAGGCGATCTGCGGCGCGGCGTTCGAGGGGGCGGTGCTGGCGGCCGGGGCGGGGCGGTCCGGCTGGGCGGCCGGGCGGCCGATCAACAGCAGCAGGCCGAGCAGCCCCAGTAGCGCCACGATCAGCAGCAGGTGGCGTTTATTCATCACGGCTCTCCTCGGCGGACGCCTGGGTGGATGGCAGCGGCAGTACCTGGGCGAGGGTCAGGCGCTCGCGCTGGAACAGGCGCCGGGCGGCGGCCTGGATGTCGGCGGGAGTGACCGCCTTGAGCGCGTCGAGCTCCTGGTCGAGCAACTGCCAGGACAGACCGACGGTTTCCAGCATGCCGATGCTGGTGGCCTGGCTGGCGATCGAGTCGCGCTCGTAGACCAGTCCGGCGATCAGCTGGGCGCGCACCCGCGCCAGCTCGTCCGTGCTCGGCGCCTCGTTCTTCAGGCGCTCGAGTTCCCGCCACAGTCCGGCCTCGACCTGCTCGAGGGTCTTGCCCCGTTGCAGGTTGGGCCGCGCGGAGAGCACGAACAGGCTGTCGCCGCGGTTGAACGGGTCGTAGCTGGCCGACACCCCGGTGACCAGCTCCTCCTCGCGCTCGAGGCGGGTGGGCAGGCGCGCGCTGTAGCCGCCGTCGAGCAGTTCGGCGATCAGGCGCAGGGCATGGATTTCCCGCGGATTGTCGCTGCTGGCCAGGCCGGGCACGTTGAAGCCCATCAGCAGGCTGGGCAGCTGGGTCTTGACCTCAAGGGTCAGGCGCCGCTCGCCGAGCGCCGGCACCTCCAGCGGCACGCGGGCGGCCGGCAGCGGGCGCGCCGGGATGGCGGCGAAGTGGCGCTCGGCGAGGGTCCGCACCTCGTCGACGCCGACGTCGCCGACCACCACCAGGATGGCGTTGTTGGGGCTGTACCAGTCCTCGTGCCAGGCGCGCAGGTCCTCCACCGTCATGCGCTCGAGGTCGGCCATCCAGCCGATGGTCGGGGTGCGGTAGCCGGTGGCCGGGTAGGCCGCGGTCTTGAAGCGCTCCCAGGCCAGCGCCGAGGGGTTGTCCTCGGTGCGCAGGCGGCGCTCCTCCTTGATCACCTCGATCTCGCGGGTGAATTCGTCGGCCGGCAGGCGCAGGCTGGCCAGGCGGTCGGACTCCATCTCCAGGGCGACCTCCAGGCGGTCGCGCGCCAGCACCTGGTAGTAGGCGGTGTAGTCGTCGCTGGTGAAGGCGTTCTCCTCGGCGCCCAGCTCGCGCAGGATGCGCGAGGATTCGCCGGGGCCGAGCTTGGCGCTGCCCTTGAACATCATGTGCTCGAGGGCGTGGGACAGGCCGGTGAAGCCGGGGCGCTCGTAGCTGGAACCGACCCGGTACCACAGCTGGGAAACCACCACCGGGGCGCGGTGGTCCTCGCGGACGATCACCTTGAGGCCATTGTCCAGGCGGAACTCGTGGGTCGGCTGGCTGACCGCGGCGAAGGCGCCCAGCGGCAGGCACAGGGCGACCAGCAGCAGGCGGCTGGCGTGACGCAGGGATGCTTTCATCAGAGAGACCTTTCAGACTGCCGGTGGGTTTTGGCGCCGGCGGGTGAGGAGGTGCTAGGATACCCAACCGATTTCCTGGCGGCCACGTCAGTGCGCAGCCGCCCACTTGAGATGCAAGCCGTTCATGTTTGGTTCCAAAGACGACAAGAAGGCTCCGGATCACGGAGAAAAGAAAGGCCTGTTCGGCTGGTTCCGCAAGAAGGCGCCTGCCGAGGCCGCTGAGCAGGCAGGCGTCGAACCCGCCGCCGTCGAGGCCGAGGCCCCGGCCGATAGCGTCGCAACGCCCGCGGCCGACGCCGCGCCGGCTGCGCAAGTCGCCGTGCCGGAGCCGGTGGCCACGCCGACCCCCGTCGCTACCCCGGTCGCACCGGTCGCCGCGCCCCAGCCGGCGCCCGCGCCTGCTCCCGTCGAGGCGCCCATCGCCGCCAGGCCGGTCGAGGAGAAGCCGGCCAAGCTCGGCTTCTTCGCCCGCCTCAAGCAGGGCCTGGCCAAGACCAGCGCCAGCCTCGGCGAGGGCATGGCCAGCCTGTTCCTGGGCAAGAAGGCGATCGACGACGACCTGCTCGACGAACTGGAAACCCGTCTGCTCACCGCCGACGTCGGCGTCGAGGCGACCAGCGCGATCATGCAGAACCTCACCAAGCGGGTGTCGCGCAAGGAGCTGGCCGACAGCGAGGCGCTGTACCAGGCCCTGCAGGACGAGCTGGCCGCCATCCTGCGCCCGGTCGAGCAGCCGCTGGCCATCGAGGCCGGCCGCAAGCCCTACGTGATCCTGGTGGTCGGCGTGAACGGCGCCGGCAAGACCACCACCATCGGCAAGCTGGCCAAGAAGCTGCAGGACGAGGGCAAGAAGGTCATGCTCGCCGCCGGCGACACCTTCCGCGCCGCCGCCGTCGAGCAGCTGCAGGTGTGGGGCGAGCGCAACAAGATCCCGGTGATCGCCCAGCACACCGGCGCCGACTCCGCCTCGGTGATCTTCGACGCCGTGCAGGCCGCCCAGGCGCGCGGCATCGACGTGCTGATCGCCGATACCGCCGGCCGTCTGCACACCAAGGACAACCTGATGGAAGAGCTGAAGAAGGTCCGTCGGGTGATCGGCAAGCTCGACGACAGCGCGCCGCACGAAACCCTGCTGGTGCTGGACGCCGGCACCGGGCAGAACGCCCTCAGCCAGGCGCGCCTGTTCCACCAGGCGGTCAGCCTCAGCGGCCTGGCGCTGACCAAGCTGGATGGCACCGCCAAGGGCGGGGTGATCTTCGCCCTGGCCAAGCAGATGGCCCTGCCGATCCGCTACATCGGCGTCGGCGAAGGCATCGACGACCTGCGCCCGTTCGAGGCCGATGCCTTCGTCAAGGCGCTGTTCGCAGGACAGGAGTCCGCATGATCCGATTCGAGCAGGTGGGCAAGCGTTATCCCAACGGTCACGTCGGCCTGCACGAATTGAGCTTCCGCGCCCGGCGCGGCGAGTTCCTGTTCGTCACCGGCCATTCCGGCGCCGGCAAGAGCACCCTGCTGCGCCTGCTGCTGGCGCTGGAGCGCCCGACCAGCGGCAAGCTGCTGCTGGCCGATCAGGACATCGGCTCGATCAGTAACTCGGAAATTCCCTTCCTGCGCCGGCAGATCGGCGTGGTGTTCCAGAACCATCATCTGCTGTTCGACCGCAGCGTGTTCGACAACGTCGCCCTGCCGCTGCAGATCCTCGGCCTGCCGCGTGAGGAGATCGAGCAGCGGGTCAGCGAGGCGCTGGAGCGGGTGTCGCTCAAGGACATGGGTGAGCAATTCCCGTCCGACCTGTCCAGCGGCCAGCAGCAGCGCGTCGGCATCGCCCGTGCGGTGGTGCACCAGCCGGCCCTGCTGCTCGCCGACGAGCCGACCGGCAACCTCGACCCGCGCCTGGCCGCCGAGATCATGGGCGTGTTCGAGGACATCAACCGCCTGGGCACCACCGTGCTGATCGCCAGCCACGACCTCGCCCTGATCGCGCGCATGCGCCATCGCCTGCTGACCCTGCAACGCGGTCGCCTGATCGGCGACGGGGAGCCGACCTGATGAGTTCTCGCCAGCAACTGCCGCGCGGCGCCGAGGAAGGCGCCCCGGAGCAGCGCCAGCGCCGCCTGCAGGAGGCCGAGTCCACCGATTGGGGCGGCCTGCTGCGCGCCTACCTGGACAGCCACCGCGCCAGCCTGGTCGACAGCCTGCGCCGGCTGGCCCGTCAGCCGTTCGGCAGCTTCCTAACCTGCCTGGTGATGGGCATCGCCCTGTCCCTGCCGATGGGCCTGTCGCTGTTGCTCGACGGCGTCGAGCGTCTCGGCGGCTCCTGGCAGCGCGCCGCGCAGATTTCGGTGTTCGTCAAACTCGACGTGGCCGAGGTCGAGGGCCAGGCCCTGCGCGAGCAGATCGCCGGCATGCCGGAAGTGCTGAACGCCGAATGGATCGGTCGCGAGCAGGGGCTGGAGCAGTTGCAGCAGTACTCGGGGCTCGGCGATGCGCTCAAGGAGCTGCCCGACAACCCGCTGCCGGCGGTGGTGCTGGTGACGCCCAGGGAGATCGACAAGGCGGCGCTGGAAGGCCTGCGCGAGCGCCTGGCCGGGTTGCCCGGCGTCGACCTGGCGCAACTCGACCTGCAGTGGGTGGAGCGCCTGGGCGCCATCCTCAAGCTCGGCGACCGCTTCGTCTTCGGCCTGGCGGTGACCCTGGTGCTGGCCCTGCTGCTGGTGGTGGGCAACACCATCCGCCTGCATATCGAGAACCGCCGCGCCGAGATCGAGGTGATCAAGCTGGTCGGCGGCACCGACGGCTACGTGCGCCGGCCGTTCCTCTACGCCGGCGCCTTCTATGGCATCGGCGCCGGCCTGCTGGCCTGGGGGCTGCTGGAGTACGGCCTGAACTGGCTGAACCAGTCGGTGGTCGGCCTGGCGGCGCTCTACGACAGCGATTTCGCCCTCGGCGGCGTGCCGCTCGACGACGCCCTGTCGCTGCTGGCCGGTGCCCTGCTGCTGGGCTGGGTCGGCGCCTGGCTGGCCGTCGCCCGTCACTTGCGGCAGCTTGAGCCTCAGTGATAACTCGTTGATTTATAAGTATTTTTCGATGTGTAAGGGAACTTTTCGCGACTGTTCCCTGTCGTAATGTTGCAGTGCTATAGTCACAGGCCGTTTCGGCCACCTGGAGGATGTCCATGTCCACCTCTCTGCAACCTGTCTATGCCCTGGCTCCCGGTGCGAACCTCGAGGCCTACGTGCATTCGGTCAACAGCATCGCGCTGCTGTCCGTCGAGCAGGAGCGCGAGCTGGCCGGGCGTCTGTACTACGAGCAGGATCTCGAGGCCGCCCGCCAGCTGGTGTTGGCGCACCTGCGCTTCGTCGTGCATATCGCCCGCAGCTATTCCGGCTACGGCCTGGCCCAGGCCGACCTGATCCAGGAAGGCAACGTGGGCCTGATGAAGGCGGTCAAGCGCTTCAACCCGGAAATGGGCGTACGCCTGGTGTCCTTCGCGGTGCACTGGATCCGCGCCGAGATCCACGAGTTCATCCTGCGCAACTGGCGCATCGTCAAGGTCGCCACCACCAAGTCGCAGCGCAAGCTGTTCTTCAACCTGCGCAGCCAGAAGAAGCGTCTGGCCTGGCTGAGCAACGACGAGGTCGAGGCGGTCGCCGAGAGCCTGGGCGTCGAGGCGCGCGAAGTGCGCGAGATGGAGAGCCGTCTGTCCGGCCAGGACATGGCCTTCGACCCGGCCAGCGACGCCGACGACGACAGCGCCTTCCAGGCGCCGGCGCACTACCTGGAAGACAACCGCTACGATCCGGCCCGCCAGCTGGAGGAGGCCGACTGGAGCGACAGCGCCAACGCCAGCCTGCACGATGCCCTGGGTGGCCTCGACGAGCGTAGCCGCGACATCCTCTACCAGCGCTGGCTGGCCGAGGAGAAGGCCACCCTGCACGAGCTGGCGGCCAAGTACAACGTCTCCGCCGAGCGTATCCGCCAGTTGGAGAAGAACGCCATGAGCAAGCTCAAGGGACGTCTGCTGGCCTGAGCCGCGTTCCGGCCGGCGTCTTCAGTCAGCCTCGCGAACCCCATAAAAAAGCCCCGACGGATGTCGGGGCTTTTTTGTTGCCGCTGGCCTGGCAGGGAGGCGACGGCTCAGTGCTTGATCAGTTCGACCAGGTACTTGGGCAGCGGATCGATGACGATCTCCAGACCTTCGTACTCGGCCTGCAGCTGCTCGCGCGGCACCGCGCCGTGCGGGGCGCGCTCGTCGTCGAGCTGCGGGCGGGCGCGATAGTCGATCACGCAGCCGTTGGCCTCGACCCAGAAGTGCGGGTAGATCACCTTGCCGTCCAGCTTTACCTTGCCCAGCATCGCCTGATAGGGGATCCGTTTTTCCGCCAGGCGGGTCACCACCAGGCGGCTCAGGCCGTCGTCGGCCAGGTGGGCGGAGTCCAGATCATCAAGCAGCTTGCTAAGCTGGGGGTCGTTCATGGCGGTTGTCCTCGGTGGACCTTGGTTGGGATGCGCGCATCTTATACCAAAGTCTAAGGGGTGTGTAGATCGGTAACGATTTTTTCGTGCCGGTAACAATGACTGTGCGTTGTCGCGCTACGGTTACAACCGCTGCAGGTAGTGGCTGCCGCCCAGTTGCCACATCTGCTGGCGGATCCAGCCGGCGCGGCGGCTGACGTAGCCGCCAGGCCGGCCGGCGTTCCACTGGCGCGGATTGGGCAGTACGGCGGCGAGCAGGCTGGCCTGCTGGCGCGACAGGTAGGGCGCGCCCCTGGCGAAGTGGTGGCGCGCCGCCGCCTCGGCGCCGAACACGCCGTTGCCCCACTCGACGCTGTTCAGGTACACCTCGAGGATGCGCTGCTTGGGCCACAGGGTTTCGATCAGCAGGGTGAACCAGACTTCCAGGCCCTTGCGCAGCCAGCTGCGTCCGGACCACAGGAACAGATTCTTGGCCACCTGTTGGCTGAGGGTGCTGGCGCCGCGCAGGTTGCCGCCGCGCTCGTTGTGCGCCAGGGCGGCGCGGATCGCGACCAGGTCGAAGCCCCAGTGCTCGGCGAACTTTTGGTCTTCGGCGGCGATCACCGCCACCTTGAGGTCGTCCGGCAACTCCTCCCAGGGACGCCAGCTGCGCTGCAGGTCGATCGGCTCGCCGTCGATCCACGACTCGAGCTTGCGCTCGACCATCAGCATGCTGCCGGGCGGCGGTACCCAGCGCAGGATCAGCACGACCAGCACGCTGGCGGCCAGGCTGTAGAGCAGGGCTCGGGCGGTACGGCGAAGCAGGTGGCGGTGCGGCATGGAGGAGAGGGGCGGCTGGAGGGGCGGCCATTATAGGGGGCGCCGGTGCCGCTGCGGCACTGCCGTTCGGGAGGAGCGCGGTGCCGGGGCGTTCGCCCGGCACCGCTGGCTCAGTCGGCGACGAAGATGAAGTACTTGCGTACCGTTTCCACCACTTCCCAGGTGCCGCGCATGCCCGGCTCGATCATGAAAATGTCGCCGGCGCGCAGGTGGATCGGTTCCTGCCCTTCCGGGGTGATGATGCAGTAGCCTTCCTGGAAGTGGCAGTACTCCCACTTGTCGTAGCTGACCTGCCACTTGCCGGGGGTGCAGATCCAGGTGCCCATGATCTTGCGGCCGTCAGGCGAGGTGTAGGCGTTGAGGTTGACCGTGCGCGGCTCGCCCTCGATGACCTGCCACTTGGAGGCGTCGAGGACGGGAACCGGGCGGGTGTCGCGCAGCAGGGTGATCGGCTGGTGCATGGAGGCTCCCTGGTGATCGGGTGGGTGGCCCTCCACCATAGCGATCCGCACGCAGGCGACTTGTCTGCGATCGACATCCGCTTGCCTGCCCAGCCCCGGCGGCCGGTTTGCCTGCGAGCGGGGTGCGGGGCGATCATGGCGCCCTGTCCTGCCCCGGAGTTGCCCATGTCGCGTCCCTTCGTCCTGCTCGCCGCGCTGTTCGGCTTCACCGGCGTGACCCTCGGCGCCTTCGCCGCCCACGGCCTGCGCGGCCGCCTGAGTCCCGAATACTTCGCCGTGTTCCAGACCGGCGTGCTCTACCAGCTGGTCCACGCCCTGGCCCTGCTCGGCGTCGGCGTGCTGGCCCTGCGCTGGCGCTCGCGCCTGCTCGGCGCTGCCGGTGGCCTGTTTGCCGCCGGTATCCTGCTGTTCTCCGGCAGCCTGTATCTGCTGACCCTGAGCAGTCTGAAGCTCGGCGTGGTCACCCCGCTGGGCGGCGTCTGCTTGCTCGCCGGCTGGCTGTGTCTGGGGCTGGCCGCCTGGCGGGCGCGATCGCACAGCCACTGAGTGCCCCGCCGCCCGGCCGGCGCCTTGGTCATCGGCGCCGATCGGCGCTAGAATGCCGACCTTTCCCCCGATCTTGCGAGTGCCCAACCATGCGCATTCAGCTCAATGGCGAAGCCGTCGAGCTGCCCGAAGGGCAGTCCGTCGCCGACCTGCTGGCCCGCCTCGAACTGGCCGGCCGACGCGTGGCGGTCGAACTCAACCTGGATATCGTGCCGCGCAGTCAGCACGCCGGCACCCTGCTGCGCGACGGCGATCGCGTCGAAGTGGTGCATGCCATCGGCGGCGGCTAGTCCGCCGCGCCCGTCCCGATCCGTCCGCGCACGCCTGCAGAGGAGCTCCCGATGAGCCAGTCTTCCCCGATCGACAAGCCGCTGGTCCTGGCCGGCCGCACCTACAACTCGCGCCTGCTGGTCGGTACCGGCAAGTACAAGGATCTCGAAGAGACCCGCCTGGCCATCGAGGCCTCCGGCGCCGAGATCGTCACCGTCGCCGTGCGCCGCACCAACATCGGCCAGAATCCCGGCGAGCCGAACCTGCTCGACGTGATCAGCCCGGACAAGTACACCATCCTGCCCAACACCGCCGGCTGCTACGACGCCGAGGAAGCGGTGCGCACCTGCCGCCTGGCCCGCGAGCTGCTCGACGGCCACAACCTGGTCAAGCTGGAAGTACTGGCCGACCAGAAGACCCTGTTCCCCAACGTCATCGAGACCCTCAAGGCCGCCGAGGTGTTGGTCAAGGACGGTTTCGACGTGATGGTCTACACCAGCGACGATCCGATCGTCGCGCGCCAGCTGGCCGAGCTCGGCTGCATCGCGGTGATGCCGCTGGCCGGTCTGATCGGCACGGGCCTGGGCATCTGCAACCCGTACAACCTGCGCATCATCCTCGAGGAGGCCAAGGTGCCGGTGCTGGTCGACGCCGGGGTGGGCACCGCCTCGGACGCCACCATCGCCATGGAGCTGGGCTGCGAGGCGGTGCTGATGAACAGCGCCATCGCCCACGCGCAGCATCCGGTGCTGATGGCCGAGGCGATGAAGCACGCCATCGTCGCCGGCCGCCTGGCCTACCTGGCCGGGCGCATGCCGAAGAAGCTGTACGCCAGCGCCTCCTCGCCGCTGGACGGCCTGATCCGTTAATCGTCCGGGCGGCGCCTGGCGCCGTCCTGCCCACACGCGAGCCCTGCCCGATGGCAGGGCTCGTTCGTCTTTCAGGAAGCATCATGACCGACGAAATCCAACACGTGCCGGAAACCGCCGGCGACGCGCCGCGCCTGCGCACCATCAAGAGCTTCGTGATGCGCGCCGGGCGCACCACCCTCGGCCAGCAACGCGGTCTCGAGCAGGGCTGGCCGCGCTTCGGCCTGCAGCTCGAGGACGGCCTGCGCGACTTCGACCAGCTGTTCGGCCGCCAGGCGCCGCGCACCTTCGAGATCGGCTTCGGCATGGGCCAGGCGACCCTGGAGATGGCCGCAAGCGCGCCCGAGCAGGACTTCATCGGCGTCGAGGTGCACAGGCCGGGCGTCGGCGCGCTGCTGTCCGGCGCGCTGGCGCAGAATCTCACCAACATCCGCGTATACAGCTGCGACGCGCTGGACGTGCTGCGTCAGTGCGTGGCCGACGCCAGCCTGGATCGCGTGCTGCTGTTCTTCCCCGATCCCTGGCACAAGGCCAAGCACAACAAGCGGCGCATCGTGCAGCCGGCGTTCGCCGAGCTGGTTCGCCAGAAGCTCAAGGTCGGCGGTGTGCTGCACATGGCCACCGACTGGCAGCCCTACGCCGAGCACATGCTCGAGGTGCTGAGCGCCGCGCCCGGCTACCGCAACCTGGCCGAAGACGGCACTTACGTGCCGCGTCCGGAAGAGCGCCCGGTGACCAAGTTCGAGCGCCGCGGCGAGCGCCTCGGCCATGGCGTGTGGGATCTCAAGTTCCAGCGCGTCGAGTGAGGCACTGGCACTGACGAAGAAGCCGGGCATCGCCCGGCTTCTTCATTTCTGGCCGTTGCCGGGGAGAGGCCTGCAGCACCGTAGGGTAGAAAACGCGCGCAGCGATTTTCTATCGCTGACCGCCGCCTGGCGGTCGCTCCGTCGGGGGCGTGCACAGTGGTGGACAAGGCTGCGCCGTTGTCCACCCTACGACAGGTAACGGCTCAGCGCCGCTCGGCGATCACCCCGATGCCGATGAACACCAGCGCCAACGCCGGCGCCAGGGTGTAGTTGTTCAGCTGCGCCAGGCCCTTGGCCAGCCAGGGCGTGGCGTGGACGATGACCAGGCCGTAGCCGACGGCGCAGAGCAGGATGAACAGCAGGGTGCGGAATACGAAGTTGAGGCTGCCGACCTGGCGCTGCAGCCAGGCGTTGAGCAGCGGACCGAACAGCACCAGCAGCGCGGCGACCACCGCCAGGGCGATCTCGTCGAGGTGGCTGCGGCACCAGCGCGACAGGGTGGCGAACAGGTCGAGTAGCAGATCCATGCGGGCTCCTTGCAGGTATGGCGATTACGGCTGGCCTCAGTCTACCTGCAAGCGGCAGACAGGCCTGCCACTCCGAACACGCTTGGGGCAGAAAGTGCGGCAGGCTGGCAAGACGGTGCGGCGCGGTAGCGGCTTGGGGTAGAAGACTCGCACGGCGATCTTCCAGCGCCGCTCTCGCTCAGTCGAGGAAGTGCTGCAGCAGGTCGTTGAGGAACAGCTGGCCACGGGCGGTGGGCTTGAGCAGCTGCGCATCGGCGTCGAGCAGCCCGGCGCCGCGCGCCGCGGCGCAGGCCTCCGCGATGCTGGACAGCGGCAGTCCGGTGCGCTGCTCGAACAGAGCCGCCGGCACGCCTGCGGTCAGGCGCAGGGCGTTCATCATGAACTCGAAGGGCAGCTCGGCCGCTTCCAGCTCCCGCTCGCCGGCCTGGAAACGCTTGTCCGGATCGAGGTAGTCCTTGGGCAGGCGGGTCTTCCAGCTGCGGCGGATGCGGCCGTCCGGATCGCTCAGCTTGGCGTGGGCGCCGGCGCCGATGCCGAGGAAGTCGCCGAAGGTCCAGTAGTTGAGGTTGTGGCGGGCGCGGCGTTGTTCGCGCGCATAGGCCGAGGTCTCGTACTGGGCGAAGCCCGCGCCGGCGAGCAGCGCCTGGCCGGCTTCCTGGATGTCCCAGAGGATGTCGTCCTCGGGAATCTCCGGCGGCTGGCTCCAGAACACGGTGTTCGGTTCCAGGGTCAGCTGGTACCAGGACAGGTGCGTCGGTTCGAGGGCGATGGCCTGGCGCAGGTCGGCCAGGGCACCGGCGACATCCTGACCCGGCAGGCCGTGCATGAGATCGAGGTTGAAATTGTCGAAGCCGGCCGCGCGGGCCATCTCGGCGGCGCGAATCGCCTCATTGCCGTCATGGATGCGCCCCAGCGCCTGGAGCTGGTCGGTCTGGAAGCTCTGCACGCCGATCGACAGGCGATTGATGCCGAGCCGGCGGTAGTCGCGGAACTTGGCCTGCTCGAAGGTGCCTGGGTTGGCCTCGAGGGTGATCTCGATATCGCCGGCGAAGGCGAGTCGCTGGTTGACCCCTTGCAGCAGGCGATCCAGGGCGCGCGCCGAGAACAGGCTGGGCGTGCCGCCGCCGAAGAAGATCGACACCAGCTCGCGGCCGTGGGCGGCCGCCAGGTCGGCGTCGAGGTCGGCGTCGAGGTCGGCGAGCAGGGCGTCGACGTAGGCTTCCTCGGGCAGCTCGGGACCGGCGGCGTGGGAGTTGAAGTCGCAGTACGGGCACTTGCGCACGCACCACGGGATGTGGACGTACAGCGCCAGGGGGGGCAGCTGGAACAGCCCCGGCAGGGCCGGGGCAGGTGACGCGAGGCTCAAGCGAGACCCAGCCGCTGCTTGAGCTGGGCCATGGCGCGGGCGCGGTGGCTCAGGCGATTCTTCTCGGCGGCGGGCAGCTCGGCGCTGGCGCACTCGCATTCGGGCACCCAGAACAGGGGGTCGTAGCCGAAACCGTGCTCGCCGCGTGCTTCATGAAGGATGCGACCGTGCCAGAGGCCCTCGCAGAGGATCGGCAGCGGATCCTCGGCATGCCGCACCAGGGCCAGGGCGCAGACGAACTGGGCGCCGCGCTCGGCGTCCGGCACGTCCTTCAGCGCCTCGAGCAGCTTGGCGTTGTTGGCGGCGTCATCCTTGCCGCCGGCGTAGCGCGCCGAGTAGATGCCCGGCGCGCCGCCGAGGGCGTCGACGGCGAGACCCGAGTCGTCGGCCAGCGCCGGCAGGCCGGATACGCGTGCAGCATGGCGAGCCTTGAGAATGGCGTTCTCGACGAAGGAGAGGCCGGTCTCCTCGGGCTCCACCGTGCTGAACTCGGCCACCGAGCGCACGCGTACGGCGTCACCCAGCATGGCCTGCAGTTCCTTGAGTTTGCCGGCGTTGTGGCTGGCCAGCACCAGTTCGGTCAGGACTTTCATTCGTCGGGGAACACTTCCTGGTTGAAATTGAGGCTGTGGCTTTGGCCGCCTTCCTGCACCTTGATGTCGAAGGTCAGCACCTCGCGCTCGGTCATGCTGAACTGGGCCAGGTGGTAGACCGCCTGCTGCTCGGCGGCGCCTTCGCCCTCGGCCACGCGCTTGAAGTTCAGCGTTCTGCCCTGGCCGATCAGGTTCTTCACCGTGCCGGTGACGGCGGCGTTCGGCACCGCTTTGCCGGCGCGCATGACCACGACATTGACCACGCCCTGGGTCTTGCTGCGCGCCAGGCCGGCGGCGGCGGCGACGTTCGGCTGCAGGAAGCTGGAGTTGAACACGTTGTAGTGCACCTCGAGGTCGCCGAAGCGTTGCAGACGCTCGGCGGCGGCCGGCAGGGCGAGGCTCAGGGTGAGCAGGAGCAGGGCTAGGCGACGCATGGGCATATCTCCTTCGTGAGGCCTTGGTCAGCGGGTAACGCGGTAGATGCCGATCTCACCCAACAGATTAGGCCACCAGCGGGCGAGTGCTCCCAGGCGATGATCGCGATCCACCGCCAGGCGGTCGAGTACGCGCAATTGCTGCTCGCGGCAAAGTGCCTCGAAGTCGCGGAAGGTGCAGAAGTGGATGTTTGGCGTGTTGTACCACGTGTAGGGCAGGAACTCCGAACGCGGCATCTCGCCCTGCCGGGCCAGGTACCAGCGGCAGCGCCAGTGGCCGAAGTTGGGGAAGGTGATGATGCAGGTCTTGCCCACGCGCAGCATGTCGCGCAGCAGGCGGTCGGGATAGTGCACCGCCTGCAGGGTCTGGGTCATCACCACCACGTCGAAGCTGTCGTCGGCGAAGTGATCGAGGCCCTGGTCGAGATCCTGCTCGATGACGTTGACGCCATGGTCGAGGCACTGGGCGATCTTGTCCGGATCGCGTTCCAGGCCGTAGCCATGCACCTGCTTGTGGTCGCGCAGATAGGCCAGCAGCTCGCCACCGCCGCAGCCGAGGTCGAGGACCCGGCTGCCGGCGGGGATCCATTCCTGAATGATTTCCAGATCGGCACGCATGATCGGCGGCAGTCCTTACACGGCAATACGGTTCATGTAGCGACCGAAGCCCTGGATATAGCGCGGGCTCGGGATGAGGAAGGCGTCGTGGCCGTGGGCCGACTCGATCTCCAGGTAGCTGACGTTCTTCTTGGCGCCGACCAGGGCGTCGGTGATCTCCCGCGAGCGCGCCGGCGAGAAGCGCCAGTCGGTGGAGAAGGAGATCACGCAGAAGTCGGCCTTGACCGGCTCGAGGGTCTTCACCAGGTCGCCGTCGTGGGCGGCGGCCGGATCGAAGTAGTCCAGCGCCTTGGTCATCAGCAGGTAGGTGTTGGCGTCGAAGCGCCCGGAGAACTCCTCCCCCTGGTAGCGCAGATAGCTCTCCACCTGGAACTCGACGCTATGGAAGTCGTAGTTGAGCTGGTCGGTCTTCAGTTCGCGGCCGAATTTCTCGCCCATCGAGTCGTCGGACAGGTAGGTGATGTGGCCGACCATGCGCGCCAGCATCAGGCCGCGCTTGGGGATGGTGCCCTGTTCCTGGAAGTGGCCGCCATGGAAGTCCGGGTCGGTGAGGATGGCCTGGCGGGCCACCTCGTTGAAGGCGATGTTCTGCGCCGACAGTTTGGGCGCCGAGGCGATCACCACGCAGTGGCGCAGGCGCTCGGGGTGGCTGATGCTCCACTGCAGGGCCTGCATGCCGCCCAGGCTGCCGCCCACCACCGCGGCCCACTGCCTGATGCCGAGGGCGTCGGCCAGGCGCGCCTGGCTGTGCACCCAGTCCTCCACGGTCAGCACCGGGAAGTCGGCGCCGTAGGCGCGGCCGGTTTCCGGGTTGCGGCTGCCCGGGCCGGTGGAGCCGTTGCAGCCGCCGAGGTTGTTGAGGCTGACCACGAAGAACTTGCGGGTATCGATCGGCTTGCCCGGGCCGATGCAGCTGTCCCACCAGCCCGGCTTCCGATCGTCGGGGCTGTGGTAGCCGGCGGCGTGGTGGTGGCCGGAGAGCGCATGACAGATCAGCACGGCGTTGCTGCGCTCGGCGTTGAGCATGCCGTAGGTTTCGTAGACCAGCTCGTAGTCGGCCAGTTGGCGGCCGCAGGCGAGCGGGAGGGGCTCCTTGAAGTGCAGGACCTGGGGGCTGACCAGGCCGACGGAATCTTCTGCGAAGACGGTGGGCATCGACCCTGCTCTCGAAAAGTGAAGGCGGCAAGTCTAAAGAGGGCGCCCCCGGGGGGCAAGGGCGCGGCAGGGGTGGTCGTAGGGTGGAGTAGGGTGGAAAACTCGCGCAGCGATTTTCCACCGCATGCGCGCATGACTGGAGCGAAAGGCCGGCGCCGGTTGCCCAGCCTGCGTCACTGGTGGACAAGGCTGCGCCGTTGTCCACCCTACGCCTGGCGCCCGGCCTCGAGTTCGGCGGCCAGCGCCGCCGGCAGCTTCTGGGGCGCGCGGATGCGCACGCGCTTCTGCCGGTTGAGTTCGCCGCTCTCCAGCACCACCTGGCTCTTGGCCACGCCGAAGGCCTTGCCGAGGAAGGCCAACAGGTGGGCGTTGGCCTTGCCCTCCACCGGCGGGGCGGTGAGGCGGATCTTCAGGCGCTCGCCATGCAGCCCGGCGAACTCGTCCTTGCTCGCCTTGGGCTGCAGGTGGCAGTCCAGGAGCAGGTCCGCGCCGTCCCAGCGGAACCAGGCCATCAAAGGAACGGGCTGAGCAGCTGCGGCATGTGGGTCAGCGCGGCGAGGTTCTTGATCACCAGCATGTCGAGCAGTTGCAGCGCCATGAAGGCGAAGATCGGCGAGATGTCCAGGCCGCCGAGGTTGGGCAGCAGGCGGCGGAACGGCATCAGCACCGGCTCGCAGATCTGGTTGATCAGTTGCGCGGCCGGGTTGTAGCTGCCGGGAGCGACCCAGGAGAGGATCACGCTGACGATCAGGGCGAAGAAGAACACCTTGAGGAACAGCGCGGTGACGCCGATCACCGACCAGATCAGCAACTGCGGCAGCACCCCGCCGATGCCATAGCCGAGCAGCATCAGGATCAGCGCCATCAGCAGCAGCTGCACCAGGATGGCCAGCACCAGCGAGGCGAGATCGAGGCCGCCGAAGCCGGGAATCACCCGGCGCAACGGGTTGAGCAAGGGCTTGGTGGCCTTGACCGCGAACTGGCTGAGCGGGTTGTAGAAGTCGGCGCGCACCAGCTGGAGGATGAAGCGCAGCAGGACGATCAGCAGGTACAGGCTGCCGAGGGTCTGCAAGACGTAGACGGCGGCGGTGGTGAGTCCGTTCATCGGGCCTCCTTACTGGCCGAGCTGCTCGGCGAGTTCGGCCGAGCGATGGGCGGCGGCCTGCAGGGCCTTCTCGACCAGCGCCTCGAAGCCGCCGGCCTGGAAGGTGTTGATCGCCGCCTCGGTGGTGCCCTTGGGCGAGGTCACCCGGCGGCGCAGTTCGGCCGGCTCGACGTCGCTGACCAGCGCCATGCGCGCGGCGCCCAGAGCGGTCTGGCGGGCCAGCAGGCTGGCGGTCTCGGCGGACAGGCCCAGGCGCTCGCCGGCGGCGGTCATCGCCTCCATGAGCAGGAAGAAGTAGGCGGGGCCGCTGCCGGAGACCGCGGTGACCGCGTCGATCTGCTGCTCCTCGTCCAGCCAGAGCACCAGGCCGACGGCACTGAGCAGGGCGTCGGCCTGCTCGCGCTGGGCTTCGCTGGTGCGCGCGTTGGCGTACAGGCCGCTGGCGCCCTGGTGGAGCAGCGCCGGGGTATTGGGCATGCAGCGCACGATGGCCTTGTCGCCCAGCCAGCGCGCGAGGCTGGCGCAGGGAATGCCGGCGGCGATGGAAACGATCAGTGCATCGGCCGGCAGCGCCGGGGCCAGCGCCAGACAGACGTCCTTCATCACCTGCGGCTTGACCGCCAGGACCACGATATCGGCGCCGGCCACCGCGGCGGCGTTGTCTTCGAATACCGCGATGCCGTGTTCGCGGGCGATGCGCTCACGCTGTTCGGCGTAGGGTTCGCTGGCGGTGATGTTCTCGGCGGGCACGGCGCGGGCGATCAGGCCACCAATCAGGCTGGTGGCCATGTTGCCGGCGCCGACGAAGGCGATACGCGGATGAGTCATGGTGAGATTCCTTGTCTGCTCGGGGAGTCGCGCCTCAGGAGGCGGGGCTCGCGGATGAGGTGGGAGAGTAGTCGCGGGCGCCGAACAGGGCGCTGCCGATGCGCACCCAGGTGGCGCCTTCGGCGATGGCCGCTTCCAGATCGTCGCTCATACCCATCGACAGGGTGTCGAGCGGCGGCGGCAGGCTGTCGCGCAGTTCGCGCAGGCGGGCGAAGGCGGCACGCTGGGCGCCCTGGTCGGGGGTCGGCTCGGGAATGGCCATCAGCCCGCGCAGGCGCAGGTTGGGCAGGGCGGCGACCGCGGCGGCCAGCGCCGGCAGCTCCGCGGGCGTGCAGCCGGACTTGCTGGCTTCACCGCTGACGTTGACCTGCAGGCAGATGTTGAGCGGCGGCAGGTGCGCGGGGCGCTGGGCGGACAGGCGCTCGGCGATCTTCAGACGGTCCACCGAATGCACCCAGGCGAAGTGCTCGGCGAGCGGCTTGGTCTTGTTCGACTGGATCGGCCCGATGAAGTGCCAGACGAGGTCGAGGTCGGCCAGTTCGGCCTGCTTGGCGAGGGCCTCCTGCAGGTAGTTCTCGCCGAAGTCGCGCTGGCCGCAGGCGCAAGCCTCGCGCAGGGCGGTAGCCGGCTTGGTCTTGCTCACCGCCAGCAGCTGCACGCCTTCGGCACTGCGGCCGCAGGCATGCGCTGCCTCACGGATGCGCGCTCGGACCTTTGCAATATTGTCTGGGATCGTGGACATTTGGTTCCGCTTTTCGCCCGGCCGCTGGCTGTCGCGGCATTCTACCCGCTTGTTTGTGATTGGGGACCCCCATGGATATTACCGAGCTGCTGGCCTTCAGCGCCAAGCAGGGCGCATCCGACCTGCACCTCTCGTCTGGCCTGCCGCCGATGATCCGCGTCGATGGCGACGTGCGCCGCATCAACCTGCCGCCGATGGAGCACAAGCAGGTCCACGCGCTGATCTACGACATCATGAACGACAAGCAGCGCAAGGACTATGAGGAGTTCCTGGAGACCGACTTCTCCTTCGAGGTGCCTGGCGTCGCGCGCTTCCGGGTCAACGCCTTCAACCAGAACCGCGGTGCGGGCGCGGTGTTCCGGACCATTCCCTCGCGGGTGCTGAGCATGGAAGACCTCGGCATGGGCGAGGTGTTCAAGAAGATCTCCGACGTGCCGCGCGGCCTGGTGCTGGTCACCGGGCCGACCGGCTCCGGCAAGTCGACCACCCTGGCGGCGATGCTCGACTACATCAACAGCAACAAGTACCACCACATCCTCACCATCGAGGACCCGATCGAATTCGTCCACGAGTCGAAGAAGTGCCTGGTCAACCAGCGCGAGGTGCACCGCGACACCTTGGGCTTCTCCGAGGCGCTGCGCTCGGCACTGCGTGAGGACCCGGACATCATCCTGGTCGGCGAGATGCGCGACCTGGAAACCATCCGCCTGGCGCTGACCGCGGCGGAAACCGGTCACCTGGTGTTCGGCACCCTGCACACCACCTCCGCGGCCAAGACCATCGACCGGGTGGTCGACGTGTTTCCCGCCGAGGAGAAGTCCATGGTCCGCTCGATGCTTTCCGAGTCGCTGCAGGCGGTGATCTCGCAGACCCTGCTGAAGAAGACCGGCGGCGGCCGGGTGGCGGCCCACGAGATCATGATCGGCACTCCGGCGATCCGTAACCTGATCCGCGAGGACAAGGTGGCGCAGATGTACTCGGCGATCCAGACCGGCGGCGCGCTGGGCATGCAGACCCTGGACGCCTGCCTGAAGAACCTGCTCAGCAAGGGGCTGGTCAGCCGCGAGGCGGCCAAGGAAAAGGCCAAGTCGCCGGAAAGTCTGTAACCGTCGCCGGCCGCCCGCGCGGCCGGCACACCGCCGCGCGGCAGCTGCCGCGCAGGAACATCGAGGAAAGCCATGGAATTCGAGAAACTGCTGCGCCTGATGGTGGAGAAGGGCGGCTCCGACCTGTTCATCACCGCCGGCGTGCCGCCGTCGATGAAGGTCAACGGCAAGATCCTGCCGGTGACCAAGAACCCGATGGCGCCCGAGCAGACCCGCGAGACGGTGCTGTCGGTGATGAACGAGCAGCAGCGTCGCGAACTGGCCGAGACCCACGAGTGCAACTTCGCGATCAGCGCGCGTGGCATCGGCCGCTTCCGGGTCAGCGCCTTCTACCAGCGCAACCTGGTGGGCATGGTGCTGCGCCGCATCGAGACGCAGATCCCCACCTTCGAGGAGCTCAAGCTGCCCGAGGTGCTCAAGCAGCTGTCGATGACCAAGCGCGGCCTGGTGCTGTTCGTCGGTGCCACCGGCGCCGGCAAGTCGACCTCGCTGGCGGCGATGATCGGCTACCGCAACAAGAACGCCAACGGCCACATCATCTCCATCGAGGACCCGATCGAGTTCATCCACCAGCACCAGGGTTGCATCGTCACCCAGCGCGAGGTGGGCATCGACACCGAGTCCTACGAGGTGGCGCTGAAGAACACCCTGCGCCAGGCGCCGGACGTGATCATGATCGGCGAGGTGCGGACCCGCGAGACCATGGACTACGCGGTGGCCTTCGCCGAGACCGGCCACCTGTGCCTGGCCACCCTGCACGCCAACAACGCCAACCAGGCGCTCGATCGCATCATCCATTTCTTCCCGCCGGATCGTCACGAGCAGGTGTGGATGGACTTGTCGCTCAATCTCAAGGCGATCATCGCCCAGCAGCTGGTGCCGACCCCGGACGGCAAGGGCCGCCGCGGGGTGATCGAGGTGCTGATCAACACCCCCTTGGCCGCCGACCTGATCCGCAAGGGCGAGGTGCACGAGCTGAAGAATCTGATGAAGCGCTCGACCGAGCACGGCATGCAGACCTTCGACCAGGCGCTCTACCACCTGTACAGCAACGGCGAGATCACCTACGAGGACGCCCTGGCCCACGCCGATTCGGCCAACGACCTGCGCCTGATGATCAAGCTGGGCTCGGAAACCGACGCCGAGCACCTGGGCTCGAGCACCCAGACCCTCAGTCTCGAGCATGCCGAGGAGGATCGGCCCGGCCTGCGCCGGCGCTGAATGGGAACGTCGGGGCGCCGGGCGGGTCGAACGGGGGCCGCCTAGACTCGATACGCAGCACCTTCGCGTATCCGCAGCCCGGGCTGTCGCCCCGTCATTCGCCAGGAGGACTGCATGACGACTCTGACTCAGGACACCCACAGCAAGGCAATCGGCTACCTGCTCTGGCTGTTCGGCTTTCTCGGCGCCCACCGTTTCTACTACGGGCGACCGGTCACCGGAACCATCTGGTTCTTCACCCTCGGCCTGCTCGGCATCGGCTGGCTGGTCGACCTGTTCCTGATTCCCGGCATGGACCGCGAGGCCGACCAGCGCTTCCACAGTGGGCGCACCAGCTACAACGTGGCGTGGATCCTGCTGACCTTCCTCGGTGTCTTCGGCGTGCACCGCATGTACATGGGCAAGTGGCTGACCGGCATCCTTTACCTGTTGACCGGTGGTTTCTTCCTGGTCGGCGTGCTCTACGATTTCTGGACGCTCAACGACCAGGTATCGATCCGCAACGCCTGGCGCTTCTGAGCGTCACAATGCACAAGGCCCGCCGAATGGCGGGCCTTGTCGTTTCAGGAGCGGGTGCTTAAGCCTGGTGGCTGATGCGGCCGCCCTGCAGGGTGTAACGCACCGCGCCGGGCAGGCAGTGACCGATGAACGGACTGTTGCCGCCGCGCGACAGCCAGTGCTCACCGGCCAGCGTCTGCGCCTTGGCGTCGAACAGCACCAGGTCAGCATGTGCGCCGACCCCCAGCTGGCCCACCGGCAGGCGCAGGGCGGCGGCCGGGCCGCAGGTCAGGCGGGCGAGCAGGGTCGGCAGGTCGAGCAGGCCGTCCTCGACCAGGGTCAGGGCCAGCGGCAATAGCAGTTCGACGCTGCTGATGCCCGGCTCGGTGGCGCCGAATGGTGCCAGCTTGGCGTCCGGCTCGTGCGGCTGGTGGTGGCTGGCGATGGCCGACACCACGCCGCTCTTCACCGCCTCGCGCAGGGCGTCGCGGTCGGCGCGCGAGCGCAGCGGCGGCTGCACGTGATAGAGGCTGGAGAAGCCCACCAGCGCCTCGTCGGTGAGGATCAGCTGGTACAGGGCGACGTCCGCGGTGACCGGCAGGCCGCGGGCCTGGGCGGCGGCGATCATCTCCACGCCGCGCGCGCTGCTCAGCTGGCTGAAGTGGGCGCGCACGCCGCTCTGCTCGACCAGCAGCAGGTCGCGGGACAGGGCGACGGTCTCGGCGCTCTCCGGGATGCCCGGCAGACCGAGGAAGCTGGCGGTGGGGCCTTCGTGGGCCAGGCCGCCCTCGGCGAGGTCGGCATCCTGCGACTTGAACACCACGGTGAGGTCGAAGGTGGCCGCGTATTCCAGGGCGCGGCGCAGCACGCGGTTGTTGGCCATCGGCGCCAGGCCGTTGGTGAAGGCCACGCAGCCGGCGTCGCGCAAGGCGATCAGCTCGGCCAGCTGCTCGCCTTCCAGGCCCTTGCTCAGCGCGCCGAGCGGGAACACCCGGGCATGCCCGGCACTGGCGGCGCGGTCCAGGATCAGCTCGACCACCGCCGGCGTGTCGACCACCGGCTTGGTACGCGGCGGGCAGCACAGACTGGTGACGCCGCCGGCGGCGGCGGCGCGGGTCTCGCTGGCGATGTTGCCCTTGCGGGTATAGCCCGGCTCGCGCAGGCTCACCGCCAGGTCGACCAGGCCGGGCGCGGCGATCAGGCCGTGGGCGGCGATCTGCTGTTCGGCGTCGAAGCCGTCCGGGGCCGCGCCGAGGGCCGCGATGCGGCCGCCGTCGAGATGGATGTCGCAGACCCGGTCGAGGCCGCTGCTCGGATCGATGACGTGGGCGCCGTGGATGCTGACTTTCACTGGGCGTCTCCCTGTGCGAACTGGCGCTGGGCCTGCTGGCCGCTCATGGCCATGGACAGCACCGCCATGCGGATGGCGATGCCGTAGGTGACCTGGTTGAGGATGACCGACTGGGCGCCGTCGGCCACCGCCGACTCGATCTCCACGCCGCGGTTGATCGGTCCCGGGTGCATGACGATGGCGTCCGGCTTGGCCAGCGCCAGGCGCTGCTCGGTAAGGCCGTAGAGCTTGTAGAACTCGCCCTGGCTGGGCAGCAGGCCGCCCTGCATGCGCTCGCGCTGCAGGCGCAGCATGATCACCACGTCGACGTCCTTGAGGCCGGCGGCGAGATCGGTGTAGGCGCGCACGCCGTACTGCTCGATGCCGACCGGCAGCAGGGTCTTGGGCGCGATCACCCGGATGTCCGGGCAACCGAGGGTCTTCAGCGCCAGCATGTTGGAGCGCGCCACCCGCGAATGCAGGATGTCGCCGACGATGGCCACCGAGAGGTTCTCGAAACCGCCCTTGTGGCGGCGGATGGTCAGCATGTCCAGCATGCCCTGGGTCGGGTGGGCGTGGCGGCCGTCGCCGCCATTGATGATCGCCACGTCCGGGCAGACGTGCTCGGCGATGAAGTGGGCGGCGCCGGAGTCGGCATGGCGCACCACGAACATGTCGGCGGCCATCGCCTCGAGGTTGCGCAGGGTGTCGAACAGCGTCTCACCCTTGCTGGTCGAGGAGGTCGACACGTTGAGGGTGATGACGTCGGCGGACAGGCGCTTGGCGGCCAGTTCGAAGGTGGTACGGGTCCGCGTGGAGTTCTCGAAGAATACATTGCACACGGTCTTGCCGCGCAGCAGCGGCACCTTCTTCACCGCGCGGGCGCCGACCTCGAGGAAGGAGTCGGCGGTGTCGAGGAGTTCGGTGAGCAGCTCGCGGGGCAGGCCGTCGAGCGACAGGAAGTGGCGCAGCTGGCCCTGGTCGTTGAGCTGCAACGGGCGCTTGGCGTCGGTTGGCGTCATCGCGGAATTCTCAGTGGGAGGCGGCGAGGGTCTGCAGCTCGAGGGCGAGCGGCGCGGGACCGAGCAATTTTACTCGCTGGTCGGGGGGCAGCGACAGGGTGGCGCCGAGCACGTCGGCACGGATCGGCAGCTCGCGGGCGTCCAGATCGAGCAGGCAGGCCAGCGTCACGCTGGCCGGGCGGCCATAGTCGAACAGGGCATTGAGGGCCGCGCGCACGGTGCGGCCGCTCATCAGCACGTCGTCGATCAGTACCAGGTGGCGGTCCTCGACGTCGAACGGCAGCGCGGAAGGGCGTACCTGCGGGTGCAGGCCGTGCCGGCTGAAGTCGTCGCGGTAGAAGGACACGTTGAGGACTCCCAGCGGGGTGTCGCTCTGGCCGAGCTCTTCGAGCAGGGCGCGGGCGACCCACACACCGCCGGTGTGGATGCCGACGAACAGCGGGTCTTGGATGCCGCGGCGGGTCAGGTGGGCGCGCAGCTCGGCGGCCATCCGCGCGAGCAGGGCGGCGGGATCGGGCAGGGTCATCGGTAATCCTCGGGCAGTCAAAGCGATGGGGCTGGCTGCAGCTCCAGCCAGCCTTCGAGCAGCAGGGCGGCGGCCAGCGCATCCACCGGGCGTTCACGGTAGCCGCCGCGCTGGCCCTCGGCCAGGCGCCGCCCCTTGGCCTCGAAGGTGGTCAGACGTTCGTCGTGGGTGAACACCGGCAGGTTGAAGCGACCGTGCAGGCGGCGGGCGAATTTCTCGGCGCGTGCGCTCATCTCGCTGGGCGTGCCGTCCATGTTCAGCGGCAGGCCGACCACCAGGGCGTCCGGCTGCCACTCCTTGAGCAGGCGTTCGAGCTGGTTCCAGTCCGGCACGCCGTTCTGCGCCTTGAGCACGCACAGCTCGCGGGCCTGACCGGTAATCGCCTGGCCGACGGCGACGCCGATCTGCTTGCTGCCGTAGTCGAAGCCGAGCAGCAGGCGCGGCGCGCTCATGCGTGGCCGGCCTGGCTGGAGAGCAGGCTGAGGTCGATACCCAGGGGGGCGGCGGCGCGCTGCAGGCGCTGCTCGACGGCGACGTCGAACAGCACCGCCGGATCGGCCGGGCAGGTCAGCCAGGCGTTGTCGATCAGCTCGGCCTCGAGCTGGCCGGCCTCCCAGCCGGAGTAGCCGAGCGCGATCAACTGGCGGTCGGGGCCGCTGCCGTCGGCGATCGCCAGCAACACGTCCTGGGAGGTGGTGAGTGCCAGGCCGCCGAGCTCCAGGGTGGCCTGGTAGCTCCAGTCCTGCGGATGGAGCACGAAGCCGCGCTCGCTGTGCACCGGGCCGCCGTTGTAGATCGGCACGTGCTGGCAGTGCTCGCTCGGCTCGACGCCGGGATTCAGCTGCTCGAGCACGTCGGCGAGGCTGAGGCCGCTGGTCTTGTTGATCACCAGGCCCATGGCGCCATGCTGGTTGTGCTCGACCAGATAGATCACCGTCTGGGCGAAATGAGGATCGCCCATGTGCGGCATGGCGATCAGGAAGTGATGCTTGAGATAGCTGGGGGTGCTGTTCATGGGCCTAGTTTCGAGCTTCGGGCGCCTGGCTTCAAGTGTAGGCCCGCGCGATGGTCGACCGTCACTGGCTGGCCAGGCGGTCGCCGCGCTCGAAGCGCCAGGTGCGGATGATTTCCAGCACATCGATGTCGCTGAGGTCGCCGCTGAACGGGGCGAACGGTGCCGACAGGCGCACGATGCGCAGGGCGGCCTGGTCGAGGATCGGCTGGCCGGAGGACTCCAGCACCTGCACCTCGCGCAGGGTGCCGTCGCGGTTGATCGACACCAGCAGGCGCAGGCTGCCGTAGATGTGCTGGCGACGGGCGGCGTCGGGGTAGTTGAGGTTGCCGACGCGCTCGATCTTGCGGCGCCACTCTTCCTTGTACCAGGCGCCCTTGTCGCGCATGGTCGAGGCGGCGTTCAGGCGGTGGATGCGCGGGCGCTTGGCATACAGCTGGCGCTCGTGGCTGAGCTGCGCCTCGAGACTGGCGATCTCGTCGGAGAGCTGGCTACTGTCGAAGTCCGGAACCTGCTGCTCCGGTTGCGCCGGCTTGGGGGTTTCCGCCTTCGCAGGAGTCTTGTCGCGCTGCGGTGCGCGGGTCGCGACGGCGGCTCGGCTGGTCTGCGGGGTGTCGTTCGGCTTGGGCCGGGCCTGGGGTTCGACGCGGCGGATCTCGCTGTCCTGGAAGGGGGCGAGTTCGGTGGTTTTCGGCGTGGCCTTGTGCTCCAGGCTGCCGCTGCCCTGCTGGTCATGCTGGGCGAGGAAGTCGGCCTGCTTGGGCTTTTCCGCGCTCTTGAAGGTGGCGAGGGTGATGTCGAGGGTCTTGCTCACCATGCTCGGCTCGGGCAGCGAGAAGCTGACGCCGAGCAGCAGCGCGAGGTGCAGCGCGGCGGCCACGAACAGGGTAAAGCCCAGGCGGTCGGCCGGCCGCACTTCGGCGGGGCGGTAGGTGAAGGTTTGGACAGCTGCGTTCATCGGCGGGCGCATGACAGTTAATCGGCGCAGTCTGCCGCCGCCTCGGGCAAAAGTCCATGAAGCACTCCGCGCCTTGAACTTTTCTCCGCGCTGCGGCGGACGAAGCCTGCGCCGGACATCGACTCAGGCGCGCGCCGCCAGCTTGCCGGCGATGGCGTCCATCAATTGGCCGGCTATGTCGGTGCCGAAGGCGGCGTCGATCTCGCGGATGCAGGTCGGGCTGGTGACGTTGATCTCGGTGAGGTGCTCGCCGATCACGTCGAGTCCGACGAACAGCAGGCCCAGGTCGCGCAGGGTCGGTCCGACCTGGGTGGCGATCCAGCGGTCGCGCTCGGTCAGCGGCCGGGCTTCGCCGCGCCCGCCGGCGGCCAGATTGCCACGCGTCTCGCCCTGCGCCGGGATGCGTGCCAGGCAATAGGGTACCGGCTCGCCGTCGATCATCAGGATGCGCTTGTCGCCGTCCTTGATCGCCGGCAGGTAGCGCTGCGCCATGATCTGCCGGCTGCCGTGGCCGGTCAGGGTTTCGAGGATCACCGACAGGTTGGGGTCGCCGTGGCGATGGTGGAAGATCGACGATCCGCCCATGCCGTCCAGGGGTTTGAGAATGATGTCACGCTGTTCTGCGGCGAACTCGCGCAGAATGTCGACCCGCCTGCTCACCAGGGTCGGCGGCGTGCACTGGGGGAATTGCGTGGCGAACAGCTTTTCGTTGCAGTCGCGCAGGCTCTGCGGGCGGTTGACCACCAGCAGGCCCTGGCGTTCGGCCTGTTCGAGCAGATGGGTGCAATACAGGAACTCGTTGTCGAAGGGCGGGTCCTTGCGCATCAGCACCACGTCGAGCTCGTGCAGGGCCAGATCCTGTTGGTCGTCGAGATGGTACCAGTGCTTGGGATCGTGGAACACCTTCAGGGGGCGGGGGCGGGCGCGAACCTGGCCGTCGCGCAGGTAGAGGTCATGCTGTTCCATGTAGAACAGCGACCAGCCGCGTGCCTGGGCGGCGAGCAGCATGGCCAGCGAGCTGTCCTTTTTGAAAGTGATATGGGCGATGGGGTCCATGACGATGCCCAGGCGAACGCTCATAGGGGATGTCCTCCACGACGAAACAACGGCTTGACGGCCGCGAAAAAGCGATTGGCGGTTGCCCAAGGTGGCGGTCAGTTTGCCGTGAGTCAAGGAAAAACCTTGCACATCCGGGGCTTATGGCTTGCCATCGGATAGTGTGCTAAAAAGCCCCGACGATCAGGTAGCAGCCCGTGGGTGGCAGCGCTGCAAATGTTTGGGCGATGGAAATCAACGAGTCACCGAGTCAATGGTAGGGCAGACTATGGAACAGCATTCCGATAGCTTGAAAGTCATGGTGATCGACGACTCGAAGACGATTCGTCGGACCGCCGAAACGCTGCTGAAGAAAGTAGGGTGCGACGTCATAACTGCGATCGACGGCTTCGATGCCCTGGCCAAGATTGCCGATTCTCACCCGAACATCATCTTCGTCGACATCATGATGCCGCGGCTGGATGGCTACCAAACCTGCGCCCTGATCAAGAATAATAGTGCGTTCAAATCCACGCCGGTGATCATGCTGTCCTCCAAGGATGGCCTGTTCGATAAGGCCAAGGGGCGTATCGTGGGTTCCGACCAGTATCTGACCAAGCCCTTCAGCAAGGAAGAACTGCTCGGGGCCATCAAGGCGCACGTCCCGGGTTTTGTGCCGGTGGAACAAGTAACCACCTGATGTCCGGCCTGACCGGCTGCTGACGCGTGCCTTCAATTGGGGGATTCCATGGCTCGTATTCTGATTGTTGATGATTCGCCGACCGAGATGTACAAGCTCACCGCCATGCTCGAGAAAAACGGGCATCAGGTGCTCAAGGCGGAAAACGGTGCTGACGGCGTTGCCCTGGCGCGCCAGGAAATGCCCGACGTGGTCCTGATGGACGTGGTCATGCCGGGGCTCAATGGTTTTCAGGCCACTCGCCAGCTGACCAAGGATCCGGAAACCGGTCACATTCCGGTGATCATCGTCACCACCAAGGACCAGGAAACCGATAAGGTCTGGGGGCGGCGTCAGGGGGCACGTGACTACCTGACCAAGCCGGTCGATGAAGAAACCCTGCTCAAGACCATCGCTGCGGTTCAGGCGGGTTGATGGTTCATCGCACCGCGCCACGCAGAACATAGGCCAGCAGCGGCATGTCCGACGTCATGACTCCTTTCCAGCACCTGCTCGACATCGATCAGCTCTGCCGTCGCTATTCCGCGGGTCTGCCAGCCCAGCAGGAAGTGGCGCAGAGCTGGAGCGGCATCGGCTTTCGAATGGGCTCGCGACTCTACGTCGCACCCATGGGCGAGGTGACCGAGGTCCTGCACGAGCCCCGTTATACCCAGCTGCCAGGCGTCAAGTCCTGGATCAGGGGTGTGGCCAACGTGCGCGGCCGTCTGCTGCCAATCATGGATCTGTGTGGATTTCTTGGCGGCGAGCTTTCGCCGCTGCGCAAGCAGCGGCGCATCCTGGTGGTGGAGCATGACAAGGTCTTCGCCGGCCTGGTGGTCGACGAGGTATTCGGCATGCAGCACTTCTCCGTGGAAACCTTCACCGAGCAGCTGCCGCCGCTCGAGGCGTCCGTTCAACCGTTGATCCATGGCGTGTTCCAGCGTGAGCGTCCGTGGCTGGTATTCAGCCCGCATGCGCTGGCCAGGGAGTCGGCGTTTCTCGATATTGCCGTATAGCTAGCTAGATCTACCGGTCGGACCGCCCTGCGGCCCGCGCCGTTACTTGGAACCGTTTAGTGTGGAAGGTCCAGGCGGGGGCCAGACGATGAAAAAACTCAACGCAGGCAATCTCTTCACGGGTATGCGCAGCAGCATGCTGATCGGCGGGCTGTTTGCCGTGCTGATCGTCTCGCTGGTGCTGCTGTTTGCCAACTTCGCATATCTCAATCAACAGGCTGACTACGACAAGCAGTACATCGGCCACGCAGGCGAGCTGCGGCTGCTTTCCCAGGGTATCGCCAAGAACGCGGTCGAGGCCGCAGCGGGCAAGCCGGAAGCATTCAGCCTGTTGAAAACCGAGCGTGAAGAGTTCGAGCAGCGCTGGGGCTGGCTGAGCAACGGCAACGCGGACACCGGCCTGCCGGCCAGTCCGGAAGCCGTGTCCGCCGACATGCAAGCGCTGGGCGGCGACTGGCAGCGTCTGCGCGACAGTGCCGACTCGATTCTGGCCAGTCAGCAGACCGTGCTGTCGCTGCACCAGGTGGCCGAGACCCTGGCGGAAACCATTCCGCAGCTGCAGGCCGAGTACGAAGAGGTGGTGGACATCCTTCTCGAAAACGGCGCCTCGCCCGACCAGGTGGCCGTGGCCCAGCGCCAGACCCTGCTCGCAGAACGTATTCTCGCCGCGGTGAACAAGGTGCTCGCCGGTGCCGAGGACTCCGTACAGGCCGCCGACAGCTTCGGTCGCGACGCCAGCCTGTTCGGCCGCGTATTGAAAGGCATGCACGAGGGCAACCCGGCGATGGGCATCACCAAGGTGACCGATGCCGAGGCCATTACCCGTCTGAACGAGATTTCCGAACTGTTCGCCTTCGTTTCCGGCTCGGTGGACGAGATCCTGGAAACCTCGCCGCAACTGTTCCAGGTGCGCGAGTCGGCCAACAACATCTTCGTGGTGTCGCAGAAAGTGCTGGAAGACACCACCACCCTGGCCACCGACTTCGAGAACCTCGCCGACAGCCGAACCTTCAACACCCTGGCCGGCTACGTGCTGGGTCTGGTGGCGCTGGCCTCGATCATGCTGATGGCGCTGATCCTGGTGCGCGATACCCGTTCGCGTCTGGCTGAAACCGCCGAGAAGAATGACCGTAACCAGACCGCGATTCTGCGTCTGCTCGACGAGATCGGCGACCTCGCGGATGGTGACCTGACCGTGCAGGCCACGGTGACCGAGGACTTCACCGGCGCCATTGCCGACTCCATCAACTACTCCATCGACCAGCTGCGCGACCTGGTAGAGACCATCAACCAGACCGCCGTGCAGGTGGCTGCCGCCGCCCAGGAAACGCAGGCCACCGCCATGCACCTGGCCGAGGCTTCCGAGCACCAGGCCCAGGAGATCGCCGGTGCTTCCGCGGCGATCAACGAAATGGCGGTGTCCATCGACCAGGTATCGGCCAACGCCGCCGAATCCGCCGCGGTAGCAGAGCGTTCGGTGGCCATCGCCAACAAGGGCAACGAGGTGGTGCAGAACACCATCTCCGGCATGGACAACATCCGCGAGCAGATCCAGGACACCTCCAAGCGAATCAAGCGCCTCGGCGAATCGTCCCAGGAGATCGGTGACATCGTTAGCCTGATTAACGACATTGCCGACCAGACCAACATCCTGGCACTGAACGCGGCGATCCAGGCGTCGATGGCCGGTGACGCCGGCCGCGGCTTCGCGGTGGTTGCGGACGAGGTGCAGCGCCTCGCTGAACGTTCCTCGGCGGCAACCAAGCAGATCGAGGCGCTGGTGAAGACCATTCAGACCGACACCAACGAGGCGGTCATCTCGATGGAACAGACCACCACCGAGGTGGTACGCGGTGCCCGCCTGGCCCAGGACGCCGGTGTGGCCCTGGAGGAGATCGAGAAGGTATCGCGCAGCCTCGCTGCGTTGATTCAGAACATTTCCAACGCCGCCCGTCAGCAGTCGTCTTCGGCGGGCCACATCTCCAACACCATGTACGTGATCCAGGAGATCACCACCCAGACCTCGTCGGGTACCACCGCCACGGCGCGCAGCATCGGCAACCTGGCCAAGATGGCCAGCGACATGCGCAAGTCGGTATCCGGTTTCACCCTGCCGGAACACCGGGAACAGGCCTGAAACCAGGGAGGGCGGCGGCCTGAGCGGGCCGCCGCCGGACGAGCATGAACGAGGGGCGCGGCATGCAGCCAAGCGCGGTCTGGGCGATGAAACCCCTGCCCGATATCACGGCAGCGGAATTCCGGGCCTGGCAGGAATTGCTGGAAACCCGGAGCGGCATCGTACTCAACGAGCAGCGCCGCGCCTTCCTGCAGACCATCCTGGCGACGCGCCTGCGCGAGCTGGGGCTGGACAGCTACACCGCCTACTACCAGCAGGTGACCGACGGGCCGCGCGGTGCGGTCGAATGGTCGCACCTGATGGACCACCTGACCGTGCAGGAAACCCACTTCTTCCGTCATTCGCCGTCGTTCCGGCTGCTCGGCGAGTATCTGCACGGAAAGTTGGCCGGGTCGGCGGCGGGGGCAGCTTGGCAGTTGTGGAGTGTGGGTTGCGCCTCGGGCGAAGAAGCCTATTCGCTGGCCCTGGTGGCCGCGGAGGTGCAGCGCGAGGCCGGGCTGGATGCCTGCTTCGGGGTGACCGGCAGCGACCTGAGCCTCAACGCGCTGACCCGTGCCCGACAGGGCAACTATGGTTCGCGCCGGGTAGGCGAGCTGGAAGAAGCGTTGCTCGAGCGCTACTTCCTGGCGCAGCCCGATGGCAGTTTTACCGTGTGCGACGCTCTGCGGGAGCGCACCTGTTTTGCCCGTCTGAATGTGCTCGATCTGGCGCGTGCGCCGCAGCGCGGCATGGACGTCATCTTCTGTCAGAACCTGCTGATCTATTTCCGGCGCTGGCGCCGGCGCGACATCCTGGCGCGCCTGGCCGAGCGGCTGGCACCGGGCGGGCTGCTGGTGATCGGAGTCGGCGAAGTGGCCGACTGGCATCATCCGCTGCTGCAACCGGTGGCCGATGAGCAGGTGCTGGCCTTTACCCGAAAGGGGTAACCATGATCAATGTGTGGAGTCGCTATGGGTGATCGGCACGACTATGTCGCCCTGGAGTGGGTCAAAGGCGAAATCGCGGAAACCCTCAAACAGGCACGACAGGCCCTCGAGGCGTTCGTCGAGAGCCCGCAGGATCTGACGCGTCTGCGCTTCTGCCTGAACCACGTCCATCAGGTGCAGGGCACCCTGCAGATGGTCGAGTTCTACGGCGCCGCACTGCTGGCCGAGGAAATGGAGCGGCTGCTGCAGGCCCTGATCGACGGCCGCGGCAGCCGCGGTGACGCCTTGGAAGTGCTGATGCAGGCGATCCTGCAGCTGCCGGTCTATCTCGAGCGCATCCAGAGTGCCCGCCGCGACCTGCCGCTGGTGGTCTTGCCGCTGCTCAACGATCTGCGCACCGCGCGCGGCGAGGCGCTGCTCTCGGAGACCAGCCTGTTCGCCCCCGACTTGTCCGCGCGCCCGGCGCCGCTGACCCAGGCGGCCCTCGATCGCCTCGAGCGTGCCGGCCTGCCGGCCCTGCTGCGCAAGCTGCGGCAGATGCTGCAGATGGCGCTGCTCGGCTATATGCGCGACCAGGAGCCGCAGACCCAGCTGGGCCTGCTGGCCAAGGTGTTCGCCAAGCTCGAAAGTCTGAGCGCGGCAGCGCCGATCGGCCCGCTGTGGGCGGTCGCCGCCGGTGTGGTCGAGGGCCTGCTCGCCGGCAGCATCGCCGGCAGCGGCAGCGTGCGCACCTTGCTGCGCGAAGTGGACCGCGAACTCAAGCGACTGATCGACGATGGCGTGGTGGCCCTCAACCAGCCTGCCCCCGACCAGTTGCTCAAGCACATGCTGTTCTACGTGGCCAAGAGTCCCAGCGAGGAAGGGCGCATCGGCGAGCTGAAGACGCGCTTCCAGCTGGCCGACGCACTGCCCGACAGCCGGGTGGTCGACGAGGAACGGGCGCGTATGGCCGGTCCCGACCGCGATGCCATGCGCTCGGTGGTCGGTGCGCTGTGCGAGGAGCTGGTGCGGGTCAAGGATAGCCTGGACCTGTTCGTGCGCGGCGATCGCAGCCGCCTGGACACCCTGACCGTGCTGCAGGCCCCGCTCAAGCAGATCGCCGATACCCTGGCGGTGCTCGGCTTCGGCCAGCAGCGCAAGGTGATCGCCGACCAGCTGGGGGTGATCGATCGTTTGGTCGCAGGCCAGCAGCAGGCCAGCGACGCCCTGCTGATGGATATCGCCGGCGCCCTGCTGTTCGTCGAGGCGAGTCTGTCCGGCATGGTCGGCCCTGCCGATGGCGAGCGGGCCGAGGAAAGCCTGCTGCCGACCACCGACGTGGCGCAGATTCACCAGATGGTGATCAAGGAGGCGCGTACCGGTCTCGAGCAGGCCAAGGACGCCATCATCGAGTTCATCGCCTCGCAGTGGAATCACGAGCACCTGGCCCGCGTGCCAGAGCTGCTGACCCAGGTGCGCGGTGGTCTCGGCATGATTCCGCTGAGCCGTGCCGCGGCGCTTCTGGATGCCTGCTGCCGCTACATTCGCGAGCAGCTGCTGGTGCGCCAGGCGGTGCCCAGCTGGCAGAGCCTGGATACCCTGGCCGACGCCCTGACCAGCGTCGAGTATTACCTGGAGCGAATTGCCGAAGATCCCGCCACCCAGAGCGAGTTGATCCTCGACGTCGCCGAGGAAAGCCTGACCGCCCTGGGCTACGGCCTGCAGCCGACCCGCTCGATTCTCGACCTGCCGAGCGAGGCGCCGCCCGCCCCGGTCATGGCCGCCGAACCGGTTGCGGCTCCGGCCGAGCACGTGGTGTCGAGCCTGGCCGAAATCGCCCCTCAGGCCGAGGTCGCCGAGCCTGCAGAAGCCGCAGCGCCGCTGGCGCCGGTCGCCGAAGTGGCCGTCGAGGTAGCGGTGACGGAGCCGGAGGTCGTCGAGCCGGTGTCGTCGGACGCCACGGCCGACCAGGCGCCGGTTGCTCCGCCCGTGGAAGCCGTGGCCGAGCTCAGCCTGGCCGCGGTGATGGCCGCCCCGGTGGTGGCGATCAATCCGCCGGCCAAGGATGCCCCGCCGCAGCTGCTGCCGCCGCCGGCCGACGAAGAACCGGTGGACGAAGACCTGCAGGAAGTCTTCATCGAGGAGGCCGGCGAGGTCCTCGAGACCATCAACGAATATCTGCCGCAATGGTCGGCCAATGTCACCAACCGTGAAGCGCTGACCGAAGTCCGCCGGGCCTTCCACACCCTCAAGGGCAGCGGCCGTATGGTCCGCGCCCTGATCATCGGTGAACTGGCCTGGTCGATCGAGAACATGCTCAACCGGGTCATCGATCGCAGCATCGAGGCCGATGCACCGTTGCTGCAGCTGATCGCCGATGTGGTGGCATTGCTGCCGGCACTGGTCGAGGAGTATGCCGCCAAGGCGCAGCGCCAGCGCGACGACGTCGACCATTTGGCGGCGGCAGCCCACGCGCTGTCCAGAGGCGAGCCACTGCCCACTGCCGCCGCCGCGCAGCCCGAAGTGGCGCCGGTCGCGACGGCGGTCGATGCCCCGCTCGAGGCCGAGGCCTGCGTGGCGGAGGGAGAGCTGCTCGACCCGGTGCTCCTCGAGGTGTTCTCTACCGAGGCCGACGCCCATCTCGAGGCCTTGGCGCGCTTCCTCGCTGCCTGCGAGCGCGAATTGCCGCAGCCGGTCACCGACGAGCTGCAGCGTTCGTTGCACACCCTCAAGGGCAGCGCCTACATGGCCGGCATCCAGCCGATTGCCGAGGTGGCGGCGCCGCTGGAGAAGCTGCTCAAGGAGTTCAAGACCAACCTGATCCCGGTTGGCCTTGCGATGGTCGAGCTGCTGCGCGATGCCGAGCGCCTGTTGCGGCAGGGTCTGCAGGGACTGGGCAAGGCGCCCCTGACCAGTCTGCCGGGTAGCATCGAGCTGCTGGCCCGCGTGCAGCAACTGCACCAGGAGCAGTTGGCGGCGGCGGAAGCCAGCTGGCGCAGCCAGGCCAAGCGCGATCCCAAGCTGATCAGTCAGTTCCTCGCCGAAGGCATGGACATCCTGCTCGACGCCGACGAACTGCTCGCCCGCTGGCGCGGTCATCCGGCCGAGCGCGAGGAGCTGGAAGCCCTGCGCACGGAACTGACCAGCCTGGGCCATGGCGCACGGCATGCCGAGCTGCCGCAGGTCGAGGTGCTGTGCAGCGCCCTGCTGGCGATCTACACCGCGGTGGGCGAATCGCGACTGGTGGTCGACGAGACCTTCTTCCGCGAAGTCGAGGCCGCTCACGAAGCCTTGATCGGCATGATGGATCAGGTGGCTGCCGCACTGGAGGTCAGTCCGCAGCCGGAGCGGGTCCAGGCGCTGGAGCGCCTGCTCAGCCAGGCCATCGCCCTGGCGCCGACACCGGCTGAGCCGGAACAACTTGTCGATGCGCCGTTGGCAGTCGAGACCGAACTGTCGCTGGACTGGCCTGCACCGGAAGGCGCGGCCCAAGTGGACAGCCCAAGCCTGGCGGCGAGCGAGGAGGACGCAACCGAGTCCCGCGAATCCCTGATGCTGCCGGACGACGCGACCATTCCGGAGCCCGTCGTTTCGTCTGGCGGCGATGCTCCGGCAGAGTTCGATCTGTCCGCCGATTGGCTGCCGCTGGATACCGCGCCGGCGTTGTCCGCCACCCAGGGGGAAGCCAATGATGCTGCGGCGGACTTCGAGTTCCTGCCGTTGGCCGAGTTCGCGGCCGAACCGGCGTCGGACGTCGCCCCCGTGGCGCCGGCCGACAGCGGTGTCGATCCTTCGCTGGCCTGGCTGCTCAGCGAGGGGCCGGAGGCGGCGCCTGCCGAGGACGAGGCCCTTAGCGACTTCGTTCTGACGGATGAGCCGTCGGTCGCGCAACCGGTCGCTGCCTCCGAGGCGGTGCCGAGCGAGTGGCTGGTTGAGCCTCAGGTCGAGACCCCGCAATCCTCCTCGCTTGAAGCCGACGCCAGCGCCGCGCCTGTCGAGGACGAATTCCTGAGCGACTTCGTTCTGACGGATGAGCCGTCAGTCGCGCAACCGGTCGCTGCCTCCGAGGCGGTGCCGAGCGAGTGGCTGGTTGAGCCTCAGACCGAGACGCCGCAGTCCTCCCCGCTTGAGGCCGACGCCAGCGCCGCGCCTGTCGAGGACGAACTCCTGAGCGACTTCGTCCTGGCGGATGAGCCGTCGACCGCGCAACCGTTCGCCGTCTCCGAGGCGGTGCCGAGCGAGTGGCTGGTTGAGCCTCAGGCCGAGACCCCGCAATCCTCCTCGCTTGAAGCCGACGCCAGCGCCGCGCCTGTCGAGGACGAATTCCTGAGCGACTTCGTCCTGGCGGATGAGCCGTCGACCGCGCAACCGTTCGCCGTCTCCGAGGCGGTGCCGAGCGAGTGGCTGGTTGAGCCTCAGGCCGAGGCGCCACAGTCCTCCCCGCTTAAAGCTGACGCCAGCGCCGCGCCTGTCGAGGACGAGCTCCTGAGTGACTTCGTCCTGGCGGATGAGCCATCGGTCGAGCAACCGTTTGCCGTCTCCGAGGCGGTGCCGAGCGAGTGGCTGCTTGAGCCTCAGGCCGAGGCGCCGCAGTCATCGTCTGCGGAGTCCGATGCCTCCCTCGACTGGCTGCTGGCCGATCCGGCGGCCCCGCTCGAGTCGCCCGAAACCGCTCGCGATTTCGTACCCGCTTTCGAGGCCAGCGCCGAGCCCGAGCCGGCGCCGTTCGCGCCTGCTCCGGCCGTGACCGAGGAAGCGTTCGATCCGGAGATGGTGGAAATCTTCCTGGAAGAGGCCGGCGATATTCTGGAAAGTGCCGCCCTGGCCCTCGAGCAGTGGTTGGCCTCCCCGCAGGATCGCGCGGCTTTGGCTTCCCTGCAGCGCGACCTGCATACCCTCAAGGGTGGGGCGCGCATGGCCGGGGTGCGGGCCATCGGCGACCTCGCCCACGAACTCGAATCGATCTACGAAGGCCTGACCGACGGCCGCTTCGCGATGGCGCCCGCCTTCGCCCGCCTGCTGCATGAGGGGCATGACCTGCTGGCCCGCCAGGCGGAAGAGCTGCAGCTCGGCCTGCCGCTGACCGCCGCCGGTGCACTGCTCACGCAGATGCGCGCCCTGCGCCAGGGCGTGCCGGAGGAGTTGCCCCTGGCTGCAAGCGCGCCGCATCCTGAAGCCGAAGCCGAAGCCGAAGCCGAAGCCGAAGCCGAAGCCGAAGCCGAAGCCGAAGCCGAAGCCGAAGCCGAAGCCGAAGCCGAAGCCGAAGCCGAAGCCGAAGCCGAAGCCGAAGCCGAAGCCGAAGCCACGGCCGCGCCCACCATGCAGCCGTTGGTTGCACCTGCGGCGCTCGCTCCGGCTCTGCCGCGCGAGGAGGTGGTCGAGCGCGATCCGGAGCTGGTGGAGATCTTCCTCGAGGAAGGCTTCGATATCCTCGAGTCGGCCGGCGAGGCGCTGGAACGCTGGATCGATGCCGGGGCCGGTAGCACCGGTCTGGAGGGCCTGCAGCGTGACCTGCACACCCTCAAGGGTGGCGCACGCATGGCCGAGATCGGCGAAGTGGGCGATCTGGCCCACGAATTGGAGTACCTGTACGAAGGCCTCGGCGACGGTCGCCTGCAGGCCGCGCCGGCGCTGTTCGGTCTGCTGCACGACTGCCACGATCGGCTGACCCTGATGCTGGAAGCCCTGCGCGATGGTGCGGCGCTCGCCGATGCGACTGCGCAGATCGGCGCCATCCGCGCCTTCCGCCAGCAGGCACAGCTCGCCCGCGACGAGTTGCAGGCCAGCAGCCTGGGGCTGCCGGTCCAGGCGCAGGAGACTGCGGTGGAGGCCGAGCCGCTGCCGGTCGAGGTGGTGGAGGAGCCGCTCGCCAGCAGCGAAACCGAGTTCGAGCCGAGCGTCTATCACGCCCCCGAGTTGGACGACAGGGATGTATTGTCCCTGTTCCTCGAGGAGGTCGGCGAACTGCTCGACAGCCTGGAGGCGGCGCTGGCCGACTGGGCGCACAGTGGCGTGGTGCCGCTCGATGAGCTGCTGCATGCCCTGCAGACCCTCAAGGGTGGCGCCCGCCTGGCGCGTCAGCTGCCCTTCGGCGAGCTGAGCGAGAGTCTCGAGCAGCGTCTGCTCGGCGCGCGCGGCGACGCCGACGCGCTGCAGGCCCTGTTGTCCCCGCTCAGCGACGGTTGCCTGCGTCTGCGCGACGGTGTGGAGCAGCTGCGGCGTCAACTGCCCGGCGAGTCGGCGCTGTCGGAAGCGCCCGCGACGGCCGTCGAGCCCCGGTTCAGGCTGGCGCCGTTGGTGCAGCGCCTGAGCCCGACCACCCCGCTCGCGCCGCGCAAGATCCTGCCGTTCGTCCAGCGTGCCCGCGAGGCCGCCGCCGAGGCGGAAGCCCGTCGTGCCCCGCAGGAGCTGGTCAAGGTTCCGGCCGAATTGCTTGAAGCCCTGGTCAACCTGGCCGGCGAGACCTCCATCTTCCGTGGCCGGGTCGAACAACAGGTCAACGACACCGCCTTCACCCTAAGCGAGATGGAGGCGACCATCGAACGGGTGCGCGACCAGCTGCGCCGTTTGGACACCGAGACCCAGGCGCAGATCCTCTCCCGCTACCAGGCCGAGAGCGAACGCGCCGGCTACGAGGACTTCGACCCGCTGGAGATGGACCGCTACTCGCAGCTGCAGCAGCTCTCGCGCGCGCTGTTCGAGTCGGCTTCCGACCTGCTCGACCTCAAGGAAACCCTGGCCGCGCGTAACCGCGACGCGGAAACCCTGTTGCTGCAACAGGCACGGGTCAACACCGAGCTGCAGGAAGGTCTGATGCGTACCCGCATGGTGCCATTCGACCGCCTGGTGCCGCGCCTGCGCCGCATCGTCCGTCAGGTCGCCGGCGAGCTGGGCAAGCAGATCGAACTGGTGGTGCACAACGCCGAAGGCGAGATGGACCGCAGCGTGCTGGAAGGCATGGTCGCTCCGCTGGAGCACATGCTGCGCAACGCCGTCGACCATGGCATCGAGCCCCTGGAGGCGCGTCGCGCCGCCGGCAAGCCGGACGTCGGCACGATCCGCCTGAGTCTGAGCCGCGAAGGTGGCGACATTCTGCTGACCCTGGCCGACGATGGCGCGGGTGTGAATATCGCCGCCGTGCGCCGCAAGGCCCTGGAACGCGGCCTGATGACCGCCGACGCCGACCTTTCCGACTACGAGGTGCTGCAGTTCATCCTCGAGGCCGGTTTCTCCACCGCCACCAAGGTCACCCAGATCTCCGGCCGCGGGGTGGGTATGGACGTGGTGGCCGCCGGGGTCAAGCAGCTCGGCGGCACGGTGACCATCGACTCGGTGCCCGGCCAGGGCACCCGTTTCCTGGTCCGCCTGCCGTTCACCGTGTCGGTCAACCGGGCGCTGATGGTGCTCTCCGGCGAGGACTTGTACGCCATCCCGCTGAACACCGTGGAAGGTATCGTACGGATCTCGCCGTTCGAGCTGGAGGCCTACTATCAGCCCAACGCCCCGCGTTTCGAATATGCGGGGCAGGAATATCAGGTCAAGTACCTCGGCGAGCTGCTGAACAACGGTCAGCATCCCAAGCTCAGCGGCCAGAGCCTGCCGCTGCCGGTGGTGCTGGTGCGCTCGGCGGAATACGCCACTGCAGTGCAGGTGGACAGCCTGGCCGGTTCGCGGGAAATCGTGGTGAAGAGCCTGGGCGCGCAGTTCTCCGGCGTGTCCGGGATCTCCGGGGCGACCATCCTCGGCGATGGTCGCGTCGTGGTGATTCTCGACCTGCTGGCCACCCTGCGGGCTCGCCATGCCCAGCAACTGCCGCGGCATGCCGGCGCAGCGCGCCCGGTCGCCGAGACGGCCGACCAGCAGCGCCCGCCGCTGGTCATGGTGGTCGACGACTCGGTCACCGTGCGCAAGGTGACCACGCGCCTGCTGGAACGCAACGGCATGGAGGTGGTCACCGCCAAGGACGGGGTCGACGCCATCGCCCAGCTGCAGGAGGTGCTGCCGGACGTCATGCTGCTGGACATCGAGATGCCGCGCATGGACGGCTTCGAGGTGGCCACCCTGGTACGTCACGACGAACGCCTCAAGGATCTGCCGATCATCATGATCACCTCGCGTACCGGCGAGAAACACCGCGAACGCGCCCTCGGCATCGGCGTCAACCAGTACCTCGGCAAGCCCTATCAGGAAGCGGTGCTGCTCGAACACATCCAGCAGTTGGTGAAGCGCCATGAGTGAACGTAGCAGCGGCCGCGTCGCGGTCATCGCCGATACTTCGCTGCAGCGCCACGTGCTGCAGCAGACCCTGCAGGCCAACGGTTATCAGGTCCTGCTCAACTGCGATCCGCAGCGGCTGGACGATGCGCAACTGGAGGAGTGCAGTCCCGATCTGTGGCTGGTCGATCTGGCGCAGATGGAGGATTCCCCGCTGATCGACCTGCTTCTCGAGCGGGCCAGCGCGCCAGTGCTGTTCGGCGAGGGCCAGGCGCCGGAGCGCAGTTCCGAGCACTACCCACGCTGGGAGCGGCGCCTGGTCGGCAAGCTCAAGCGCCTGGTCGGCGACCCGGCACGGGCGGTCGGGCCAAGCCTGGAGGCCCTCCTGCAGCAGGGCCAGACCCCTTCGCAGCTGCGCCTGCCGGACGCCCTGGCGGCCACCGGCAGCGCCGGCCAGCCGGCGCGCCAGGTGTGGCTGCTGGCGGCATCGCTGGGTGGGCCGCAGGCGGTCAAGGAGTTCCTCGACGCCTTGCCGGCCGGCTTGCCGCTGGGCTTCGTCTACGCCCAGCACATCGATCCCTCGTTCGAGCAGCGCCTGCCGCAGGCGGTCGGCCGCCATAGCCAGTGGCCGGTCAACCTGGCGCGCGACGGCGATCGGGTGCGCTGCGGCGAGGTGGTGGTGGCGCCGATCAGCCAGGAGCTGTCCTTCGACGAGGACAGCCGCATGCGCATCCTGCCACGGCCCTGGCCGGAGCCCTACAGCCCGTCGATCGACCAGATGATGCTCAACCTGGCCCAGCACTTCCCCTCCTGCTGCGGGGTCATCGCCTTCAGCGGCATGGGCAGCGACGGCAGTGCCGCCGCCGCCTACGTGCGCCGCCAGGGTGGCTTGATCTGGACCCAGAAGGGCGACAGCTGCGCCTGCCCGAGCATGCCCGACAGCCTGCGCGATGGCGGTTACAGCACCCTCAGTGCGACGCCGCGCGAGCTGGCCGAGGCGCTGGTGACGCGTCTGGCCGAGCAGTACGACAAGTGATTTCCGGGAGTCCCCAATGAGTCAAGCCCCCGTTGCCGGCAGCACGGTGAAAGCCCTCAGCAGCCTGCTGCTGCCTCTCAGCGACCGCACCCTGTTGCTGCCCAGCGTGGCCCTGGCCGAGTTGATCAACCTGCGCCCGGTCGAGACGCAGTCCGGTGCGCCCGAGTGGTACCTGGGCGACATCAGCTGGCGCGACCTGCGCCTGCCGCTGCTGTCGTTCGAGACCCTGTCCAGCGGTGTGGCCGCGCCCGAGCCGGCGGCCGGCGCGCGCATCGCGGTGATCAACGCCATCGGTGGCCGTGCGCACCTGAAGTTCTTCGCCCTGCTGGTGCAGGGCATTCCGCGCCCGTACAAGCTGGATGCCAGCCTGGCCCCCGCCGGCGCGCCGCTGGCGGCGCTGGAGATGGAGTCGGCGCTGGTCGAGGGCATGGTGGCGCGTATCCCCGACCTGATCGCCGTCGAGCAACGCCTGGCGGATATCGGCCTGATCTGAGCCGCTGCCGTTAGCCGACCACAGGCCCGCCTCGGCGGGCCTGTTGCGTTTGCGGGCCTGGGCGAGCGTCAGCTCAGAAGTCGCCCCACAGCTGCTGCGCCACACTGAGCGCCACCACCGGCGCGGTTTCGGTGCGCAGCACGCGCGGACCGAGGCGCGCGGCCTGGTAGCCGGCGCGCTGCGCCGCGGCCACCTCGGCGTCGCCCAGACCGCCCTCGGGGCCGATCAGAAAGGCCAGGGTGGCCGGCCGCGCGTGGCCGCTCAGTGGCGAGGCCACCGGATGCAGCACCAGCTTCAGCTCCGCCTCGGTCTGCGCCAGCCAGTCGGCGAGGCCGAGTGGCGCATGGATGGTCGGCAGCACCGAACGGCCGCACTGTTCGCAGGCGCTGATGGCGATCTGTCGCCAGTGGGCCAGGCGCTTGTCGGCGCGCTCGTCCTTGAGGCGCACCTCGCAGCGTTCGCTGACGATCGGGGTGATTTCCGCCACCCCCAGCTCGGTGGCCTTCTGGATCGCCCAGTCCATGCGCTCGCCGCGCGACAGGCCCTGGCCGAGGTGGATGCGCAGCGGCGACTCGGCCAACCCAGCCAGTTGCTCGTGCAGCTCCACCTCTACGCTCTTCTTGCCCACCTCGACCAGGGCGCCGCGGTATTCGTGGCCGCTGCCGTCGAACAGCTGCACGGCGTCGCCGACGGCGAGCCGCAGCACGCGGCCGATGTAGTGGGCCTGCGCCTCGGGCAGCTGCTGGCGACCGAGGGACAGGGGGGCATCGATGAAGAAGCGGGACAGGCGCATGACGGGAACGCTGGCTGTGGATGACGGGGCGCAAGCTTAACCTGCCGGCGCCTCGCGCTGGAGGCTCTCGCTGCGATTGCTGTGCGGACGCGAGAAACCGGCAGGTCGTCTGCACAGCGGAGGCGGCCGTGCCGGCGGAGTAATCCCGCCGGTCCGTCAGCCCGGATCGTGGAAGCTGCGCGGGCCGCCCGTCGCCAGCGGGCCGACCGCCTCGCGGGTGGCCAGATCGATGCCCTCGCTGGCCACCGTGGCGAGGAAGTCGATCTCCTCCTCGCTGATCACGTAGGGCGGCAGGAAGTACACCACGCTGCCCAGCGGGCGCAGCAGCGCACCGCGCGCCAGGGCGTGCTGGTAGACCGCGAGGCCGCGGCGCTCCTGCCAGGGGTAGGGGGTCTTGCTCGCCTTGTCGGCGACCATCTCGATGGCCAGCGCCATGCCGGTCTGGCGCACCTCGGCGACGTGCGGGTGGTCCGCGAGGTGGGCGGTGGCGCGAGCCATGCGCGCGGCCAGCGCCTTGTTGTTCTCGATAACGTTGTCCTGCTCGAAGATCTCCAGGGTCGCCAGGGCGGCGGCGCAGGCCAGCGGGTTGCCGGTATAGGTGTGCGAGTGCAGGAACGCGCGCAGGGTAGCGTAGTCGGCGTAGAACGCCTGGTAGACGTCGTCGCTGGTCAGTACCGCGGCCATCGGCAGGTAGCCGCCAGTGAGCGCCTTGGACAGCACCAGGAAGTCCGGGGTGATGCCGGCCTGCTCGCAGGCGAACATGGTCCCGGTGCGGCCGAAGCCGACGGCGATTTCGTCGTGGATCAGGTGCACCTGATAGCGGTCGCAGGCCTCGCGCAACAGCTTGAGGTAGATCGGATGGTACATGCGCATGCCGCCGGCGCCCTGGATCAGCGGCTCAACGATCACCGCGGCGATCTCGGCATGATGCTCGGCGAGGGTCCGCTCCATGTGGGCGAACATGGTCCGCGAATGCTCCTCCCAGCTCACTCCCTCCGGGCGCAGGTAGCAGTCGGGGCTGGGCACCTTGAAGGTGTCCAGCAGCAGCGGCTTGTAGGTGTCGGTGAAGAGAGCCACGTCGCCCACCGACATGGCCGCCACGGTCTCGCCGTGATAGCTGTTGGTCAGGGTGACGAAGCGCTGCTTGCCGTCGCGGCCGGCGTTGCGCCAGTAGTGGAAGCTCATCTTCAGCGCCACCTCGATGCCCGAGGAGCCGTTGTCGGCGTAGAACACCCGGTCGAGCCCCGGCGGGGTGAGCGCCACCAGGCGTTCGGACAGCTCGATCACCGGCTGGTGGCTGAAGCCCGCGAGCATCACGTGCTCGAGGCTGTCGAGCTGCTGGCGGATGCGCGCGTTGATGCGCGGGTTGGCGTGGCCGAACACGTTGACCCACCAGGAGCTGACCGCATCCAGGTAGCGCCTGCCGTCGAAGTCCTCCAGCCACACGCCGGAGCCTGAGCGGATCGGGATCAGCGGCAACTGCTCGTGATCCTTCATCTGCGTGCAGGGGTGCCAGAGCACGGCCAGGTCGCGCTCCATCCACTGTTGATTGCGGCTCATCGGCGACGCTCCTCGAACGGTCAGGTCGCACAGTTTAGCCCCGTCGCGAGGGCATGGGCAGGACCAACGACCCATCGAGCAATTGAATTGTTTTGAACCAGAAATTCCGCTTTAACCCGATGGGTTTGTTGATAGTCTTTCCTCCACGCTTTTAACGGGAAGCTTTCTCATGCAATGGCGCAACTCCCCCCACCGCTACGGGCTGCTCAGCATCCTCCTGCACTGGGGCGTGGCTCTGGCCGTGTTCGGCCTGTTCGGTCTCGGCCTGTGGATGGTCGGTCTCGACTACTACAGCAGCTGGTATCGCACCGGCCCCGCACTGCACAAGAGCATCGGCATCCTGCTGTTCTTCGCCATGCTGCTGCGTGTGGGCTGGCGTCTGCTCAGCCCGCCGCCCGCCGCACCGGCCAATCATGGCGCGCTGACCCGTCGTGGCTCGGCGCTGGCGCACGGCCTGCTGTACCTCGGCCTGTTCGCCCTGATGCTCTCCGGCTACCTGATCTCCACCGCCGATGGCCGCGCCATCGAGGTGTTCGGCTGGTTCGCCGTGCCGGCGACCCTGAGCGGCCTGCCCAACCAGGAAGATGTCGCCGGGGTCGTGCACCGCTGGCTGGCCTGGGGATTGGTCGGCCTGGCCGTGCTGCACGCCCTGGCGGCCCTCAAGCATCACTTCATCGATCGCGACGCCACCCTGGTCCGCATGCTCGGCCAGGCGCGCGACTGACCTTCACGCACTCAACTGCAACGGAGTCTTTCCATGCTGAAGAAATCCCTCCTGGCCCTGAGCCTCGGTTCCCTGCTGTTCGGCGCGCAGGCCATGGCCGCCGACTACAAGATCGACAAGGAAGGCCAGCACGCCTTCGTCAACTTCAAGATCAGCCACCTCGGCTACAGCTGGCTGTACGGCACCTTCAACGACTTCGACGGCTCCTTCAGCTTCGACGCCGCCAAGCCGGAAGCCAGCAAGGTCAAGGTCGAACTGCAGACCGCCAGCGTCGACTCCAACCACGCCGAGCGCGACAAGCACCTGCGCAGCGGCGACTTCCTGAACGTCGCCAAGCACCCGACCGCGACCTTCGAGTCCACCAGCGTGAAATCCACCGGTGAGGGTACCGCCGACATCACCGGTAACCTGACCCTCAACGGCGTGACCAAGCCGGTGGTGATCGCCGCCAAGTTCATCGGCGAAGGCAAGGACCCGTGGGGCGGCTACCGCGCCGGCTTCCAGGGCAGCACCAAGCTCGCCCTGAAGGACTTCGACATCCAGAAGGACCTCGGCCCGGCTTCCCAGGAAGTGGAGCTGATCATCTCGGTCGAAGGCGTCCGCCAGTAACACGCGAGCGGCCACCGGCCGGGCTGGGCGCCAGCGCCGAGCCGACGGTTAGTGGCCACCCGGCGGCAGGCCGTCGTCGGCGACGGCCTTGCCCGACGCAGCGGCGCCCGACGCAGCGGTTTCCTCCGCGGCCAGGCTGCATACCCGATTGCGCCCCTGATGTTTGGCCTGATACAGGGCGCGGTCGGCGCGGTCGATCAGGCTGGCGATGCTCTCCTCGCCCTGCAGGGTGGCGGCGCCGATGCTGACGGTGAGCTGCAGGGTCTGCCCCTCCGCCAGCGACAGCTGACTGGCCGCGACCCGCTGGCGGATCAGTTCGGCCACCGCCAGCGCGCCGGCGGCGTTGGTGTCCGGCAGCACCACGAGAAACTCCTCCCCCCCGTAACGGGCCGTCAGGTCGGCCTGGCGCAGGCCGCTCAGCAGGACCTTGGCGAGACCGAGCAACACCCGGTCGCCCGCGTTGTGCCCCCAGCTGTCGTTGACCCGCTTGAAGTGGTCGATGTCGATCAGCAGCAGCGACAGCGCTCGCGGCGTCCGCCGCTGGCGCGCCATCTCGTATTCCAGCAGCTCGAACAGGCGCCGACGGTTGGCCAGGCCGGTCAGCGGGTCGGTGGTGGCCAACTGCTCGAGGGCCAGGTTCTGCTGGGTCAGGCGGCCGAGCAGGCGCGCCAGTTCGGCCTGCATGGCGTCGAGCTCGTCGCCGCGCCCGTCGCCGCTCAGCAGCCGCGCGTCGATCGCGCCGCTCAGCATGCTGCGCCGCAGGGCGTCGATGCGTTGCAGCAGCTGGCGCTCAAGCAGGTTGGACTGGGCCACCAGCAGGATGGCGATGGTCAGGCCGGCGAGCAGGATCAGCAGGGTCTGCAGCCAGTGCTTGAGGGCGAACTCGTTGCGCTGGGCCAGCAGCAGACGGTCGGCGTCGCTGGCCAGCGCGCTGGCGTAGCTGGTCAGCACCACCGTCTGCTCGTCCAGCAGCCGCGCCAGGTCGCGCTCCATCCGCCGCAGGGCATCGCTCTGCCGACTGCCCGCGGCATCGCGCGCAGCGGCCTCCACGGCGATGCGCTGGCGGGTGACCGCGCCGGCACGGGCGATGGTGGTGTGCAGTTGCGCGACGGCCTGGCGCAGGCTGGCGACATCGCGGCTCTCGCCGGTATGGCGGAACAGGCGGTCGAGGTCCTCGTCGAGCAGCGTCAGGCGGCTTTCCACCTGCATGAGCAGGGTGTCCAGCTCGCCCTCGCCGAGCGCCAGCGGCAGGCGGGCGGCCTGGGCGGCGAGGGCGCGGGTGTCGGTGTTCAGCTGCTGCGCGGTCTGCCAGTGCGGCAGCAGCGAGCGCTGCAGGCGCAGGCTGGTGCGCTCCAGCCAGAACTGGCTGACCAGCAGGCTGAGGATGGCCAGCAGCACCACGCCGAGCATCAGCCAGGAAAAGCGGCGCAGGCGGGCGCGCACGCTGCCGCGAAGACGCGGGGCTGGCTCGGTCATGGGGATCTCCGGACGCCGGGCGCGGGCCGGGCGTCGTTCTGGCAGAAGGCTTATAGCGAAATGCTAGCATATGGCCACATGCGGCCGTGCCGGCGGCCGCCCAGCCAGGAGGCCAGGACATGCGGACGACACGGAGCAGGGCGAGGGTATGGGCAGGCGCGGTGGTGCTGCTCGGCTTGGGGACGGCAGCGGGCAGCGCGGCGGCGGATACCCTGGCGCAGGTGCAGGCGCGCGGTGTCCTGCGCTGCGCGGTGGACGGCACGCCGGGCTTCGGCGGCATCGACGCCAACGGGCGTCCCGCCGGCTTCGACGTCGACTTCTGCCGCGCGGTGGCGGCGGCGGTGCTGGGCAGCGGCGAGGCGGTGGAGATCGAACGGATCAACACCGCCAACAAGTTCAAGGCATTGGTGCGTGGCGAGGTGGACATCGCCTTCGGCATGGCCACCTGGACCTACGCCCGCGACCTCGAGCTGGGAGTGCGCTTCGTCGCGCCGACCTTCTTCGACGGCCAGGCGCTGATGGTGTGGGCCGACAGCCCGGTGCGCCGCCTGGAGGATGCCCGCGGACGCAGCGTCTGCGTGCAGGCCGGCACCACCACGGCGGCCAACCTCGACGACGTCTCGCGCAGCCGCGGTCTCGACCTGCGCCCGCTGCTGGCGGCGCAGACCGAGGAGCGCCTCAACCGCTTCCTGCGCCGCGACTGCGAACTGGTCAGCGGCGACCGTTCGGAGCTGGCCGCCGCGCGCGCCAGCCGCATCGCCGATCCCGCGCGCTGGCGTCTGCTCGACGAGTCGCTGTCGCGCGAGCCGCTCGGCCCCTACGTGGCGGCCGGCGACGAACGCTGGTTCAACCTGGTGCGCTGGACGATCAACGTCACCCAGCTGGGCGAATTGCACGGCTTGGGCGCGGACAACCTAGGCGCGCTCGGCAGTGAGGCCGGCCACGAGCAGCTGGCGCTGGCCGGACGCGTACCGGGACTGGGACAGGCGCTGGGCCTCGAGGACGACTGGGCGCGCCAGGTGCTGGCGCAAGTCGGCAACTACGCGCAGATCTACGAGCGCAACCTGGGCAAGGGTTCGGCGCTGGGTCTGCCGCGCGGCTTCAATCGGCTGTGGCGCGACGGCGGGCTGTTCTTCCCGCCGCCGCTGCGCTGAGGGGAACCCCGCCGCGGGCGGCGGGGCGTCGACTCACTTGTTGCGGGTCAGCAGCGCCGGCTTCTCGCTGCGCGGGCGGCTGTCCTGCTCGAGCTGGTCGAGCTGCTCGGCGGTGGGCAGACGATCGAGGCGCGAGGGCTTGTGCACGATCACCGGCTGGGTGTCGCGGGGACTGCGTACGGCGGCCGGTTCGCGCAGCGGCGGCTCGCGCAGCAGGCTGTCGCGGGCGCGCTGGCCGATGTCGCGGGCGGCACGATTGGCGTTGCCGCCGCGATTGCCCTGCTGGCCGCCCTGGTTGCGGTTGCCGCCACCCTGGCCACGGCCGCCGCGGCCCTGCTTCTTGCCCTGGTAGGGGCTGACGTAGTCGACGCTGTTGCCGAAGTTGTCGTAGTCGTCGTCGAGGAAGGCCTCCGGGTCGCGGTCGGCACGCGCCGGCAGCGGCAGCTCGCCGGGCGCCGTTTGGACCGCCGCCTTGCCGCGACGCTGGCCCTGACCCTGCCCTTGGCTCTGGCCGTCACGACGGTTGCGGCCCTTGTCGCCGCCCTGGGCGCTCTGGCCGGCCTTGTCGCCGCGCTGGCGCTCGCCGCGGGCCGGCTTGGCCTGCGCCTTGTCGGTCTTTTCGCCACGCGCCGGCTTGGCGCTGCGCTCGCCGCGGGCCGGCTTGGCGGCGTTCTCGCCGGACTCGCTCTTCTCGGCCTTGGCGGCGCGTGCCGGGCGCTCCTTGCGCTCCTGCGGCAGGTCCTTGCGGCCGTGGCCACGGCCCTGGCGCGGCGGGCGCTCGTCGCTGTCGGCCGGCGCGTTGTCCACCACCTGGCTGGGGTCGAAGCCCTGCATGTCGCCTTCGGGGATGCGCTGCTTGGTCAGCCGCTCGATGGCCTTGAGCAGCTTGTCCTCGTCCGGGGCCACCAGCGAGATCGCCTCGCCGCTGCGCCCGGCGCGGCCGGTGCGGCCGATGCGGTGGACGTAGTCTTCCTCGACGTTGGGCAGCTCGTAGTTGACCACGTGCGGCAGCTGGTCGATGTCCAGGCCGCGGGCAGCGATGTCGGTGGCCACCAGGATGCGCACGGCGTTGGCCTTGAAGTCGGCCAGTGCCTTGGTGCGCGCGTTCTGGCTCTTGTTGCCGTGGATCGCGGCGGCCGGCAGGCCCTGCTTGCACAGGTACTCGGCCAGGCGGTTGGCGCCGTGCTTGGTGCGGGTGAACACCAGCACCTGCTCCCAGGCGCCGACGGTCACCAGGTGGGCGAGCAGGGCGCGCTTCTGGGTGGCGGCGATGCGGAACATGCGCTGCTCGATGCGCTCCACCGTGGTGTTCGGCGGGGTGACCTCGATGCGCTCGGGGTTGTGCAGCAGCTTGCCGGCGAGGTCGGTGATGTCCTTGGAGAAGGTCGCCGAGAACAGCAGGTTCTGGCGCTTGGCCGGCAGCTTGGCGAGCACCTTCTTGACGTCGTGGATGAAGCCCATGTCGAGCATGCGGTCGGCTTCGTCGAGGACGAGGATTTCCACGTGGCCGAGGTCGATGGCCTTCTGGTTGGCCAGGTCGAGCAGGCGGCCGGGGCAGGCGACCAGCACGTCGAGGCCCTTGGCCACCGCCTGGACCTGCGGATTCATGCCGACGCCGCCGAAGATGCAGGCGCTTTTCAGCGGCAGGTCGCGGGCGTAGACCTTGAAGCTGTCGTGCACCTGGGCGGCCAGCTCGCGGGTCGGGGTCAGGACCAGCACGCGCGGCTGCTTGGCGGCGTGGCGGTGTTCGCGGTCGGGATGGCCGCCCGGGAACAGCAGTTCGAGCACCGGCAGGGCGAAGCCGCCGGTCTTGCCGGTGCCGGTCTGCGCGGCGACCATCAGGTCGCGGCCCTGCAGGACGGCGGGAATGGCGCGTTGCTGCACCGGAGTGGGCTGGGCGTAGCCGGCGGCTTCGACGGCGCCGGCCAGGGCCTCGGAGAGACCGAGGGAAGTAAAGGACATGCGGGGTTCCTGTTTCACGTCGGCAACCCGCCGACTCGGGGGGGATCGACCCGGCTACCGGCCGGTGGATCCCGCGCGCATCATCATCGGCTGCGAACAGGGCGCGGAACTGGCCCGCGCCCCCGCCCGACGGCCATCGCCCTGCGCCGGGCGGTGGTCTGGACGGAGGTCCGTAGCGTTGGGAGAAGCCGTCCGCGCGGCGCGCGGGCAGGCTCCCTGAGCCGGAGGGCTCGTTCTCAGTGCACGAGCGACCGTTGGCCGCGGCGTGTGCCGTCCCTTAGCGGGGCAGCTTGAGGTTGTTCCAGATTGCCAGGCTCGGTTCGGCCTGGTTCAGGGTGTAGAAGTGCAGCCCCGGCGCGCCGCCGGCGAGCAGCTTCTCGCACATCTCGGTGACCACCTGCTCGCCGAACGCCTGGATGCTCTCCAGATCGTCGCCGTAGGCCTCCAGCTGCTTGCGCACCCAGCGCGGCAGCTCTGCGCCGCAGGCGTCGGAGAAACGCGCCAGCTTGCTGTAGTTGGTGATCGGCATGATACCCGGGACGATCGGGGTTTCGACACCCAGTTTGCGCACGCGTTCCACAAAATAGAAATAGCAGTCGGCGTTGAAGAAGTACTGGGTGATCGCGCTGTCGGCGCCGGCCTTGGCCTTGCGCACGAAGTTGAGCAGATCATCCTCGAAACTGCGCGCCTGCGGGTGCACTTCCGGATAGGCGGCCACCTCGATGTGGAAGTGGTCGCCGGTTTCCGCGCGGATGAACTCGACCAGCTCGTTGGCGTGGCGCAGCTCGCCGTTGGCCAGGCCCATGCCCGAGGGCAGGTCGCCGCGCAGGGCGACGATGCGCTGGATGCCGGCATCCTTGTAGGTGGTCAGCAGCTCGCGCAGCTCGGCCTTGCTGTCGCCGACGCAGGACAGGTGCGGCGCAGTCGGCACCTTCACCTCGCCGTCGAGCTGCAGCACGGTGTTCAGCGTGCGGTCGCGGGTCGAGCCGCCGGCGCCGTAGGTGCAGGAGAAGAAATCGGGGTTGTAGCCGGCCAGCTGGCGGGCCACGTTCAGCAGTTTTTCATGCCCGGCTTCGGTCTTGCAGGGGAAGAACTCGAAGCTGTAGCGGCGTTCCTGGGACATGGAATGGGTCCTTGAATGCGCAGGGAGGGTTGGCCGCACCGCGGCGCAACCCGCCAGGGATGCCGGCAGGCATCCCCATTGCCGGCCGAATGGCCGGTCGGTGGGTGACGGCCTGCGGCCGCGCCCACCCTACGATCAGTAACGATAGCTGTCCGGCTTGAACGGGCCGTCGGCAGCGACGCCGATGTACTCGGCCTGCTTGCCGGTCAGGCGGGTGACCACGCCACCGAAGCCCTTGACCATCTCCAGCGCCACTTCCTCGTCGAGCTTCTTGGGCAGCACTTCGACGGCCAGGCGCGCGGCCTTGGCGGCGGCCGGCAGGTCGGCGAACTTCGCGCCGTAGAGGTGGATCTGCGCCAGCACCTGGTTGGCGAACGAGCCGTCCATGATCCGGCTGGGGTGGCCGGTGGCGTTGCCCAGGTTCACCAGGCGGCCTTCGGCGAGCAGGATCAGGTAGTCGTCGTTGAGCGGATCGAACTGGCCGGCGCCGGTGCGGTGGATCTTGTGCACCTGCGGCTTGACCTCTTCCCAGGCCCAGGTCTTGCGCATGAAGGCGGTGTCGATCTCGTTGTCGAAGTGGCCGATGTTGCACACCACTGCGCGCTTCTTCAGCGCCTTGAGCATGTTGGCGTCGCAGACGTTGACGTTGCCGGTGGTGGTGACGATCAGGTCGATCTTGCCGAGCAGGGCCTTGTCGATGCTGGCTTCGCTGCCGTCGTTCTCGCCGTTCAGGTAGGGGGAAACCACCTCGAAGCCGTCCATGCAGGCCTGCATGGCGCAGATCGGGTCGATCTCGGAAACCTTGACGATCATGCCTTCCTGGCGCAGCGACTGCGCCGAGCCCTTGCCCACGTCGCCGTAGCCGATCACCAGCGCCTGCTTGCCCGACAGCAGGTGGTCGGTGCCGCGCTTGATGGCGTCGTTGAGGCTGTGGCGGCAGCCGTACTTGTTGTCGTTCTTGCTCTTGGTCACCGAGTCGTTGACGTTGATCGCCGGGACTTTCAGGGTGCCGGCCTTGAGCATGTCGAGCAGGCGGTGCACGCCGGTGGTGGTTTCCTCGGTGATGCCGTGGATCTTGTCCAGCATCTGCGGGTACTTGGCGTGGAGGATCTGGGTCAGGTCGCCGCCGTCGTCCAGCACCATGTTGGCGTCCCACGGCTCGCCATCCTTGAGGATGGTCTGCTCGATGCACCACTCGTACTCCTCCTCGGTCTCGCCCTTCCAGGCGAACACCGGGATGCCGGCGGCGGCGATGGCGGCCGCGGCCTGGTCCTGGGTGGAGAAGATGTTGCAGGACGACCAGCGCACTTCGGCACCGAGGGCGACCAGGGTCTCGATCAGCACCGCGGTCTGGATGGTCATGTGGATGCAGCCGAGGATCTTCGCGCCGGCCAGCGGCTGTTCCGCGGCGTACTTGCGGCGCAGGCCCATCAGCGCCGGCATCTCGGACTCGGCGATGATGATCTCGCGACGGCCCCAGTCGGCCAGGGCAATGTCGGCAACCTTGTAGTCGGCAAAAGCAGCGCTCATGCGTATCTCCATTCGTGTATGCGAATGGGCGCCGTTGAAGTCAGAAGCGGCGGCGCAGGAGGCGGCCAGCCGGAACGACAGCCGTCCGAGCCTGACAGGCGGCCGGTGGAGGACCGGCGCAACGCCTGCTGCAGCGCCCCTCGGACAGGTGGCGGGTTGCGGCGCGGGGCCGCAAGGAGGGGCGATTATAGCGGCGCATGCGGCTGCGCCCAAGTTTTCCGTGTCGTGCGGCGACCGGACACGCTCTGCGGGCTTGGCCGCGGCCGGCGATGCGCGGATACTGTCGCGCGCTTTGTGCCCTGCGAGATCTAGCCATGACTGTTCGAAAGCTGCTGCTGCTGGCCCTGTGCGGCCTGACCCTGACCGCCTGCGACCGCGTCGATCCCAACTCGCCGCTGGGCAAGCGCCAGGCGCTGTTCAAGGAGATGCTGAGGACCAGCGAGGACCTCGGCGGCATGCTGCGCGGGCGTATCACCTTCGACGAGCAGCGCTTCGTCGCCGGCGCGGCCAAGCTCGATGCGCTGTCGCATGAGCCCTGGCAGCACTTCCCGGCGGTGCGCGAAGAGGACAGCCGCGCCCGCAACGACGTCTGGCAACGCCAGGAGCGCTTCCAGCAACTGGCCCGCGACCTCGAGGCCAGCACCGCCGCGCTGGTCGTCGCCAGCACCGCCAAGCCGCTCGAGGCCAAGGCGCTGGCCGCGCCGGTCGACCGCGTGGAGAAGGCCTGCAAGGCCTGCCACGAGGAATTCCGCATCTACTGACGGCCGCACCCGGCGCGCCGATCGCCACGCCGAATGACCGCTGTCCGCCTTGCCCCGAAGGCGCCTGCAAAGGGCGCCAGGGGACATCGCCCCTCAAGCGCTCAGAACCCCGCCACGCCCGCCGCCTGCAGCTGCCTGCGCAGCTCGCCCACCTGCGGATGGCTGAAGAACGCCTGCAACTGCCGGGCCTGCTTCGCGCTGGCGCCCGCGGCCTGCCAGTCGGCCGCCGCACGGGCGGCCAGCGTCGCCCAGTCCTCCGCCAGTTGGGTGCGCCCGGCCGGCGGCAGGCCGAGGGCGCGCAGCCAGGTGTGGAACGGTCGTTGGCGGGCCGTCTGCAGGCTGCGCCACAGTTTGGCGGCGCGCGCCGGGCCGAAGACCGGCAGGGCGGCCAGCCGATCTTGCTCCAGCGCCAGCCAGTCGAGCAGGTCGTCGACCAGCCCCGCCTCCTGCAGGGATCGCCAGGTGGCCGGGCCGACGCCCTCCAGTGCCAGTCCCTGGCGTCCGCCCAGCCAAGCCAGACGGGCCTGGAACTGCCCGGCGCAGTCCGCCTCGCTGGCCCGCCAGCAACTCAGGGAATGATGACGCGCCGGATCCGGCACCGGCAGCGGCGGGCGTTCGCTGCCCTGCCAGACCATTCCGTCGAGGTGCGGGATGGTCTGGCCGGCGAGGCGCACCGCCACCTGATCGCCGGGGCGGATGTCCAGCGCGCGCCAGCGCCTGAGCGAGCCGACGCTGACCCGGGCGATGCGCCGGCCGTCCAGCTCCACCGGCTCGAGGTGCAGCAGCGGGGTGATGCGTCCGCTGCGCCCGATGCGGAACTCCACCTGGCGTACCTCGGCCAGTGCCTGCTCGGCCGGGTACTTCCAGGCGACCGCCCAGTAGGGCGGCTCGGCGCGCCAGCGGGTGGCCGGCGGGCGCTGTCCGTGGCGGATGACGATGCCGTCGCTGGCGAACGGCAGCTCCTGCCGATACCAGTGCTCGCGCCAGCGGGCGATGTCGTCGGCATGGGTGACCTCCTGGGTGTAGTCCGGACTGTCGAAGCCGAGCCGGCGCAGGCCGGCCAGGCGCTCGGTCATCGCCGCCGGGCCTTCCGGCCACTCCCAGACGAACAGGCCGATGCGCTGGCCGTCCGCCTCGCTCAGCGCCTGGCGGGCCAGCAGGCCGGCGACTCTGGCGCGCGCACCGGCGCCGCCGTGTTCGGCCTGCACGTGCCGGTCGAGCCGCCAGTACAGCTCGCCCTGCAGCACCAGGCGACCGGGGCCGCTGTCCAGGCGCGCAGGGATGGCGGCGATGCGCCGCGCGTTGGCGGTCCAGTCCTGGCCATGGCGGCCGTCGCCGCGGCTGATCGCCCGGACCAGCCGGCCGTCCTCGTAGACCAGGCTGACCGCCACGCCGTCGACCTTGGGCTGCACCCACAGGTCGCTCTGCCCGGCGACCCAGGCTTCCACCGCCGCCGTGTCGTCGAGCTTGGCCAGGCCGGTGTGCGCCACCGGATGGGCTAGCGGGCCGGCCGCGGCGGCGAGGGCCTGGGGTTCGCAGGCCAGGGCCGGAAAGCACTGGTTCCACTGCGCGAGGCGTGCGCGCGCCTGGTCGTAGAGACTGTCGTCGATGGGGCTCTGGCCGTCGCGGTGATAGGCGGTGTCCCAGCCTTCGATCCGTGCGGCGAGGATCTGCACCTCGCGGGCGGCACGGGATTCGGACCAGTCGGGGCAGTCGGCGTGGGCGAGGGTAGGCAGCAGCAGGGCCAGCGCCAGGACGGCGGCGGCCCGCGCGCGCAGAGGGCGGCGAGGCATGGGGGTGAGCGTCCTTGCTCGAGGGAGACGGCAGCTTAGCGGCGGCAGGGCGGGTCGGCTGTGCGCCGGGTCGCGGAACCGCGCGCCCTTCGTCGGACGAAGAAACTCCGACGGGAGACGGGGCGAACGCCTTACCAGCGCAAGGGGGCTGCGATCAGCTTGTCCCCAGCCAGTTCGGCAGGGCCCGGGCGAGCCAGGACCTGGTGGCGCCGGTGTTCCGCCAGGTCATGCAGACCGGGCCTTGGCCCCCGCCCTGTAGCCCGGCCCGGCAGCAGCGCCTCCCGTTTCCGGGCGCGCGCCGGGCTTAGCGAAAGTCCGGCCGCCTCAATCCAGCTCGTCCTGGGGATTTCCGCTCCCTTCGCCAAGGCCCAGGCCATGCTTGCGCAGCTTGTCGTGCAGGGTCTTGCGCGGCACGCCGAGGGCCTCGGCCAGGCTGCGCAGCGAGGTGTGGCCGAGGGCCAGTTCGGCGGCGATCAGACTGCGCTCGAAGGCCTCGACGCGCGCCGCCAGGTTGCCTTCGGTCGGCAGCGGCGGTAGCGCCGCGCTGCCATCGAGGCCGAGATCCAGCCCCAGGGCGAAGCGCTCGGCGGCGTTCTGCAGCTCGCGCACGTTGCCCGGCCAGGCGTGGCCGAGCAACGCGGCGCGCTCGCCGGGGTCCGGCTCGCGCAGCGGCAGGCCGTGGCGCTGCGCGGCCAGGGCGCCGAAGTGGCGGAACAGCAGCAGCACGTCGTCGCCGCGCTCGCGCAAGGGCGGGATACGCAGCGGCGCGACGTTGAGACGGTAGTAGAGGTCGGCGCGGAAGCGGCCCTGGTCGGCGGCCTGGCGCAGGTCCTCCTTGGTCGCCGCGATGATGCGGATGTCCAGCGGGATCAGCTGATTGGAGCCGAGGCGCTCAACCACCCGCTCCTGCAAGAGGCGCAGCAGCTTGACCTGCACGTCGAGGCTCATGCTCTCGATCTCGTCGAGGAACAGCGTGCCGCCGTTGGCGTACTCGAACTTGCCGATGCGCCGCTTGCTGGCGCCGGTGAAGGCGCCGGCCTCGTGGCCGAACAGCTCGCTCTCCACCACCGACTCGGCCAGCGCGCCGGCGTTGATCGCCACGAACGGGCCGTCGCGGCGCGCCGACAGGTCGTGCAGGGCGCGCGCCACCACCTCCTTGCCGCTGCCGGTCTCGCCGAGGATGAGCACGTCGGCGCTGGTTCCGGCCAGCGCGGCGACCTGCTGGCGCAGGCGCACCAGGCCCGGCGACAGGCCGATCAGGCGGCCCTCCAGGGCATCGCGGCCGGACAGCGTCTGGCGCAGCTGGCGGTTCTCCAGGACCAGGCGGCGCATCGCCAGGGCCCGGCGCACGCCGTCGAGCAGGGTATCGCTGGGGAACGGCTTCTCGAGAAAGTCCCAGGCGCCGGCGCGCATCGCCTGCACCGCCAGCGGCACGTCGCCGTGGCCGGTGATGAGGATCACCGGCAATTCGGCGTCGCGGCCGCGCAGCTGCTCGAGCAGCTGCAGGCCGTCGAGGCCGGGCATGCGGATGTCGCTGACCACCACGCCCGGCCAGTCCGCCGGCAGCGCCTCGGTCAGGCCGCGGGCGTCGCCGCGCACCTCGACCTTGAGGCCGGCCAGGTCGAGGGTCTGGGCGAGCGCCTGGCGCAGGTGCGGATCGTCGTCGACCAGCAGGACTTCGGTGGTGGCGGCGACGCTGGGCGCGGAACTCATGGATGATCCTCCGGGGACTGGGTGCCGGGGCCGGCGCTGGCCGGCAGCAGGTTGAGGGTGACCAGCGCGCCGCCATCGGCATGGTTGCCCAGCAGCAGCTCGCCGCCGAGGGCGCGGATCAGGCTGTCGCAGATCGCCAGGCCCAGGCCCAGGCCGCGCGCGGTGGTCTTGGTGGTGAAGAAGGGTTCGCGGGCGCGCGCCAGCGCCTCGGCGGTGAAGCCCGGGCCATTGTCGCGCAGGGAGAGGCTGATCCGCCCGTCGGCCAGGGTCTGCGCGCTGAGCCACAGGCGCCGCGGCGGCGCGCGCTCGGCGAGGGAGTCGAGGGCGTTGGCCAGCAGGTTGCCGAGCACCTGGCGCAGGCGCGTCTCGCCGGCCTGCACCCACAGCGTGGCATCGGGCAGATCGCGCAGCAGCTCCACCTCCAGGGCGCGGCGGCGCTGGGCGAGCAGCGCCAGGGCGTCGTCGAGGGCCGGCTGCAGCGCCACGGTCTCCGGCGCCTTGCGGTCGCGGCGGGCGAAGGCCTTGAGATGGCTGATGATCGAGGCCATGCGCGCGGTCAGCTCGCTGATCAGCTTGAGGTTGCCGCGCGCGTCGTCGAGGCGGCCGTGGTCGAGCAGCACGCCGGCGTTGTCGGCGTAGCTGCGGATCGCCGCCAGCGGCTGGTTGAGTTCGTGGCTGATGCTCGCGCTCATGGTGCCCAGCGCCGACAGCTTGCCGGCCTGGACCAGTTCGTCCTGGGCGCGCACCAGCTCCTGCTGGGCCTGTTCGCGCACCAGCACCTCCTCCTTGAGCCGCTCGTTCAGCGCCAGCAGGTCCTCGGTGCGCTCGGCCACCCGCTGCTCCAGTTCGCGCCGGGTGCGCGCGTCGAGGGCCAGGCGTTCGTACAGGTGGCGGCGGCGCTGCAGCAGCACCGCGGCGAGCAGCAGCACGGCGAGCAGGGTCGCCCCGGCGACGGCCATCACGCTCTGCACCGGGCGCTCGACCAGGCTGCGCGGGGCGAGGATGCTCGCCGTCCAGCCGGTTTCCTCGAGCGTGCTGCTCTGGCGCAGCCAGTCCTGCGCCGGCAGAGCCAGCGGCTGCGGCTCCTGGGTCGGGTAGGGCAGGTTGGCGGCGATGTCGGCGCGCTCGGCGGCGTCCAGCGGACGGGTGGCGCGAAAGCGCCAGTCCGGGCGCGAGGTGAGGATCACCACGCCGTGGCGGTCGGTCACCAGCAACTGCTCGGGGTTGGTGCCGAGCAGCGTCTCGGTGGGGTCGAGGTCGACCTTGACCACCAGCACGCCGAGCACCTCCTGGCCGTCGCGCACCGCCGCGGCGAAGAAGTAGCCGCGCTTGGCCGAGGTGGTGCCGAGGCCGAAGAACTGGCCGAGGCGGCCGGCCAGCGCCTCGCGGAAGTACGGGCGGAAGGCGAAGTTGCGGCCGATGAAGGAGTCGAAGTCGTTCCAGTTGGAGGTGGCGAGGGTCTGCCCCGCCGGATTCATCAGGTAGATCACGTCGGCGCCGCTCTGCTCGCTCAGCCGCGCGAGCAGCTGGTTGGCGGCATCGACGGTGGCGGCGTCGCCGGGCGCGCGCAGGGCAGCGCGCAATGCGGGCAGGTCGCCGAGGATGGCCGGCAGGGTCTCGTAGCGGCGCAGCGTGCCGCGCAGGTTGGCCACGTACAGCTCGAGAGTCTGCGCGTTCTGGTCGGCCACCCGCTCGCGGTAGTAGCGGGTGGCCAGGTGCTGGACCGGCCACAGCAGTGGCGCCAGCAACAGGGCGAGGAGCAGCAGGGTGCGCCAGCGCGGGCGGGACAGCAGATCGAAGGAGCGGCGCATGGTGGTTTTCGGCGGGGAGTCTGCCGGCATTATGGATCGCCCGGGCCGGCCGGGCCAGACAGGCGGCCGGCGCAGCGCCGCAGCTGGGCAGTGGCGCTACCGCGCGGGTCCCTGTGTACTGCGCCCCCAGCCATTATTGAGCAGTGCGCCGGCGGCGCTCTCACGGTATGGATGGTCGAGGCGGTCGTTCGGCGCATCGTCCTCGCATGGGCAACCTCGGCTGGCGGTGTTCGGCAAACCCGCCCAAGGACACCCGCTGCCGCCGCCGGCGTGCCCCTGCGCCCCGGCAACGTCGCAAGCTCCTGAGCATTCAGGCATTTTCCGGTTTACTCCGGCGCCCCACTCGCTATAATCCAGCCCCGTTGCCGGTATAGCTCAGCTGGTAGAGCAACTGACTTGTAATCAGTAGGTCCCGGGTTCGATTCCTGGTGCCGGCACCATCTACATCAAGGCTCGCAACTATGCGGGCCTTTTTTCTTTCTGGGGCGGGCTAACACCAGAACGGAAAAAGCCCCTCAAGACGGCCCTCTCGGCCCCCTATGCGCGGCGATTCCCCATCGCTGGCGGCTGTCAATCAGGCGCGATTCCTGTGCGAAGCAATCTTTGCGCACCAGCTCGCCCCCTCGCCGGCTTGTAGGCGTGCGCCTTTGCCCCGAGTACTCCCTGCGCGTTGCCTCTGGCATCATCCCTCCCATAGCACCGCCAAGCCCGGATAGCCGGGGGACGATTTCAAGGGATGGAACATGGCTGAGAGCAGTAACTTCGCCTTCCTCAAGGAACACGACCCGGTGTTCTTTCAGCTCGCCAGCACGGCCGAGCGGGTATTCGCCAGCGACCCCAATACCACGCTGATCAAGCTGCGCCAGTTCGGCGAGGCGCTGGCGCAGGATCTGGCGGTGCGGGCCGGCATCGAACGCGACGCCACCCTCAGCCAAGCCGACCTGCTGTACCGCCTGGGCCGCGAGATCCAGCTCGACGGTAACATCCGCAACCTGTTCCACACCCTGCGCGTCGAGGGCAACAAGGCCACCCACGAATTTCGCACCCAGCACCGCGAGGCGCTGGACGGCCTCAAGGTCGCCCGCGCTTTGGCCATCTGGTATCACCAATCGCTCGGCAAGGCCGGCAGCGCCTTCAAGCCTGGCCCCTTCATTACTCCCGCCGACCCCAGCGCCCCGCTGCGCGAGTTGCAGGAGCAGATCGAGCAGTTGCGCGCCGAGTTGGGCGACAGCCGCCAGCAGCTGGAGAGCAATCAGCAACTGGCCGAGCTGCTGGCTCGGGAGAAGAACGAGTACGTCAATCTCGCCGGGCAGATGGGCGAGGAGGCGCGCACCTACGAGCAGCTCGCTCTGGAGCACGAGGCCGAACTGGCCAAGACCCGCGCCGAGTTCGAGGTCAGCCTGCAGGCGCTGCACAAGCAGTTGGAGAGCCAGCCACAGGCCACCCAGCAGGTCATGCAGCGGACCCAGCAGGCCAGCAGCCAGTTCGACCTCAACGAGGACCTGACTCGCATCCTCATCGACCAGCAGCTCAATGAGGCCGACTGGGAAGCCGACTCGCTCGACCTCACTTGGAGCAAGGGGGCCCGCCCGGAGAAGGGCAAGAACAAGGCCATCGCCGAGTGGCCGACCAACAAGCCGGGCGAAGCGGCCGACTACGTGCTGTTCGCCGGCCTCGTCCCGATGGCCATCGTCGAGGCCAAGCGCCAGCGCATCAACATCGCCAACCGCATCCCGCAGGCCGAACGCTACGCCCGCCAGCTGGTCATCCACGGCGAGCTGCAGCCGGCCTGGCTGCTGAGCGGCGAGGGCGATGGCTGGGCGGATGGGCAGGGCGGCCAGTTCCGCGTGCCGTTTGCCTTCGCCTGCAACGGCCGCCCGTACATCAAGCAGCTCGCCGAGCAGTCCGGCATCTGGTTCCGCGATCTGCGCAGCCCAGCCAACCTGCGCCGGCCGCTGCAGGACTTCCATACCCCGGACGGCCTGCTCGACCTGCTCAAGCGCAGTCGCGCCGAGGCCGAAGCCAGGCTGCAGCAGGAAGGCTTCGCCTACCTCAAGCTGCGCGACTACCAGGAAAACGCCATCAAGGCGGTGGAGCAGGCGCTGGCCGCCAATCGCCGCCAGTGCCTGCTGGCCATGGCCACCGGCACCGGCAAGACGCGCACCATCATCGGCCTGATGTATCGCCTGCTGAAGGCCGAGCGCTTTCGCCGCATCCTGTTCCTGGTCGACCGCAGCGCCCTCGGCCAGCAGGCCATCGAGGCTTTCAATGATGCGACGCTGGAGCAGAACCACACCCTGGCGCAGATCTACGACATCAAGGAGCTCGGCGACATGGCCGCCGAGGCCGAGACGCGCGTCCAGGTCGCCACCGTGCAGGCCATGGTGCGGCGCATCTTCCAGTCGGACACGCCGCCGCCCATCGACGCCTTCGACTGCATCATCGTCGACGAGGCGCACCGCGGTTACACCCTCGACCAGGAGATGACCGAGGGCGAGCTGGCGGTGCGCGACCACAGCCAGTACCTGTCGCAGTACCGTCGCGTGCTGGAGTACTTCGATGCCTGCCGCATCGGCCTCACCGCCACCCCGGCCAAGCACACCAGCGAGATCTTCGGCGCCCCTGTGTTCACCTACAGCTACCGCGAGGCGGTGGCCGACGACTGGCTGATCGACCACGAACCGCCGATCCGCTACGAGACCGAGCTGAGTCAGAACGGTATCCACTTCGCCAAGGGCGAGAGCGTCAGCGTCATCAACACCGCCACCGGCGAGGTGGATGTGGCCGAGCTGGAGGACGAACTCGACTTCGAGATCGAATCCTTCAACCGCCGGGTGATCACCCCGGGCTTCGACCAGGTGATCTGCGAACAGCTGGCCCAGGAACTCGACCCGCTGGGCGACGAGAAGGCGATGATCTTCTGCGTCAACCAGGCCCATGCCGAGCGGGTCAAGCATCTGCTCGACGAAGCCTTCAAGGAAGTCCATGGCGAGCAGTACAACCAGGCCGCCGTGCAGATCATCACCGGGCAGAGCGACAAGGTCGAACAGCTGATCCGCCAGTACAAGAACGAGCGCTATCCGAGCATCGCCATCACCGTCGACCTGCTCACCACCGGCATCGACGTGCCGCGCATCTGCCACCTGGTATTCATGCGCAGGGTGCGCTCGCGCATCCTCTACGAACAGATGAAGGGCCGCGCCACCCGCCGCTGCGACGAGATCGGCAAGACCGTGTTCCGCATCTACGACCCGGTCGACCTCTACGCCAGCCTCGAGCCGGTGGACACCATGAAGCCGCTGGTCAAGGACCCCAGCGTCACCCTAGAGCAGCTGATCGGCGAGCTGACCAATCCGGCCAGCCTCGATGCCCCTGGCAGTCAAGCGGAAACCAGCCACGCCCACGACGTGCTCGACCAACTCAGCCAGCGGGTAATGCGCATCCTGCGCAAGGCCAGCCACAAGGCCGACAGCAAGCCCACCCTCAAGCAGAAGCTCAGCGAATTGGAAGACGCCTGGGGCGTGGCGCCGGACAAGCTGCATCAGCACCTGCATCAGCTCGGCCCGCAGCAGGCGGCAAACTTCATCCGCCAGCACAGCAAGCTGCTCGACCAGCTCGCCGCGGTCAGCGCCCTGCTCGGCTCGGAGAACTACCCGGTCATCTCCGCCCACACGGACGAGCTGGTGGTGCGCGAGCAAAGCTACGGCGCCAACCAGAAGCCGGCCGACTACCTGGAAAGCTTCAACGACTTCATTCGCAACCAGCTCAACCAGTCGGTGGCCCTCGGCGTGGTGGTCAACCGCCCGCAGGACCTGACCCGCGAACAGCTGCGCGAAGTGCGCTTGCTGCTCGATCAGCACGGTTACAAGGAGGCCAGCCTGCAGAGTGCCTGGCGCAACAGTACGAACCAGGATATCGCCGCCAGCATTGTCGGCTTCATCCGCCGCGCCGCCCTCGGCGAGGCCCTGCTGCCGTTCGAGCAGCGCGTGGCTAACGCCATGCAGAAGATCTACGCCCTGCAGTCGTGGACGCCCGTGCAGCGCAAGTGGCTGGAGCGCCTGGCCAAGCAGCTGGTGCACGAGGTGGTGATCGACGACAAGCAGATCGGCGAAGCCTTCAGGAACGACGGCGGCAGCAAGCAGCTGGACAAGCGGCTGGGAGGCCACCTTGCGGTGGTGCTGGAAGCGCTCAATGACAACCTGTGGCCGCAGGTGGGGTGAATTCCTTGTAGGAGCGGATTCATCCGCGACCCGCCACTCGGTCGCGAATGAATTCGCTCCTACAACGCTTGGCGTCGGCGTGGTCCTGCATCGAGCTTCGCGCTCATCAGTGCTTCTTGCCAATCCGAGCCGCACCGACCACCATTGCCGCCAATACACCCGCCATGCCTATGGCTGCCTCGGCAGCCACGCACAAATCGAGCGGGTTTTTTATGGGCGTGTGATTGAGTCCATCCCGAATTGCATGGATGCACGATCCAAGCAGGAGGCAAGGAATGCCTGACAATCGCAATGCCCATGCGGCCGCCTTGCGTCGGGGCCGCATCTCGCATCCGGGATATACCTACCTCATCACGACGGTCGTTGCTGGTCGCCGTCCCTTGCTGGCCGACCTCCAGACGGCTCGCCTGCTGGTCGGCGAAATGCGCGAAGCCTGTTCAGACGGGTCGGTCGAAAGCCTGGCCTGGGTGGTGATGCCGGATCATCTGCACTGGTTGCTGACGTTGCGGCAAGGCAGCCTTTCGAGCCTGATCAAGCAGATCAAGGCGCGCAGTTCTCGGCGCATCAATCAACAGCTCGGACTGGCTGGCCGGTTGTGGCAGCCCGGTTATCACGACCGCGCCGCTCGCAGTGATGATGACCTGCGTGCCATGGCGCGCTACATCGTTGCCAACCCCGTGCGGGCAGGCATCGTCGAGACTGTCGGTGATTACCCACTCTGGGATGCCGCCTGGCTGTAGGAGCGGATTCATCCGCGACCGCGATGACCGTGAACCATGGTGCTGTCAGCCTCGCAGTTCGCGGCCCCACCTGTAGGAGCGAATTCATTCGCGACCGAGCGGCCAGGATCGCGAATGAATTCGCTCCTACATAGATCATGCGATTGTCCTGAGGTCGCGGATGAATCCGCTCCTACAGGCAAGCGTTATCCGGCAGAATCGCTGGCTCTGAGTCATATGCCTGGAAGCCCCATGACCAACTCCGACATCGTCCAGAAACTCTGGAACCTCTGCGACGTCCTGCGCGACGACGGCATCAACTACAGCGACTACGTCACCGAGTTGGTCCTGCTGCTGTTCATCAAGATGGAATACGAGCAGGTCCAGAACAACGATGACTTCGCCCACAAGCTGCCTGCGGGCGCGCGCTGGCCGGATCTGGCCGGCAAGTCGGGCCTCAACCTGCTCAATCACTACCGGCAGATGCTCCTCGACCTCGGCCAGAACAGCGACCCGCTGATCGCCGCCGTCTACGCCGACGCGCAGACTCGTCTCAAGGAGCCGCGCCATCTGGAGCAGCTGATCAAGAGCCTCGACGGCATCGACTGGTTCAGCGCCCGCCAGGACGGCCTCGGCGATCTCTACGAGGGCCTGCTGGAGAAGAACGCCAGCGAAACCAAATCCGGCGCCGGCCAGTACTTCACCCCGCGCCCGCTGATCGACAGCATCATCCGCGCAATCCGTCCGCAGCCGGGCGAGACCATCCAAGACCCGGCCGCCGGCACTGCGGGCTTTTTGATCGCCGCCGACGCCTACATCAAGCAGCTCACGGACGACCTCTACGAGCTGAACGAAAAGGACCGCCGCTTCCAGCGCACCCAGGCCTACGTCGGCATCGAGCTGGTGCCCGGCACCCGCCGGTTGGCGCTGATGAACTGCCTGCTGCACGGCATGGAAGGCGACGCCGAGGGCGTGGTGCACCTGGGCAACGCCCTCGGCCAGGTCGGCGCCGCGCTGCCCAAGGTTGACGTGATCCTCTCCAATCCGCCGTTCGGCACCGCCAAGGGCGGCGGAGGGCCGACCCGCGACGACCTCACCTACCGCACCAGCAACAAGCAGCTGGCCTTCCTCCAGCACATCTACCGCGGCCTCAAGCCCGGCGGGCGCGCCGCCGTGGTGCTGCCGGACAACGTGCTGTTCGAGGCCGGGGTCGGCACCGAGGTGCGTCGCGACCTGCTGGACAAGTGCAACCTGCACACCATCCTGCGCCTGCCCACTGGCATCTTCTACGCCCAGGGAGTGAAGACCAACGTGCTGTTCTTCCAGAAGGGCAGCCAGGACAACCCGCGCCAGGAAGAGGGATGCACCCAGCGCGTATGGATCTACGACCTGCGCAGCAACATGCCGAGCTTCGGCAAGCGCACGCCGTTCGGCGCCCAGCACCTCAAGGCCTTCGAGGACGCCTATGGCGACGACCCGAACGGCCACAGCCCGCGCGCCGAGAACGTCGAGGGCATCGGCGAGCTGAGCCGCTTCCGCGTGTTCACCCGCGAGCAGATCCGCGAGCGCGGCGACTCGCTGGATATCAGCTGGCTGAAGGACGACAGCAGCATCGACGCCGCTGACCTGCCAGCCCCGGAAGTGCTGGCCGGCGAAGCCATGGCCGAGCTGACCGAGGCGCTGCGCGAGCTGGATGCGCTGATGCAGGCGCTGGGGGCCGGGGACGAAGCCGAGCAGCAGAAAAGGATGCTGGCGGAAGTGATGGGGTTGGAAGTGGGGGCGGGGGAATGAGTGAGTTGCCGAAGGGGTGGGCCATGGCGCGCATTGGCGACTTGGCGGAGCTGAACCCCAAGCAGGCATTCGACGATGCAACCGTCGCTGGCTTTGTGCCCATGTCCCATGCGCCAACCAACTTTCGAGACAAGCTGCGTTTCGATGAGCGTCCATGGGGCGAGATCAAGAAGGCGTATACGAACTTCAAAGATGGCGACGTAATTTTTGCCAAGGTCACGCCCTGCTTTGAGAACGGCAAGGCGGCCTTTGTCGAGGGTTTGCCTAACGGTATCGGTGCAGGAAGCAGCGAGTTTTTCGTGCTTCGCCCAAGCTGCGATGAGGTGTCGGCCAAGTATCTGCTGGCCTTGGTCAAGAGCCACGACTTCCTGCGCAAGGGCGCGGAAAACATGACGGGGGCAGTAGGCCTGCGGCGTGTGCCCAGGCCGTTTGTAGAAAACTACCCAGTGCCGGTGCCGCCGGCTGCTGAACAAACTCGCATCGCCGCCAAGCTCGACGAGCTGCTGGCCCAGGTCGATACCCTGAAAGCCCGCATCGACGGCATCCCCGCGCTGCTCAAACGCTTCCGCCAGTCCGTCCTCGCCGCCGCCGTTTCCGGGCGGTTGACGGAGGAGTGGCGCAGAGAGCGCGCCTTGCCTGAGCTATCTGAGGTTGAGCTAGGAGAGTTGATCAAGGAAGGTCCCCAGAACGGACTTTACAAGCCTTCCAGCGCCTACGGGCGCGGCGTGAAAATTATCCGAATAGATGGCTTTTATTCTGGGGAAATCACTGGATGGGAAGGCCTGCGTTCGCTGGAGGTTGATCAACGGGAGTTGGAGACGTGGAGCGTCAGAAATGGCGACATTCTCATTAATCGGGTCAACAGCGTTGAATATCTTGGGAAGTGTGCCTTGGTGCGATCTGTCCCCGAGCCTGCGGTCTTTGAAAGCAACATCATGCGGATGTCCCTAAAAAGCGAATTGGTGCATCCCGAGTATCTGATGCGATTTCTGAGTAGCGAAATTGGCCGCAAGAAGCTCATTGCCAAGGCCAAGCATGCAGTTAATCAGGCCAGCATCAATCAGGGGGACGTCAAGGCTTGCAAGGTGTCTCTACCCTCCCTCGAAGAGCAAACCGAAATCGTCCGCCGCGTCGAGCAACTGTTCGCCTTCGCCGACCAGCTGGAGGCCAAGGTCAACGAGGCGAAAACACGCATCGACCGCCTGACCCAGAGCATCCTCGCCAAGGCCTTCCGCGGCGAACTGGTGCCCCAGGACCCCGACGACGAACCGGCCAGCGGACTGCTGGCGCGCATTCAGGCCCAACGCGCCAGCGCGCCCAAGACTCGTCAGCGGAGGAAGGCATGAGCCAGATCACGGAGATGGCCTTCCATGGCGAGTGGAAGGCACTGCTGGAGGTGCTGCGGCAATCACCGGAGCGAGTGAACGAGGCCAGCGAGGGCAAGGGTTACGCGCCCTTGCACCAGGCAGCATGGCATGGCGCCAGCTTGCCGGTGGTAGGTGAGTTGCTGGCATTGGGTGCCGATCCTCGTCGCGTCACGGCAAAGCAGCAAACAGCACAGCACATCGCTATCGAGAAGCACCCGGAGCGGGTGGATCTGGCCTACATTCTGGCGCCGCGCCGGCTGACCCTGTCCCAGCTGATACGCAAGCTGGTAGCGGAGCAACCTTCGCTGTTCGGCGTCTACGATGGCAATCAGATTGTCTGCGACCGGCTGATCGAGATGTTCAGTCTCGACATTGCCGAACTCTCTGCGGCGGAGCTACCGCACAGGGTAGCAGCCGGCGTTCAGGCGTTGACCGGGCTAGTGCTGGATGCTCGGCAGCGGCTGGGCTTTCAGGTGGGTGAGAGCTTCGACTTCACGACGGACGCCCATTTTTGGCAGGAACGCTTCATCCCTGCTTTACAGTTGACCCTGCAGCGTTCCGGCGTGTTTTTCGGCGAGTCTTGGGCTGTCGTTGCCGACCTCTTTGATCCTGCACCGAGCCACTGGGGACTCAGGGGCGACCTGTTTCTCTGGCTGGAAATGCGACATGCCCTGTCTCACACTGCGCTGCCTGCAACAGCCGATGCCTTGGCGGGCATCGTTCAGGGCGCCTTTGCAGCCATCACTGGAGCGCAGTTGGTAGTCGAGCAAGACGTGCGGGTGCCTCATCTCGCCCGTGGCGGAATGAGTAGCGGCATGGTGTCGGGGGAGTTCTGGTGCCGCCAAGGGATTCCGATCCTGCAACAGCGTCTCGAATGGCTGCGGGAAAGCTGGCGTTTCCCGGCACACGGATAAGTGACGTAGGGTGGAAGACTCGCGCAGCGATCTTCCACCACACCCCCGTCCAAAGTTGGAAAAGCCTGCGGCCTTTTTCCACCTACCAGGATCTTTCTTTTGCTCGCCCGGCGCAGAAGCCGGGGCTAAAACCACAGGAAGTCATTCATGCCCATCCCTGATTTTCAGTCCGTCATGCGCCCGGTACTGGCTGCCGTCGCCGACGGTGAGCCGCTGGCGCTCAGCCAGCTGCGTGAGCGTATCGCCAACGAGTTCCAGCTCAGCGAGGATGAGCGCAACGAGCGCCTGCCCTCTGGCAAGCAGACGGTGATCAACAACCGGGTCGGCTGGGCGCGCACCTATCTGAACAAGGCGGGGCTGCTGAGCATTCCGGCCAAGGGGCTGGTGCAAATAACCGAACGCGGAGGCGAGGTGCTGGACAACGGCCCGGCACGCATCACCGTGGGTTGGCTCAAGCGCTATCCGGAGTTCGCTGAGTTCCACGCAGCCAGCCCGGTCAGCACTACGACGCCTGCGGCGCAGGTCGAGGCGGTCGAGGAGGCCACTCCCGACGAGCAACTGGCCGACGCGCACCAGGCGCTGACGCAGTCGCTGGCCGGCGAGCTGTTAGCACAGGTGCGGGCTGCTTCACCGGCCTTCTTCGAACAACTGGTGGTGGACTTGATGATCGCCATGGGCTACGGCGGCTCTCGCAAGGAGGCGGGCAGTGCGACCAAGGCAACCGGCGACGATGGCATCGACGGCATCATCAAGGAAGACAAGCTCGGCCTGGACGTGATCTATCTGCAGGCCAAGCGTTGGAGCAACACAGTGCATCGGCCGGAGATCGACAAGTTCATCGGCGCGCTGATCCGTCAGCGCGCCCGCAAGGGCGTGTTCATCACTACCTCGGATTTCTCCAGCGGAGCCCGCGAGGCGGCACTGAGTCTGGATATGAAGATGGTACTGATCGACGGCAGCGAGCTGGCCCGGCTGATGGTGGAAAACAACCTCGGTTGCAGCGTGAAGCAGGTCTACGAGGTCAAGCAGCTCGATAGCGACTACTTCAGCGAAGACTGAAGCCGTCCTGAACCTATCTGCAATGGAGTGCCAGGCATGCCCCTGCAAAACCGTGTCGACTCCACAGCCAGCTGCATGCCGTCTTCGCGCGCGGCACCCTCAGGGGCAACCGTGGCCGCCTGCGCAACGCCGAGCGGCAGATCGTCAGCTCGTGGAAAATCAAACCCTGGATCATCTGCGCGCGCTCCTTCAAGAACCGCAAGCGTGAGCTGATGGTGCCGAACAGCTCAGTACGATGGGGCGAGTCGTCAAAGGCGTTACCTGGGGGCTTTGGGAGGGGGAAAACCCAAGGCCCCTCTGATTTGAATCAGTAGATCCCAGGTTCGATTCCTGGTCCCCCACAACAAACATTCATCCGCTTGCTCCCGAGTTCACCCGGAAGCAACGGAAACCCAGAGAAACCGGCCTTGGCGCCGGTTTTTTTGTGTCCGCATTCGCCAGCCTTCGTCTAGGCAGCCATCTGCCCGCCAGCCATCCGCTCGCACTCCTCGGCGCACGACCGGCAGGCTTGGGCGCAGTGCTGGCAATGGTCGGACTCATGCCGCGCGCATTCCTCGGCGCAAGCGCGGCAGACTTCTGCGCATTGTCTGCAAAACGCTTTTGCATACTCACTTTCTCGCGCCATCAACGCAGCGGCCATCTTGCAGAAGGCGGCGCAGTCCATATCCAGCGCAATGCAACGTGCCATCGCCTGTACGTTGTCTTCGCGCAAACAGGAAGCCGCACAGGTTTCGCACGCCCAGGCGCAATCGCTACATGCCTGGATACAGGACTCATGCATGGAAGTGTGCATGTTGGTTCTCCTTTATCTGGTGGTAGACAGGGGCAAGCTGCGAAATACCGCAGCTCTCCGGTGGACTTTTGACCGGTAGGGAAGTTTGGCTGAAAGGACGAATGGCGTTTCTGGCGCCGCCTTTTCCTGCTCCCTCATGCCCTTCTCCTCCGCGCGTCTCCCGCCGCCCGCGTCGCTCCAGTTGCCCGGCCAACCGTCCGTCACTCCACCGTCTATGCTTTTCCGCGAAGCCCCCCTCGATGTGGCGATGGGCCAGGCCTGCCTTGGTCCCGCTTCCCGTGCTCAGGAGAAGAGCCATGCGTACCGATCGTCGTTTCAGCGCCGTCCTGCTCGCCTGGCTGGCCCTTGCCGGCGGGGTGCAGCAGGACGTTCGGGCGGCCACGGAGGCCGCCACCGCTCCGCCTGCTCCGACCAGCGCCGAGGCGGCCGCCGGCAGCCCGGCTACCGAGGCCGTGTTCCGCCCCGAGGAACTCGACCAGATGATGGCGCCGCTCGCGCTGTATCCGGATTCGCTGCTGGCCCAGGTGCTGATGGCGAGCACCTATCCGGGCGATGTCGCCGACGCGGTGGCCTGGTCCAAGGCCAATCCCAAGGCCAGCGGCGACGCCGCCGTGCGCCAGGTGGCCAACCAGCCGTGGGACCCCAGCGTGCAGTCGCTGGTCGCCTTCCCGGCGGTGCTGGTCACCCTCGGCCAGGACCCGGCCTGGGTGCAGCGCGTCGGCGACGCCTTCCTCGCCCAGCCCAACGAGGTGATGGATTCGGTGCAGCGCCTGCGCCGCCAGGCCAAGGCCGCCGGCAACCTCGAATCCAACGAGCAGCAGAAGGTTTCCGTGCAGAGCGCGGCGCAGGGCGGCGCCACCACCGTGGTGGAACCCTCCGGCGGGACCACGGTGGTGCAGGCGCCGCCCGCCGAGCAGACGATCATCATCGAGTCGGCCGACCCGCAGGTGGTCTACGTGCCCAGCTACAACCCCAGCGTGGTCTACGGCACCTGGCCCTATCCGTCCTATCCGCCGACCTACTATCCGCCGCCGCCGGGCTACTACTTCGGCTCCGCGCTGGTCGCCGGGCTGGGCTTCGCCGCCGGCGTCGCGGTCATCGATTCGGTCTGGGGCGACTGCGACTGGGGCGGCGGCGACGTCGACATCGACGTCAACAAGTACAACAACATCAACAGCAACCGGAAGATCGACGCCAGCCAGCGCAAGTGGCAGCACAACGCGGCCAACCGCGACGGCGTGCCCTACCGCGACCGGGCCAACCGCGAGCAGTACAGCCAGCGCCTGGCCGGCAGCGAACAGCGCGACGCCCTGCGCGGCCGCGATCCGGCGCGTGCCGCCGAGCGCCAGCAGGCCGCGCAGACGCGCGGCGAGCGCGGGGACCGGGCGGCAGGCGAGCGTGGCAGTCGGGCGGCAGCCGAGCGCGGGGACCGTGCAGCAGGCGAGCGCGCTCAGTCCGCCGACCGCGAACGCGCCCGGCAGACCCTCGGCGAGCGCGGCATCGACGCGCCCGCCAGAAGCAACCGCGAGGCCCAGGAGCGCGCCCGGGTGGCCGGCCGCGAGATGCGCGACCAGCCGCAGGCCCGCCCACGTGCCCAGGCCGGCGCCCAGCCTCGCCAGCGCACGCAGAACAGCGCGCAGGCCCGCCAGCAGGCTCGCCAGCAGTACTCGGGAGGCCAGCGCACGCGCGACAGCGCCTTCGCCGATGCCCGCCAGCCTTCGCGCAGCAAGGCCAGCGCCAGCCGCGGCGAACTCAGCCGCGCCTCCGCCAGCCGGCCGAAGATGGAGCGCAGCAGCCGCCAGGTGCAGCGGGCGGCGCCCAGCCGGGGTTCGCGCAGCATGGGGGGTGGTGGTGCCCGCGGCGGTCGCGGCGGTGGTCGGCGTTGAGAAAAGGAGACTCGCCATGAATCGATTACTGCGTATCTGTCTGCCGGCGCTGCTGGCCCTGTCGACCCTCGAGGCGCACGCCCAGCAGGCGTTCGCCACCCCCACCGCCGCGGTCGACGCGCTGATCGCCGCGCTCGGCACCGAGCGCGCCGATGCCCAGCGGATGAGCGCGCTGCTCGGCGCCGACTGGCAGACCTGGGTGCCCACCGACGACATCGAGCGCAAGGACGTCGACGCCTTCCTCGCCCTGTACCGCGAGCGGCGCACCGTGCGCCTCGAGGGACAGGACCGCGCCCAGCTGGTGGTCGGCAACACGCCCTGGACCTTCCCGCTGCCGCTGGTCCACGGCAAGGACGGCTGGCGCTTCGATCCCAAGGCCGGCGGCGAGGAAATCCGCGCGCGGCGCATCGGCCGCAACGAACTGGCCGTCATGCAGGCGGTGCGCGCCTACCACGACGCGCAGATGGACTACGCCGAGATCGACCACGACGGCGACGGCGTGCTCGAGTACGCGCAGAAGTTCATGAGCAGCGACGGTCAGTACGACGGTCTGTACTGGCCGGACGAGCCGGGTGTGCCGGAGAGTCCGCTCGGTCCGCTGTTCGGCGACGAGCTGCCGGACGGCGAGTGGCAGGGCTACCACTACCGCATCCTCGACGCCCAGGGACCCTCGGCGCCGGGCGGCGCCTACGACTACAAGCTCGGCGCCAACATGAGCCGCGGTTTCGCGCTGATCGCCTGGCCGGCGCGCTACGGCGACAGCGGGGTGATGAGCTTCATGATCAGCCACGACGGCGAAGTGTTCGAGAAGGACATGGGCCAGGACGGCGACCGGCTGGCCAAGGCCATGACCACCTTCGATCCCGACAGCAGTTGGCAGGAGGTCAAGGACAAGGAACTGGCCGGACCTTGACGGCCGCGCGGCGCCGGCCGGTCGCCCCGCTGGCGCTGCCGGGGCGGCGATCGGCTAGACTGCGGCGCCCGCCCGCGCCGAGCCCCAGCATGTCCGACCACGACCACGACCACGACCACGACCACGACCACGACCACGACCACGACCACGACCACGACGCCCCCGCGAAGACCTCCCGCGCCGACTACCACCGCGCCCACCAGGCGCGCGCGGTCGCCGAGGCCGAGCGGCTGCTGGCGGCGCGCGGGCAGCTCGGCGGGCGCTGGCTGAGCTGGGTGGCGGGGGAGCTGTACGCGCTCGCTCCGCCGCAGTTCGCCAGCATGGTGCGCCGCGAACTGCAGCGGCTGCAGGAGCAGAAGGCCTAGGCCCCTACGAAAGGTCAGTCGAGCACAGGCACTTTTCGTAGCGGGCCTAGCCGCCGACGCCCTCGCACAGGTCGCGCAGCAGGCGGGCATCGCGCAGCGCGTGGTGCGGTATGGCCTCCTCCGGCAGGGCGGCGAACGGGTCATCGACCTGCCGGCAGTCCCGCACATTGTCCGGCAGGCCCAGCGGGCCGAGCAGTTCCAGCAGCAGCGGCCAGTCCCAGACCAGCGCATCGCCGACCACCTCCAGCTCGCCGAGGCCGGCGAGGAAGGCGTGCAGCGCCGGCCCGGCCTCGGCACGCGACCGGCCGTGGCGGGGCAGATCGAGCTGCGGCAGGACGATCTCGACGACGAACGCCGAGCAGTCGGCCAGCTCCCAGCCGTCGTTGAGTTCGACGTAGAACTCGGCGCCGGCGGCATCCACCAGCGCCAGCGAGATCAGCCGCCGGGCCGGGCTGAGCTGGGTGAATTCGGTGTCGATGTACAGCGTGCGCATGGCGTCTCCTCGGCGATTCCTTCCAGTGTTTTAGCCCACCGGGGCGGGTCTCCGCCATTCACGCCGCCGGCGGCTGGCAGGGAGCGGCATGCCACCTTCCTGGCGGCACCCTTGTTTCCTCCGTCATTGCTCACCGGCAGCGCTCGGCGGTCGGCGGCCGTCGGCGCACATCTGCCGGCAGGAGACTGGGCTTGCATGTTGGTTGGTCGTATTCCCGTATGCCGTCATGCGGGCGAATCTGCGCCGCCGGCCGTCCGCAGTTGGAGCGGGAGAACCTTCGCAAGAGCGTGCCTGCCCAGCGCCCACGCGGCCCGGCAGGTCAGCCTGGACTTCAAGTACTGGGGCAAGCACGGCGAGGAAATCGCCGAACGCTGGAGCCGCTGGCAGAGCCAGTGAGGCCGCGCCGTTCTCCCGGCCCGTAACGACGACGCCCCGCATTCGCGGGGCGTCGGGGATCAGCAGCCGGGCATTCGACTCAGCGTGTCAGCTCCTCCACCAGCAGCCACAGCGCGGTGGCGGCCAGCAGGCCGGCCATCGCGGCGTTGAACAAGCGCAGCGCGCGGTCCTGCTGCAGCCAGTGGCGCAGCCGCTCGCCGCCCCAGGCCCACACCGCGATGCACGGCAGGTTGACCACCAGCGCGAGCAGCGCCATGGCCGCGGCGGCGGACAGCTGGCCGCCCTGCGGCAGGAACAGCACGCAGGCGTTGAGCACCATGATCCACGCCTTGGGGTTGATCCACTGGAACAACGCGGCGGCGACGAAGCCCATCGGCCGCGCCACCTCGCGGCGGCCCGGCGCGCCGGCGCGCGCCAGCTTCAGCGACAGCCACAGCAGGTAGCTGCAGCCGGCCACCGCCAGCAGCGGACGCACCTCGCCGAGCAGGTCGGCGACCTGGGCGAACAGCGCGGCGCACAGGAGCAGCTGCAGCGAGCAGCCGAAGGTGATGCCGAGCATGTGCGGCAGCGTGCGGCGGAAGCCGAAGTTCACCCCCGAGGCGGTGAGCATGATGTTGTTGGGGCCGGGGGTGATCGACATCACTCCCATGTAGCTGGCCAGGGCGAGGGCTTCGAACATGGTGGGCCTCCTGCGGTTGATCCATGGCAGTCCATGCTAGGCACTGGCGGTAAATGGTGACAGACTCACAAAATTGCTTTTGTAATGGTTACAGAAAGGCGCGCTGCGCAACTGTCACCATGATTCGTCCACCCCGCTGTCACCGGTGAACCGCCATGAACGCACCTGCGTCCGCACCCGTCCGCTACCGCCTGCTCGCCGAGGAGCTGGCCGAGGCCATCGACCGCGGCAGCCTGCCGGCCGGCACCCGCCTGCCGTCGGTGCGCGCCTGCGCCGCCCAGCACGAGCTGAGCCTCAACACCGTCACCGCCGCCTACCGCCTGCTCGAGGACCGCGGCCTGATCGAGGCACGCCCGCAGTCCGGCTACTACGTGCGCAGCAGCTTGCCGCCGCTGCAGCGGCCGCTGCGCGAGCGTCCGGCCGGGGTGCGCCCGGCCGGGCAGCTGGACGACCTGATGGCCGTGGTGCTGCAGAGCCAGCAGCGCGCCGACCACATCGACCTGGCGCTGGCCTGCCCGCGCGGCGAGGCCTTCTATCCCGGCGCCAAGCTGGCCCGGCTGACCGCCGGCCTGCTGCGTCGCCAACCGCAGCTGGTCGGCCGCTACGCCCTGCCGCCGGGCTCGCGGCGCCTGCGCGAGCAGATCGCCCGGCGCGCCGCGCTGCTCGGCATGACCCTGGTCGCCGACGACATCCTGCTCACCCACGGCGCCATGGAGGCGCTGCAGCTGGCGCTGCGCGCAGTGACCCGCGCCGGCGACACCGTGGGCGTCGAGTCGCCGAGCTACTTCAACCTCTACCCGCTGCTCGCCAGTCTCGGCCTCAAGGTGCTGGAGATCCCCACCCACCCGCAGCACGGCCTGTCCCTCGACGCGCTGGAACTGCTGCTGGAGGAGAAACGCCTGACCGCCATCGTCGCCATGCCCACGGTGCACAACCCGCTGGGCTGCAGCATGTCGGTGGCCGCCAAGCAGCGCCTGGCCGCGCTGGTCAACCAGTACCGCGTGCCGCTGATCGAGGATGCGCTGTACGCCGAGCTGCAGTTCGTCGAGCCGCTGCAGCCGACGGTCAAGGCCTTCGACCGCGATGGCTGGGTGATGGTCTGCTCCAGCTACACCAAGACCCTGGCGCCGGACTACCGGATCGGCTGGCTGGAGGCCGGGCGCTTCCGCGAGGCGGTGCGCCAGCTGAAGTTCACCGCCAGCGTCGCCGAGTCGGTGCTGCTCGCCGAGACGGTCGGCCTGTTCCTCGAGAGCGGCGGCTACGACCACCACCTGCGCGCCCTGCGCCGGCGTTATGCGGCGCAGGTCGATGCGGTGCGCGGCATCATCGCCCGCCACTTCCCGGCCGGCACCCGCGCCACCCAGCCGGTCGGCGGCTTCCTGCTGTGGCTGGAGCTGCCGGAGACGGTGGACAGCCTGGAGCTGTTCCACGCCGCGCTGGCCGAGCGCATCGTCATCATCCCCGGCCAGCTGTATTCCAACGGCGCGCGCTTTCGCCATTGCCTGCGGCTGTCCTGCTGCCAGGAGCTGGACGAACGGGTCACCGGCGCGCTGCGCCGCCTCGGCGAGTTGGCCACGGCGCTGGCCGCCGGCCACGCGGCGGATGCGCCGTAGCGCGTCAGCATGAACCGCGGCGGGGAGAGCGCCGCTAGCCCGGCTCCTTGCGCGGCGGGCGGCGGGTCGCCGCCGGCGGCGCGCCGTCCGGGGTGCCGAAGCGGCAGCGCGCCACCCGGTTGTCGAGCAGGTGGCTGCCGCGCGCCAGGCACTGCTCCAGGGGCTTGGGCTTGGCCGCCTTGACCACCCGGCCCGTCTTGACCACCTTGGCCTGCGCGGCGGGCGCCGCCTTGGTCGCCTTGGCTGCCTTGGCCGGCTGCGGCGGCGCGAGTGGCGCGGGCGGTGCGCTGCGTGCCACCACCCAGGGCGGCGCGGCGGGCGGCGGGGGCGGGGGCTTCTGCTGCATGGCGAGGACCACCACCAGGGTCAGCGCCAGGCCGAGCAGCAGCACGGGCAGGAAAATCAGAGTGCGGCCAAGCTGGCGACGCCTGGCCGCAGGTCGAGGAGGGCGGGGAACCAGCCGGGCCGGCCGGTCGGGGGGAGCGAGCATGGCAACCTCGCACAGCCAGGAGAACCTCTCCTTACCGGGCCCTGCCGCCGTTCCGCTGTGCCGCCCAAGGCCAGCGGCCTCGCTGCAAGTCTAGGTCAGTTGCCCGGCGCGAGTCGGCCACGCGCGGTTGCGCGAACCGGCGCCGCTTACCAGCGGCGGTCGCTGTAGTAGTAGCGGTCGTAGTCGCGGTGATGATGATGGTGGTGGTGGCGATGCCGATGGGGATGGCGATAGCGCGCGTCGTAGTAGGGCGCCGGCCGATAGCGCGGCGGATAGTAGGCCGGACGCGGATCGCGGTAGTAGGCCGGGGCGCGCTGGACCTCGGCGTAGCGGTCGTGACGGAAGTAGTCGCGATCGGAGGCCTGGACCGGCTCCTGGAGGAACAGGGCCAATCCGGCGAGCTGGGCGGTGACGAGGACGAGACGCGAAAGCATGAGCGGGGACTCCTGTGCTGCCGGCAGATCCGGCCTTCCCCTAGGACCGCGGCGCGCTCGGTTGGCTCCGTGGCGGCCTGTAAAAACTTGTGTCAGCCCCGCCGGCTGCACTCCTCGAGGCGGCGCTGGTCGGCGGCCAGGCGCGCCGGCATGTAGTCGCGCAGGAACTCCACCCAGGTGCGGATCTTGGCGTCCAGGTACTGGCGCGACGGATAGAGGGCGTAGACGCCCAGCGGGTACAGGGTGTGCCCGGGCAGCACGCGCACCAGACTGCCGTCCTCCAGGCTCTGCAGCGCCGAGTACACCGGCAGCGCGCCGATGCCCATGCCGGCCTTGAGCGCCACCGTCATGGCGTCCACCGTGTTGACCTGGAAGTGGGTGCGCTCGACGCTGACCAGCTCCTGGCCGTCGGGGCCGTCGAGCAGCCACTTGTCCAGGCTCATCACCGGATAGACCAGGCGCAGGCACTGGTGCTCGGCCAGTTCGGCGGGCTGCTGCGGAATGCCGTGCTGCGCCAGGTAGGCGGGCGCCGCGCACAGCACGCTGTGCGTCTCGCCCAGGCGCTTGGAGATGAAGCCCGAGTCGGGCAGCTCACGGGCGGTCACCACCGAGACGTCGTAGCCCTCGTCGAGGATGTCGGTGGTGCGGTTGGCCAGGGTCAGGTCGAAGCTGACCTCCGGGTACTTCTCGTGGTACTCGGCGGCCGCCTGGATCAGGTAGTGCTGACCGATGCCGGTCATGGTGTGCAGCTTGAGGTTGCCGGCCGGCCGCGCATGGGCGTCGCCGGCCTCGGCCTCGGCTTCCTCGATGTAGCCGAGGATCTGCTGGCAGCGCTGCAGGTAGCGCTGGCCGGCCTCGGTGAGGGCGATGCGTCTGGTCGTGCGGTGCAGCAGGCGCGCGCGCAGGTGGGTTTCCAGGGTGGCGACCGCCCGCGACACGTAGGAGGTGGTCAGGTCGAGGCGCGCGGCGGCGGCGGTGAAGCTGCCGGTTTCCGCCACGCAGACGAAGGCGCGCATGTTGAAGAGGATGTCCATCGGGCACCTGTAGAGGGGAGCGGGGCGGGACTGGCCGTTCCCTGCGCCGCGCGGGGGCGGGCGGCCGTCTGGCGGCGGGGGCGCGTCCTGCGCAGGCCGAGGTCCTCGGTGCGACAGCGATTGTGTCACAAAGTTTGTCGGCCGATTGTGTACCGATAGTACACAATCCATCGCCTGACCGGCGCCTTATCCTCGCCCGCGGCCGCCCCTAGAATCGCCTGCCCCTCCCGGTCCACCGCCCCTCTCCAGGATGCGCCGCAGTGCCCGCCATCGTTCGGCCCGAGCTGTATCTCGCCCCTCTGTTCGTCCTGTTCGCCACCCTCGCCGGTTGCATCGACCGCGGCGGCATCGCCCCGCAGGCCGAGCGCCTCGACGCCGCTGCGCTGGAGGCTGGCGACGCCATCGCCCACGCCGAGCAGCGCGCCGCCTGGCCCGCCGCGCAGTGGTGGCGCGCCTACGGCGACGCGCAGTTGGATGCCTGGGTCGAGCGTGCCCTGGCCGGCAGCCCGAGTCTCGCCATCGCCGGCGCGCGGGTGCGCGAGGCGCAGGCGCTGGCCGGGGTGGCCGCCGGCGCGCAGGCGCCGCAGGTCGGCGTCGAGGCCAGCGTGCAGCGCCGGCGCTGGCCGACCGACAACTTCTACGGCCCCGGCCCGCTGGCCGACACCACCACCTGGAACAACACCGCAAGTTTCGGCCTGGCCTACGACCTCGATCTGTGGGGGCGCCTGCGCAGCGAACGCCAGCGCGCCCTGAGCCTGGCCGAGCTGGCCGCCACCGAGGCGCGCGCCGCGGCGCTGGAATTGCAGGGTCAGGTGGTGCAGGCCTATATCCAGCTGGCGCTCGGCTACGCGCAACTGGACATCGCCAAGGACGAACTGAAACAGCGCGAGCAACTCCTGGCGCTGGCCCGCGAGCGCCTGCGCATCGGCCTGGGCACCCGCCTGGAGGTCAGCGAGGCCGAGGCGCCGCTGCCCGAGGCGCACCGCCAGCTCGACCTGGTGCATGAGCGCATCGCCCTGACGCGCCACCAGCTGGCCGCGCTGGCCGGCGCAGGGCCGGGTGCCGGCGATGCACTCGAGCGCCCGAGCATCACGCTGCACGCGCTGCCGGGCCTGCCCACCCAGCTGCCGCTGGAGCTGCTCGGCCGGCGTCCCGACCTGGTCGCCCGGCGCTGGCAGGTGGCGGCGCAGGCGCGCGGTATCGAGGTGGCCGAGGCGGAGTTCTATCCCAATGTCGACCTGCTCGGCAGCTTCGGCCGCGCCGCGGTGCAGGGCGGCGTGCTGGACTTTTTGCGTCACGACAAGCTGGCCTGGGGGCTGGGCCCCGCGCTCAGCCTGCCGGTGTTCGACGGCGGCCGCCTGCGCGGCCGGCTCGGCGCCCAGGCGGCGGCCTACGACATCGCCGTCGAGCAGTACAACCAGACCCTGGTGCAGGCGCTCAAGGGCGTCGCCGACCTGCTGGTACGCCTGCACTCGCTGCACGAGCAGGAGGGCTTCGCCGCCGAGGGCCTGGCCCGCGCCGAGGAACGCTGCCAACTGGCCGCCGAGGCGCACCGGCGCGGCCTGACCGACGCCCGCGCGGTGCTCGAGGCGCAGAGCCAGCTGTTCGCCCAGCAGCGCCTGCAGCAGCAGGTGCGCGCCGGGCAGCTGGCGGCGCAGGCCGAGCTGTGGGTGGCGCTCGGCGGCGGTGTGCTGCCGGCCGCCAGCGGCCCAGGCGACGGCCAGCTGCGCGCCCGCGCGGTCGGCCTGCACCTGCCGGGGCGCGACTGAAATGGACAACGTACCGCCGATCCCCGCGCCGCGTGGCGCCCTGCGTCGCGCCCTGGCCGAGTGGGCGCAGGACGAGGGACGCGTGTGGGCCTTCGTGTTCAAGGCGCTGCTCACCGCCTTCCTCGCCCTGTGGCTGGCCTATCGCCTGGAGTTGCCGCAGCCGAGCACGGTGCTCGCCACCGTGTTCATCGTCATGCAGCCGCAGAGCGGCCAGGTGCTGGCCAAGAGCTTCTACCGCATCGTCGGCACCCTGCTTGGCCTGACCGTGATGGTGCCGCTGATCGCTCTGTTCGCCCAGGAGCGCGTGCTGTTCCTGCTGTGCCTGGCGCTGTGGATCGGCCTGTGCACCGCGGGCGCCGCGCGCTATCGCGACTTTCGCGGCTACGCCTGCGTGCTGGCTGGCTACACCGCGGCGATGATCGGCCTGCCGGCCATCGCCCATCCGCAGGGCGCCTTTATGCAGGCGCTGTGGCGGGTGCTGGAGATTGGCCTGGGCATCCTCTGCTCGGGGCTGGTCAGCGCGCTGCTCTTGCCGCAGACCAGCAGCGCCAGCCTGCGCACCGCGCTGGCCACGCGCTTTCGCGACTTCGCCGGGTTTGCCGCCGCGGGCCTGGCCGGCCAGCTCGACGCGGTGCGCGTCGAGCAGGTCAACGCGCGCTTCGCCGCCGAGGCGGTGGGGCTCGACAACCTGCGCAACGCCGCCGGCTTCGAGGACCCGCACATCCGCCTGCGCAGCGGCCGCCTGGCGCGCCTGAACAACGAATTCATGGTGCTCACCACCCGCTTTCACGCGCTCTACCAGCTGCTGCAGCGCCAGCAGGGCGAGGCCGGCGTTCTGATCCGCGCCGCCCTGCAACCCTGCCTCGACGCGGTCGCCGCGCAGCTGGCGCCGTTCGGCCAGCTGCTCGCCGACGAGGCCGACCTCGCCCGCCTGGCCGAGCGCTTGACCGGCGAGCGCCACCGCCTGATGCAGACGATCCGCGACGGCCGCCGCCAGCTCGCCGCGCTGGACGATATCGACGCCGAGGCCGCGCTGCTCGACTTCGATACCGCCGCCGAGCTGCTCTACCGCTTCGCCGACGACCTGCTCGGCTACGCGCACACCTACGCCTCGCTGCGCGAGCACCGCCACGCCCGCGAGCAGTGGAAGGACAGCTTCACGCCGCGCGCCAACGGCCTGGCGGCGGCGGTGGCGGGGATGCGCAGCGCACTGTTGATCCTCCTGCTCGGCACCTTCTGGATCGCCTCGGCCTGGCCGAGCGGCAGCACCTTCGTGCTCACCGCGGCGATGGTTTCGGCGCTGGCCTCCACCGCCGCCAACCCGCGCCGGCTGTCCTGGCAACTGCTCGCCGGCGCCAGCGGCGCGGCGCTGTACGCCGGTTTCCTGCAGTTCTCGGTGCTGCCCTGGCTGGACGGCTTCGCCCTGCTGTGCAGCGCGCTGGCGCCGCTGTTCGCCCTCGGCGCCTGGCTGCTCGCCCGGCCGGCGCGCACGGGCTACGGCGCCGGCCTGTTGCTGTGGTTCTGCATGCTCGGCCTGCCGGCCAACCTGACCGTCTTCGATCCCTACCGGCTGTTCAACGAGTACCTCGCCGCGCTGCTGTCGATTGGCCTCGCGGCGCTGGCCGCCACCCTGATCCTGCCGCCCGACCGGCCCTGGCTGTGGCGCAGCCTGGAGCGCGACCTGCGCCAGCGCGTGGTGTTCGCCGTCGGCGGCAAGCTCAAGGGCCTGGTCGCCGGCTTCGAGAGCGGCACCCGCGATCTGTTCAACCAGGCCTACGGCCTCGCCGCCGGCCGCCCCGCGGTGCAGCGCCGCCTGCTCGGCTGGCTGTTCGCCGTGCTGGAGATCGGCCACGCGCTGATCGAGCTGCGCCAGGAGCAGGCGCGCCTGCCGCTTGATGCCTGCTACGCCGAGGACATGCCCTGGCGACAGAGCATCCGCGCCCTCGGCCGCGCCCTGGTGCGCCTGTTCATCCAGCCCGACGAAGGCAACCGCCAGCGCGCCCTGGCGGCGGTCGAGCAGGCCATCGCCGCGGTGCGCCAGACCCCCGAGGAACGTCCGCCGCAGTTCGACACCTCGCCGCTGCGCCGGGTGCTCAGCTACCTGCACTTCGTGCGCAGCTCGCTGCTCGACCCCAATTCGCCGCTGGCCGATGCCGCGGCCAGCCCCTAGCCCATGCCGCCGACCCCGGCAAGCCACCCCACAGGCCACCCCATGCCCCGCGAGATCGCCCTGTTCGGCGTCTACCTGCCGAACCTGACCCTGCTGTTCCTGCTCACCCTGGCCGGCGGCTGGGTCATCGACCGCCTGGTCGCCTGGTGCGGGCTGTACCGCCACGCCTGGCACCCCACGCTGCTGCGGGTCAGCCTGTTCACCTGCCTGTACGGCGCCCTGGTCCTTTACGTCTACCATTGAGCCCTGCCCGAGAACCCGCCAATGCCCTGGAAGAGAATCGTCAGCGTCGTCTTCACCCTGCTGGTCTTCGCCGCCGCCGTGTGGCTGGTGCGCAGCATGTGGCTGCACTACATGGACGCGGCCTGGACCCGCGACGGCCGGGTGCGCGCCGAGGTGATCAACGTCGCCCCCGATGTCGCCGGCCTGGTGGTCGAGGTGGCGGTGCACGACAACCAGACGGTGAAGCAGGGCGACCTGCTGCTGCGCATCGATCCCGAGCACTACCGCGCCGCGGTGCAGGAGGCCGAGGCGCTGGTGGCGGCGCGCCAGGCCGCGCTGGCGATGCGCGAGGACAACGCCGCGCGGCGCGCCGATATGGACGAGCGGGTGGTGTCGCGCGAGAGCCGCAACGACGCCGGGCATCTGGCCGCCCGTGCCCGCGCCGACCTGCAGGAGGCCCGCGCGCAGCTCGACGAGGCGCGCCTCAACCTCAAGCGCACCGAGGTGCGCGCGCCGGTGGACGGCTACGTCACCAACCTCAACCTGTTCGCCGGCGACTTCGCCGAGCGCGGCGAGGCCGCGGTGGCGCTGGTCGACAGCCACTCCTGGTACGTCTACGGCTACTTCGAGGAAACCCGCCTGCCGCTGATCCGCGTCGGCGACAAGGCGCAGATGCGCCTGATGAGCGGCGAGGAGCTGAGCGGCCGGGTCGAGGGCATCGCCCGCGGCATCTACGACCGCGACAACCCGGAAAGCCGCGAGCTGACCGCCGACGTCAACCCGACCTTCAACTGGGTGCGCCTGGCCCAGCGCGTGCCGGTGCGCATCCACCTCGACCCGCCGCCCGAAGGCGTGCTGCTCGCCGCCGGGCTGACCTGCACGGTGATCATCACCCCGCCGACCGGCGAGCCGCGCGCGGTGCCGCAGCGCTGGTAGGGCGCGCGCGGACGCCGGGCCCGGCGTAGGGTGGACAACGGCGCAGCCTTGTCCACCGGGCGCGGCCTCGGTGCGGCTTGGCAGCCTGGGAGGCTGGCGAGGCAGGGACGCGGAGCGTCCCGGGTGGCGTTCTCCCGCGGGAGCGTGGGAACGATCAGGATCACGACTGGGAAGCCGCGCGCGGTGCCGCAGCGCTGGTAGGGCGCACTCGGACGCCGGACCCGGCGTAGGGTGGACAACGGCGCAGCCTTGTCCACCGGCGCCTCAGTGCGCCGCCGGTTTCGGCTCCGTGCCGAGGCTGCCGCGGGCGCTTTCCCAGCCGCCGCCGAGGGCAAGGAACAGCCCCACCTCGTCTTGGCTCAGCCGCGCCTGCGCTGCCGCCAGGGCGGCTTCGGCCTCGGCCAGGGTGCGTTCGGCGTCCAGGCTGTCGAGGTAGGTCAGGCGGCCTTCCTGGTACAGCCGGCGGTTGTACGCGGCGGCGTCGCGCGCGGCGTCGCGGGCCTGGCGCAGCGCCTGGCTGCGCTGGATGTCGTGGGCGTAGTGGCTGAGCGCGGTCTGCGTCTCGCGCAGCGCGCCCAGCACCACGCCGTCGAAGCGCGCCAGGGCGGCGCCGGCGCCGGCCTCGCTGGCGCGGATACGCGCGCGGTCGACCTCGGTGGGGATGTGCCAGGAGATATGCGGGCCGAGGTTCCAGAAGCGGGTGATCGGGTCGCCGATGTGATCGAGCATGCCGGTGTAGCCGAGGCCGGCGCCCAGGCTGATCTCGGGATACAGCATGGCGGTGGCCACGCCGATCCGCGCGGTGGCGGCGGCCAGTTCGCGCTCGGCGGCGCGCACGTCCGGGCGGCGCATCAGCAGCGCGGCGCCGTCGCCCACCGGCAGCGCTTCGGCCAGTTGCGGCGCGTGCGCGCAGTCGGCCACGCCGGCCGGCAGGTCGCCGGGGGTGCGGCCGAGCAGGGCGGCCAGGGCGTACAGCGCGGTGGCCTTCTGCGCCTCGAACGGCGGCAGCGCGGCGCGCAGCGTCTCGGCCTGCGCGCGGGCGCGCGCCACGTCGACCTGGTTGCCGCGCCCGCCGGCGAGCAGGCGGCTGGCCACCTCGAGCTGGCGCAGCTGGATCTCCAGAGACTCGCCGGCGATCGCCAGTTCCTCGCTGGCGTGACAGGCGCCCAGGTAGTTGCCGACCACCTGGGCGACCACGGTGATGCGCGCGGCGTCCAGCGCCGCCTGGCTGGCCTGGGTGCCGGCGGCGGCGGCCTCGGTGGCGCGCTGCAACTTGCCGAACAGGTCGAGCTGGTAGCCGACCTCCAGGCCGACATGGCCCAGATCCATCACCGGAATCTGCTCGGTCTCGCCCAGGCCCTCGCTGGAGATCTGCCCGCGGCCGACCGTGGCCTCGCCGCCGACTTCCACTTCCTGGGCGTGATGGGCCATCTGGTACTGCTCGTAGGCGCGGCGCAGGTTGTGCCAGGCCAGGCGCACGTCGCTGTTCTTGGCCAGCGCTTCCCTGACCAGCGCGTCGAGCTGCGGGTCGCGGTACAGCTGCCACCAGTTTTCGGGCAGTTCGGCCTGGCTGACCCGGGCGTTGCCGGCCAGGTCGAAGGGCGCCTCGGCCTGCGGCTTGCGGATCGCGGCTTCATCCGGCACCCGGTAGTCCGGGCCGACCGCGCCGCAGGCGGCCAGCGCCAGGCTGAGAGCAGCGATGGCGAAACGGGGCAGCGCGCTCATCGGCCGGCCTGCCGGGCAGCCACCGGCTGCTGTGGGGTCGGCCAGGGCTGCACGCTGAGGGTGGCGGTGCGGCCGACCACCAGGCGGATGTCCGCGGGCGCGCTGTCGATGCTCACCCGCACCGGGATGCGCTGGGCCAGGCGCACCCAGTTGAAGCTCGGGTCGATGTCCGGCAGCAGGCTCTCGCCGCGGTTGCGGTCGCGGTCCTCGATGCCGGCGGCGATGCTCTGCACGTGGCCGCGCAGGTGGCCTTGCTCGCCCATCAGGACGATGTCCACCGGCTGGCCGATGGCGATGGCGTGCAGCTTGGTTTCCTCGAAGTAGCCCTCGACGCGCAGCGAGCCGGTGTCGACGATCGACAGCACCGGGGTGCCGGTCTTCACGTAGTCGCCGACCCGCACGGTACGGTCGCCCACGTAGCCGTCGACCGGGCTGAGCACGCGGGTGCGCTCGAGGTCCAGCCGCGCGGTGGCGAGCGCCGCCTCGGCGGTGGCCAGCGCCGACTCGCCGCGCTGCACCAGGGTGTCGCCTTCCTCGACCGTCTCGGCGGCGATCAGATCCTTGAGCACGCGGTTGCGCCTGGCCTCGCGGCGTGCCTGGTCGAGCTGGGCGCGGCGTTCCTTGACCAGCGCCTCGGCCTTGCGCACCGCCAGCTCGAAGCGCGCGCGGTCGATGACGAACAGCGGCTGGCCGCGGCTGACCTGCTGGTTGTCGCGCACCAGCAGTTCGGTGACCAGCCCGGAGACGTCGGGGGCGACCTGGATGATGTCGGCGTGCACGCGGCCGTCGCGGGTCCACGGCGCCTTCATGTAGTAGTCCCACAGGTGCAGGCTGACGAGGCTGGCGGCGGCCACGGCGACCAGGGTCAGCAGCACGGAGCCAAGATTGGGGAGCCAGTTCTTCACGATCGGATTCCGGGGGCGAGGGTGAACAGGGCGCCCAGCACCAGCACGTACAGGGCGAGGTTGAACAGCGGCGGGTGCCAGACCCAGCGGTAGACGCCCAGGCGCGCGAGCAGCGCGCGCAGCAGGCTCTTCACCGCGTAGGCGGCCAGCAGCAGGAGCAGCAGGCTCGGCACGAACACGCCGTAGAGATCGAAATGACCGTTCATGCGGGCACTCCAGCGGGGTTGGCGGTGGGGAGCGAGGCGGGAAGCGCGGTGGCCGGCGCGGGATACAGCGCCAGCTGCAGGCCGGCCAGCGCCTCGGCGGCCTTGTGCGCCGGCGCGCCGGGCAGCGCGAGCAGCGCCGTCAGGCCGGTTTCCAGCTGCCCGGCGAGGCCGGCCGGCAGCGGCAGCTGGCGGCGTGCGGCGGCGCAGGCGGCGAAGTAGCCGTGCAGGCTGGCGAGCGGCGGCTCGACCTGGCGGCGGATGGCCGCCGGCAGGCTGCGCTGCAGGTCGAGCAGGCGGAAGCACACGCGCAGGTCGCGAGTGAGGTCGGCCAGCGCCAGGCCCGGGTCGCTGACCTGGCCCAGGCGCGGCAGCAGCTGGCTGGTGCGGTCGATCGTCCGCGCGGCGACCCGGTCGGGGTCCTCGGCGCGCGCGCCGCGCGCCAGCTCGCCGAGGTCGTGCCAGGTGGCGCGGGCCAGGCGGCGCGCCGCCCACTCGGCGCCGAACGGCTTGCTCAGCCGCGCCCAGACCAGGGCCAGCAGCAGGCCGAGCACGTTGGACAGGGCGACGTCGGCGAACAGCGGGAAGTCGGCACGGTAGCTGTCCTGCAGGGTCAGGGCGGAGATGGTCTGCACCGCGAACAGCATCACCGCCATGTTGAACTGCGGTCGCCCGGTGAGGGTGCCGGCGAGCAGCAGCGGCACCGCCAGGGCGATCGCCAGCATGGCGAAGTCGTGGACGAAGGGCAGCACGCCGAACAGGTAGAGGCCGGCGGCGGCGGTGGAGATCAGCGTCCACATCAGGAAGGTCTGGATGAACGGCGCCGGGTTGTCCTGGCCGGCGAAGAAGCAGCCGACCACCGCGACCATGAAGATGCCGCTGAAGCCGTAGTCCCAGCCCAGGGCGATCCACAGCAGGCAGGCGACGAACACCGACAGGCCCACCGAGGCGGCGGAGAAGGCCGAGAGGCCGAAGTCGAAGTGCTGCGGCGCGCCGACCAGCTGGCGCACCTTGTAGCGCAGCGCCGGCGCCGGCCCCGGATGATCGGTGAAGCTCGCGCGCAGGTGCAGGCAGTCCTGCCAGAGGTCGAGCAACTGGCGCAGCTGGCGCATCGCGCCGGCGATCAGCAGCGCCTGCGCGGGCGGACGGTCGTCCAGCCAGGCTTCCAGGCGCTTGCTGTGCTCGCGCAGCTGCCGCGCATCCTCGGCATCGCCGTGCTGCAACCAGGCGCTCAGGCGCTCGAGCAGCTCGGTCAATTCCGCCGGTAGCTCGCCGAGCTGCGCCTGCAGGCGGCGCAGCGGGTCGAGCAGGGCGTCGACCTGCGGCGGCAGGATGGCCAGGCGCGCGCGGAACTCGCGGGCGTGGCGCGCCGGCAGGTGGCTGGCGCTGTCGTAGGACAGCTGCACGATCAGGCCGTCGAGGGCCATCACGTCGGCGAGCAGCGTGTGCAGCGCGCGCGGCGCGGCGCCGGCGGACGGTTGCAGGGTCAGGCCCTGGGCGATCCAGCGTCGCGCGTCGCCGAGCAGGGCGTCCATGCGCGCGCCGAGCACCGGGGCGATGCGGCTGGGCCAAAGCACGGCGTTGACCAGCGCGGCGCAGGTGATGCCGAGGAGGATCTCCACGCTGCGCGCCAGCGCCACGGCGAAGATGGTCTGCGGATGCTCGACCTGGCCCATGGCGATCAGCGGCACCGTGTAGGCCGCCAGCATGAAGATGTAGCTGCGCGGCGTGCGGTCGAGCAGGGAGAGGAACAGCAGCGTGCCCACCCACAGCGCCACCGCCAGGCTGAGCAGCACCGGCTGGTGCACCAGAGGCGGCACCATGGCCACCGCGGCGGCGGCGCCCAGCAGCGTGCCGAGGGCGCGGAACAGCGCCTTGGAGCGCGTCGCCCCGGACAGCGGATGGGACACAACGTACACCGACGCCATGGCCCAGTAGGGGTTGTCGAGGGGGATCGCCAGGGCGATGTAGAGGGCCAGCAGGGCAGCCAGCAGGGCCTTGCCCGAATACAGCCATTCGCGCCAGCTAGGGAGGTTCATGGGCGGGTGTGGCTCGGCGGCAGGGAACGGGAGCGGGGAACGTATGGGGAGTGCATGACGCTATTAAAGCGGACGGCGGTTGCACAAACGGCACGATGAACAGGACAATTCGTGCAGATCGCACCAACGGGCCGGCGAGCGTCCGGCGCAGTACCGCGAGAGGCCCCGATGAAAGGCAAGCGCATCCCCAACTACGCCCTGTACGGGCAGTCCGCCAGTCCGCTGTGGCACGACCTGCTGCACGTCGAGTGGATCCACGAGCGCAGCCTGCTGTACCGCGGCGAGATCGAGCCGCACCGCCACGACGCGCTGGTGCAGATCCTCTATGTGCGCAGCGGCTCCGGCGCGCTGAGCGTCGAGCACCGCCGCTTGGCCTTCGCCGCGCCCTGCGTGATCGTCCTGCCGTGCGGCGTGGTGCACGCCTTCAGCCACAGCCTGGACACCGACGGTCTGGTGATCACCGCCGCGCACCGCCCGCTGGAGTCGATGGCGCGCATCGCCTCGGCCGAGCTGCCGGCGCTGCTGCAGCGTCCGGCGCTGATCCCGCTGCCCTGGCCGGCGGACGGCTCCGAGCCGCTGTGGCCGCTGCTGCAGCTGCTCGAACAGGAGGCCGGCAGCGAGGCGCCGGGGCACACCGCCGCCGGCCTCGCCCTGCTGGTCACCCTGCTGGTGCACATCGCCCGCCTGGCCCAGCCGGGCGGTGGCCTGCCGCACGCCGGCAGCGGGCGGCGCGCCGCGCTGCTCGGCCAGTTCCGCGAGCTGATCAACCGGCATTTTCGCCAGCACTGGTCGCTGGAGCTGTACGCCAGCCACCTGGGCATCAGCGCCGCCCAGCTCGGCCGCATCTGCCGCGAGGAGGTCGGCGAGTCGGCCATGGAGCTGGTCAACGCGCGCCTGATGCGCGAGGCGCAGCGCCAGCTCGCCTACTCGGAGCTGGAGGTCAAGCAGATCGCCCACGACCTCGGTTTCAGCGACACCTCCTACTTCAGCCGCTACTTCCGCAAGCAGGCCGGCATCCAGCCCGGCGCCTTCCGCGAGGCGTTCCGCACCGCCGAACCGGCCGGGCGTCCCGCCTGAGCGGCGTTCGCCGTCGGCAATCAGCGCCGGGCGCAATCGGCTGAAGCAGCGAAGCGGAGGGGGTGAGCGGGCGCGCCTGCGGTTACTGCGCTGCAACGTGGCCGGGGGTGAACGGCGCCGCGCGCGACGCCGGGAAGTTCCCGGGCATTGTTGCCGAATCAGGAACAAGTCCCTGTATGCATTGGCGGTGTAACCGTCCCGTCACCCTTCCTAGAATGCGCACGCCTTCCAGGCAAAGGCATTGAGGGCCGGCGCCATGCCCCCCTTGTTGTGTGCTGTGCAAAAAAACTTCGGCGGCCCCGCCGGGGCTGCCGAAGCCTCTCCGATGCAGTGACTCTTTACAGGTAATCGTGAAATGAAAGCGTGGGCCTTGCTGGTTCTGGCCGGGGTTTCGTGCGTGTCGCTGGCTGGCGAACAGCCGGTGGCGAATGAACGGGAACAGGCGAACGTCGAGCACTACCAATACGGTATGGAGCTGGACGTCGCCCGGGTGATCAAGTCGGCCGAGGCGCCCAATACCTGCAGCGTCGAGCCGGTGCAGATGGTCTACGAAGACCACCAGGGCCAGCGCCACACCCTGGAATACCTGGTGTCCGGCACCGGCTGCAGCGGCGGTTGACGGACGGGGGCGTCTGCTCCCGCCCCCTTTTCCTTGGCGCAGGGCAGGGAGGTCCTGCGCGTTTATTTGCCGGCTATCCGCCTTGCATGGCACGGCAGGGCAAGCGCCTGAATGGCTTCCGAGCCTGCTCGGTCCGCTGTAGGGGCGAATTTATTCGCCAAGACACCCCGCCAAGGCGAATAAATTCGCCCCTACAAAGCGAAAATTGCGCGATGCAGGATGAGCGGGCGGACGGTTGTTGCCGAAGTTGCCGCGATGGATGTCGCGGCAACTCTCCTCAATTCACCTGGGCGATCCAGTCGTTGAGGTTGTAGTAGTTGCTGATGCGCGCGACCTTGCCGTCGCGGATCTCGAAGAAGGCGCCGGCCGGCAGCACGTAAGTCTGGCCGTTGGCCGGCGGCAGGCCCTCGTCGTCGGCCAGGTACTCACCGTGCACCACGAACTCGGCGGCGGCGCGGCGGCCGTCGGCGCTGGTCATGATCGCGATGTCGGCGAGACGCTCGCGGTAGCAGCGGTTCATCTTGACCATGAATTCGGCGAAGGCGGTCTTGCCGACCTGGCGCTCGCCCTGGTTGATGTCGTGCACCACGTCGTCGGTGAGCAGGTCGAGGAAGGCGGGCATGTCGCCGGCGTTGAAGGCGGTGTAGTAGGCCTTGAGTACTTCGGCTGCGCTCATGGGCAATCTCCTGTCGCGAATCGGGCTGAGCCTGGGCTGCCGGCATGATAGGGTTTCCCCAGGGGCTGCACATAGCCAGCCACGTCCTCTTCTATCGACAGAACGTCTTCGCCATGGAAATCCGCCTGCTCCAGGGCGCGGCCATCGCCTCGCACATCGAGGACCTGGCGCGCCTGCGCATCACCGTGTTCCGCGAATTCCCCTACCTGTACGACGGCAGCCTGGCCTACGAGACCGAGTACCTGGCCACCTACGCCGCCGCGCCGGACAGCCTGTGCGTGCTGGTGCTCGACGGCGGGCGGGTGGTCGGCGCCTCCACGGCGCTGCCGCTGAGCGACGAAACCGAGGAGTTCCGCCGGCCGTTCCGCGCTGCCGGCCGGGACTGCGCGCGGGTGTTCTACTTCGGCGAGTCGCTGCTGCTGCCCGAGTACCGCAACCGGGGCCTGGGCGTGCGCTTCTTCGCCGAGCGCGAGGCCCACGCGCGGCGTCTGGGGCGGTTCGACTGGTGCGCCTTCTGCGCGGTCCAGCGTCCGGCCGACCACCCGCGGCGGCCGGCCGACTACCAGCCGCTGGACACCTTCTGGGCCCGCCGCGGCTTCCGCCACCACCCGGAGCTGCGCACCGAATACCATTGGCAGGACCTCGACGAGGAGGCCGAGTCGGCCAAGCCGATGTCCTTCTGGCTCAAGGAGCTCAACCGATGATCCGCGTCGCCGCCTGCCAGTACGCCATCGAGCTGCTGGAAACCTGGGAAACCTACGCCGCCCACCTCACCGCGCTGTGCGAGGAGGCCGCCGCGCAGGGCGCGCGCCTGCTGCTGCTGCCCGAGTACGCCGGCCTGGTGCTCTCCGGGCAGCTGCCGCCGGCGCTGCGCGGCGACCTGCACGGTTCCATCGCCGGCATCCAGCCGCTGCTGCCGCAGTGGCTGGGGCTCTGCGCGGGACTGGCGCGGCGCCTGAACGTCTACCTGCAGCCCGGTTCGCTGCCGGTGCTCGACGCCGACGGCCTGTACCGCAACCGCGCCTTCCTGTTCGGCCCCGAGGGCCTGCTCGGCCACCAGGACAAGCTGGTGATGACCCGCTTCGAGCGCGAGCTGTGGCAGATCGCCGGCGGCGCGGGCCTCAAGGTATTCGACACGGCGTTCGGCCGGCTGGGCATCCTGATCTGCTACGACAACGAATTCCCGCTGCTCGCCCGCACCCTGGCCGAGGCCGGCGCCGACCTGATCCTCGCGCCGAGCTGCACCGACACCGAGGCCGGCTTCCACCGAGTGCGCATCGGCGCGCAGGCGCGCGCGCTGGAGAACCAGATCGCCGTGCTGCAATCGCCGACCGTGGGCCTGGCGCCCTGGTCGCCGGCGCTCGACGAGAATATCGGCCGCGCCGCGCTCTACGTGCCGTCCGACTACGGCCTGCCGCCCAGCGGGGTGGTCGCCGAGAGCGCCGAACTGTGCCCGGCGCGCAGCCAGTGGCTGGTCGCCGATCTCGACCTCGGCCAGGTGCGCCGGGTGCGCGGCGAAGGCCAGGTGCTGATCCGCCGCGACTGGCCGGAGCAGTTCGACCCGGCGCGGGTATTCCTCAGCTCGCCCGAGTGACCCCGGGGAAACGCGCGCGGAACGCCTCCGGCATGGGCGTCACCTTGCTGGCGCGATAGTCGAAGAACACGAAGCCGTTCTTGGCCAGGGCGATCAGCGCGCCGTCGTCCGGGCGGCTGACCCGGTAGGTGATGTCGCCGCCGTACTTGTTGAAGTCCATCACGCCGACCTCGAACAGCAGCTCGTCGCGAGCGAAGGCCTCGGCCTTGTACAGGGTGGCGAGATCGGTGACCACGATGCCCAGGCCGTTCTCGTCGCCGGCATCGTCGATGCCCTCGGCGAACAAAAAGCGCGAGCGCGCCTCGGAGAGCATGGAGACCAGCGCGTCGTTGCCCAGGTGCTGGCCGGCGTTGATGTCGGTGCTGCGCACGGTCATGCGCGTGGAGAAGCGGAAGCCGTCTTCGGGGAGTTCGAGCTGCAGGCGGGCCATGGGCGATCCTCGCGTGATGGGGTGTGCCGAGTCTAAGCGGCCCGCGCGCGGTCCGGTAGACGCGCGCCGGCTCGCCATCCGCGCTGCGCCGCCGGAGGCAATCGCCAGCCAGCCGGCTGCTACGCGGACGGCTGCGGCACCCGCCACAGATACCAGGCCGCCACCGTGCGCCACGGGCTGTAGGCCTGACCGATACGCGCCAGCTCGCGCGGCGTCGGCATCTTTTCCAGGCCCTTGAGGCGGCGATAGCCGTTGCGCACGCCGAAGTCGTCCACCGGCAGCACGTCGCGGCGTTCCAGGGTGAAGATCAGCAGCATCTCCACCGTCCAGCGACCGATGCCGCGCAGGCTGACCAGCCGTTCGATCAGCGCCTCGTCGTCCAGCCCCGCGGCCTCCGCGCCGCTGGGCACCAGGCCGCTCAGCGCGCCCTCGGCGATGCCGCGCAGGGTCTCCACCTTGCGCGCCGACAGGCCGGTGGCGCGCAGCGCGTCGAATTCGCTGGCCAGCAGCTGTTCGGGACTGGGGAAGGGCGTGTCGGGATACAGGGCGAGCATCCGCGCGAGGATGCTCTCGGCGGCGCGCGCGTGCAGCTGCTGATGGGCGACCGCGCGGACCAGCGCCTCGAAGGGCTCGCGCGCCGCCTGGCACTCCAGGGTGCAGGGGCCGACCTGCTCGATCAGGCGCGCCCAGTCGGCGTCGAGGCTGGCCAGATGGGCGCTGGCGGCGAGGAAGTCGGCGGTGACAGGGGGCATGGCGGCGTCCTGGGGCGAAGATCGCGATCCACGCAGTCTGCCGCCGGGCACCGCGCCGCGCCAAGCCGTTTCTTGCCGGGCAATTGGGCTCCGGCCCGTGGGCGCGACGTCCTCGCCGCGAACGGGCGCTGCCTGCCGGGGCTGGCGTTCCCCCGCCGCCGCGCCCCGCGAATTCGAGCGCAAGACGCGGAGTGCGCCACGGGGCTGGCGCGGGTACAGTCATCCTCGAACCGCGTTGTCCGGGAGCTTTCGATGACCACCGCCAAGACCGCCGACCAGGCCGCCGCCACCCTTGCCGACCCACGCTGGGCCGCCGTGTTGGCGCGCGATGCGGCGGCCGATGGCCAGTTCGTCTATTCGGTGCGCACCACCGGGGTGTACTGCCGGCCGTCCTGCCCGTCGCGGCGGGCGCGACCGGAGAATGTGCGCTTCCACGCCAGCGGCGCGGCGGCCGAGCAGGCCGGTTTCCGCCCCTGCCAGCGCTGCCAGCCGCAGCAGCCGGCGCCGGCCGCCCAGCAGGCGGCGCGCATCGCCGAGGCCTGTCGCCTCCTCGAGAGCGACGAGCCGCCGGCGCTGGCCGAACTGGCCGCGCGCGTCGGCCTCAGTCCCTGGCACTTCCACCGCCAGTTCAAGCAGCACACCGGGGTGACGCCGCGCGCCTGGGCCGCCGCCCGCCGCGCCGAGCGCCTGCGGGACGAACTGGGCCGCCAGGCCACGGTGACCGAGGCGATCTTCGCCGCCGGCTACAACGCCAGCAGCCGCTGCTACGCCGAGAGCGACGCCGTGCTCGGCATGCGCCCCAGCACCTGGCGCGCCGGCGGCCAGGGCCAGCAGATCCGCTTCGCCATCGGCCAGTGCGCGCTGGGCGCCATCCTGGTCGCGCAGAGCGCGCGCGGGCTGTGCGCCATCCTGCTCGGCGACGATCCCGGCGAACTGCTCGCCGACCTCGAGCGGCGCTTCCCGAACGCCGAACTGCTCGGCGGCGACGCCGACTTCGAGCGTCTGGTGGCGCAGGTGGTCGGCTTCGTCGAGGCGCCGCGCCTGGGCCTCGACCTGCCGCTGGACCTGCGCGGCAGCGCCTTTCAGCAGCGCGTCTGGCAGGCGCTGCGCGACATTCCGCCGGGCAGCACGGTCAGCTACGCCGAACTGGCCGAACGCATTGGCGCGCCCAGGGCGGTGCGCGCGGTGGCCGGCGCCTGCGCGGCCAACGCGCTGGCCGTGGCCATTCCCTGCCACCGCGTGGTGCGCAGCGACGGCGGCCTGTCCGGCTACCGCTGGGGCGTGGAGCGCAAGCGCGCGCTGCTGGAGCGCGAGACGGGGGAGTGAGCGCGCGTTTGGCTCATTCGCCCGCCGCCACACTGCGCCGCCAGGTCGCCGGCGGCAGCCCGACCAGGCGCTTGAAGGCGCGCGAGAAGGCGGCTTCCGACTCGTAGCCGACCTCCTGGGCGATGGCGGCGACGGTCTGGTTGGTCTCGCGCAGCAGGCGCGAGCCGACCTGGATGCGCCACTGGGCGAGGTAGTGCATCGGCGGCTGGGCGAGGAACTGCAGGAAGCGCTCGTGCAGCGCCGAGCGCGACAGGCCGACCGCGCGGCCCAGCTCATCCATGCTCCACGGGTGCTCCGGCGCCTCGTGCAGCAGCGCCAGGGCGTGGCCGACGTAGCGGTCGCGCAGCCCGGCCAGCCAGCCGGTGGCGTCCTCCGGCAGGCTGTCCAGATAGCGCCGCGCGGTGTCGACGAACATCATCTCCGCCAGCCGCTCCAGCACCGCCTCGGCGCCGGGGCCGGGCGCGGCCGACTCGTGCGCCGCCTGGTCGATGACCCGGGCGATCCACTCGCCGGCACGCGCCGCCGGCAGGTGCAGCAGGCGCGGCAGGGCGGCGATCAGCGGGTTGAACGGGCGCAGGTCGCAGCCGAGGAAACCGCACACCAGCACGCTGTCGGCTGCCTCGACCGGCGTGTCTGCGCCCGGTTCGCGCACGCCGCTGTGGAAGGCGACCGGCAGTGGCTTGGGCAGGTGACGGGTGGCGAACACCCATTCGACGCCGATGCGCTGCGGCTCGAGGCCCGGCGCGCTGGACAGCACGTGGGCGTCGCCGTGGGGAAACATCACGATGTCGCCGCATTCCAGGCGCACTGGCGGCAGGCCGCTGACCGCCGCCCAGCCGCTGCCGCGGGCGAGCAGGTGGAACTCCATGACGTGCTCGGCGCCGGGCAGCACCGCGGCGGCGATCTCCCGCGCTGGCGGGGCTTCGGCGGCCCACGGGTCGCGGTTGCTCACGTAGTAGAACACCGCGCCGCGCAGGCGCACGGAGCGCAGCAGGTCCGACAGCGGGTCTCGACTCATGGCCTGGCTCCGTACCGGCGGCGCCGGTGCAGCGGGGGCGGAGTCCCTTCGCGGCGGCATCCGCGGCAATCGCGGACGCCCGGACAAGTTTCCCGGATTTTCAGTGAAGCACCGATTGCCCCACGGCGGAACAATGGACTCGTCGGGATATCCCGCCCTGTCCACCCGAGGAGACCGCCCATGACCGCCCCCGCCCACAGCTGCCCGGCCACCGCCGCCGCCACCGCTCCGCAACCGGACCTCGCCGCCATCAAGGCCCGCCAGCAGGCCACCTGGGCCAGCGGCGACTTCGCGGTGATCGGCACCACCCTGCAGATCGTCGGCGAGTCGCTGGCCGAGGCCGTCGACCTGCGCGCCGGCGAGCGCGTGCTCGACGTGGCCGCCGGCAACGGCAACGCCACCCTGGCCGCGGCGCGCCGCTTCGCCCGGGTGACCTCGACCGACTATGTGGCCCACCTGCTCGACAAGGGCGCCGCGCGCGCCCGGGCCGAAGGCCTGGAGGTCGACTTCCAGGTCGCCGATGCCGAGGCGCTGCCGTTCGCCGACGAGAGCTTCGACGTCGCGCTGTCCACCTTCGGGGTGATGTTCGCCCCCGACCACCCGCGCGCCGCGGGTGAGCTGCTGCGCGTGGTGCGCCCGGGCGGACGCATCGGCATGGCCAACTGGACGCCCGAAGGCTTCATCGGCGAGCTGTTCCGGGTGATCGGCGCCCACCTGCCGCCGCCGGCCGGCCTGCGTTCGCCGCTGCGCTGGGGCGACGAGGCCGCCCTGGTCGAACTGTTCGGCCCGCAGGCCGCCGACATCCGCTGCACGCGCAAGCTGTTCAACTTCCGCTACCTGTCGGCGGCGCACTGGATCGACATCTTCCGCCGCTACTACGGCCCCACCCACAAGGCCTTCGCCGCCCTAGACGAGGCCGGCCAGGCCCGCCTGTATGCCGACCTGGAACGGATGCTCCTAACGCGCAACGTCGCCGGGCCGGATTCGCTGGTGGTGCCGGGGGAATATCTGGAGGTGGTGATTACCAGGCGCTAAGGCGACTGTGGAGCTTCCGGGAAAGGCGGGGATCAGGTTGCCCAGCAAGCGGCCAGCCGGCCCGGAAGCTTCTGGCGGGGGCGCCAGAGAGGCGGCAACACCCAGCGAAGGCCGGATAGACGAATGCAACCGCACTGACGACAGGGCTGGCAAGGCTTTACTCACCACTTGTGGGGAGAGTCCATATACGCATTGTTAGGCGTCACTCTCTGATAGTTCGTGCTTTCGATCCCACGAACAGTAATTCCATGGTGCCACGGATTCAAGTGTAGTGATTAGCGGCGCAGGCATGTTGCCTTGCGGGTGTGTCGGAGTTTGACCTTGCCCAAGTTTGCGCAGCAGGAGAGGTTTGCTAGCCTCTGGTACGAACAACCAAGGCTGGAAGTTCCAGGCGCCGATGAGTTTGCTGTCGCGAGTGATTGACTCGCAAACTGCCTCCCAATGTGTTGTCCAACCTTGCAGTCTACCGAGTAAGGCGCTCATGGTTTTTGAATAAGTAATTTCGCAGAGGTACACAGTGGAGTGTTCGAAATTTACGGCGAGCGCATCGCAATACCAATGCCGTGCCTTTAATGGTGTGTTGCCCTCGTCCAGTTGGATGAGATACTCGGTATTTACAAATGTTGACCTATTTGCACGCAAGAACTCGGTTACGACGCCTTGAAAGTAGTCCATCAATTACCTCGATACTTGATGTGATGCCTAACGTAAAAGTAGCCGGCGTCGCTTCGGTTGGCGAACGCCCGCCGAAGCGACGTACGCGTTGACTGCCATGTTAGGCCACAGGTTCACGGCGACACCATGTGTGCCTTATGCACAACTCGGCCTGAAACTTCAAATTCGACGAACCAAGCCTCGATACCGCGTAGGAGGGGGTGCTCCCACCAGAGCCGCTCCGCACAGGGTAATTCGCAAGGCTTGGCGACGTAGCGGTCAAAAGGTTCGGAGCGGCTCTCCCGGACAGAGGGCGTTCCGAAGCGGGCAACGACTTCGGGCATGTGATCTCCATCCGACGTGCGCTCGAACGCACGCTCATATCTGGAAACTACATATGTGCAGCCCGCGACGGCAATCAAGACGGCAATGCCCGCGCTTACGACAGCTGTGGATGCGAGGTTCTTCATGTGGTCTAACGACAAAGGTCACCGGCAGGCAGACAGCGAAGCTGGCTGACTGTCCGGTGGACCGGATTGTTAGGTGCAGTGCACCAAGGGTTTTGTTGCACTTCAATATTGAAACTACGCGCTGCCATTAGCTTTGGCCTGGCCACGGAGAATCGCCAAACGATTGGGCGGAGCATCTGGTGACATGAAATCTGGAATGGTTTTGTCAGTTCGTCTAGGTCTGATTAGAAATGCCACCGGCCATTCAGCAATACGCTCTTCTTTAACATGAGCATATTGCTCTGGTTCTGGTTCGTCGATGTACTCTCTTTGAAGCACTAAAGCTAAAGGTTCTTCGCGGCCGAGGTTGCTGTGAGAGAACTCAAGTGCCTCATTGTAGGTAGCAAATGCATAGTAATAGTCACAACTATCAAATTCATCTGGCGCCCCTTTTTCCGGATGGCACCATACCCGGTATTCCAACACTTCGTCCCAAACATAGCCGCCGCCAGCCTTGGCTAAAGCCGGGTATTCGCCAACACGCTTTGGATCTAGCACCGCAGGAGGACGGAAAGAGGTGGACATATGGGCACCTAACGTTGCATTAAGGGGCGCAAGCCGCAATGCGTCGCAGCGTCCCAGTGAGCGATAGCGAACGAGTTGAATGTGTTGTTATGCATTTGTGCCATGCTCCTCTGTATCTATCTTTTCGGCTACTTGATTATAATCACTAGGGTGTGGCACTACTTTTACAATGGATTCTATTTTGTCTTCTTTAAGAGGGACGTTTCCTTCGAATGTCATGAATCGCCCCTCGTGCAATACAAGGTTGGTTGTTTTTATTTTGCCGGCAGACTTGTGTGTTACTTTTGAAATACAGTATTCATACCCTAAATACGGCAGCTGAGGAACATTTATTATTTTTGGATAATATGCCACTACAAGTCGCCCTGGATGCTGGCGCTGAACAATTGATACCGCCTCGATCTGTTTAGCTAGAATTTCGGCCTCTACCTTTGGCAAGGAATCTAAAGTTGCTTGCAGCAGCATTTCTGGATCATTAAATTCACTTGAGCCCCCTCGCAGAAATGCAATCACCTTTTTCAAGCTAATCACGCGAGGTTTCCTTATACATAACGTTCAGGTTAAAGGGCAGGCAAACGCGCAGCGTTTGACTGTCCCAGTGAGCGAAGCGAGCGATTTGAATGCTGTAATGGCCTCTCCCTGCACCACACTTGACCGCACCAGCGGTGCCGTGAGTGGCGTTTGGAGGGTGTCAGCGATGTGCAAGCAGATTGCAGTGGATTTGGCCAAGTCCGTTTACCAGGTTGCCGAGAGCGTCCGTGCCGGGCAGGTGATTCAGCGCAAGCGGCTGAATCGCGAGGCGTTTCGTCACTATATACAGGGGCAAGCCGAGCCGGTCGAGTGGCTGATGGAAGCCTGCGGCACGGCGCACTACTGGGGACGTTTCGCCCAGGCGCTGGGCCATCGGGTGATCCTGCTGCATGCGCGCTACGTACGGCCTTATCGGCGGCGCAACAAGACCGACCGCAACGACTGCGATGCCATCCTCGAAGCCGCGCGCTGCGCCGACATCCACCCGATACCGGTGAAGACCCACGAGCAGCAACAGCTTCAGCAACTGCACGGCCTGCGCGAAACCTGGAAGAAGAGTCGTACCCAGCGCATCAACCTGCTGCGCGGCATCTTGCGGGAAATGGGCATCGAGGCGCCGGCGTCGACAGCTGCCTTTCTTCGGGCGGCTCACGAACTGGTCGAACGGCCAGAAGTGGCGGCTCTGCGCGGCCAGCTGCAGATCGTCCTGGCCGAGATCAACCTCCACGAACAATGCATGGTCGAGTGCGAACAGCAGCTCCAGCGCTGGCACGTCGATGACGCCATTGTGCATAAGCTCGACGAAGTCAGCGGCATCGGCGTGCTGACCGCCAGCGCCCTGAAAACCGCGGTCGGTCAGCCCGAGCGCTTCGCCAGTGGCCGCCAGCTGAGCGCCTGGCTGGGCATGACCCCGCGCGAATCCAGCAGCGGCGACCGGCGCAAACTGGGGCACATCAGCCGGCAGGGCAATACCTACGTGCGTACCCTGCTGGTCCACGGCGCGCGAGCGGCGTTGTTGGCCACGCAGCGCCTGCATAGCCGAGCGCCGGAGCGGCTGACGCGTCTGCAACGCTGGGCGGTGGAAACCGCCACGCGGATTGGCCACAACAAGGCGGCGGTGGCGCTGGCCAACAAGCTGGTACGGATCTGCTGGGCGGTGTGGTGCCATGAGCGCCGATTCAGTGGAGACTGGCAAAGCGTGAGGCCCGCATGACAGCGGGGTAATCAAGTGGGAGGTGATGGTTTTCTTGTGGTTGTAGTGAGCAGCAGCACTGTCAGAACAGGCGAGTCCTGCAGCGGAACAAGGCCGATAACAATGCTGATCCTTGGGATCGATTGAGCGCTTGGCCCCCGCTGCGCGAACTACAGAATGGCCAGGGCGCAAGCGCCCGGTACAGGCCGGATATAGGAATGCAACCGCACTGACGACAGGGCTGGAAAAGCTACTTCTCACTACTTGTGGGGAGAGTCCATATACGACTTGTTAGCGACGGGTTTGGTGGGTTTTGAAGAAGGCGACATAGGTTCAGCGGCTTTTTTCAGGTGCACCAGGGGCGGTGGTGAAAGGCGAGGACAGCTTGCTATGGGTTTTAGCCAAACATCTCGATTTGCTTTGAGCTGAGGAACCACGTTTCACCAAGGGAATGGCGCACTCAGCGGCCACGCTTTTTAACATGATATTTGCGTAATGCGCCAGGCCAGGGCATGGACCCGGTTTTTCTTGAGCAGTGATTACGCCAAGCCTGGGCTGCCTTTTGAAATGCAAACCACGCTTTGGTTTAGCGACGACTTGAAGTTGCTGATTCGCTGTCAAGCTGTCGTGATTTGGGGAGGCCGCATGCCGTGCAGCGGTGCGAGATATTTTGTTTTTTTCCAGGCGGCCGGGATTGGGCACGACGCTCACTGCCAGGCGCTAACGCCGAGCTAACAGGACTGCAGCACGTGCCGCGAAGCGGCAAGGTCTTGCTGCGGGTCCGAATTGAGCGACGAGTTAGAGGGTTTTCTAAGAACGATCAGCTCCAAATTCTCGCTGATTGGAATTCCCACGCTGCTGTTTACTGGATAAGACAAAATTTCCCCTGTCTCGTTATAGCCTCTACGGCAGTAAAACTGTACCAATTCAGTTCGCGCTCGAACTACAACCAGTTTAAATTGGCTCACGCCAAGCGTCGACTCAGCATATTGTTCGGCGTGGCGCAACATCGCCTTGCCTAATCCTGAGGCCTGCACGCCAGGCTCAATAGCAAGCATGCCAATATAGGCATCAAGATCATCTGGCTCAACCTGGACACACGCGACTATTTGTTCATCACACGAACCGATAAGGATGGTTGATGTTCTTAATGCATTAATGACTTGAGCAGTGCTTGTCCTGTCGCCGCTAACAATATTCGACTCATGAGTCCATCCCCCCTTTCCTGGCTGAGGACGATAAGCAGCATTCACTAAATTTGCGACGGCGGAGGCATCACCAGGTGTGGCCTCACGGATTATCAATTCTTTCATTATTCTGCTATCTCTCTAATGTTTAGGTTAAGGGGCGACCGCAGTATGCGGGCGTCCCGAGTGAGCGAAGCGAACGGCCTTGAACCGTTTGTTAGGTGCGGCTCGATGTTTCAAGTAGTAACTCACTGATGCTCCTCCTAAGCTCTAAATCGTCGGTCTTGATTGCGGCCTCATTGGCCTGCGTTGCTAGGATTTTTGCTGCTGAGATATCGCCTAGGTTAATATGGGCTTCCGCCATAGCCAAGCATATTGATGCAATGTATTCGTCAAGTGTTAATGCGATAGCATGGCTCAATGCTTTTTCATAGAAGCTCAGTGCAAGTGATTTGTTATGCGTAAAATCGCCTAATATTTCCCACTGGAAGGGATGGTGATTTCCGTTTTCTTCGCTGCTTTCGCATAAAACTTTAAGAGCCTGGTAAGCAGCCCACTGTCCCTTCTGATCGTTAACTTCTGATGCATTAACGATTTTTATGACCAGCTCGTTTATTGGGTCATAGAGATCTGGCTTCATGCCGAAGGCACCTAACGATTAAGCTAACGGGGGGCCAAAAGCGCAGCTTTTGGACGTCCAGCGAACGAAGTGAGCGAAAGTTGAGCGCATTGTTATAAGCCTTCCTGAGCGTCAAAGTAGCTAAACACGGAATTGCTTGCGTTGTCGTGGAAATAGAGTTTTTCGGTGTTTTGAATTTCCGCTCCAGAGAGTAGTTTGAATACTACTTCAGGTGAAAGCTCTACTCCATTGACCTCAAGCCTTGCTCCATCACGCAGTGTTCCTGTTTGAAATGCATAGCTCAGACAGATGCTGCGTCGTGTCTTCAGATCAATGCCATGACGTTCCATAATTCGATCAAGGTCTTGGATGAGTATTCGCTGGTACTCAAGCGCTATTTCAGCGTACGTTGGCATATGGTTCATATTCTTGGCTTATAACGATTAAGCTAACGGGCAGGCAAAAGCGCAGCTTTTGACTGTCCAGCGAGCGAAGTGAGCGGCAGTTGAGCGCATTGCTATATGCCGTACGCCTTAATTATTGCGCTATGTGTTTTTCCATTTGAGTCGACTACGTATGCGCGCACTCGTTTTAGCTCAAGAACTTTCTTGATACCAGCCTCACTGTAGCCGTCGAAATGGAAAACTTTTTTCTCGTTTGGCTCAATGCAGAGAGTGCTCATGTCATTAAATATTGTGTGGTAAACGCCGCCCTTTACGGTGAGCTTAATGCCATTTGTTGTCTCGGTTCGTTTTGGCTCTCTAATGCCAAATTTGTGAATGTAAACCTTGGATTTTCCTTTATTTAATAGCACAACAGATACTGAGCTTTGAGATTGTTTGCCGCTGCCGTCCGAGTATCCGGTATAGGCCGAAATTTTTAGAATTTCACGCTCAAGAATCAAGCTGCGAAATTGCATTATTAAGGCTGCAACGCCAGAAACAACACCAACCCAAATAGAAATTTCGCCAAGTTCCACTGATCAAATTCCTAGTGGCATATAACGACGGAGTTCAGCGGCAAGCAGACAGCGAAGCTGGCTGCTTGTCCGCTGGAACGGATTGTTAGCGATCATGTGCCAGCCTGCGAATAGAAGGCTTCAAACATTAGGCCCACCGCTTCTTTAGCCTCCAATTCCAACTCAGCTCTATTATCCCACTGCTGATCGACTGTAATTGCTGGGCACCCATGATCACCATGAATAAGACTGTTTCTACGCATTCTTAAACGGTGAAACCTTTCATCAAATTCGTTCGCTCTAAGTAGATCGATTGCTTTACTCTTCTTGGCCGAAGGATCAATTTCTTTGAGATTCGCCTCGATGACTCCGAAAGCGAGCATAACTACGGCAGCCCATGCCCCCGCGCAGAAACAAGATTGAACTTCTGAAATCAGGGCGCAGGCTTGTTCGCCTACTAAATAGCTACCGCGTTCTTCGTAGTGAAAAATATGCGCCTCAAACCAATGGCGCCGCTGCTCCCATAGTGCTTCAGTTGGATGATCCAGGTGTTCCATGCGTATTGAGCGCTAACGATTAAGCTAACGGGCGAGCAAAAGCGCAGCTTTTGCGAGTCCAGCGAACGAAGTGAGCGGCAGTTGAGCGCATTGTTAGACGACCTCCACCAGTTCAACGGTTTTTGATGTTATGGATATTAGACCTCTTGCAAGATAGAGGTGAGTAACCTTTGGCTTTTCCCCAACAACCCATTGAACGATATTGCCGAAAACTGCATGTTTCTTCATGAGGTCTAGGTCAAGAATTTGGTTGACCTGCGTAACTCCTGTGAAATTGATTTTCGCCTTACCACGGTCGCCGCTTTCAGTGCCGGAGCAATATTCAATGTCGATAGTGACAGTCTGGCTTTCAGGATTCAGATGGAAACCTAGTAAGTTCCCATCGTGGAGTTCAATTTCGCTGAGTTTTTTCATGGCGTCTAACTATTATTAGACACCAAATGGTGTATAACTGCCCGAACGGGCGTGGTGGATAACATTCCTTGTCATTCGTGCTCTCCCTGTCTACTCTGCGGGTTCTGCGGTCAGGATGACTGCTTTGGGGAGTTATACACCATGGACGGTAAGCCCAAGTTGCTCGATCAGATGCGAGATTTGATTCGCCTCAAACACTACTCCATTCGCACCGAGCGCGTCTATTGCGAGTGGGTGAAGCAGGTCATTCGCTTTCATCGGTATCGTCACCCTGTCGAAATGGGCGCTCCGGAGCTGGAAGCTTTTCTCACCGATCTGGCGGTGCGGCGCAAGGTTTCGGCGTCCACGCAGAATCAGGCATTGGCGGCGTTGCTGTTTCTCTACAAGCAGGTGCTGGCTATCGACCTTCCCTGGCTGAACGATGTGGTGCGGGCGAAGAAGTCGGAACGCTTGCCGGTGGTTCTATCGGTTGATGAGGTACGTCGGGTGCTTGAAGAGCTGGAGGGTGAACTCTGGCTGACCTGCAGCCTGTTGTACGGGACCGGCATGCGCCTGATGGAGGTGGCACGGCTGCGGGTCAAGGATGTCGACTTTTCCCGTGGGGAGATCCTGGTGCGGGACGGCAAGGGCATGAAGGATCGTGTGACCGTTTTGCCACGTACTCTCTCGCAGCCGCTGCGTCAGCACCTGGGCGTGGTCCGCGCGCAGCACAACACCGAACTGGAGACGGGACGCGGCGACGTGTGGTTGCCGTTTGCGCTGGCGCGCAAATACCCCAATGCGGCGTGGGAGTGGGGGTGGCAGTACGTTTTTCCAGCGGTTGGACTATCGGTCGATCCACGCTCGGGCGCAATTCGCCGTCACCATATCGATGAGAAGCGCATCCAGCGGGGCTTCAAGCGGGCAGTGCGGGCGGCCGGGATCGTCAAGCTTGCCACGCCGCATACCCTGCGCCACTCCTTCGCCACCCATCTGCTGGAGAGCGGCCAGGACATTCGCACGGTACAGGCGCTGCCGGGCCATGCCGATGTGAAGGCCACCCTGATACTTACCGATGTGTCCAATCGCGGTGGGCATGAGGTGCTCAGCCCACCGGATCGCTGATCGGTTCTGTTTGCCGCAAGACGGCACCGTTTCCCCAGGCCGTCGTGCCCTCTTACCAACGCCCCCGATACCCGCGGTCGCGATAGTAGTAGTCGCGGTGGTAGCGGCGATGCGGATGGTAGCGGTGGTGATGGTGGTGGTGATAGCGCGGCCCGTAGTAGGCCGGTCCCGGGTAGTAGTAGCGCGGCGGGTAGTAGTAGGGCGCGTAGTAGCGCGGCGCGCCGAACTGGATGCTTACGGGCGGCGAGTAGATCTCGACGCTGGGGACTCCGATGAAGACCCGGGTATCGCCGGCCTCCGCTGGCACCGGGTCGAACAGGGCCAGAAAGGCAACAATTCCGGTGGCGAGGGAAAGGCGCGCGAACATGGTCGAGGCTCCTCAAGTGTCCGGGATTTCCGGTCACTTGCTTCGACCACGGTGCAGGGGAAAAAGTCCTACCTCTGAGGTTGGTTATTGGGAGGCAGGCGACGGACGGAGAGGGGCGCCCGGCCCCGCCCCGTCCGGGCCGTCAGTGCTCGGCCTGCCAGGCGTCGATGACTTCCTGGGCGGCGCGGAAGGCGTCGATGGCGGCCGGCACGCCGGCGTACACCGCGCAGTGCAGCAGCGCCTCGCGGATCTCCTCGACCGTGCAGCCGTTGTTGAGCGCGCCGCGCACGTGGCCCTTGAGTTCCTGCGGGCATTTCAGCGCGGTGAGGGCGGCGAGGGTGATCAGGCTGCGGGTCTTGCGCGGCAGCCCTTCGCGGGTCCACACCCCGCCCCAGGCGTGGGCGTTGACGAACTCCTGCAGCGGAGCGGTGAAGTCGGTGGCGTTGCCCATGGCGCGGTCGACGAAGGCGTCGCCCATCACCTCGCGGCGTACCTTGAGGCCCTGGTCGTGGCTGTCGGTCATCGGGATGTCCTGCGGGTTGGCGGGGAAGGGCGCCGGCGCGACGGCCGGCGCCGGTGGATCACTTGGCGCCGGCGAGCCGGCCGGTGGTTTCCTCGAGGGCGGCGCGGCAGCGCTCCTCGGCGGTGTCCAGCTCCAGCTGCATCTGGCGGATGTCGAGCATCTGCTGTTCCAGCTGGCGGCGGCGCTCGGTGATCAGCTCGAGCATGCTGTTGAGCTGCTTCTTGTTGCCGGCCTGCGGATCGTACAGCTCGATCAGCGTCTTGCACTCGGCCAGCGAGAAGCCCAGGCGCTTGCCGCGCAGGATCAGCTTGAGGGTCACCCGGTCCTTGGGGCTGTAGATGCGTTCCTGGCCGCGGCGCTGCGGCGTGAGCATGCCCTGCTCCTCGTAGAAGCGGATGGTGCGGGTGGTCACGTCCAGTTCCTGGGCGAGGTCGGAGATGCTGTAGGTCTGCTTCGCCATGGCGGGTTCCAGATTCTGCGGGGCGCGTCCCCGGCGCCGCGCGGGCGGCGGGGTTGCGGCGTTCATGCGTGTTCGGTGGTCAAGGCTACACCTTGGCCACCGCCGCTGCACAGGTTCGCGCGCGGGAAGCACTCGCCGCGAACGGTGGGGAGGTCGACGTCGCTCATCTTGTTGTTCTCGTCGGGCGGCGTGGATCGAGGGGGTAGGGTGGGTAACCGCGCAGCGATTTCCCACCATGGGATTGGCGGTGGACAAGGCTGCGCCGTTGTCCACCCTACGGGTACCTCAGTGGTGGATCGGGCAGCCGGTGGCGGCCTGCAGTTCCTCGAAGGTCACACCCTCGGCCAGCTCGACCAGCCTGAGGCCCTGTTCGGTGACGTCGAGCACGGCGAGGTCGGTGATGATCCGGTCGACCACGCCGACGCCGGTCAGCGGCAGGTTGCAGGTCTCGAGGATCTTGTGCGCGCCGCCCTTAGCGGTGTGCTCCATCAGCACCACCACGCGCTTGACGCCGGCCACCAGGTCCATCGCCCCGCCCATGCCCTTGACCATCTTGCCGGGGATCATCCAGTTGGCCAGATCGCCCTTCTCCGACACCTGCATGGCGCCGAGGATCGACAGGTTGATATGGCCGCCGCGGATCATCGCGAAGGAGGCCGCGCTGTCGAAGAAGGCGCTGCCGGGCAGGGTGGTGATGGTCTGCTTGCCGGCGTTGATCAGGTCCGGGTCGACCTGGTCCTCGGTCGGGAACGGGCCGATGCCGAGCAGGCCGTTCTCGCTCTGCAGCCAGACGTCCATGCCTTCGGGGATGTAGTTGGCCACCAGGGTCGGCAGGCCGATGCCGAGGTTGACGTAGAAGCCGTCCTGCAGCTCGTGGGCGGCGCGCTGCGCCATCTGTTCGCGGGTCCAGGCCATGTTCAGTTCCCCCCTGCCGGTTTGGATAGCGTGCGCTGTTCGATGCGTTTCTCGGGGCTGGCGTTGACCACGATGCGCTGCACGTAGATGCCCGGCAGGTGGATCTGGTCGGCGTCCAGCGCGCCGGTTTCCACCAGCTCCTCGACCTCGACCACGCAGACCTTGCCGGCCATCGCGGCGAGCGGGTTGAAGTTGCGCGCGGTCTTGTTGAATACCAGGTTGCCGGCCTTGTCGGCCTTCCAGGCCTTGACCAGTGCCACGTCGGCGGTGAGCGAGCGCTCCATCACGTACCACTCGCCGTCGAACTGGCGGGTCTCCTTGCCCTCGGCGACCAGGGTGCCGTAGCCGGTCTTGGTGAAGAAGGCCGGGATGCCGGCGCCGCCGGCGCGCAGCTTCTCGGCGAGGGTGCCCTGCGGGGTGAATTCCAGCTCCAGCTCGCCGGCCAGGTACTGGCGCTCGAACTCCTTGTTCTCGCCGACGTAGGAGGAAATCATCTTGCGGATCTGCCGGGTGGCCAGCAGCTGGCCGAGGCCGAAGCCGTCGACGCCGGCGTTGTTGCTGATCGCGGTAAGGTTCTTCTTGCCGGAATCGCGCAGCGCTTCGATCAGCGCCTCGGGGATGCCGCACAGGCCGAAGCCGCCGACGGCGATGGTCATGCCGTCCTCCACCAGCCCGTCGAGGGCGGCGTGGGCGCTGGGGTAGAGCTTGTTCATCGGGTCGCCTCGCGTGTTGTTGTCGGTATACCGCCGCCCGTGCGGCGGCGTTCAGTGAGGGAGTGGCGGGCCGCGCCAGAGCCGGCTTGGCGCCGAGGCCGGTTGCCTGGGCGAGCCCTGCGATAAGCATGGCCCATCATTGCGCCACCCAGCCGCCGTCCATGTTCCAGGCCGCGCCGCGCACCTGGCTGGCCGCGTCGCTGCACAGGAACAGCACCAGCGCGCCGAGCTGCTCGGGGGTGACGAACTCCAGCGACGGCTGTTTCTCGGCCAGCAGGTCGTGGCGGGCGGCGAGGGGATCGCCGCTGGCCTGGGCGCGGGCGTCGATCTGCTGCTGCACCAGCGGGGTCAGTACCCAGCCGGGGCAGACCGCGTTGCAGGTGACGGGGCTTTGCGCGGTTTCCAGGGCGACCACCTTGGTCAGGCCGAGCAGGCCGTGCTTGGCGGCGACGTAGGCGGACTTCTGCGCCGAGGCGACCAGGCCGTGCACCGAGGCGATGTTGACGATCCGCCCCCAGTTGCGCCGGCGCATGCCCGGCAGGGCCAGGCGGGTGGTGTGGAAGGCCGCGGAGAGGTTGATGGCGAGGATGCTGTCCCAGCGTTCCGCAGGGAACTCCTCGACCGGCGCCACGTGCTGGATGCCGGCGTTGTTGACCAGGATATCGACGGCGCCGAATTCGCCTTCGGCGAAGGCCACCAGCGCGGCGATTTCTTCGGGCCGCGAGAGGTCGGCCGGGTGGTGGCGCACCTGCTGACCGTGCTGGCGCACCGCCTCCAGCGCCTGGGTCGCGTCGCCGAAGCCGTTGAGCACGATGTCGGCGCCGGCGGCGGCCAGGCAGTGGGCGATGCCCAGGCCGATGCCGCTGGTGGAGCCGGTGACCAGGGCGGTCTTGCCTTTGAGGATGGTCATGGGGTCGTCTCCGTTATCAAACCAGGCCGGTGGTGTAGAACACGCCGATCACCACGAACACGGCGAGCGTCTTGATCAGGGTGATGCCGAAGATGTCCTTGTAGGCCTCGCGGTGGGTCAGTCCGGTGACCGCCAGCAGGGTGATCACCGCGCCGTTGTGCGGCAGGGTGTCCATGCCGCCGCTGGCCATGGCGGCGATCCGGTGCAGGGCTTCCAGGGGAATCTGCGCGGCGTTGGCGGCGGCGATGAAAGTATCGGACATGGCGGCGAGGGCGATGCTCATGCCGCCTGACGCGGAGCCCGTGATGCCGGCCAGCAGGGTGACGGTGATCGCCTCGTTGAGCAGCGGATTAGGGATGCTCTTCAGCGCGTCGGCCAGCACCAGGAAGCCCGGCATCGCGGCGATCACCGCGCCGAAGCCGTATTCCGAGGCGGTGTTCATCGCCGCCAGCAGCGAGCCGCCGACCGCGGTGCGGGTGCCTTCGGCGAGGCGGCCGCGCACCACGCGGAAGCTGCTCGCCAGCACCAGCAGGATGCCCAGCAGCAGCGCCGCCTCCACCGCCCAGATGGCGGTGATCTTGGTCACGTCGGTCTGCACCGGTGCGGCCATGCCGGCCAGCTGCAGGCTGTGGGTCTTGCCGTACAGCTCGGGAATCCAGCGGGTGAACAGCAGGTTGGCGCCGCCGACCAGCAGCAGCGGGGAGAGCGCCAGCCAGGGATTGGGCAGGGCGATGTCCTCGGCGGTTTCCGGCTCGTTGCGCAGCTCGGTGCCGTAGCCCTCGCCGGCGGCGTGGGCCTTGCGGCGCTGGCGCTGCAGATAGAGCATTCCAACGCTGAAGACGAACAGCGCGCCGATCAGCCCCAGCCAGGGCGCGGCCCAGGCGTTGGTGCCGAAGAAGGCGCTGGGAATGATGTTCTGGATCTGCGGCGTGCCGGGCAGCGCGTCCATGGTGAAGCTAAAGGCGCCCAGGGCGATGGTCGCGGGGATCAGCCGCTTGGGGATATTGCTCTGGCGGAACATCTCGGCGGCGAACGGGTAGACCGCGAACACCACCACGAACAGCGACACCCCGCCGTAGGTGAGCAGGGCGCAGACCAGCACGATCACCAGCATCGCCTGGCTGGTGCCGAGCAGACGGATGGCGGCGCTGACGATCGAGCGCGAGAAGCCCGACAGCTCGATCAGCTTGCCGAACACCGCGCCGAGGAGGAACACCGGGAAGTAGAGCTTGATGAAGCCGACCATCTTCTCCATGAACACCCCGGAGAACATCGGGGCGACGGCGGAGGGATCGGTGAACAGGACGGCGCTGAGCGCGGCTATCGGCGCGAAGAGGATCACGCTGTAGCCGCGATAGGCCGCCAACATCAGCAAAGCCAGGGCTGCAAGGGAAATGACGACACTCATCGGAAATCTCCTGGGGCCTGGACGTGGCGGCGAGACGCAGGTTCTCGGCGGCGGGACCACGCTGGGCCTGTTGTTGTTGTGGGCGCGCCCGATGGCGCACCGCATTCCTTGAGCGAATCTTGTGCCAATGTAGTTAAGTTATTGTTTTTGAAGTTCTTTCTTTGAAATTCCGGATGCCGTGGCGAGGCTCTTTCTCGGTTTTGGGATAGTGGTCGCGGCTCTGGCGCTGCGCGGGCCGCGGGTCGTGAGGATGGCGCCGTTTCTCTATTCCGGGATCGCGTCTCTCTTTTGGGATTTCAGGCCCAGGGCCGCCATCTTGCGATACAGCGTCGAGCGGCCCAGACCCAGCTCGCGCGCGGCGTCGTCCAGGCTGGCGTTGCGCGCCAGCGCCGCGCCGATCAGCTCGCGCTCGAAACCTTCCAGCGCCTGCGCGTAGGTGAGCCGCGGGCCGGCGGCCGCGTCGGCCGGCGCGGCCTGTTGGGCGTGCAGCGGGCCGAGCGCATCGGCCAGGGCGGCGGCGTCGAGGTGCGGGCGGTCGCCGAGCAGCACGGCGCGCTCCAGCACGTTGCGCAGCTCGCGGATGTTGCCGGGCCAGGCATGCCCGCGCAGCAGGGCGAGGGCGTCGTCGGCCAGTTCGTGGCTGCTGCCGAGCTGTTCGAGGATCGCCTCGCACAGCACCGGCAGGTCGTCCAGGCGCTCGCGCAGCGGCGGCAGCGCGATCGGCAGGACATTGAGGCGGTAGTAGAGGTCGGCGCGGAAGCGTCCCTCGGCCACCGCCTTCGCCAGGTCGCAGGAGGTCGCCGCCACCAGGCGCACGTCGCTGCGCAGGATCTCGTTGGAGCCGACCGGCTCGAACTCCTTCTCCTGCAACACGCGCAGCAGCTTGCTCTGCAGGTGCAGCGGCATGTCGCCGATCTCGTCGAGGAACAGGGTGCCGCCCTGGGCGATCTGGAACTTGCCGGGGCGCGCCTTGCGGCTGGCTCCGGTGAAGGCGCCCGGAGCGGTGCCGAAGAATTCGGCCTCCAGCAGGTTCTCCGGGATGGCCGCCATGTTGACGCTGACGAACGGGGCGGCGGCGCGCGGCGAGGCGGCGTGCACGGCGTGGGCGAGCAGCTCCTTGCCGGTGCCGGTCTCGCCCAGCAGCAGTACCGGCGCCTGGCTGGAGGCCGCGCGGCGGGCGCGGCGCTTGACCTCGAGGGTCGCCGGGCTGGTGCCGATCAGCTGGGCGAGGCTGTACTTGGCCTGGCGCGCCTGCAGCAGGCTGCGCGTCGAGGCGAGCTCCTCGCGCAGCTTGAGGTAGCGGGTGAGCAGCGGCGACAGGCTCTTCAGCTCGTCGAACAGGGCGAAGCCGATGGCGCCGATCAACTGGCCGTCGTCGTCGCGGATCGGCAGGCGCATCACCACCAGCGGGTCCTTGCGGGTCTCGAGCATGTCCAGGAGGATCGGGCGGCCCCGGGTGACCACCTCGCGCAGCAGGCTGCCGGGGATCACCTGCTCGACCGGCTGGCCGAGCGCTTCGGCGGGGTCGTCGAGGCCGAAACGGCGCGCATAGCGGTCGTTGATCCAGACGATGCGCGCCTGGCGGTCGACGATCACCGTGCCTTCGCTGGACTGCTCGACGATCTCGAACAGCGAGCGCATCGCCTGCAGGCGGATGCGCTGGTAGTCGCGCAGGTCGGCGATGCTCTCGGCGAGTGGCGGAGCGAGCGGTTCGCCCATCGTCAGCGACCCTGGCGGGCGCGCGCCACCCGCGAGCCGGTGGCGCGGCCGAGTACCGCGCAGATGCGCTCGCCGGCGGCGATCAGCGCGTCCAGGTCGATGCCGGTGTGAATGCCCAGGCCGTTCAGCAGGTACAGCACATCCTCGCTGGCCACGTTGCCGCTGGCGCCCTTGGCGTAGGGGCAGCCGCCCAACCCTGCCACCGAGCTGTCGAACACCTGGATGCCTTCCAGCAGGCTCGCGTAGATGTTCGCCAGCGCCTGGCCGTAGGTGTCGTGGAAGTGGCCGGCCAGCTTGTCGCGCGGGATATCGCGGCCGACCACCTCGAACAGGGTGCGGGTGGCGCCGGCGGTGCCGGTGCCGATGGTGTCGCCCAGCGACACCTCGTAGCAGCCCATCTCGAACAGCTCGCGGGCCACCGCGGCGACCTGTTGCGGGGCGACCTCGCCCTCGTAGGGGCAGCCGAGCACGCAGGACACGTAGCCGCGTACGCGCACGCCCTGCGCGCGGGCGGCGTCCATCACCGGCACGAAGCGCTGCAGGCTCTCGGCGATCGAGCAGTTGATGTTCTTCTGCGAGAAGGCCTCGCTGGCGGCGGCGAACACGGCCACTTCCTTCACGCCGGCGGCCATCGCCGCCTCGAAGCCCTGCATGTTGGGGGTCAGCGCGGCGTAGGTGACGCCGGGCTTTTGTTCGATCTGCGCGAACACCTCGGCGGAGCCGGCCATCTGCGGCACCCACTTGGGCGACACGAAGCTGCCGACCTCGACGTACTCCAGGCCGGCGGCGCTCAGGTCGTCGACCAGACGCACCTTGTCGGCGACGCTAATCGGCTGTTTCTCGTTCTGCAGGCCGTCGCGCGGGCCGACTTCGACCAGGCGGACGTGCTGGGGCAGTTCAATGGCGGTTGTCTTCATCTGCGGTTTCCGTGTCGGCAGTGCGGTGGTGGTCATGGTGGAAAATCGCTGCGCGAGTTGCCCACCCTGGGCTGGCTTGTCTGTAGGGGCGAATTTATTCGCCTTTGCACGCTATGTGGCGAATGAATTCGCCCCTACAGGGACTGGTGTCGGCCTTCAGGCCTCCTCCAGCTCCACCAGTGGTCGTGGTGGAAAATCGCTGCGCGAGTTTTCCACGGGGTGGCCATCCACCCTACGGCTGGTCGGTTCCGCGTAGGGTGGACAACGGCGCAGCCTTGTCCACCATGGTCCGGCCTCAGGCCTCCTCCAGCTCCACCAGCGCGGTGCCTTCGCTGACCAGTTCGCCCTCGCTGCAGTACAGGCCCTTGACCACCCCGGCCTGCGGCGCGCGGATGCTGTGCTCCATCTTCATCGCCTCCAGCACCACCAGCGCGGTGCCGGCCTCGACGTGCTGGCCGGCCTCGACCAGTACGCGGACGATGCTGCCGTTCATCGGCGCGGTCAGCCCGCCGTGGTGGGCATGGCTGGCCTCGGCCTCGGCGATCGGGTCGACGCGCTGCACGCTGCGCAGCTCGCCGGCCCACTCCAGGTACAGGCTGTCGCCGCGGCGCAGCGCCAGGTGCTGGCGGCGCACGCCGTCCTGCTCGACCCACACTTGCTCGCCGTGCAGGCTGACCCGGGCGGCGCCATCGCCGCGCAGGCGCACCTGCTGCTGGGTCTCGCCGCAGCGCAGCAGCAGGTCGGTCTCCGCCGGCAGGCCGGCGCGCCAGCCGCTGGTGGCGCTCCACGGCGAGTACGGATCGTCGCCGCGCCGGCGCGGCGTCTCGCTCAGCACGAAGGCCTGCGCGGCCAGTTGCCAGAAGCCCTCCGGCAGGCCGCCGGCCAGCGGCAGCAGCTCAGCCTGGTGACGGGCGATAAAGCCGGTATCCAGCTCGGCGGCGGCGAATGCCGGGTGGGCCAGCACGCGGCGCAGGAACGCAAGGTTGGTCCTGACCCCGCCCACCGCGGTCTCGGCGAGCATGGCCAGCAGGCGCTGGCGGGCTTCCTCGCGGTTCTCGCCCCAGGCGATCAGCTTGCCGAGCATCGGGTCGTAGAACGGCGACACCGTGTCGCCCTCGGCGACGCCGCTGTCGACGCGCCGGCCGGGCCCTGCGGCCGGCTCGCGGTACAGCTCGAGCGTGCCGGTGGCGGGCAGGAAGTCGTGGTCCGGGTCCTCGGCGTACAGGCGCACCTCGATGGCGTGGCCGTTGAGCGGCACCTGCGCCTGGCTGATCGGCAGCGGCTCGCCGCGGGCGACGCGGATCTGCCAGGCGACCAGATCGAGGCCGGTGATCGCCTCGGTGACCGGGTGCTCCACCTGCAGGCGGGTATTCATCTCCATGAAGAAGAACTGGCCACGCGCATCCAGCAGGAACTCCACGGTGCCGGCGCCGACGTAGCCGATGGCCTGGGCGGCCTTGACCGCCGCCTCGCCCATGGCGCGGCGCAGTTCGGGGGAGAGGCCGGGGGCCGGCGCTTCCTCGACCACCTTCTGGTGGCGGCGCTGGATCGAGCAGTCGCGCTCGTTGAGGTACAGGCAGTTGCCGTGCTTATCGGCGAACACCTGGATCTCCACGTGACGCGGCTTGAGCACGTATTTTTCCACCAGCATGCGCGAATCGCCGAAGGCCGCCTTGGCCTCGCGCTGCGCCGAGGCCAGCGCCTCGGCCAGCTCGCTTTCGCGCTCGACCACCTTCATGCCCTTGCCGCCGCCGCCGGCAGCGGCCTTGAGCAGTACCGGATAGCCGATGGTCGCCGCGGCGCTGCGGAAGGTCTCGAAGTCCTGGGCCTCGCCGTGGTAGCCGGGCACCAGCGGCACGCCGGCGGTTTCCATCAGCGCCTTGGCCGCCGACTTGCTGCCCATCGCCTCGATGGCGCTGGCCGGCGGGCCGAGGAACAGCAGGCCGGCCTCTTCGATGGCGCGGGCGAAGCCGGCGTTCTCGGAGAGAAAACCGTAGCCGGGGTGGATGGCCTGGGCGCCGCTGGCGCGGGCCGCGGCGATCAATTTGTCGACCAACAGGTAGCTGTCGGCCGGCTTGGCGCCGCCCAGATCGACCGCGCAGTCGGCCTCGCGCACATGGCGGGCGCTGGCGTCGATGGCGCTGTGCACCGCGACGCTGCGGATGCCCAGGGCGCGGGCGCTACGGATGACCCGGCAGGCGATCTCGCCGCGGTTGGCAATCAGCAGGGTTGTAATCATTGTTCTGGCTCCCGATGTGGCTGCTGCCTGGTGTTCAGTGGTTCTGCCACTGCGGCTGGCGTTTCTCCAGGAAGGCGCGCAGGCCCTCCTGGCCTTCCGCGCTGACGCGGATGCGCGCGATGGCGCTTTCGGTGTAGCGGCGCAGGGCCGGCGACAGGGCGCCGCTGCCGACTTCCTTGAGCAAGTCCTTGGTCGCCTTCATCGCCTGCGGGCTGTTTTGCAGCAGGTTGGCGAGCCACGACTCCAGCGCGGCGTCCAGCTCGGCGGCCGGGTAGCACTCGGCGAGCAGGCCCAGTTCGCGGGCGCGGCTGCCCGAGAAGCGCTCGGCGGTGAGCGCGTAGCGGCGCGCGGCGCGCTCGCCGATGGCCTGCACCACGAACGGGCTGATCACCGCCGGGGCCAGGCCGATGCGCACCTCGGACAGCGAGAACTGCGCGTCCTCGGCGCCGATGGCGATGTCGCAGCAGGCGGCCAGGCCCACCGCGCCACCGAAGGCCGCGCCCTGCACCACGGCGAGGGTCGGCAGCTTGAGGTGGTAGAGGTTGTACATCAGTTCGGCCAGCGCCTGGGCGTCGCGCAGGTTGGCGTTGTAGTCGAGTTCGGCGGCCTCGCGCATCCAGGCGAGATCAGCGCCGGCGGAGAAGTGCTTGCCGCGTCCGCGCAGCAGCAGGAAGCGCAGCTCGCCACGGTCCTGGACGACGTCCAGCGCCTGGATCAGCTCCTGGATCATCTCGCCGTTGAAGGCGTTGTTCTTGTCGGCGCGGTCCAGCCACAGGGTGGCGAAGCCGCGCGGGTCGAATTCGAGTTGTACGGTCTGGAAGTCGCTCATGGTCACAGCCATCCGGTTGGGCGGGCCCCCTCGCGGGGAGGGGGCGCAAGGGCGTTACATGCGGAACACGCCGAAGCGGGTCGGCTCGATCGGCGCGTTGAGCGTGGCGGACAGCGCCAGGGCGAGCACCTCGCGGGTCTGCGCCGGGTCGATCACGCCGTCGTCCCACAGCCGCGCGCTGGAGTAGTACGGGTGCCCCTGGCGCTCGTACTGCTCGAGGATCGGCTGGCGGATGGCTTCCTCCTCGGCGGCGGAGAAGCTCTTGCCGCTGCGCTCGACCTGCTCGCGCTTGACCTGGGTGAGCACGCCGGCGGCCTGGGCGGCGCCCATCACGCCGATCCGCGCATTCGGCCACATCCACAGGAAGCGCGGGTCGTAGGCGCGCCCGCACATGCCGTAGTTGCCGGCCCCGAAGCTGCCGCCGATGATCACGGTGAACTTCGGCACGCTGGCGCAGGCCACCGCGGTGACCAGCTTGGCGCCATGTTTCGCAATCCCTCCCGCCTCGTACTTCTGCCCGACCATGAAGCCGGTGATGTTCTGCAGGAACAGCAGCGGGATGCCGCGTTGGCAGGCCAGTTCGATGAAGTGTGCGCCCTTTTGCGCGGCCTCGGCGAACAGGATGCCGTTGTTGGCGAGGATGGCGATCGGGTAGCCGTGCAGGCGGGCGAAGCCGCACACCAGGGTGGTGCCGAACAGCGCCTTGAACTCGTCGAATTCGCTGCCGTCGACCAGGCGGGCGATCACCTCGCGCACGTCGAACGGCTGCTTGGCGTCGGCCGGGATCACCCCGTACAGCTCGTCGCCGGCGTACAGCGGCGCGCGCGGCGCGGCGGCTTCCAGCGTGCCCTGCTTGCGCCAGTTGAGGTTGGCCACGCAGCGGCGGGCGATGGCCAGCGCGTGGGCGTCGTTCTCGGCATAGTGGTCGGCCACCCCGGAGGTCTTGCAGTGTACGTCGGCGCCGCCCAGCTCCTCGGCGGTGACCACCTCGCCGGTGGCGGCCTTCACCAGCGGCGGGCCGGCGAGAAAGATGGTCGCCTGGTTGCGCACCATGATGGTCTCGTCGGCCATCGCCGGCACGTAGGCGCCGCCGGCGGTGCACGAGCCCATCACCACGGCGATCTGCGGGATGCCCTGGGCGCTCATGTTGGCCTGGTTGAAGAAGATCCGCCCGAAGTGCTCGCGGTCGGGGAACACCTCGTCCTGGCGCGGCAGGTTGGCGCCGCCGGAGTCGACCAGGTAGATGCACGGCAGGCGGTTCTGCTGGGCGATGCTCTGCGCGCGGATGTGCTTCTTCACCGTCAGCGGGTAGTAGCTGCCGCCCTTCACGGTGGCGTCGTTGCCGACGATCATGCACTCGACGCCCTCGACCCGGCCGATGCCGGCGACCACGCCGGCGGCCGGCACGTCCTCGCCGTACACCTCGAAGGCGGCCAGCGCGGAGAGTTCGAGGAAGGCCGAGCCCGGGTCGAGCAGGGCGTTGATGCGCTCGCGCACCAGCAGCTTGCCGCGCGCGCTGTGGCGCTGCTGGGCAGCCACGCCGCCGCCCTCGCTGATGCGGCCGAGCAGGGCGCGCAGGTTGTTGACCTGCTCGCGCATCGCCGCGCTGTTGGCGGCGTACTCGGGCGAGCGGGTGTTGATCTGGGTATGCAGGATGGCCATGGGCTCACTCCGTCGGGATCGATCGCTCCCACGCTCCGGCGTGGGAGTGCCGCGTGTGGACGCTGGGCGTCCGTCCGGGGTGCCCACGCGGGAGCGTGGGCACCATCGTGCTTACTTGGTCTCGTTGAACAGCTCGCGGCCGATCAGCATGCGGCGGATCTCGCTGGTGCCGGCGCCGATCTCGTAGAGCTTGGCGTCGCGCAGCAGGCGCCCGGTGGGGAACTCGTTGATGTAGCCGTTGCCGCCGAGGATCTGGATCGCCTGCAGGGCCATCTGGGTGGCGTTCTCGGCGGTGTAGAGGATCACCCCGGCGGCGTCCTTGCGGGTGGTCTCGCCGCGATCGCACGCCTGCGCCACCGTATAGAGGTAGGCGCGGCTGGCGTTGAGTTGGGTGTACATGTCGGCGACCTTGCCCTGGATGAACTGGAACTCGCCGATGCTCTGGCCGAACTGCTTGCGGTCGTGGACGTAGGGCACCACCACGTCCAGGCAGGCCTGCATGATGCCGGTCGGACCGCCGGCGAGCACCACGCGCTCGTAGTCCAGACCGCTCATCAGTACGCGCACACCGCCGTTGAGCTGGCCGAGGACGTTCTCCTCCGGCACCTCGACGTCGTCGAAGAACAGCTCGCAGGTGTTGGAGCCGCGCATGCCCAGCTTGTCGAACTTGCTGCCGCGCGAGAAACCCTTCCAGTCGCGCTCGACGATGAACGCGGTGATGCCGTGCGGGCCCTTGTCCAGGTCGGTCTTGGCGTAGATCACGTAGGTGTTGGCGTCCGGACCGTTGGTGATCCAGGTCTTGCTGCCGTTGAGGACGAAGCGGTCGCCTTTCTTATCCGCGCGCAGCTTCATGGAGACCACGTCGGAGCCGGCGTTGGGCTCGCTCATCGCCAGCGCGCCGACGTGCTCGCCGCTGATCAGCTTGGGCAGGTACTTGGCCTTCTGCGCGTCGGTGCCGTTGCGCTTGATCTGGTTGACGCACAGGTTGGAGTGGGCGCCGTAGGACAGGGCGACCGACGCCGAGGCGCGGCTGATCTCTTCCATGGCCACTACGTGGGCCAGGTAGCCCATGCCGGCGCCGCCGTACTCCTCGGGCACGGTGATGCCCAAGAGGCCCATCTCGCCGAACTTGCGCCACATGTCCATCGGGAAGGTGTTGGTGGCGTCGATCTCGGCGGCGCGCGGCGCCAGCTCGCTGGCCACGAAGGCGCTGACCTGGTCGCGCAGCATGTCGATGGTTTCGCCGAGGGCGAAGTTGAGGCTCGAGTACGTCATGGAACCACCTTTGTCTGTCTTGTATTGTGCGGTTTGCGGGGTCGCTCGGTGACCGCCGCGCCGGGCGCTGGCGGTGCTCGCACCGACCTGCCATCCCGCCCCTGGGAGCTGCCTTCCAGCTTAGCGCCGATGCGTCTGCCAGGGGATTTCGCGGTGGCTTGTCAGTGCATCACCTTTACGTTAACGTAAACAAACCCCGCGACGACTGTCAACACACAGACCGCCGTCGGGAGCGCAAACTCAGAAGTACAAACCTCATAACAAACATAAGACTGAGGGATCCTATGAGTCTTCCGAGCTACACCTGCGGCCCGCAGGACAAAGACCTGCTGGCCATGACCATCGGCGCGGCCTTCGACCGCACGGTGGCCCGCTTCCCTCAACGCGATGCGCTGATCGTTCGTCACCAGGGCCTGCGCTACACCTGGAGCGAGCTGGCCGAGGCGGTCGACCGCTGCGCGCGGGCGTTCATCGCCCTCGGTCTGCAGCCCGGCGAGCGGCTGGGCATCTGGTCGCCCAACTGCGCCGAGTGGTGCATCACCCAGTTCGCCAGCGCCAAGGCCGGCGTCATCCTGGTCAACATCAACCCCGCCTACCGCCTCAACGAACTCGAGTACGCGCTCAAGCAGTCCGGCTGTCGCTGGCTGATCTGCGCCGACGCGTTCAAGACCTCCGACTACCATGCGATGCTCGGCGAGCTGCTGCCGGAGCTGGCGCCCAGCGCGCTGGGCGCCCTGCACAGCCACATGCTCCCCGAGCTGCGCGGGGTGATCAGCCTCGGCAGGCAGCCGGCCGACGGCATGCTCGGCTGGCAGCGCCTACAGGCGATGGCCGTGGATGTCGGCCCCGAGCAGCTGCGCGAGCGCGGCGAGCTCTTGCAGTTCGACGAGCCGATCAACATCCAGTACACCTCCGGCACCACCGGCTTCCCCAAGGGCGCCACCCTCAGCCACTACAACATCCTCAACAACGGCTTCATGGTCGGCGAGAGCCTCGGCCTCACCGAGCAGGACCGCCTGGTCATCCCGGTGCCGCTGTACCACTGCTTCGGCATGGTGATGGGCAACCTCGGCTGCCTGACCCACGGCAGCACGATGATCTACCCGAGCGCCGCCTTCGAGCCGCTGGCCGCCCTGCAGGCGGTGGCCGAGGAGCGCGCCACCGCGCTGTACGGCGTGCCGACCATGTTCATCGCCATGCTCGACCATCCCGAGCGCGGCGGCATGGATCTGTCCAGCCTGCGCACCGGCATCATGGCCGGCGCCACCTGTCCGATCGAGGTGATGAAGCGGGTGATCAATGAGCTGCACATGAGCGAGGTGCAGATCGCCTACGGGATGACCGAGACCAGCCCGGTGTCCACCCAGACGGGTCCTGCCGACGATCTGGAGCGCCGCGTCACCAGCGTCGGCCGCACCCAGCCGCACCTGGAGAGCAAGATCGTCGACGAGCACGGCCGCGTGCTGCCGCGCGGGCAGATCGGCGAGCTGTGCACCCGTGGCTACAGCGTGATGCTCGGCTACTGGAACAACCCGGAGGCGACCCGCGAGGCCATCGACGGCGCGCGCTGGATGCACACCGGCGACCTGGCGACGATGGACGAGGAGGGCTACATCAAGATCGTCGGCCGCAACAAGGACATGATCATCCGCGGCGGCGAGAACGTGTACCCGCGCGAGATCGAGGAGTTCCTGTTCACCCACGAGGCGGTGGCCGACGTGCAGGTGATCGGCGTGCCGGACAGCAAGTACGGCGAGGAGATCGTCGCCTGGGTCAAGCTGCATCCGGGGCACAAGGTCGAGGGCGAGGCGCTGCGCGAGTTCTGCAAGGGGCGCATCGCCCACTTCAAGATCCCGCGCCACGTGAAGTTCGTCGACGACTTCCCGATGACCATCAGCGGCAAGGTGCAGAAGTTCCGCATGCGCGAGATCAGCGTGGTGGAGCTGGGTATCAATTCGCACTGAGCGGTGCGTACACCCTCTCCCGCGGGCGGGAGAGGGGCGGGGAGAGGGTGGTCAGCCCGCTCGCCCTCACTCCCGGCCCCTTGCTGATCGTTCCCACGCTCCGCGTGGGAACGCCGCCCGGACGCTCCGCGTCCCTCCCGCCGTGCTCGACGAAGGGCGCAGGAGCGCCCGGACCGGGTGCCCACGCGGGAGCGTGGGCACCATCAAACTGATAGATGAAGGACCATTGCATGACCGCCGCGATCAGCCGTTTCCCCGTCCCCGAATCCCTCGACGACCTGCCGCCCGACCTGCGCGAGCGCATCCTTGCCGTGCAGGAGCGCGCCGGCTTCGTGCCCAACGTGTTCCTGATGCTGGCGCACCGCCCGGAGGAGTTCCGCGCCTTCTTCGCCTACCACGACGCGCTGATGGAGCGCGAATCCGACAGCCTGACCCTGGCCGAGAAGGAGATGATCGTGGTGGCCACCAGCGCCCGCCACGGCTGCCTGTACTGCGTGGTGGCGCACGGCGCGCTGCTGCGCATCTACAGCAAGCAGCCGCACCTGGCCGACCAGATCGCCGTCAACCACCGCAGCGCCGCCATCGGCGAGCGCCAGCGGACCATGCTCGACTTCGCCCTGTACCTCTCCTTCGCGCACGGCGTGCTCGACGACGCCTGGCAGGCGCGGCTGACGAGCGTCGGCTTCAGCCTGGACGACATCTGGGACATCGGCGCCATCGCCGCCTTCTTCAGCCAGTCCAACCGCCTGGTGTCGCTGGCCGGCACTCCGCCCAACGACGAGTTCTACCTGATGGGCCGGGTGCCGCGCGCACCGCGTGACTGACCCTGCAAAAGGCGCATGGCGGGTGCTTGCCGGGCGTCGCTTTGTGCTGTTAACGTAAACGTCAAGGCCTCCCCGGCCTGCGCCTCATCCAACAAAAACAATCAAGGTTAGAGGGCACCCCATGGCACCAGAGTTCGTGCTGGAAACACGCGGCCTGACCAAGGAATTCCGCGGTTTCACGGCGGTCGATTCGGTCGATCTGCGTGTACGCAGCGGCCACATCCACGCGCTGATCGGTCCCAACGGGGCCGGCAAGACCACCGTCTTCAACCTGCTCACCAAGTTCCTCACCCCGACCCGCGGCGAGATCCTCTACTACGGCAAGCCGATCACCGGCATGAAGCCCAACGAGATCGCCCGCCTGGGCCTGGTGCGCTCCTTCCAGATCTCCGCGGTGTTCGGCCACATGAGCGTGCGCGACAACGTGCGCGTGGCCCTGCAGCAGCGCGAGGGCAACTCCTTCCACTTCTGGAAGCCGGCGCGCTGCCTGGATGCGCTCAACGAACGCGCCGAGCAGCTGCTCGCCGAGGTCGACCTGCTGTCCTTCGCCGACACCCTGACCGTCGAGCTGCCCTACGGCCGCAAGCGGGCGCTGGAGCTGGCCACCACCCTGGCGCTGGAGCCCAAGGTGCTGCTGCTCGACGAGCCGACCCAGGGCATGGGCCACGAGGACGTCGACATGGTGGTCGGCCTGGTGCGCCGCGCCGCCGTCGGTCGCACCGTGGTGATGGTCGAGCACAACCTCAGCGTGGTCAGCCGCCTGTGCGACCGCCTCACCGTGCTGGCGCGCGGCTCGATCCTCGCCGAGGGCGACTACGCCACCGTGTCGGCCAACCCGCAGGTGCGCGAGGCCTACCTGGGCAGCGAGGCCGCCGCTCTCGAGGAGGCGCACTGATGACCAGCCTGCACACCAATCCGGACTTCGAGCAGCTGCGCATCAGCGACCTGCACGCCTTCTACGGCGAGTCGCACATCCTCCACGGCATCGACATGCGGGTGCGCCGCGGCGAACTGGTGACCCTGCTCGGCCGCAACGGCGCCGGGCGCACCACCACCCTGCGCGCGATCATGAACCTGGTCGGCCGGCGCACCGGCTCGATCATGATCAACGGCAACGAGACCATCGGCAGCGCCGCGCACCTGATCCCGCGCCTGGGCGTCGGCTACTGCCCGGAGGAGCGCGGCATCTTCGCCAGCCTCAACGTCGAGGAGAACCTGCTGCTGCCGCCCACCGTGCGCAGCGGCGGCATGAGCCTCGACGAGATCTACGCGATGTTCCCCAACCTCTACGAGCGGCGCTTCAGCCAAGGCACCCGGCTGTCCGGCGGCGAGCAGCAGATGCTGGCCATGGCGCGCATCCTGCGCACCGGCGCCAACCTGCTGCTGCTCGACGAGATCACCGAGGGCCTCGCCCCGGTGATCGTCCAGAAGCTCGGCGAGGTGCTGCTCAAGCTCAAGGACAAGGGCCTGACCATCGTCCTGGTCGAGCAGAACTTCCGCTTCGCCGCACCGCTGGCCGACCGTCACTACCTGATGGAGCACGGCCAGATCGTCGAGGAGATCAGCGCCGCGCAACTGCCGGCGAAGAAGGAGCTGCTCAACGCCTGCCTGGGCGTCTGAACCCGAACCCGTAACACCCCGCGACCGGCGCGCGGCGGCGTGGCTCTGCCCCACGCCGCCCGCTCCGGCCGCGGGCCGCGCAACACCTGGTCGATCTGTACAACAACAAAAACCAAGCACAGTGGGTACATACCATGAAGCTGTTCCAGAAGACTGCTAGCGCCATCCTCGTCTCCAGCCTGATCGCCGGCGCCGCCCAGGCGCAGGTCAGCGACGACGAAATCCGTATCGGTTACCTCGCCGACATGTCCGGCACCTACCGCGACCTCGCCGGCCCGGGCGGCCTGGAGGCCCTGAAGATGGCCGTCGAGGACTTCGGCGGCAGCGTCGACGGCAAGAAGATCGTGCTGTTCAACGCCGACGACCTCAACAAGCCCGACGTCGGCGCCAACACCGTGCGTCAGTGGGTCGACGAGAAGAACGTCGATATGGTGACCGGCCTGGTCGCCAGTTCGGTGGTGCTGGCCGCGGTCAAGGTGGTCGAACAGGCCGACAAGCTGGCGCTGATCTCCGGCGCCGCCTCCTCGGGGATCACCAACGAGTACTGCTCGCCCAACCATATCCACTGGACCTACGACACCTACGCGCTGGCCAACGGCACCGCCAAGGCGGTGCTGGCCGGCGGCGGCAAGAGCTGGTACCTGCTGACCGCCGACTACGCCTTCGGCCACGCCATGGAGGCCGACATCAGCAAGGTGGTCAAGGAGGGCGGCGGCGAGGTGCTCGGCTCGGTACGCCACCCGTTCCCCAGCACCGACTTCTCCTCCTACGTGCTGCAGGCCCAGGGCTCCGGCGCCCAGGTGGTCGCCCTGGCCAACGCCGGCGCCGACACCGTCAACGCGCTGAAGACCGCCAGCCAGTTCGGCGTCACCCAGTCCGGCCAGCAGCTGGCCGGCATGGTGGTGTTCCTCAACGACATCCACGCCATGGGCCTGGAGGTCACCCAGGGCCTGAAGCTGACCACCGGCTGGTACTGGGACATGAACGACGAGACCCGCGCCTGGGCCAAGCGCTACCACGCGCGTTTCGGCAGCATGCCGACCATGGCCCAGGCCGGCGTCTACTCGGCGACCATGCACTACCTGAACGCGGTCAAGGCCACCGGCAGCGACGACACCAAGACCGTGCGCGCCAAGATGGCGGAAACCCCGATCAACGACATGTTCGCCAAGGGCGGCAAGATCCGCGAGGACGGCCGCATGGTCCACGACATGTACCTGGTGCAGGTGAAGACCCCGGCCGAGTCCAAGGGCGAGTGGGACCTCTACAAGGTCCTCAGCACCATCCCGGGCGACCAGGCCTACCGCCCGCTGGCCGACAGCCAGTGCAAGCTGGTCAACAAGGTGGCGAAGAACTGATCGACCGCCGGCTCCCGCGCGCGGCGCGGGAGCGAGCCATCCACCCGGCCCGCGCGGCCGGGTGTCGCGGACTTCCTGTGGGTGGTGACTCATGACTCTGATATTCGGTATTCCGCTGGGCGTGCTGCTCGGCCAGCTGCTGCTCGGCCTGATCAACGGCGCCTTCTACGCGCTGCTCAGCCTGGGCCTGGCGATCATCTTCGGCCTGCTGCGCATCATCAACTTCGCCCACGGCGCGCTGTACATGCTCGGCGCCTTCGCCGCGCTGCTCGGCCTCCAGCACCTGGGCGTCAATTACTGGATGGCGCTGGTGCTCTCGCCTTTGGTGGTCGGCGCGCTCGGCATGGCCATCGAGCGCCACCTGCTGCGCCGCATCGCCGGCGAGGACCACCTGTACGGGCTGCTGCTGACCTTCGGCCTGGCGCTGATCCTCGAGGGCGGCTTCGTCAAGCTGTTCGGCGTCTCCGGCGCCTCCTACCCGACCCCCGACCTGCTCAAGGGCGGCGTCAACCTCGGCTTCATGTTCCTGCCCGGCTACCGCGCCTGGGTGGTGGTCGCCGCGTTGGTGGTGTGCTTCGCCACCTGGTTCATGATCGAGCGCACGCGCCTCGGTTCCTACCTGCGCGCCGGCACCGAGAACCCCAAGCTGATGCAGGCCTTCGGCATCAACGTGCCGCTCTTGATCACCCTCACCTACGGCTACGGCGTGGCGCTGGCCGCTTTCGCCGGGGTGCTCGCCGCGCCCATCTACCCGGTCAGCCCGACCATGGGCGCCAACCTCTTGATCGTGGTGTTCGCCGTGGTGGTGATCGGCGGCATGGGCTCGATCATGGGCGCCATCGTCACCGGCCTGGCCATGGGCCTGATCGAGGGCCTGACCAAGGTGTTCTATCCGCAGGCGGCCAGCACCGTGGTGTTCCTGGTCATGGTGATCGTCCTGTTGTTCCGTCCTGCGGGACTGTTCGGTAAGGAGGCGTGAGCATGTCGAGTGTCGAGAACCTTCCGCTGGCCGCGCTGCAGCCGAGCGTGGAGCAGGAGCGCATGCGCGCCGCCCGGCGCCGCAGGGTCGGATTCTGCCTGGCGCTGCTCGGCGTGGCGCTGGTCGCGCCGCTGGCGATCTACCCGGTGTTCCTGATGAAGCTGTTGTGCTTCGCCCTGTTCGCCTGCGCCTTCAACCTGCTGCTCGGCTACGCGGGGCTGCTGTCCTTCGGCCACGCCGCCTTCCTGGCCACCGGCGGCTACGTCACCGGCTACCTGCTCAGCCAGTACTCGGGGCTGTCCACCGAGCTGGGCATCCTCGCCGGCACCGTGGCGTCCGGGGTGCTCGGCCTGGGCTTTGGCCTCTTGGCGATCCGCCGTCAGGGCATCTACTTCGCCATGATCACCCTGGCGCTGGCCCAGCTGGTGTTCTTCGTCTACGTGCAGGCGCCCTTCACCGGCGGCGAGAACGGTCTGCAGGGCGTGCCGCGCGGCCACCTGTTCGGCCTGATCGACCTGTCGAGCAACCTGGCGATGTACTACTTCGTGCTTGCGGTGTTCGTGTTCGGCTTCGCGGTGATCCAGCGCACCATCCACTCGCCCTACGGCCAGGTGCTCAAGGCGATCCGCGACAATGAGCCGCGCGCCATTTCGCTCGGCTACAACGTCGCCGCCCACAAGCTGTTGGCCTTCGTCATCTCGGCGACCCTCACCGGCCTGGCCGGGGCGACCAAGACGGTGGTGTTCCAGCTCGCCTCGCTGACCGACGCGCACTGGCACATGTCCGGCGAGGTGATCCTGATGACCCTGCTCGGCGGCGTCGGCACCGTGCTCGGCCCGCTGGTCGGCGCCGGTGTGGTGGTGACCCTGCAGAGCTACCTGTCCAACGGCCCTCTGGGCGACTGGGTGCACGTGATCCTCGGCGTGATCTTCGTGCTCTGCGTGCTGCTGTTCCGCGCCGGCATCGTCGGCTGGCTGCGCAAGCTGGTGCGGCGCAACTTCAAGTGAACTCCCGATAGAGAAGAGAAACGATGAAGATACTGGTCGCGGTAAAACGCGTGGTCGATTACAACGTCAAGGTCCGCGTCAAGGCGGACAACTCCGGCGTCGACCTGGCCAACGTCAAGATGGCCATGAACCCCTTCTGCGAGATCGCCGTCGAGGAAGCCGTGCGCCTGAAGGAAAAGGGCATCGCCAGCGAAGTGGTGGTGGTCTCCGTAGGTCCTGCCGCTGCTCAGGAGCAACTGCGCACCGCCCTGGCCCTCGGCGCCGACCGCGCCGTGCTGATCGAAAGCGACGCCGAACTGGGCTCGCTGGCCATCGCCAAGCTGCTCAAGGCCGTGGTCGACAAGGAACAGCCGCAGCTGGTGATCCTCGGCAAGCAGGCCATCGACAGCGACAACAACCAGACCGGCCAGATGCTCGCCGCGCTGACCGGCTTCGCCCAGGGCACCTTCGCCTCCAAGGTCGAGATCGCCGATGGCAAAGCCAACGTCACCCGCGAGATCGACGGCGGCCTGCAGACCGTTGCGCTGAAACTGCCGGCCATCGTCACCACCGACCTGCGCCTCAACGAGCCGCGCTATGCCTCGCTTCCGAACATCATGAAGGCCAAGAAGAAGCCGCTCGACGTGCTGACTCCCGAAGCCCTCGGCGTGTCCACCGTCTCGACCGTGAAGACCCTCAAGGTCGAAGCGCCGGCTACCCGCAGCGCCGGGATCAAGGTCAAGTCGGTGGCCGAACTGGTCGAGAAACTGAAGAACGAAGCGAAGGTGATCTGAGATGGCAATCCTGGTAATCGCTGAACACAACAACAGTGCCCTGGCTGCCGCCACCCTCAACACCGTGGCTGCTGCCAGCCAGATCGGCGGCGACGTTCATGTGCTGGTCGCAGGCAGCAACTGCGCCGCGGTCGCCGAAGCCGCCGCCAAGGTCGCCGGCGTCGCCAAGGTGCTGGTCGCCGATAACGCCGCCTTCGCCCACCAGCTGCCGGAAAACATTGCCCCGTTGATCGTCGAGCTGGCCCGCAGCGGCTACAGCCATGTGCTGGCTCCGGCCACCACCAATGGCAAGAACTATCTGCCGCGCGTCGCCGCGCTGCTGGACGTCGACCAGATCTCCGAGATCGTCAAGGTCGTTTCCGCCGACACCTTCCAGCGGCCGATCTACGCCGGCAACGCCATCGCCACCGTACAGTCCAGCGCGGCGGTCAAGGTGATCACCGTGCGCTCCACCGGCTTCGACCCGGTGGCTGCCGAGGGTGGCAGCGCCGCCATCGAGAAGCTGGCGGGCGGCGAGGACTACGGTCTGTCCTGTTTCCTCGGCGAGACGCTGGCACAGTCCGAGCGTCCCGAGCTGACCGCCGCCAAGGTGGTGATCTCGGGTGGCCGCGGCATGCAGAACGGCGACAACTTCGCCCTGCTCTACGCGGTGGCCGACAAGCTGGGCGCCGCCGTGGGTGCCTCGCGCGCCGCGGTGGACGCCGGCTTCGTGCCCAACGACCTGCAGGTCGGCCAGACCGGCAAGATCGTCGCGCCGCAACTGTATATCGCCGTGGGCATCAGCGGCGCGATCCAGCATCTGGCCGGCATGAAGGACTCCAAGGTGATCGTGGCGATCAACAAGGACGAGGAGGCGCCGATCTTCCAGGTCGCCGACTACGGCCTGATCGCCGACCTGTTCGAGGCGGTGCCGGAGCTCAGCCGCGCCCTTTGAGCGGACCGCGCCGTCCTCGCCGGCTCGCCTCCTATACTTAGCTAATGTATCGGGGGCGACCGAGAGGGGGACAGCCCGTGGAAACTCCATATCGGCGTCAGGCGTTCGCCGGGCGCGTGGTCCTGCTCGGCTTCGGCTCCATCGGCCAGGGCGTTCTGCCGCTGCTGCTGCGTCACCTCGAGCTGGGCCCGGGACAGCTGGAGATTCTCGCGGCCGACGACGAGGGCCGCGACCAGGCCGTGCAGGCGGGCGTCGCCCATCGCGTGCAGGATCTGACCGAGGACAACTACCGGCAGGTGCTCGAACCGCTGCTCGGCGCGGGCGACTTTCTCCTCAACCTGTCGGTCGACGTCAGCAGCGTGGCGCTGATCGAGCTGTGCCGCGAGCGCGGCGCGCTCTATCTGGACGCCTGCATCGAGCCCTGGGCCGGCGGCTACGTGGATCGCCAGCTGGACACGGCGGAGCGCAGCAACTACGCCCTGCGCGAGGCGGCCCTGGCCCTGCGCCAGACGGACGAGCGCGGGCCGACCGCGGTGCTCGCCCACGGCGCCAACCCGGGGCTGGTCTCGTACCTGCTCAAGCAGGCGCTGCTCAACGTCGCCGCCGAGACCGGTGCGCCGCAGCCGGCACCGGACAGTCGCGAGGGCTGGGCGCGCCTGGCGCAGCGCCTGGGCGTGCGCGTAGTGCACATCGCCGAGCGCGACTGGCAGGTCGATCGCCAGCGCAAGGTGCCGGACGAGTTCGTCAACACCTGGTCGGTGTACGGCTTCGTCAGCGAGGCGCTGCAGCCGGCCGAACTGGGCTGGGGCAGCCACGAGCTGTACTTTCCGATCGACGGTCGCCGCCATGAAACGGGCAGTCAGGCGGCCATCTACCTGGAGCGCCCCGGGGCGTCCACCAAGGTGCGCAGCTGGACGCCGCTGGCCGGCCCGCACCAGGCTTTCCTGATCACCCACGGCGAGTCGATCTCGATCGCTGACTATTACACCATCGGCACGGGTGCGTGTCCGGAATACCGGCCGACCGTGCTCTACGCCTACCGCCCCTGCGACGACACCGTGCTGTCGCTGGAGGAGCTGGCCGGGCGCAACTGGGAGATGCAGCCGCGCCGCCGCCTGCTGCGCGACGGCCTGGTCAGTGGCGTCGACGAACTGGGCGTGCTGCTGCTCGGCCACGCCTACGGCGCCTACTGGTACGGTTCGCGACTCTCCGTCGACCAGGCGCGCGCGCTGTGCCCGTACAACAGCCCGACCAGCCTGCAGGTGACGGCGACGGTGGTCGCCGGGGTGGTCTGGGCGATCCAGAACCCGGACTGCGGGGTGATCGAGCCGGACGAGATCCCCTTCGAGCCGATGCTCGACTTCTGCCGTCCCTACCTCGGCGAGCTGGTCGGCGTGTTCAGCGACTGGACGCCGCTGGAGGATCGCGGCCGGCTGTTCGACGAGGAGGTCGACGCCGAGGATCCCTGGCAGTTCAAGAACTTCCGCGTGCGCTAAGCGGCGGCAAGGCGGCGCCCAAGGGCGCAGCGCGGGCGTGTCGCGGCAGGTCCGGGCAACTGGCGGCTGGCGCCACAGGGTGTTCCACCTCCACGCTGGCTTTGCGCACGTTCAGGCGCTGGTCCGGTCGCTGACGATGCGCCCGTCGACCAGTTGCACGGTGCGCGCGCAGCTCGCCGCCAGGCGCGGGTCGTGGGTGACCACCAGCACGGCGCAGCCGAATTCGCGGTTGAAGCGGCGGAACAGCTCGAACACGGTCTCCGCGGTCTTGGTGTCCAGGTTGCCGGTCGGCTCGTCGGCCAGCAGCAGCGCCGGACGGGTCACCAGCGCACGGGCGATCGCCACGCGCTGCTGCTGGCCGCCGGAAATCTGGTTGGCCTTCTTCTGCGCGAACTCGGCCAGGCCTACCGCCTCCAGCAGCTCGCGGGCCAGGGCGACGTCCTCGGCGCGCGGCTTGCCGTGGCGGATCATCAGCGGCATCAGCACATTGTCCAGCACGCTGAACGCCGGGATCAGGTGGTGGAACTGGAACACGAAGCCGATCGACTCGTTGCGCAGGCGGGTGCGCGCACCGTCGTCGAGGTCGCGGGTCGGCTGGCCGAGCAGGTACAGCTCGCCGGCGGTCGGCGAGTCGAGCAGGCCGATGACGTTGAGCAGGGTGCTCTTGCCCGAGCCGGACGGGCCGATCAGCGCGGTCAGCTCGCCGCGGGAGAGGCGCAGCTCGATGTCGTGCAGCACCTGCTGCTCCAGCGGCGTGCCGGGGTTGTAGGCCTTGCCCAGGCCGGCGAGGCGCAGCACTTCCTGGTCGCGGGCGAACTCAGACATAGCGGATCGCCACCGCCGGATCGTAACGGGCCGCGCGGCGCGCCGGCATGGCCGCGGCCAGCACGCCGGTGACGGTGGCCACCGCCATGGCGGTGGGAATCAGCGCCGGGTCGACCGGAATGAAGAACAGCCCGGGGCCGAAGGTGTTGAACACCTGCACCAGCGACCAGCCGACCAGGCCGCCGAGGCCGGAGCCGGCCAGGCCGAGCAGGCCGCCCTGCAGGAGGAACACGCGCAGGATCTGTCCGCGCGGACTGCCCATGGCGCGCAGGATGCCGATCTCGCGGGTGCGCTGGACCACGCTGACCGCCAGCACGCTGGCGATGCCGAAGGCCACCGAGAGGCCGACGAACAGGCGGATCATCTGGGTGGTCATGGTCTGCGAGCGCAAGGCGTTGAGCAGCTGGCCGTTGGTGGCCATCCAGCTTTCCGCCTTGAGCCCGGTGAGGCGCGCCAGGCGCTCGGCGATCGCCTCGGCCTGGAAGATCTCGTCCACCGCGGTCTCGATCACCGTCACCCCGCCGGGCAGATCGAGCAGCGCCTGCGCCTGCTTGAGGTCGAGGTACACGTAGCGCGCATCCAGCTCGCGCACTTCCAGCTCGAAGATGCCGGACACGTCGACCACCACCTCGCGGCCCCCGCCGGCGTCCAGGCGCAGCTTGTCGCCGACGCCCAGGCCCAGGTCTTCGGCCAGCTCCTTGCCGATCACCGCATGGCCGGCCTCGATATGAAAGCGCCCCGCGATCAGGTCGGGGGCGATGGGGATGATGCGCTGGTAGCGCTCGGGGTCGATGCCCAGCAGATTGACCGAGGCGCGCGCCACGCCGCGGCGGGCGATGGCCGGACCGCTGATCAGCGGCGACACGGCGCGCAGCTCACCGCGCGCATCGAGCAGGTCGCGCACGTCCTGCCAGTTGACGATGGTGCGCAGGCGCTGGGCGCGCGGGTTTTCCAGGTTCAGCGCCACGGCGCCGTCCGCCGGCGCCGGCACGCGGTTGACCTCGTCGGGCGGCAGCACGCGGATATGCGCCTGGGTGCCGAGGGTGCGCTGGATGACGTTGGCCTGCAGGCCGGTGACCAGCGCGGTGATGAACACGATCACCGCCGCGCCGACGGCGATGCCGACGATGATCAGCAGGCTCTGCAGGCGGTTGTCGGCGAGAAAGCGCAGGGCGATCTTCCACTCGATCCATTGCGCGTCGATCAGGCGCATGGCCTCACTCCGCCACGCCGGCCGGCAGCGGCTGCTCGCGCAGGCGCACGCGCTGGCCGGGCTCGGCGTCGGCGACGAGCACGGTGTCGCCTTCGGCCAGGCCGGCGACCACCTCGCTCAGACCGGTGCCGCGCAGGCCGAGGGTCACCGCCACCGCCTCGACCTCGCCGTCCCTGACGCGCAGCACCTCGGCGCGCTCGCCGGCGACGGCGCGCAGGGCGTCGTTGCCGATCACCAGGGCGCGCTCGCGGCGGGCGGTCTCGATGCTCACCGAGACGGTCATGCCCTGGCGCAGGAAGTCGGCCGGCTGGTCCAGGTCGAGGTGCACGTCGAGGGTGCCGCGCGCCGGATCGACCGCCGGGGCCAGGTAGCCGACGCGGGCGGCCAGCACCCGCGCGGGAAAGGCGTCAGCGATCACCTGGGCGCTCTGGCCGAGCGCGAGCGGGGCGAGGTTCTTTTCGTCCAGCGGCAGGAGGATTTCCTGGCTGCCCTGGCGGGCGATTTCCAGCAGGGTGTCGCCGGGGCGCACCAGATCGCCCGGCTCGACGCTGCGGGTCTGCACCGTGCCTTCGAACTGGGCGTGAATCCGGGTCCGGGCCAGCGCCGTGCGCGCCTGCTCCAGGCGCTGGCGCGCCTGTTGTTCGGCGCTGCCGCCGGCGGCCAGGGCGTTGGCGGCCAGCTGCGCGCGGTCGCGCGCCACGCGCGCCGCCACCTCGGCATGGCGGGCCTGCTCGCGGGCCTCGGCGGACAGCAGCTGGCGGGCGAACAGGGCCTCGCGCCGCTGGCGCTCGCTGGCGGTCCGCGCCAGCTGGCTCTCGGCCTCGCGCAGCGCCGCGCGGGCCTGCGGGCGCTCGGAGTCGATCAGCTGGCGCAGCGCCGCCTCGGCCTCGGCGAGGCGCGCCTGTTGCTCGCTGTCGTCGAGCTCGAGCAGCAGGTCGCCGGGCTTGACCGCGTCGCCCTCGCGCACGTGGCGGGCCTTGATCACCCCGGTCAGCTCGCTGCCGATGCGTGCCAGCGACTGGCTGCTGACCTCGCCGCTGGCCACCACCCGTTGCACCAGCGGGCGCTGTTCCAGGCGGTAGGCGGGCAGCAGCGGGCCTTGCCAGGCGCGCCAGGCCAGGTAGGCGAGCAGGGCGAGCGGCAGGAGGAGAAGCAGAAGGGCGGGGCGCAGGCGGAGGGGGACGGACACGAATCACTCCCTGACAGGACCGGGGGGCCGGCGACTATGGGAGAAGTGTGCGAGAAAAGCGCGCATCCGGCCAGCGACCGAGAAGCGCAGGGCGGGGAAGGCGAAGCCGTCGTGGCTTGCGTCCCCGCCGGCAGGAGGCGTCAGAATCGTGCGCGGGCGCGCACGGAACTCAGGCCTGCTGCAGCCAACTGGCGACGAACTGCTCGCCGTATTCTTCCTTCCACGCCTTGAGCGTCTTGTTGTTGCCGCTCTTGGTTTCCAGCACTTGGCCGGTGATCGGATTCTTCCAGACCTGGGTCTTGCGCACGCGGCGACCGATATCAAGCTCGGGAATATGGATCGGTTGCGGATCGAGGATGTCGACGATGTTCTGCAGTTTGAAACCGTACTCCTGCAGCAGCGCCTTGAGTTTGTCCTCGAACTCCATTTCGGTCTTGAGTTCCTGGTCGTGCTTGAGCGATTCGAGGCGCGCCAGTTGTTCCCTGAGTGCCTGTTCGGCCTTGCGGAATTCCAACAGCTTGGACATCGGGTTTCTCCGAGAAAAGGGAAGGGTCTGCAATAAGAAAATCCGGATTGGCGAAATCCCCGCAGTCCCTGCGCCTATTCCTGTTCCGGATGAGCGTCAGCTTTTTATCGGGGCGGCCGCCTGCCGTCAACACCATTCAATAGTAGTCAGTTATTGGCGAGAGCACGGCGCACTATTGACGGGCGCCGGCGGAGGAAGTCTGCGCGCCCCGTATTAGCGCAAGATGACGGGGCGGCAGAATGCCAGTGGCGAAGAGGTGGACGGCGTGGCTTTAGCCGCGCATCAATGCAGGCAGCACTGCTTGTATTTCTTGCCGCTGCCGCACGGGCAGGGATCGTTGCGGCCGACCTTCGGCTCCTTGGGTTTTTCCGCTTCGGCCAGCCAGAAGTCGCGCACGGCGAATACCAGGTCGGGCAGACTTTCGCGCATCTGCTCCAGCTCTTCCTCGCCGATTTCCTCGCCGTCGTCCAGCGAGTAGGAACCGCTGAGCAGCATGAACGGCAGCAGCAGCTCCGGCTGGGCGTCGCGCAGAGCCTGCCAGTCGCGGTCGCGCAGCTCAACGCCGCGCATGTAGCCGTAGCACCATTCGTCGACCAGCACTTCGTCTTCGCTGTCGCCGATCTCGTAGATGGGCGCGAAGCTGTCGGGGTTTTCGAACAGGCTGTCGGCCAGGCTGTTCATGTGACGCATCAGCAGGTCGGTGAGTTGTTGCAGTTCGGCTTCCGATTCGAACTTCGGCAACTTGCCGCGCCACAGCGCCGGCAGCCATTCCGACGGGGAAATCGGATTCAGGCCGGTGAGTACCGCGGTGAGAAAGCCGTCCAGCTCGGAAATGCTGAATACGCAGTCGACTTCCTCGCCGTCCTGGCCGTGCTGTTGTTCGGCCTTTTCCGAGTAGCTGAACAGCAGTTCGTTCAACTGGTCGATTTCCGCCTCGTCGAGGGGTTTTTCAAGCTCTTGCATGGGAATTGTCCTGGGCTGGTGGGCGGGGGGGGCGGATATTAGCAGGCTGCTCCGCCGGCGGGGCCGCGTATTGCCGAGGCGAGCGGCATGGCGATGCTTTGGCGACCGGCGCAGGGGCGGCAGTTGCCGCCGGCTTATTCCGCCCCCTGCGCCGGTGGCGATTATTTCTGCTGCTTGTCCAGCAGCGCCTTGAGATCGGCAAAGGGATTGTGTTTGACCTGCGGCGATTTCTCGCCGGGAATCACCGCGCTGCCGTTGTCGCCGTTGTAGATCGAATACTTGGAATGCTCGTGGTCGTGGCAATACAGACAGAGCAATTCCCAATTGCTGCCGTCGGCGGGATTGTTGTCGTGATTGTGGTCGATATGGTGGACGGTGAGCTGGCTCAGGTTGGAATAGGTGAATTCCCGCGCGCAGCGCCCGCACACCCATGGATACATCTTCAGCGCCTTGTCCCGGTAGCCCGCCTCGCGTTGTCTGTAGCTGGCGCTGCTGCCTGTTCTGTCCGCCATGATCGGTCTCGCATTGTGCTGGTTGAACGGGGCGACGCCGGGCGCCGCCGCATGAGGCGAGTGTTGGGCATGTTGCTCGGGCAGGCAAGGGGGAGCGCGGCGTCGGCCGTCCGGCGCCGCGCCGCTCGACGCTTACGCCGCCGGCAGGCGCAGCGCCGGGCTGTACCTGAGCATGTCCAGCAGCGCGTCGACCAGCGCCTCGGCTTCCTGGTCGATGGCGAAGCTGTCGGGGCGCAGCAGCCAGTTGTTGATCAGGCCGTGGATGTAGGCGTGCATGCCGATGGCCGCGCGGGTCAGGTCGAGGTCGGCGGGCAGCTGGCCGTGGTTGATGGCGTTGCGCAGCGACAGGGCGATGTCGCGGTCGATCTCGTCCCCGGTGGCCTGCAGTTGCTGGCGCAGGCCTTCCTGGTCGCCGGCCAGCTCGCACTTGTGGTGGAAGATCTCGATGACCCGGCGCTGCTGCGGGTCGTGCACCACCTTGGAGAGAAAATGCACGAGGATGCTGCGGATCTGCCCCAGCGGGTCGGTCTCCTCGGGATTGCGGGCGGCGGCGCAGACGACCTTGTTGGCGTCGTGCTGGCGCATGAGCATGGCGTTGAACACGTCGGCCTTGCCGGTGAAGTGCCAATACACGGCGCCACGCGACACCCCGGCATCGGCGGCGATGTCGGCCAGGGTGCTGTGGGAGACACCCTTGGCGGCGAACACCCGCTCGGCGCTGTCGAGGATCTGTTGCCGGGTGGCTTCGGCTTCTTGCTTGGTTCTGCGGGCCATGCTGGGTCTCTGGGCCGGTGGCGGAGGATGACTTCCCTGTGCCGTAAAGGGCGCGCAGTTTCACAAAAAACGCTGTGGACGACGAGGGTCGCTGCGCGGGCCCGGACTGACGGAAAACACCTACCTTAGTGTCAATTTACAAACAGACGCGAATGTAAGTATATTGTTTGCCACTGGAGATGCAATCTCCTCCCGATTTCTTACCCTTGCGTGTGCTCAACGAATTCGAGGCTTTCCGATGACAAGCGCTTCCGCTCGCGCGACGCTGGGCTCAGCCGCCCTGCTGTCGCTTTTGCTGTTGGCCGGCTGCCAGAAAGAGGAGGCCCCCAAGCAGGCGCCTCCCGCGCCCACGGTGGGCGTGGTGACCCTCGAGGCGCAGCCCTACACCCTGACCAGCGAGCTGCCGGGGCGCACCGCCGCCTACCGGATGGCCGAGGTGCGTCCGCAGGTCGACGGCATCGTGCAGAAGCGTCTGTTCAAGGAGGGCAGCGAGGTCAAGGCCGGCCAGCAGCTCTACCAGATCGATGCGGCGACCTATCAGGCGGCGGTGAAGAGCGCCGAGGCCAGCGCGTTGTCGAGCCGTTCGCTGGCCGAGCGCTACCAGGTGCTGGTCAAGGATCAGGCGGTCAGCCGCCAGCAGTACGACGAGGCGCGCGCCGCCCAGCTGCAGGCCGAGGCCGCGCTGGAAAAGGCGCAGATCGATCTGCGCTACACCAAGGTGCTGGCGCCGATCGCCGGGCGCATCGGCCGCTCGGCGGTCACCGAGGGCGCGCTGGTCAGCAGCGGGCAGAGCGACGCGCTGGCGGTGATCCAGCAGCTCGACCCGATCTACGTCGACGTCACCCAGTCGGCCAACGACCTGCTGCGCCTGCGCCGCGAGCTGGCCAGCGGTCAGCTGGAGAAGGCCGGCGATAGCGCCGCCAAGGTCGAGCTGAACCTGCCCGACGGCAGCGCCTACGCCCACGCCGGGCGCCTGGAGTTCTCCGAGGTGTCGGTGGACGAGGGCACCGGCTCGGTGACCCTGCGCGCGGTGTTCCCCAACCCCGACAAGGTGCTGCTGCCCGGCATGTTCGTCCAGGCGCGCCTGCAGACCGGCAGCAAGAGCGCGGCGATCCTCGCCCCGCAGCAGGGCGTGACGCGCAACTCCAAGGGCGAGGCGACCGCCATGGTGGTCGGCGAAGGCAACAAGGTGGAGGTGCGCGTGCTCAAGGCCGAGCGCACCGCCGGCAGCTTCTGGCTGGTCAGCGAGGGGCTCGCCGCCGGCGACCGGCTGATCACCGAGGGCCTGCAGTTCATCAAGCCGGGCGCCGAGGTGCAGGTGCAGCCGGCCAGCAACGTGCCGGCGCTGGCGCCGCAGACATCGCCCGCCAACGGCCAGGCAGCGCAGCTGCCGGCCCAGGGCCGTTAAGGAGCGCGCGTCATGTCGAGATTCTTCATCGACCGGCCGATCTTCGCCTGGGTGGTTGCCCTGGTGATCATGCTGGCCGGCGCCATGGCCATCCTCAAGCTGCCGATCAACCAGTACCCGAGCATCGCCCCGCCGGCGGTGGGCATCCAGGTCACCTATCCGGGCGCCTCGGCGCAGACCGTGCAGGACACGGTGGTGCAGGTGATCGAGCAGCAGCTCAACGGCATCGACGGCCTGCGCTACATCTCCTCGGAGAGCAACGCCGACGGCAGCATGAACATCACCGCCACCTTCGAGCAGGGCACCAACCCGGACATCGCCCAGGTGCAGGTGCAGAACAAACTGCAGCTGGCCACTCCGCTGCTGCCGCAGGAAGTGCAGCAGCAGGGCATCCGGGTGACCAAGGCGGTGCGCAACTTCCTCCTGGTGATCGGCCTGGTGTCCGAAGACGGCAGCCTGAACAAGAACGACCTGTCCGACTACATCGTCGCCAACATCCAAGACCCGCTGTCGCGCACCAAGGGTGTCGGCGACTTCCAGGTGTTCGGCGCCCAGTACGCCATGCGCATCTGGCTGGACCCGGCGCGGCTGAACAACTTCGCGCTGACCCCGGTGGACGTGAAGAGCGCCATCCAGGCGCAGAACGTGCAGATATCCTCCGGCCAGCTCGGCGGCCTGCCTGCCTCGCCGGGCCAGCAGCTGACCGCCACCATCATCGGCAAGACCCGTCTGCAGACCCCCGAGCAGTTCGGCAAGATCCTCCTCAAGGTCAACGCCGACGGCTCGCAGGTGCGCCTGCGCGACGTCGCCCGCGTCGAGCTGGGCGGCGAGAACTACAGCATCAGCGCCGAATACAACGGCAAGCCGGCCGCCGGCATCGCGGTCAAGCTGGCCACCGGCGCCAACGCGCTGGATACCGTGGCGGCGGTGCGGAAGACCATCTCCGACCTGGAGCCGTTCTTCCCGCCGGGCGTCAAGGCGGTGCTGCCCTACGACACCTCGCCGGTGATCTCGGCCTCGATCATGGGGGTGGTGACCACCCTGTTCGAGGCGATCGGCCTGGTGTTCCTGGTGATGTACCTGTTCCTGCAGAACTTCCGCGCCACGCTGATCCCGACCCTGGCGGTGCCGGTGGTGCTGCTCGGCACCTTCGGCGTGCTGGCCGCGTTCGGCTTCAGCATCAACACCCTGACCATGTTCGCCATGATCCTGGCCATCGGCCTGTTGGTCGACGACGCCATCGTGGTGGTGGAGAACGTCGAGCGGGTGATGCACGAGGAGGGCCTGTCGCCGGTCGAGGCGACCCGCAAGTCGATGGGGCAGATCCAGGGCGCGCTGGTCGGCATCGGCCTGGTGCTCTCCGCGGTGTTCGTGCCGATGGCCTTCTTCCCCGGCTCCACGGGGGTGATCTACAAGCAGTTCTCGATCACCATCGTCTCGGCGATGACCCTGTCGGTGCTGGTGGCGCTGATCTTCACCCCGGCGCTGTGCGCGACCCTGCTCAAGCCCATCGCCAAGGGCGCGCACCACGAGAAGCGCGGCTTCTTCGGCTGGTTCAACCGCAGCTTCCAGCGCAGCGTGCAGGGCTACGAGCGCGGCGTGAAGGCGGTGCTCAGGCGCAAGGCGCCCTACCTGCTGATGTACCTGGTGGTGATCGGCGTGATGGCCTGGATGTTCACCCGCATTCCCACCGCCTTCCTGCCCGAGGAGGACCAGGGCGTGCTCTACGCCCAGGTGCAGACCCCGGCCGGTTCCAGCTCCGAGCGCACCTACCAGGTGGTCAAGCAGATGCGCGACTACCTGCTGATCGACGAGAAGGACGTGGTCAAGTCGATCTTCACCGTCACCGGCTTCAACTTCGCCGGCCGCGGGCAGAGCTCGGGCATGGCCTTCATCATGCTGCGGCCGTGGAGCGAGCGGACCGCGGCGGGACAGAGCGTGTTCGACCTGGCGCAGCGGGCGCAGAAGCGCTTCTTCGGCTTCCGCGACGCGCTGGTGTTCGCCTTCGCTCCGCCGGCGGTGATGGAGCTGGGCAACGCCACCGGCTTCGACGTCTACCTGCAGGACCGCGCCGGCATCGGCCACCAGGCGCTGACCGCGGCGCGCGACCAGTTCCTCCAGCAGGCGTCGCAGAACCCGAAGCTGTTCGGCGTACGCATGAACGGCCTGCGCGACGAGCCGCAGTACCAGCTGCTGGTCGACGACGAGAAGGCGCGCGCCCAGGGCGTGTCGCTGGCCGACGTCAACCAGACCCTGTCGATCGCCTGGGGCGCCAGCTACGTCAACGACTTCATCGACCGTGGCCGGGTCAAGAAGGTCTACCTGCAGGGCGACGCCAACGCGCGGATGAACCCCGAGGACCTCGGCAAGTGGTTCGTGCGCAACGACCAGGGCCAGATGGTGCCGTTCAGCGCCTTCGCCAGCGGCCAGTGGATCTACGGTCCGCCCAAGCTGGCGCGCTTCAACGGCGTGCCGGCGATGCAGGTGCTCGGTTCGGCGGCGCCGGGCTACAGCTCCGGCGAGGCGATGGCCGAGGTGGAGAAGATCGCCGCCGAGCTGCCGCCGGGGGTGGGTATCTCCTGGTCGGGACTGTCCTACGAGGAGCGCCTGTCCGGCGCCCAGGCGCCGGCTCTCTACGCGCTGTCGCTGCTGGTGGTGTTCCTCTGCCTGGCGGCGCTCTACGAGAGCTGGTCGATCCCCTTCTCGGTGATGCTGGTGGTGCCGCTGGGGATCATCGGCGCGCTGCTCGCCACCTACGGGCGCGGCCTGTCCAACGACGTGTACTTCCAGATCGGCCTGCTGACCACCATCGGCCTGTCGGCGCGCAACGCGATCCTTATCGTCGAGTTCGCCAAGTCGCTGCACGAGCAGGGCATGAGCCTGGTCGACGCCGCGGTGGAGGCCTGCCGGATGCGTCTGCGCCCCATCGTGATGACCTCGCTGGCGTTCATCCTCGGCGTGGTGCCGCTGGCCATCTCCGCCGGCGCCGGCGCCGGCAGCAAGCACGCCATCGGCACCGGGGTGATCGGCGGCATGCTTTCCGCGCTGCTGCTGGCGATCTTCTGGATCCCGCTGTTCTACGTGCTGATCAGCTCGCTGACCGAGCGCAGACGCCAGCCGCGCGTGCAGGCCGCGAAGGAGGCCGTGCTGTGAAGAAGTCGATCCTCACCCTGAGCATCCTCCTCGCCCTCGGCGGCTGCTCGCTGATCCCCGACTACCAGCGCCCCGAGGCGCCGGTGGCCGACGCCTGGCCGAAGGGCCCGGCCTACGCCGCGGAGGCCGGCCAGGCCGGCGCCGAGCTGCCGGCCTGGCGCAGCTTCTTCCGCGATGCCGCCCTGCAGCGGGCGATCCAGGTGGCGCTGGACAACAACCGCGACCTGCGCGTCGCCGCGCTCAACGTCGAGGCCTACCAGGCGCTGCACCGCATCCAGCGGGCCGAGCTGTTCCCGCAGATCGACGCGCGCGGCAGCGGCACCCGCCAGCGCCTGCCGGGCGACCTGTCGCGTACCGGCGAGGCCGCCACCAACGCCGAATACGGCGCCACCGTCGGCGTCAGCGACTGGGAGCTGGATCTGTTCGGCCGCCTGCGCAGCCTGAGCGAGGCGGCGCTCGAGCAGTACTTCGCCACCGCGCAGGCGCAGCGCAGCACGCAGATCGCCCTGGTGGCCAGCGTCGCCGACGCCTGGCTGACCCTGCAGGCCGACCGCGAGCTGCTGGCGCTGAGCGAGGAGACCCTGCGCACCTACGAGCAGAGCCTGGCGCTGACCCAGCGCAGCTTCGACGTCGGCGTCGCCTCGGCGCTCGAACTGACCCAGTCGCGCAGCGCGGTGGAGAGCGCGCGGGTCAGCGTCGCCCAGTACACCCGCCTGGTCGCCCAGGACCGCAACGCCCTGCAGCTGCTGCTCGGCAACGCCGTGCCGGACGACCTGCCGGCCGCCGCGCCCTTGGAGCAGGCGCAACTGGCCGAGCTGCCGGTGGGCCTGCCCGCCGAGCTGCTGCAGCGCCGCCCGGACATCCTCGAGGCGGAGCACCTGCTCAAAGCGGCCAACGCCAATATCGGCGCGGCGCGCGCGGCGTTCTTCCCGAGCATCAGCCTGACCGGACGGGCCGGCACCACCAGCACCGAGCTGTCCGGGTTGTTCAAGGCCGGCAGCGGCACCTGGCTGTTCCAGCCGTCGATCAACCTGCCGATCTTCACCGCCGGCAGCCTCAAGGGCAGCCTGGACTACGCCAAGCTGCAGAAGCAGATCGAGGTGGCGCAGTACGAGAAGGCGATCCAGACCGCGTTCAGCGAGGTCGCCGACGGCCTCGCCGCGCGCAGCACCTACACCGAGCAGCTCAAGGCGCAGCGCGACCTGGTGGCGGCCAACGCCGAGTACTACCGGCTGGCCGAGCGGCGCTACCGCACCGGCGTCGACAGCCACCTGATCCTGCTCGACGCCCAGCGCCAGCTGTTCGGTTCGCAGCAGACGCTGATCGGCGACCGCCTGGCCCAGCTGTCCAGCGAGATCGCCCTGTACAAGGCGCTCGGCGGTGGGGTGGAGTAACGCTTCGTCTCGCAGGAAGGGCTCACGCGGGGCCTGGCAGTCCACGGCAAAAGGCGCCCCTCGCGGGCGCCTTTTGCGTTTCTGGAGTCGGCAGCAGGATCAGGACGTTGGCTCCGACGCCGGAGCGTGGGCGCGAAGAAATTGCCGGCCCAGCGGCAGGCCAGGGCCGGTGTAGGGTAGAAGACTCGCGCAGCGATCTTCTACCGATGCAGCGGTGCACCCTTGGCGGTAGGTAATCGCTGCGCGAGTTACCTACCCTACGTCTGGTAGGCGCTCCGCTCTTGTGACACGTGGATACGATCAGGTTTTGCAGGCGACGCCCTGTCTGCCGGTAGGGGCGAATTTATTCGCCAGCGCGGCCCGATCAGGCGAATGAATTCGCCCCTCCAGGCCGGCCGCGCCGTACGCCGCTGGGCCCTCGGCCAGCAGCAGCGCGTAGGGTAGAAGACTCGCGTAGCGATCTTCTACCAATGGCCTCCGCCTGTTCAGTCCCGCTCGGCCAGCAGCAGGATATTGCGCGGGGTCAGGTGGTATTCGCAGAACGCACCGAGTTTCACCCGGTAGCCCTGCTCCTCCAGGTACAACGCGCGATCGAGCAGCAGCCACAGCTCCAGCGGCCGGCGGAACAGGCCGCGCACCAGTTCGAGGTTGCGCACCGCCGCCAGGCGCCGCCAGCCGGCGGCTTCCAGCGCCGCCCAGTCGCGCTCGCCGGGTGCCGGCAACCCCTTCAATTCGGCCAGATCGCGGCAGTACTCGGCGAACGGCTTGTCCAGCCAGGCCGGGGCCAGCGAGGGCACCGGCAGGTAGTCGTCGACGCCGCGAAGCTCGCGCTGCAGCAGGTCGAAGGCCAGCCGGCGGGCCATCGAGTGGTCGCGCTGGCGGCGCACCCGCGCCCCGGCGGTGACCGTCTCGGCCAGCGGCAGACGCAGATCGTCGCGGCTCAGGCGCAGCGAGGACTCCTGCGCCGTTCGCGACAGCGGCTGGTAGAGCTCCGCCGCGATGCGGTTGTAGCAGCAGGGCGCCAGCGCCAGCTGGCGGCAACCGCTGGCGCTGGCCAGTTCGAGCAGGCGCACATGCAGCTCGCCGCAGGCGTGCAGGGCCACCGGGGTGTGCTCGGCGGCGAGACGTTGCGCGGCGTCTTCCGCCAGCACGTCCTGCTCGAAGTGCTGCGCGTCCAGGGCCAGCCGCTGGCTGAGGCGCTGGCCGTCCTCGACCAGCGCGGCGTCGTATTCCAGGCAGGTCAGCGGCGTGCCGGCGTGCGCCAGGCGGCGACCGAGGTGGCCCTTGCCGGCGCACCAGTCCAGCCAGTGACGGACCGGCGCGGTGAAGCCCAGACGGCGGGCGAAGGCGTCGATCTGCTGCCACTTGCGCCCCGGCACGTCGACGCTGAACTGCGGGGGCAGGCTCGGCGCACTGCCGGCCGGCAGCTCGGCGACGGCGGCCAGCTCGGCTGCACGCCTGGCCAGGCCGGGAAAGGGTGCCGGGGCGTCGAGCTGCTCGGGACGGTTGTGCGCGGCGTCGGCCTGCTCCAGCGAGCGGCCGCGCAGCCAGGCGGCCAACTCGGGATGGTCGTGTTCCCAGGCGAGGATCGGGGCGGTGAAGGGCTTGGCCCGCCACAGCGCCTGATGGTCGCGCAGAAAGACGTCCAGCTCGGCGAAGCGCTGGTGCAGCAGGGGGCCTTGGAGGATCTCGGACACGGCGGGCAGCGGCGGGGCAGTGGGCAGGGCGGCGATTATAGCGGCTGACGTCGCTGCGGCGCAGGCGGGTCGTCTTCCCGCTCTGTAGGGGCGAATTTATTCGCCAGACGGGGCTGCGTTGGCGAATAAATTCGTCCCTACAACAGGCATCAGGCCGGCCAACGGTGGGCAATCGCCGCGCGAGTTGCCCACCCTCCGCTTAACGCGCCCGCGCGGCGTCGATGCGCAACCAGCGTTCGATGCCGCGGAAGATCCAGGTCAGGCCGATGGTGATGACCAGGTAGAGCATGCCGGCGTAGATGAAGAAGAACATCTGCTCGTAGGTGCGCGAGCTGATGGTCCGCGCCATGCCCATGATGTCGTAGAGCGTCACGGTATAGACCACCGCGCTGGCCTTGAGCATCAGGATCACTTCGTTGGTGTAGGCCGGCAGGCCGATGCGCGCGGCGCGCGGCAGGATGATGTGCAGCAGCGCCTGGCGCCGCGACATGCCCAGGGCGCGGGCCGCCTCCACCTCGCCGATCGGTACGGCGTGGATCGCGCCGCGCATGATCTCGGCGATGTAGGCCGCGGTGTGCAGGGTCATGGTCAGCAGCGCGCACCAGTACGGATCGCGCAGGAACGGCCACAGCACGCTCTGGCGCACCGCCGGGAACTGCGCCAGGCCGTAGTAGACGATGAACAGCTGCAGCAAGAGCGGCGTGCCGCGGAAGAAGAAGATGTACGCCGAGGGCAGCGCGCGCACGTGCCAGTGCCGCGACGCGCGGGCGATGCCCAGCGGCAGCGCCACCAGCAGGCCGGCGACCACGGCGATGGCGACCAGCTCGAGGGTCAGGCCGACGCCCTGGAGCATCTTCGGCGTCCATTTGACCAGCAGATCCCAGCCGCTCATAGCTCGTTCCTCGCGATGCCGCGGCCGGCGCGTTTTTCCAGTTGGTGCAGGACCAGCATGATGATCACGGTGAGGCCGAGGTAGATGACCGCGGCGCTCATGTAGAAGGTGAAGGGTGCCTTGGTGGCGTTGGAGGCGACGCTCGCCTTGCGCATGATCTCCTCCAGGGAGATCAGCGACACCAGCGCGGTGTCCTTGAGCAGGATCATGTACAGGTTGCCGAGGCCGGGCAGCGCGGTGCGCCACAACTGCGGCAGGGTGATGCGCCAGAAGATCCGGCCGTGACTCATGCCGAGCGCCAGGCCGGCCTCGCGCTGGCCCTTGGGAATGGCCAGCAGCGCGCCGCGGAACACCTCGGTGGCGTAGGCGCCGAAGCACAGGCCGAGCGCCAGGGTGCCGGCGGCGAACGGGTCGAGGGCCAGCTCCGGGTAGCCGAACAGCGCGCCGACGGCGTTCAGGCCGGTCACCGTGCCGTAGTAGATCATCAGTACCCAGAGGGTCTCCGGCACGCCGCGCACCACCGTGGTGTAGCCGCCGCCGAGCAGGCGCAGGGCCAGGTTGCCGGAGGTCTTGGCCAGAGCGCCGAGCAGGCCGAGAACGAGTCCGACGCTGACCGCAGCGAGGGACAGTTGGAGGGTCATCCAGGTGCCGGCGGCCAGCGCCGGTCCGAAGCCTTGCAAGTCAGGAATCATGGGATATCCGCGCCACGCCGCGTGAGCGGCGTGGCGCTACCGGCTCAATAGATGCTGAAGGGGAAGTACTTGTCGTTGATCTGCTTGTAGGTGCCGTCGGCGACGATCGCGTGAATGGCGGCGTTGAGCTTGGTGCGCAGGGCGTCGTCGCCCTTGCGTACGGCGATGCCGATCTTGTCGTTGTCGAACACCGGCTCGCCCTTGAACTCGAAGTCCTTGCCGGCGTCGCTCTTGAGCCATTCCCAGTTGACGAACTTGTCGGCCAGCACGCCGTCGACGCGGCCGGCGGCCAGATCGAGGTAGGCATTCTCCTGGGTGTCGTAGAGCTTCACCTCGACCACGTCGCCGAGGTTGTCCTCCAGCCAGGTGCCGGCGATGGTGGCGCGTTGCGCGCCGATCACCTTGCCCTTGAGGCTGGCCTCGTCGGTCTTGAACTCGGTGCCCTTGGGCGCGATGAACTGCAGCTTGTTGGTGTAGTAGGGATCGGTGAAGTCGACCGCCTGCTTGCGCTCGTCGGTGATCGACATCGAGGCGACGATCATGTCGAACTTCTTGGCGTTGAGCGCCGGGATGATGCCGTCCCAGTCGGAGGTGACGATCTCGCACTCGGCCTGCATCTTCACGCACAGGGCCTTGGCGATCTCCACGTCGAAGCCGACCACGTTGCCGCTGGCGTCGACCAGGTTGAAGGGCGGGTAGGCGCCCTCGGTGCCGATTTTCAGCTTGTCGGCGGCGACCGCCGCCTGGGCGAACAGCAGGGCCGCGGCCGCGGCCAGCAGCGAATTGCGGATTTTCATGGGTAGGGCTCCTTGGGTGGCTTTCCATCGCCCGGCCGCGGCGCGGGCGCGTCGGCCGAGTTGTTATTTGAGGCTAGACATGAACTGGCGGCAGCGCTCCGAGTTCGGGTTGCCGAACACCTGGCTCGGCGGCCCCTGCTCCTCGACCAGGCCCTGGTGGAGGAACACCACCTCGCTGGACACCTGGCGGGCGAAGCCCATCTCGTGGGTGACCAGCAGCATGGTGCGGCCTTCCTCGGCCAGCGCGCGGATCACGTTGAGCACCTCCTGGACCATCTCCGGGTCGAGCGCCGAGGTCGGCTCGTCGAACAGGATCACCTTGGGCTCCATGCACAGGGTGCGGGCGATGGCCGCGCGCTGCTGCTGGCCGCCGGACAGCTGGCTGGGATAGCTGTCGCGCTTGGCGGCGATGCCGACCTTGGCCAGCAGCGCCTCGGCGCGCTCGACGGCCTCGGCCTTCGACAGGCCGAGCACGCGGCGCGGCGCCTCGATCACGTTGTCGAGGATGCTCATGTGCGGCCACAGGTTGAAATTCTGGAACACGAAGCCCAGCTCGCTGCGCAGACGGTTGATCTGCCTGTTGTCCGCGGCGACCAGCGCGCCGTCCTTGCCCGGCTTGAGCTTGAGCTCCTCGCCGGCGACGAAGATCTGCCCCTCGTGCGGGCTTTCCAGCAGGTTGATGCAGCGCAGGAAGGTGGACTTGCCGGAACCGGAGGAACCGAGGATGGAGATCACGTCGCCGTCGCGCGCGGTCAGCGAGATGCCCTTGAGCACCTCCAGGTCGCCGTAGCGTTTGTGCAGGTTGCGGATTTCCAGTGCCGGAATGGCTGCGGCCATGGGGGGATTCCTGATGTTGTTATGCGGATCAAGCTAGCACAGCGGCCGAGCGGGTCGCCATGGGGCACCCGGTCGGCCGCTGGGGTTGTGCGGGGGAGGTCGCGGCTCAGCGCCGCTGCAGCAGTACGCCGCTCTCCATATGGTGGGTCCAGGGGAACTGGTCGAACAGCGCGCAGCGCACGATCTTGTGGGTGTCGTGCAGCTGGGCGATGTTCTCGGCCAGGGTCTGCGGGTTGCAGGAGATGTACAGGATGGTGTCGAAGCGGCGGGTCAGCTCGCAGGTGTCCGGGTCCATGCCGGCGCGCGGCGGGTCGACGAACACGCTGCCGAATTGGTAGCTCTTCAGGTCGATGCCGGCCAGGCGGCGGAACGGACGCACCTCGTTGAGCGCCTGGGTCAGCTCCTCGGCGGACAGGCGCACCAGCTCGATGTTGCCGATGCCGTTGTCTTCGATGTTGGCCAGCGCGGCGTTCACCGAGCTCTTGCTGATCTCGGTGGCCAGCACGCGGCGCACCCGGGTGGACAGCGGCAGGGTGAAGTTGCCGTTGCCGCAGTACAGCTCGAGCAGGTCGTCGGCGCGCTCGCCGAGCGCCTCGAAGGCCCAGTTGAGCATCTTCTGGCAGACCACGCCGTTGGGCTGGGTGAAGGCGCCTTCCGGCTGGCGGTAGGCGAAGGTGCGCCCGGCCACGCTCAGCTCTTCTTCCACGTAGTCCTTGCCGATGACGATGCGCTTGCCGCGCGAACGGCCGATCAGGCTGACGCCCAGCTCGCCGGCCAGGCGCTCCGCCTCGGCCTGCCAGGCCGCGTCGATGGGCCGGTGGTAGCACAGGGTGATCAGTGCGTCGCCCTTGAGGGTGGTGAGGAACTCGACCTGGAACAGCTTGTGCGACAGCACCTCGCTGGCCTGCCAGGCGGCCTTCAGGCGTGGCATGAGTTCGTTGATGCGCGCACTGGCGATGGGGAACTGCTCGATCAGCACCGGGGTGTGCTTGTCGCCCTCGAACATCGCGTAGTGGCGGCCGTCTTCCTCGCGCCACAGGCGGAACTCGGCGCGCAGGCGGTAGTGCTCGAGCGGCGAGTCGAACACTTCCGGCTCGGGGGCGGCGAACGGCGCCAGCAGCTCCTCCAGGCGGGCCTTCTTGGCGGCGAGCTGGGCGGCGTATTGGGTCGGGTCGAACTGGGGCATCGGTCGCTCGTCAGGTACGGGGCGAACGCGGTCGCCGCACATCGAAACATCCCGGCCGGGGGCCGGAAAAACAGGCGCGCATCATACCAGTCGCGCCTCTGTCATTCGTAGGGTGGAAAACGACCGCAGGTCTTTTCCACCATCGAGGCTGGCGGTGGAAAATCGCTGCGCGAGTTTTTCACGGGGTGGCCATCCACGGGCTGGCCAACCACCCTACATATGCGCGCTCAGCCCTTGCGCGCACGCAGGACCACGAACTTGGGATTGGCGCCGACCTGGCTGACCTCGCGGAACAGGCGCTTGAGCTTGGCGTGGTAGCCGAGGTGGCGGTTGCCGACGATCCACAGCTCGCCGCCGCGCACCAGCGCGGCGTGGGCCTGCTGGAACATGCGCCAGGCGAGGAAGTCGCCGACCACCTGCTGCTGGTGGAACGGTGGATTGCACAGCACCAGGTCCAGCGAGGCCGGCACCTGGCCGGCCAGGCCGTCGGCGGCGCGCACCTCGACCGGCCGCGCGCCCAGTGCGGCGCGCCAGTTCTCTTCTGCGGACTGCACGGCCATAAAGGATTCGTCGACCAGCAGGTACTCGGCCTCGGGGTTGGCCAGCGCGCTGGCGATGGCCAGCACGCCGTTGCCGCAGCCCAGATCGGCGACCCGCGCGTGGCCGAGGTTGCCCGGCAGCAGCGGCAGGAACGCGCGCGTGCCGATGTCCAGGCCCTCGCGGCAGAACACGTTGGCGTGGTTGAGCAGCTCCAGCGGCGGGCTGTCCAGGCGGTAGCGGGTCGGGTAGGGCGAGCGCGGCGCCGGCTTGGCCTGCGGCGTGGCCAGCAGCAGGCGCGCCTTCTTCTCCGCCAGTGAGGCCTGCACCGGGCCGATGTATTTCTCCAGCAGGTCGCCGGCGGCGCGCGGCAGGTGCTTGACCATGCCGGCGGCCACCACCTTCGCCCCCGGGGCGAGCTGGCCGTGCAGGCGGATCAGCTGCTCCTCGAGCAGCGCCAGGGTCTTGGGCACGCGGATCAGCACCCAGTCGAACGGCCCCTGCGCCGCCTGGCTGGCCGGTACGAAACGCACCGCGTCCGCCGCCAGACCATTGCGCGCCAGGTTCTTGCCCAGCGCCAGGGCGCCGAGGAAGGAATCGCCGCTGCTCGCCACCACCGCATGCGGAGCGAGGGCGCAGGCCAGCGCGCCGAAGCCGTCGTTGAGCAGCAGCACCCGGCTGTCGGCGGTCAGGCCCTGGGCGTGCAGGTGGGCGAGCAGGTACTCGTCGGCGGCGTCGAAGGCTTGCAGCGGATCGTTGCGCTGCTCGGGCTGGCGCAGCAGGTCGAGTTGGGCGAAGGGCGAGACGAACAGGGGCATGGGCGGGGGATTTGCGCTATATGAAGGAGGTCTGCTGCGCCAGCGGCAGCGAAGGGGGGCAGTATGACGGTCAGCGAGGAGAAGTTCACCCGCCAGCGCCTGCTCCAGGTCTGGCGCTGGTCGCCGAACCTGTTCAGCCTGCGCTGCACGCGCGATCCGGGTTTTCGCTTTCGTGCCGGCCAGTTCGCCCGCCTGGGCGTGCGCAAGGCCAGCGGCAGCCTGGTCTGGCGCGCGTACTCGATGGTCTCGGCGCCCCACGACGACTTCCTCGAGTTCTTCTCCATCGAGGTGCCGGACGGCGAGTTCACCAGCGAACTCAAGCTGCTCGGCCCGGGCGACGAGCTGCTGGTCGAGCGCCAGGCCTATGGCTACCTGACCCTCGAACGCTTCACCGGCGGCAGCGATCTCTGGCTGCTGGCCAGCGGCACCGGACTGGCGCCGTTCCTGTCGATCCTCCAGGACCTCGAGGTGTGGCAGCGCTTCGAACGCATCGTGCTGGCCTACAGCGTGCGCACCGCGTCCGAGCTGGCCTACCAGACGCTGATCGGCGGGCTGGCGCAGCGCGAATGGCTGGAGGGCGCGGCGCACAAGCTGCTCTACCTGCCGGTGGTGACCCGCGAAAGCGTGCCCGGTTGCCTGACGGCGCGACTCACCGCGCTGCTCGACAGCGGCGACCTGGAGCGCGCCGCGGGTCTCTCCATCACGCCCGAGCACTCGCGGCTGATGCTCTGCGGCAATCCCGAGATGGTCGAGGAGCTGCGCGCGCGCCTCAAGCTGCGCGGCCTGCAGCTCAGCCTTAGCAGGCGGCCAGGGCAACTGGCGGTGGAAAACTACTGGTGACGATCAGCTGCGCGTTGGCCATGCCGCGTTGAAGCGGAGTAACGGCCGCAGGGCGTCGATCGGTCTCGGACCATGGCTTGCCACGGGGCGCTCGCAAGATATCCAGCAGGCTGGAATGCCAAAATTGGTTACGCTTTTTCGTCAGACTGAAACGGAACTCGCCGTACTATCTGCAGCTTGTTCCCCACTAACTGGTTACCGATGGACAGCGATTGTTGTCAGCCGCCCGCAGCTCCTGCCTCGCGTGCGGCCTCCCTGCCGATCTTCCCCGCCTTCTGGCGTGCTTCCTGCATCGCCGTTATCTCCTGTTGCGCTAGCCCGTCCACCGGCCTGACAGCCGCTGGCGAGTCCCTGCGCGTTCGTTTTGCATCGAAGAGAGTCTGACCGCTATGGAATGGATCGCCGATCCGACGGCGTGGATGGGGCTGCTGACCCTGATCGTCCTGGAAATCGTGCTGGGCATCGACAACCTGGTGTTCATCGCCATCCTCGCCGACAAGCTGCCGCCGCAGCAGCGCGACCGCGCGCGGCTGATCGGCCTGGCGCTGGCCCTGCTGATGCGCCTGGGCCTCTTGGCCAGCATGGCCTGGCTGGTGACCCTCACCGAGCCGCTGTTCGCGGTGCTCGGCCAGAGCTTCTCGGGGCGCGATCTGATCATGCTGTTCGGTGGCGTGTTCCTGCTGTTCAAGGCCACCATGGAGCTGCACGAACGCCTCGAGGGCCATGCCCTGCAAAGTGGCGGCAGCAAGACCTATGCGCAGTTCTGGCCGGTGGTCGCGCAGATCGTGGTGCTCGACGCGGTGTTCTCCCTCGACGCGGTGATCACCGCAGTGGGCATGGTCGAGCATCTGTCAGTGATGATGACCGCGGTGGTGATCTCCATCGGCCTGATGATGGTCGCCAGCAAGCCGCTGACCGCCTTCGTCAACGCGCGGCCGACGGTGATCATGCTGTGCCTGGGCTTTCTGATGATGATCGGCTTCAGCCTGACCGCCGAGGGCCTGGGCTTCCACATTCCCAAGGGCTACCTGTACGTGGCGATCGGCTTCTCGATCCTCATCGAGCTGTTCAACCAGCTGGCCCGCCATCGCCGCAAGCGCAGCCTGCAGGGCGAGCGCAGCCACCGCGAGCGTACCGCCCATGCGGTGATGCGCCTGCTCGGCGGCAAGCAGCTGGCCGCCGAGGAGGTGGGCGAGGAGATCGCCGACCTGCTGGAGGGTGGCGACGCCGGCGAGCCGGCGGCCTTCGACCGCCGCGAGCGGGTGATGATCAGCGGCGTGCTGCAGCTGGCCGAGCGCTCGATCCGCACGGTGATGACCGAGCGCCACCAGGTCGACCATATCGACCTCGACGACGGGCCGGCCCGGATCGAGCAGGCCCTGCTCGAATCGCCGCATTCGCGCCTGGTGGTGCTGCGCGGCGGCGCGGTGGACGAGCCGCTGGGCTTCGTGCACAAGAAGGAGCTGCTCAAGGAGCTGCTGCGCGGCGCCCAGCCGGACATCGAGGGCCTGCTGCGCGCGCCGCTCAACCTGCCGGACAGCTGCACGGTGCTGGGCGCCCTGGAGCAGATGCGCCAGGCCTCGACCCACGTGGCCTTCGTGGTCAACGAGTTCGGCGCCTTCCAGGGCCTGCTGACCCTTACCGACATGCTCGAGGCGATCGCCGGCGAGCTGCCGGATGCCAGCGAGGTGGCGGGTCCGGACATCGAGCCGTGCGCCGAGGGTTACAAGGTCAGCGGTGCGCTCAACCTCAGCCTGTTGCGCGAGCGGCTGAGCTTCCAGGCGCGGCCCACCGAGGACTACCAGACCCTCGCCGGCCTGGCGCTGAGCCTGCTCGACCGCCTGCCGGCGATCGGCGACGTGCTGGAGTTCGCCGGCTGGCGGCTGCGGGTGATCGAGGTGAAGGAGCGCCGGGTAAGTCGCTTGCTGCTGACGCCCCCGGCCCAGACGGCGTGATGCGGGTTGTAGCCTGAAAACACCAACGGCGCCCGTGGGCGCCGTTGTGTCGTCTGCAGCAGGGCTACCTGTTCTGCTGGGCCCTGAGCAGGTCGCGGATCTCCGTGAGCAGCTCCTGATCCGGAGTTGGTGCCGGGGGGACGCTGGGCTGGGCGGCCTCCTTGCGCTGCAGCTGGTTGATCGCCTTGACGCCGATGAAGATGGCGAAGGCGACGATGATGAAGTCGATGATGGTCTGGATGAACTTGCCGTAGGCGAGCAGCACCGCCGGCTTGTCGCCCTCGGCGGCCTTGAGGGTGATGGCCAGGTCGGAGAAGTCCACCCCGCCGATGAGCATGCCCAGCGGCGGCATGATCACGTCGCCGACCAGCGAGCTGACGATCTTTCCGAAGGCCGCGCCGATGATGATGCCGACGGCCATATCGACCATGTTGCCCTTGACGGCGAAGGCCTTGAATTCTTGCAGCAGGCGCATGGTTCACTCCCTGTGGATTTGGTTGCGGCCAGTATAGTCCGACCGTGGCGGTTGGGGATATGCAGCAGTGGGCGCCTCAGCCGTCGTCGCCGGCCCGACGCAGACGCTCGGCGATCTGGTCCTTGAGTTGTACGCGCTCGCTCTTGAGGGCCTGCAGGGCGAGGTTGTCGAGGGCCTCGCGGCCGTTCTCGACCTCGTAGATGCGCTTGTCCAGCGTTTCATAATGCAGGACCAGCTGGGCGAACTGCGGGTCGCTGGTGTGCAGCTCGCGCATCTTCTCGAGGTCCTGCGGGAACTCGCGACTCAGCGGATGGTGCTCCAGAGGCATGGCGATCACTCCCGGTGGGACTATTTATCAGCCTAGCGCATCGGTTACGGGCCGTGGCCGTAGCGGGGTCAGTGGGTCGGCGGGTTGATCAGGTAGGTCAGCAGGCCATCCTGCTCGTCGTCCGTGCGGATCTGCACGGCACGCAGGGGCAGCTCCGCCAGCAGCCGGTCCCAGAACGCGCAGGCCACGGCGTCCTGCCGGTAGAAGCGCAGCAGCCAGGGCGCGCCATCGCCCATCAGCTGCGCCACCAGCGCGCGACCGATGCCCCGGCGGCGGTATTTGCGCAGGATGAACAGGTCGGCGAACTCGGCGGCGTCGATGCCCGGCAGCTCGCTGTGCTCAATCAGCAGAAAGCCGGCGATGAAGCCGTCCGCCAGGATCAGCTGGGCGCTCCAGCCCGGCTCCTGCCAGTAGCGCGCCAGATGCGGCTCGTGGATGTAGAAGCGGCCGTCGATCTCGACGTCTTCGTCTTCCCAGTCCGACGAGTCGTAGGCATAGAATTGGTACAGGTTGCGCACCAGCGGCAGTTGCTCGGCACTGGCGGGGACAAGTTCGATCTGCATGGCGGGGCGACTCGGGCGCGGACGGGGCGCTATTATCGCCCCTTTTCCGGGGGAGACTGTCATGGCCAAGGCCAAACGCATGTATGGCTGCGCCGAGTGCGGCGCCACCTTTCCCAAGTGGGCCGGGCAGTGCGGCGAATGCGGCGCCTGGAACACCCTGATCGAGACCGTGCTGGAAGGCACGGCGACGCCCGCCGGGCGCGGCGGCTGGGCCGGCCAGCAGGCCAACGTGAAGACCCTCGCCGAGGTCAGTGTCGAGGAGACGCCGCGCTTCTCCACCGCCTCCAGCGAGCTGGACCGCGTGCTCGGCGGCGGCCTGGTCGACGGCTCGGTGGTGCTGATCGGCGGCGATCCGGGCATCGGCAAGTCGACCATCCTGCTGCAGACCCTGTGCCGCATCGCCGAGCGCATGCCGGCGCTGTACGTCACCGGCGAGGAATCCCAGCAGCAGGTGGCGATGCGCGCGCGGCGCCTGGGCCTGCCCGAGGACAAGCTCAAGGTGATGACCGAGACCAACATCGAGACCATCATCGCCACCGCGCGCCAGGAAAAGCCGCGGGTGATGGTGATCGACTCGATCCAGACCATCTTCACCGAGCAGCTGCAGTCCGCTCCCGGCGGCGTCGCCCAAGTGCGCGAGAGCGCGGCGCTCTTGGTGCGCTTCGCCAAGCAGAGCGGCACCGCGGTGTTCCTGGTCGGCCACGTCACCAAGGAGGGCGCGCTGGCAGGGCCTCGGGTGCTCGAGCACATGGTCGACACCGTGCTGTACTTCGAGGGCGAATCGGACGGCCGCCTGCGCCTCTTGCGCGCGGTGAAGAACCGCTTCGGCGCGGTCAACGAGCTGGGCGTGTTCGCCATGACCGACCGCGGCCTCAAGGAGGTCAGCAACCCCTCGGCGATCTTCCTCACCCGCGCCCAGGAGGAGGTGCCGGGCAGCGTGGTGATGGCCACCTGGGAGGGCTCGCGGCCGATGCTGGTGGAGGTGCAGGCGCTGGTCGATACCAGCCACATGGCCAACCCGCGCCGGGTGACCCTCGGCCTCGATCCCAACCGACTGGCCATGCTGCTCGCCGTGCTGCACCGTCACGGCAGCATCCCCACCTACGACCAAGACGTGTTCCTCAACGTGGTCGGCGGGGTCAAGGTGCTGGAAACCGCCTCGGACCTCGCGCTGCTCGCCGCGGTGATCTCCAGCCTGCGCAACAAGCCGCTGCCGCACGACCTGCTGGTGTTCGGCGAGATCGGCCTGTCCGGCGAGATCCGCCCGGTGCCCAGCGGCCAGGAGCGCTTGAAGGAAGCCGCCAAGCACGGCTTCAAGCGCGCCATCGTGCCCAAGGGCAACGCGCCCAAGGAGGCGCCGGCCGGCCTCGACGTGGTGGCGGTCACGCGCCTGGAGCAGGCGCTGGATGCGTTATTCGAGTGAGACGTGGCGTCGCCCGGCTCACGGCTGGGTGATGCTCAGCGCATACTTCATCAGCGCCGCCGTGCCGTCGATGTTCAGCTTGCGGCGGATGCTCTGGCGGTGGGTTTCCACGGTGCGCACGCTGATATCGAGTTCGCGGGCCATCGCCTTGCTGTCCAGGCCGCGGGCGAGCATCTGCAGGATCTGCACCTCGCGCGGGGTCAGGTTGTGGCTGGCGAGGCTCTGGTCGGCCAGCTTGCGGGCGATCTCCGAGCTGTAGAAGGTGCCGCCGGCGGCGATCGCGCTGATCGCCGCGACGATTTCCCGCGACGGCGCGTCCTTGAGCACGTAGCCGCGCGCGCCGGCGCGGATCGAGCTGCGCACATACTCGAGGTTGTCGTACATGCTGAGGATCAGCACGCGCACCGCGGGGTAGCGCTCGGCGAGGAGGCGGGTCAGCTCCAGGCCGGTACTGTCCTTGAGGCCGATGTCGAGCAGCAGCACGTCCACCGCCACCTGCTCGAGCAGCTCGAGCGCCGCGGCGGCGCTTTCCGCCTCGCCGACCACGGCGAACTGCGGCATCACGCCGAGCAAGGCGCGGATGCCGTCGCGGATCAGGGCGTGATCGTCGACGAGGGCGATCCGCGTCGCGGGAGCGGAGGTCATGGGGCGGCTCTTCAGGTTGGCAGCGACAGGGCGGCGGCCTGGCCGGCCGCTAGCGGCAATAGTACACGCATCCCGGTTTGCCCGGCGCCGGACGACAGGCTGAACTGGCCGCCGAGGTGCTCGACCCGCTCGCGGATATTGCGCAGGCCGATGCCGCCGGGCATCCGCTCGATGGCGCGCGGGTCGAAGCCGACGCCGTCGTCGTGCACCTGCAGGCGCACGCTGTGCGCATCGGCGTCGAGGTCAATGTGCACGACGCTGGCGCCAGCGTGCCGCTCGATGTTGGTCAGCGCCTCCTGGACGATGCGAAACAGCGCCACCGCGCTGGCGGCGGGCAGCGCGGCGTCGCCCAGCTGGTTGCGGTAGCGCACGGACAGGCCGCAGCGCTGCTCGAACTCGCGCGCCAGCTGGCCGATGGCGGCGGGCAGGCCGAGGGTGTCGAGCAGCGAGGGGCGCAGGTCGTGGGAAATGCGCCGCACCTCGCCGATGGCGTCGCTCAGGCGTTCGGTGGCCTGCTGCAGGGTGGCGAGTCCGCCGCTGGCGCCGGCTTCCAGCTGGTGGCCGGCCAGTTCGAACTGGAACTTGATCGAGGCCAGCAATTGGCTGATGCCGTCGTGCAGCTCGCGCGAGACCCGCGAGCGCTCCTCCTCCTGCAGGTGGATGATGCGCTGGTTGAGCTCCTGCAGCTTGCAGTCGGCCAGGCGGTGCTCGCGCACGCTCAAGGTCATGCCGCCGGCGAACACCAGCAGCACCAGCACCAGCGCCACCGCGGCGATGGCCACCATGGTGGCGTGGCTGCCGGCGGCGACCTCGTCGCGCAGCTGGCGGCTGGCCCGCTCGACGTCCTCCAGGTAGATGCCGGTGCCGAGCATCCAGCCCCAGCCGTCGAGCATCACCACATGGGCCAGCTTGTCGGTGTCCGCGCCGCTGGAGGGCTTGCGCCAGGTGTAGCGCTGGAAGCCGTCGCCCTGGGCGGCGCTGGCCAGCAGCGCCTGGATGGCCTGCAGGCCGTGGGCGTCGGTGAGGTTCCACAGGTCCTGGCCGACCAGCTCGGCCTGGCGCGGGTGCATCAGGTTGCGGCCCTTGGCGTCGTAGACGAAGAAGTAGCCGTCCTGGCCGAAGCTGAGCTTGGCCAGCGCGTCCAGGGCCTGCTGGCGCGCGGCGGCGTCGCCGCGCCCGCCGGCGTGCAGCGGCTCGATCACGCTCAGCGCCATGGCCACGTAGTTCTTCAGCTCGGCGCGCTTGCTGGCCAGGATGGCGTTCTCGATCAGCTGCGCCTGCTGCTCGCCGAGACGCTGGTTCTGCACCACCACCAGCAGGCAGATCACCGCCACGGCGAGCAGCAGCGGCAGGATGCCGAGGGCGACGATCTTGTGTTTGAGCTGCATGGCGGCGTCCCGGAAAGTTGGCGCCGCCTGATGTAGTGCGTGCGCGGCGCGACTACGTAGTTCTACGTAGCGCTACTGAGTAGCTCTGCGAATATCGGCAGGCGGGCGATGCGCGGATAGTAGCAAGGCTCCGTTTGCGGGCACCTATACTCCAATAAATAACAATGGCGCCGCAGGCCCTGCGCGGGGTCGACGGCAGGAGAACTCCTATGCCTCGTTTGATCAGCCATCTCGCCTGGTTCGCGGTGGCGGTACTGGGGGCAGTCGCCCTCGGTGTCGTCGCCCTGCGCCGCGGCGAGGCCATCAACGCCTTGTGGATCGTGGTCGCCGCCATGGCGATCTATCTGGTCGCCTACCGCTACTACAGCCTGTTCATCGCCACCCGGGTGATGCAGCTCGACCCCACCCGCGCCACCCCGGCGGTGCTTAACAATGACGGCCTGGACTTCGTGCCGACCAACAAGCACGTGCTGTTCGGCCACCACTTCGCCGCCATCGCCGGCGCCGGTCCCCTGGTCGGCCCGGTGCTCGCCGCGCAGATGGGCTACCTGCCCGGCACGCTGTGGCTGATCGCCGGCGTGGTGCTGGCCGGCGCGGTGCAGGACTTCATGGTCCTGTTCATCTCCACCCGCCGCAACGCCCGCTCGCTCGGCGACATGGTGCGCGAGGAGATGGGCCGCATCCCTGGCACCATCGCGCTGTTCGGCTGCTTCCTGATCATGATCATCATCCTCGCGGTGCTCTCGCTGATCGTGGTCAAGGCGCTGGCGCACAGCCCGTGGGGCATGTTCACGGTGATCGCCACCATCCCGATCGCCATGTTCATGGGCGTGTACATGCGCTACCTGCGCCCGGGGCGCATCGGCGAGATCTCGGTGATCGGCGTGCTGCTGCTGCTCGGCTCGATCTGGCTGGGCGGGGCGATTTCCCAGGACCCTTACTGGGCCGGGGTGTTCACCTTCACCGGCGAGCAGATCACCTGGATGCTGGTCGGCTACGGCTTCGTCGCCGCGGTGCTGCCGGTGTGGCTGATCCTCGCCCCGCGCGACTACCTGTCGACCTTCCTGAAGATCGGCACCATCGTCGCGCTGGCCATCGGCATCCTGATCCTCGCCCCCGAGTTGAAGATGCCGGCGCTGACCCAGTTCACCGACGGCACCGGCCCGGTGTGGAAGGGCGCGCTGTTCCCGTTCCTGTTCATCACCATCGCCTGCGGCGCCGTCTCCGGCTTCCATGCGCTGATCAGCTCGGGCACCACGCCCAAGCTGCTGGCCAACGAGACCCACGCCCGCTACATCGGCTACGGCGGCATGCTGATGGAGTCGATGGTCGCCATCATGGCCATGGTCGCCGCCTCGGTGATCGAGCCGGGCGTGTACTTCGCCATGAACAGCCCGCCGGCGGTGGTCGGTGCGGACGTCACCAGCGTGGCCGCCGCGGTCAGCAACTGGGGCTTCGCCATCACCCCCGAGGCGCTGGAAGGCGTCGCCCGCGACATCGGCGAAAGCACCATCCTGGCCCGCGCCGGCGGTGCGCCGACGCTCGCCGTGGGCATCGCGCAGATCCTCCACCAGGTGCTGCCGGGCGAGAACACCATGGCCTTCTGGTACCACTTCGCGATCCTGTTCGAGGCGCTGTTCATCCTCACCGCGGTAGATGCCGGGACCCGCGCCGGGCGCTTCATGCTGCAGGACCTGCTCGGCACCTTCGTGCCGGCGCTGCGCCGCACCGAGTCGTGGTTCGCCAACGTGCTGGCCACCGGTGGCTGCGTGGCGCTGTGGGGCTACCTGCTGTACCAGGGGGTGATCGACCCGCTGGGCGGCATCAACACCCTGTGGCCGCTGTTCGGCATCTCCAACCAGATGCTCGCCGGCATCGCGCTGATGCTGTGCACCGTGGTGCTGATCAAGATGAAGCGCCAGCAGTACGCCTGGGTGACCCTGCTGCCGGCCGCCTGGCTGCTGATCTGCACCACCTTCGCCAGCCTGATCAAGCTGTTCGACGCCAACCCGGCGGTCGGCTTCCTCGCCCTGGCGCACAAGTACGAGGCGGCGCTGGCCGCCGGCCAGGTGCTGGCGCCGGCCAAGGATCTCGGCCAGATGCAGAACGTGATCATGAACGCCTATACCAACGCCGGGCTGTCCGTGCTGTTCCTGGTGGTGGTGTTCAGCATCCTGCTCTACTCGCTGAAGGTCGGCCGCGCCGCCTGGGTGCGCGCCGAGCGTTCCGACCGCGAGATGCCGTTCCAGGCGATGCCCCATCCCTGACCCGCCGCGCCGGGCTCCGCTTGACGCGGAGTCCGGCGCCCTGAGGAGGACCTAGGCGTGTTCAACGACCTCAGCCGCATGGGCAAGTATCTCGGTCAGGCCGCCCGCATGCTGGTCGGCATGCCCGACTACGACACCTATCTGGAGCACATGCAGAGCAACCACCCGGAGCAGACGCCGATGAGCTACGAGGCGTTCTTCCGCGAGCGCCAGGATGCGCGTTATGGTGGGGGCAAAGGGCGGCCGGTGCGCTGCTGCTGAACCTGCCACGCTAAGCTGCTGCGCTTGGCATCTTGAGTGCGGGCAGTGCTCGCCCTCCTCATGTACTTGAGTACATTGCGGGTGCTCCGCGCTGGCCGCCCTCAACCTGCCTGCGCTCGCGACGCTTATCGAGGGCAGGTTGTGGTGTAAATAGCTGAATCCCCGCGCCACGCCCCGTCGTGGCGCGTTTCGTTTCCAGGAGCTTTCATGTCGCAAGCCCCCATCCCGGTCACCGTGCTGACCGGCTTTCTCGGCGCCGGCAAGACCACCCTGCTGCGCCATATGCTTGAGGCCGAGCACGGCCTCAGGCTCGCGGTGATCGAGAACGAGTACAGCGCGACGCCGATCGACGGCCAGTTGCTCGGCGACGCGCCGGTCGAGCTGCTGACCCTGGCCAACGGCTGCGTCTGCTGCTCGATCCACGTCGAGCTGGAGAAGGCCCTGTACCTGCTGCTCGACAAGCTGGACAGCGGCGAGCTGGCCTTCGATCGCCTGGTCATCGAGTGCACCGGCCTGGCCGACCCGGCGCCGGTGGCGCAGACCTTCTTCGCCGACGAGGAGCTGTGCAACCGCTACGTGCTGGACGGCATCCTCACCCTGGTCGACGCCGCCAACGCCGAGCGCCACCTGCAGGAAGCCATCGCCCAGGCCCAGGTCGGCTTCGCCGACCGCATCCTGCTGAGCAAGACCGACCTGGTCGATGCCGCCGCGGTCGAGGCGCTGAGCCAGCGCCTGGCGCGCATCAACCGCCGGGCGCCGATCCGCACCGTCGCGCACGGCCGCATCGAGCTGGCCGAGCTGCTCGACATCCGCGGTTTCAACCTCAACGCCGACGTCGCGCCGGCGCCGAGCCTGCGTCCGCTGGCGCCGGCGGCGAGCAAGGATCGCATCGCCACCCTGGTGCTCAACGCCGAGCGGGCGCTGGACATGGACCGCCTCAGCGCCTTCATGGAGGACCTGCTGGAGCGCCACGGCAATGCGCTGCTGCGCTACAAGGGCGTGCTCAACGTTGCCGGCGAGGAGCGCCGCCTGGTGTTCCAGGGCGTGCTGCGCCTGTACGGCTTCGACTGGGACAGTGAGTGGGGCGAGGGCGAGGCGCGCGACAGCGTGCTAGTGTTCATCGGCGACAACCTGCCGGAGGAGGAGATCCGCGCCGGCTTCGCCGCGTTGCAGGATTGACCGCACAGGGGCGGGTTTGACGGGTTTTGCGGGGCTGCCGCAGAATCGCTGCTTCATCCGGAGGGGCCCGACGTGTACAGGAACACAGCTATCGCGCTGCTGGCGACCGTTGCCTTGGCCACCCTCGCGGGATGCGATCCGAAGCCTTCGACGCCCAAGGTCGTCAACGTGAAGTCCCATACCTGTTCGCTGGACGCGATCGACGGCAGCACCGAGCCGCTGGTCCACGTCAAGCCAGGGGTGGTGAAGTTCAGTGGTTGGGCGCTGGACGACACCACCAACACGGTTCCGGCCAGACTGCAAATGTTCCTCAAGGACGCCGGCGGCTATTCCTATGTCCTCGACGTCGTCGAGCGCCAGGAGCGCCCGGATGTGGCCAGCTACTTCAAGCAGGCCCACCTGCTGAAGTCCGGCTTCTCGTTCGAGAGCGATCTGTCCGCCATGCAGAAAGGCGTGTACGCCATCTCCCTGACGATGTCCGACGAGGGCCGGGTGGCGATCTGCCAGATCAAGAAGAACATGATCATCGAGTGATGCCGCGCGCCCGAGCGCCCGACGCCGCATCGCCACGGCTCCGTGGAAACCGGCCGGCGGCGACTCGGCGGAATGAAAAAGCCCGGCACTTGGCCGGGCTTTTTCGTTGCAGCGCTGACGCCGCTCTTTAACGCTGACGCTGCTCTTTAGCGCCGACGCTTACTTGCCGTACACCGGCAGCTTGGCGCAGATGGCCTTGACCTTCTCGCGCACGGCGTCGACCACCGACTCGTCGCCCATGTTCTGCAGGATGTCGCAGATCCAGCCGGCCAGCTCGCGGCACTCGGCTTCGCCGAAACCACGGGTGGTGACGGCCGGGGTGCCGATGCGCAGGCCGGAGGTGACGAACGGCGAGCGCGGGTCGTTCGGCACGGCGTTCTTGTTCACGGTGATGAAGGCGCGGCCCAGGGCGGCGTCCGCGTCCTTGCCGGTGATGTCCTGCTTGATCAGGCTGAGCAGGAACAGGTGGTTCTGGGTGCCGCCGGAGACCACGTCGAAGCCGCGCGCGACGAACACTTCGGCCATGGCCTGCGCGTTCTTTACCACCTGCTGCTGGTAGGCCTTGAACTCGGGGGACAGCGCTTCCTTGAAGCACACCGCCTTGGCGGCGATCACGTGCATCAGCGGGCCGCCCTGGCCGCCCGGGAACACGGCGGAGTTCAGCTTCTTCTCGATCTCTTCGTTGGCCTTGGCCAGGATCAGGCCGCCGCGCGGGCCGCGCAGGGTCTTGTGGGTGGTGGTGGTGACCACGTCGGCGAACGGTACCGGGTTCGGGTACACGCCGGCGGCGACCAGGCCGGCCACGTGGGCCATGTCGACGAACAGGTAGGCGCCCACCTTGTCGGCGATCTCGCGGAAGCGCGGGAAGTCCAGCACCTGCGAGTAGGCGGAGAAGCCGGCGATGATCATCTTCGGCTGGTGCTCGACGGCCAGGCGCTCGACCTCGTCGTAGTCGATCAGGCCGGTTTCCGGGTTCAGGCCGTACTGCACGGCGTTGTAGATCTTGCCGGAGAAGTTGACGCTGGCGCCGTGGGTCAGGTGGCCGCCGTGGGCCAGGCTCATGCCCAGCACGGTGTCGCCCGGCTTGACCAGCGCCTGGAACACCGCGGCGTTGGCCTGGGAGCCGGCGTGCGGCTGGACGTTGGCGTAGTCGGCGCCGAACAGTTCCTTGGCGCGGTCGATGGCCAGCTGCTCGACGATGTCGACGTACTCGCAACCGCCGTAGTAGCGCTTGTGCGGGTAGCCTTCGGCGTACTTGTTGGTCAGCACGCTACCCTGGGCTTCCATCACCGCCGGGCTGGTGTAGTTCTCGGAAGCGATCAGCTCGATGTGCTCTTCCTGGCGCAGGGCTTCTTGCTCCATGGCGGCAAACAGGTCGGCGTCATAGCGGGCGAGGGTCAAATCACGGCTGAACATGGCGGTCCTCTGGGGATCGGGGCGAATAGGGGAATAAGTGCGACATTCTACCCGAATGCGCCGACCCTGGCACATGAATGGCGGTCAGGCCGCGGACAAGTGGCGCTCATTCGCGCCGGCCCGCGCCGCCGGCTCCGCCAGTCCCGGCGGTTTGTCCTGTCCGGCGCATTCGGGTAGCCTTTCGCCACGCGCGCGAGGCCCCGGCGCGGAGTTCGCCAGCGGCCTTGCCATCACCGTCGTCAACCATTCAGGTCCGTCATGGCTCAATACGTTTTCACCATGCATCGGCTCGGCAAGATCGTGCCGCCGAAGCGCCAGATCCTCAAGGACATCTCCCTGTCGTTCTTCCCCGGCGCCAAGATCGGCGTGCTCGGCCTGAACGGCGCGGGCAAGTCCACCCTGCTGCGCATCATGGCCGGCGTCGACACCGAGTTCGAGGGCGAGGCGCGGCCGATGCCGGGGATCAAGATCGGCTACCTGCCGCAGGAGCCGCAGCTCGATCCGGAGAAGAGCGTGCGCGAGATCGTCGAGGAGGCAGTGGGCGAGGTCAAGCAGGCCCAGGCGCGCCTCGACGAGGTGTACGCCGCCTACGCCGAGCCGGACGCCGACTTCGACGCGCTGGCCGCCGAGCAGGCCAAGCTGGAGGCGATCCTGCAGGCCGCCGACGGCCACAACCTCGAGCGCCAGCTGGAAGTCGCCGCCGACGCCCTGCGTCTGCCGGCGTGGGACGCCAAAATCGAGCACCTGTCCGGTGGCGAGAAGCGCCGAGTGGCACTGTGCCGCCTGCTGCTGTCGGCCCCCGACATGCTGCTGCTCGACGAGCCGACCAACCACCTGGACGCCGACTCGGTGGCCTGGCTGGAGCGCTTCCTGCACGACTTCCCCGGCACCGTGGTGGCGATCACCCACGACCGCTACTTCCTCGACAACGTCGCCGGCTGGATCCTCGAGCTGGACCGCGGCGAGGGCATTCCCTTCGAGGGCAACTACTCGCAGTGGCTGGAGTCCAAGGCCGCCCGTCTGGCCCAGGAAGCCAAGCAGGAAGCCGCCCACGCCAAGGCCATGAAGGCCGAGCTGGAGTGGGTGCGCCAGGGCGCCAAGGCCCGCCAGGCCAAGTCCAAGGCCCGCCTGCAGCGCTTCGAGGAAATGCAGTCGCAGGAATTCCAGAAGCGCAGCGAGACCAACGAGATCTACATCCCGGCAGGTCCGCGTCTGGGCGACAAGGTCATCGAGTTCAACGGCGTGTGCAAGGGCTACGGCGACCGCCAGCTGATCGACGGCCTGAGCTTCAGCGTGCCCAAGGGCGCCATCGTCGGCGTGATCGGCGGCAACGGCGCGGGCAAGTCGACCCTGTTCCGCATGATCCTCGGCAAGGAGCAGCCGGACGCCGGCAGCATCGACATCGGCGAAACCGTGCAGATCGCCAGCGTCGACCAGAGCCGCGAGCATCTCGACGGCAGCAAGACCGTGTGGGAGCAGGTTTCCGACGGCTTCGACATGATCAAGGTGGGCAACTACGAGGTGCCCTCGCGCGGCTACGTCGGTCGCTTCAACTTCAAGGGTGGCGACCAGCAGAAGTTCGTCAAGGACCTCTCCGGGGGTGAGCGCGGTCGTCTGCACCTGGCGCTGACCCTCAAGCAGGGCGGCAACGTGCTGCTGCTCGACGAACCGTCCAACGACCTCGACGTGGAAACCCTGCGCGCCCTGGAAGAGGCGCTGCTCGACTTCCCCGGCGCCGCCATCGTGATCTCCCACGATCGCTGGTTCCTCGACCGTATCGCCACCCACATCCTCTCCTACGAGGACGATGCCAAGGTGTACTTCTTCGAAGGCAACTACACCGAGTTCGAGGCCGACCGCAAGAAGCGCCTCGGCGACGCGGCCGCCCAGCCGCACCGCGTGCGCTACAAGAAGCTGGCCTGACCGGGCGGCGGCCTCGCGGCCGCCCGCCCAGTAAACGAAAGCCCCGTGCCGTCCGGCCGGGGCTTTTTCGTTGCTGCCAGCAGGTCAGGCCCCGGCCGAGCCCGCTTCGCCATAGGCGAGGCAGGCGCCGTAGCCGGCCAGATCCTCCAGCCAGCGGTAGTGCAGGCGGCCGCCGCCCTCCAGCGTGCAGCTGCCGGCCTCGTCCTGCGCCTGCAGGCCGGCAGGGGCGAGGTTCAGCGAGCGCAGGCCGGCGGCGAGGCCCTGGCCCTGGGCTTTGAGCAGCGCCTCCTTGGCCGTCCAGCAGCGAAAGAACGCCCGCCGCCGCGCGCCCGGCGGCGCGCCTTCGATGGCCTGCCGCTCGTCCGGGGTGCACAGCAGGCCGGTCAGGCCCCGCCAGTCGAGGGCCGGATCGATCCATTCGACATCCACGCCGACCCGGCGAGTCGCCGAAACGGCGATCAGCGCCTGCCCCGCGCTATGGGACACGTTGAAGGACAGGCCGGCGCCGTCGACCAGCTCCGGGCGGCCCCAGGCGTTGTGGGTGAAGCGCAGCGCCGCCGGCGGGGTGTTGCGGTAATCGCCGAGCAACTGGCGCAACCGGCTGCGCGTCACCGCGAAGCGGATGCGCTCGGCCGGCAGGCGAAAGCGCGCCGCGCGCTCGCATTCGTCGGCGGTCAGCCCGGGCCAGTCGCGCGCGTCGGCCTGCGCCGGCAGGCGTACCTGCCAGATAGCGATGTCCGCCGGCCAGCGCCCGCTGGCTTCCAGACGCGTGGTGTCTTGCATGGCGCTGTGGGCCTCCGCGGCAATGAACGACGCGGCCGGGCTGCGGCAGGAGGTTCCGTCCGCAGCCGGGCACAAGGGCTATGGGTTGCTGGCGAGCGGGGCCGCCGGCGCGGTGGGTTCGTCCCAGCCGCCGCCCAGCGCCTCCACCAGGCGCACGGTGGCCAGCAGGCCTTCGCTCTGGCGCTGCAGCAGCTGGCGGTGGACCTTGAGGTCGTCGACCTGGGCGCGGGTCACCCTCAGGTAGTTGTTCTGCCCCTGTGCATAGCGGGCCTCGGCCACCTGGGCGCCGCGGCGAGTGGCCTGCCGGGCCGCGTCGAGTTCGGCCGTCTGCGTGCGGGCCGCCTGGATCTGCACCAGCGCGTCGTCCACCTCGCGCAGGGCGATCAGCAGGGTGACCTTGTGCACGTTGACCGCCTGGCGGTAGCGGGCGCGTGCCGCCGCGAGGTTGGCCCGGTTGCGGCCGGCGTCGAAGATCGGCAGGTACAGCGCCAGCGGGCCGATGGAGAACTGCCGCGAGCCGTGCTCGGTCAGGCCGTCGAGCTCCTCGGAGGCGAAGCCGTAGGCGCTGGTCAGGCTGATGCTCGGGTAGAACGCCGTCTCGGCGATCTTCTCCTGGGCCAGCAGCGCGCGCAGGCCCTGGGTGGAGCTCATCAGGTCCGGACGGCGCGCCAGCAGAGCGGCCGGCAGACCCGGGGCGATCTGCGGGATGGCCGGCAGCGCATAGTCGGGCGACGAGGCGACGCGGAAATCCTTCACCGGTTCGACCATCAGGGTGGCCAGCTCCTGCTCGGCCATCAGGCGCTTGGCCTGCGCCGCCTGAATTTCCGTTTCCACCTCGGCCAGCTTGACCCGCGCCTTGATCTGCTCGTGTTCGGTGGCGAGGCCGGCCTCCAGGCGCAGGCCGATCAGGCGCAGGGCCTCGGCGCGCTGCACGCGCAGTTGTTCGAGCAGGCGCTGGTCGGCTTCGGCGGCGCGGAACTGCCAGTAGGTGACCGCCACCTCGCTGGCGAGGATCAGCTCGACGCTGCGCCGGGTGGCCTCGGCGGCGCCCTGCTGCGCCTTGGCCACCTCGACCGCCTGGGCGATGCGCCCCCACAGGTCGATCTGCCAGCTGGCGCTCAGCCCGCCCTGGTAGGTCTTGCCGGCGATGGTGCGGTTGCCGAGCAACTGGCCCAGCGGGGTGTTGACCGAGGTGTGGCTCTCGTCGACCGAGGCGCCGAAGCCGAGGTTGGGCAACTGGTCGGCGGCGGCGGCGGCGACCCCGGCGCGCGCCTCGGCCACGTGCAGTTCGCCGAATTCGGTATAGGGGTTGCGGACCAGGACGGTTTCCACCAGGTGGTCGAGCACCGGGTCGCGGTAGATCCGCCACCACTGGCGGTCGAGATTGCCGGGCACGTCGGCGGCGGCGTTGCGGTAGCTCGGCGGCGCCTCCGGGGCGGGCGCCGGTTCGAAGGGAGCGAAGGCACAGCCGCCCAGCAGGGCGGCCAGGCCGATCAGAACGGGGAGTTTGTCGATCATTGTCTTGCCCATTAGCGGCCCTTGCCCTTGTCGGTGGGGGCCACGATGTGATCGGCCAGCCAGACCAGGCCGATCGATGCCAGCAGCACGCTGCCGAGGATGAAGAAGCTGTCGCTGTAGGCCAGCACGTAGGCCTCGCGGCGCACCACGCCCTGCAGCGCCGCGAAGGCCTGCTGGCTGGCGAGCGCCGGGTCGCCGCCGTGTTGCAGCTGCACGGCGGTCACCTCGGCGATCCGCTCGCGGGTGACGGCGGCGTACAGGCTGACCGCCTCGCCGACCCGCTCGAAGTGCAGGTGCTCGCGCAGGGTGATGGCGGTGGAGAGGATGGCGGTGCCGATCGCGCCGCCCAGCACCCGGGTCATGTTGTACAGGCTGGAGGCCGAGTACAGGTTGGCCGGCTCGATGCGATGGATGGCCATGTTCGACAGGGTGATGATGATCAGCGGCTGGCCGAGGGCGCGGAACACCTGCGCGGCGATCAACTGGTCGTAGCCGGTCTCGGCGGTCATGAACGCGTTCATGAAGCACGAGGTGGCGAACAGCAGCAGGCCGGTCGAGCAGATCAGCCGGTTGTCGATCTTCTTCGCCAGCACCGCCGCCAGCGGGGTCATGATGATCTGCGGCAGGCCCATCCACATGATCACCTCGCCGATCTGCCGCGAGTTGTAGTCGGCGATGTGGGCGAGGAACAGCGGCAGGACGAAGGTGGAGCCGTACAGCCCCATGCCGGTCACCGCGCCGACGCTGGACGCCACCCAGAAGTTGCGCCGCCCGAACAGCCAGACGTTGACGAAGGGTGCGGCGCGCAGCAGCTGGCTGCCGAGCCAGAGGAGGATGCCGACGAAGGCGATCAGCGCGCTGGTGCGGATGAAGTCCGAGTCGAACCAGTCCTTGCGGTTGCCTTCCTCGAGAAACACGATCAGCGCGCCGAGGCCGACGATCATCCCGGCGACGCCCAGCCAGTCCAGCTTCTCCAGCAGCGCGAAGTTCTTGGCCTGTGCGTCCAGGCCGATGGCGATGCCGGCCAGCATCAGCACGCCGGGCAGCCAGTTGATGTAGAAGATCGACGGCCAGCCGTAGCTTTCGGTGAGGATGCCGCCGACCGTCGGTCCCAGCGTCGGCGCCAGGGTACTGGCCAGCATCAGCCAGGCCAGCGCCATCGGCCGGCGCGCCGGCGGCAGGGTGACGATAATCAGGGTCATCGCGGTGGGGATCAGCGCGCCGCCGAAGAAGCCCTGCAGGGCGCGGAACACGATCATCGACTCCAGGTTCCAGGCCATCCCGCACAGCGTCGACAGCACCAGGAACAGCACGGTGTTGATCAGGATGAACGCGCGCGCGCCGAACACCCGCAGGAACACCCCGGTCAGCGGAATGGCCACCACCTCGGCGGCGAGGTAGGTGGTGCTCATCCACGAACCTTCCTCCAGCGAGGCGGACAGCGAGCCGAGGATCTCCGGCAGCGAGGCGTTGGTGATCTGGGTGTCGAGCACCGCCATGAACACGCCGAGGATCGCCGCGCCGATGGCCAGCCAGGTCCGCCCGGAAACCTGGTCGGCGGGGGTGACGGGCTGGCTGCTCATCGCGCCGCGGTCTCCGGCGACTCCTGGCGCAGGTCGATCTCGACCAGCGCCGACATGCCCGGCACAACCCGCGCCAGCAGCGCCGCGGGGGTATCCGCGGCGAAGGTGATCTTCACCGGCACGCGCTGGACGATCTTGGTGAAGTTGCCGGTGGCGTTCTCCGGCGGCAGCAGGGCGAACTTGGCGCCGGAGGCCGGGGCGAGGCTGTCCACCCGGCCGGCGAGGCGCTCGCCGGGGAAGGTGTCGAGACGGATGCTGACCTGCTGGCCGGGCACCAGCTCGCGCAGCTGGGTCTCCTTGAAGTTGGCCGTCACCCACACGCCATCCTGGATGATCGCCAGCAGCCGCTGGCCCTTCTGCACATGGTCGCCGACCTCGACCGAGCGGTTGCCGACCCGGCCGTCGACCGGCGCCTTGATGGTGGTGTAGGCGAGCTGCAGCTCGGCGTCGTGCAGGCGGGCGGCGAGCACCTTCTGGCGCGCCTGCTGGACGGTGCGCGCCGCGCGGGTCTGCTCGACGCTGGCGCGGGCGGCGCCGATCTTCTCCTGCTGGGCCTGGTAGTCGGCCGCGGCGGCGTCGCGGGCGGCGATCGCGGCGTCCAGCTCGGTGGCGGTGACCGCCTTGATCTCCTGATTGCGCAGGGCCAGCTGGCGCTCGGCGTCCAGGCGATAGCGCTTGAGCCTGGCCTGGTGGCGGTCCGCCTCGGCGCGCAGGGCGCGCACGCTGGCCTCGTCCCGCGCGATGCCGGCGGCCAGGCGCTGCAGCTGGGCATCGACTTCGAGCAGCTGGGCCTTGATCTCCTCGACCCGCACGGCGTTGTCGGCCGGATCGAGCTCGACCAGCACGTCGCCGGCACGGACGATCTGGTTGTCCTGGAACAGCACGCGGGTGACCACGCCGTCGACCCGCGGGGCGATGGCGCTGATGTAGCCGTCGACGTAGGCGTTGTCGGTTTCCTCGAAGAAGGCCCCGCGCCACCACATGCGTCCCACCACGACCAGACCGGCGATGACGATCAGGGCGAGGATCAGTTTTGCCTTGCGCGCGCCTGCCGGCGCCTGGGCGGCCTGGGGAGTGTCGCTCACCGCTGGTTCTCCCCGTGGTCGCGTGCCTGGATCAGCTCGGCGATGTGACCGGCGTCGTCGCCGACGCCGCTGAGCAGGCCGGAGCGCTTGTTGTGCAGCCACGGCAGGCCGACGAAGTACAGGCCCGGCTGGGCGGTGGCGCCGCGCTGCTGGAGCGGGTAGCCGTCGGCGTCGAAGACCGGGAACTTGACCAGATCGAAGCTGAAGCCGTAGCCGGTGGCCCAGATCAGCGTGGTCACGCCGGCCTCGGCCAGATCGAGGCGTTCGCGCAGCGGGGCGGCATAGCCGTCCTCGAGGCGCGGCAGGCTTTCCGCGGGCAGGTCGAGACCGAGCTTGTCGATCAGCAGGTCGAGCCTGCCGAGCAGGGCCGCTTCGCGCTGGTCGGTGCCGGCCAGGTTGTCGTGCAGGTCGGCGGCGAGCTGCAGGGTGGTGCCGTCGATGTCGCGCAGCGAGCCGAGCAACTGCACGCCGTTGCGGGCGAACTGGTGGACGTTGAGGCTGCCGTCCTGGCGACCGGCCATGATCGGGTTGGCGGCGAACTTGAGCTTCGGGTCGGCCAGGCTGGCGACGGTCTGCTCGGCCAGGCCCGACAGGCGCATCCACTCGAAGATGTCCTTGCCGCGGTAGCTGCGCGGGGCACGGTCGTGCGGGCCGACGCACAGGTACACGGTGCGCCCGGCGCGATTCAGCTCGTCGGCGATCTGGCAGCCGGACTGCGAGCTGCCGACCACCAGCACGGCGCCGGGGGCAAGCGTTGCCGGGTTGCGGTAGGCGCCGGAATGGATCTGCTCGATCGACGGCGCCAGCCGGGCGGCCATCGCATGCGGGCGCGGGAACTGGAACAGACCGGTGGCCATCACCACATTGCGGGCGGTGTAGTCGCCGCGGTTGGTGCGAACCCGAAAGCCGGCCGAATCGGCCTCGACGGCGCTGACCTGGGTGCCTAGCTGCAGCGGCAGGGCATGGCGCTGCGCATAGTCGGCGAAGGTGCGCACGATTTCGCCGCGCGGCAGGAAGCCGCCCGGCTCGGCGCCGACCTGGTCGAGACCGGGCAGGCGGAAGTCCCAGTTGGGGGTGACCAGGGTGAAGGAGTCCCAGCGGTCGTCGCGCCACACCGGCGCGGGGATGTCGCCGCGCTCCAGCACCAGATGGGAGCGCCCCTGGCGGGCGAGGTGGTAGCTGGTCGACAGGCCGGCCTGGCCGCCGCCGACGATCAGCGTATCGAAATGTTGGCTCATTGCAGGTGCATCCTTGTAAGCGAAAAAAGGCGTGGCCCCGCAGCCCTGGGGCTGCGGGGCGGCAGGGGCTCAGCGCAGGCCGCCGCGCGCGCAGGTGAGGTGGCCGAGGATGCCGCGCAGGGAGTCGCGGCTGACCACGCTGAAGTGGTCGCCTTCCCAGTCGATGACCTCCAGGCTGCCGGCGCCGGGCACGCCGAACGGCACCAGCAGCGGGAAGTCCAGCGTGCGGCTGGCGCGGAACAGGCGGGTCGGCGTGGCGGTCGCCTGCGGCGCGTGGTCGACCAGCGCGTCGTAGTTGGCCCGGTACTCGTCGAGCAGCGACTTCAGCTCGCCCGCCGACAGCGCGGCGATGCTGCTGCCGATTCCGCTCTGGCGCAAGGCCTCGACGATGGCGGCCGGCCGCTGCTGCTCGTCGAGGCGGGCGAGGCTGGCGAGGTCGTCCGGCAGCGGCTGGCCGGAGAGCAGGTCGCGCAGGAAGTTGCGCAGCAGGGCCTCGCCCTCCAGGCGCGGACCGCTGCCGCCGGGACTGGCGGCCATCCAGCTGTCGATCATGGTCACGTTGGCCGGGGCCATGCCGCGGGCCTCCATCTGCCGGGCCATTTCCTGGGCGATCACCCCGCCCATCGACCAGCCCAGCAGGTGCACCCGGCCGGGGCCGTCGGCCTGGTTGCACAGGGCGTCCACGTAGCTGGCCGCCAGCGCCTCGAGGCGGCGCGGGCTGCCGTCGCCCGGCGACTGCAGGCCGAGCACGCGCACGCCCGGCGGCAGCAGCTCGATCAGCTCGCGGTAGCAGAGGATGTTGCCGCCCACCGGGTGGATCACCGCCAGGGTGACCGGCTCGACCTCGCGCATCACCGCCAGTGGCGAGCGTTGCCGGCCGGCGTGCTCGGCGCGGTCGAGCATCGCCGCCTGGGCGGCGATGGTGCCGTGGCGCAGCAGCGAGACCAGCGGCAGGTTCTGGCCGAACGCGGCGTCGATCGCGTTGATCAGCCGCACGGCGAGCAGCGAGGTGCCGCCGAGCTCGAAGAACTCGTCGTCCACGCCCGGCGCCTCGATGCCGAGCAATTGGCCCCACAGGGCGGCCAGGCGCGTCTCGGTGGCGGTCGAAGGCTGGCGGCGCGGCCGCTCGTCCGGGGCCAGGCCGCTGGCCAGCGCGGTCAGCGCCTTGCGGTCGACCTTGCCGTTGGCGGTGACCGGCAGGCTGTCCACGGCATGGAACTGCGCCGGAATCATGTAGGCCGGCAGGCTGGCGGCCAGGTGGCTGCGGATCGCCTCCTGATCCGGTGCCGCGCTGCCCGGCTGGTAGATGGCCACCAGGCGGCTGTCGCTGCCGTTGCGCACCACCACGGTGTTGGCGGCGCGGATGCCGGGGCAGCGGGCGAGGTGGGCGTCGATCTCCTCCAGCTCGATGCGGAAGCCGCGAATCTTCACCTGGCCATCGAGACGGCCGAGGAACTCCAGGCAGCCGTCGGGGAAGTAGCGTCCTACGTCGCCGGTGCGGTACAGGCGCTCGCCGCTGTCGGGATGATGGATGAAGCTCTCGGCCGTGCGCTGCGGATCGTCGTAGTACTCGCGGGCCAGGCCAATGCCGCCGATGTACAGGTCGCCCGGCACCCAGTCGGGCGAGGGCTGCAGTTCGCGGGTCAGCACGTGGAAGCTCTGGTTGGCCAGCGGCCAGCCGTAGGGGATGCTCTTCCAGTGGCTGGCGATCTCCTCGACCGGGAAGTAGTTGGACCAGATCGACGCCTCGGTGGCGCCGCCGAGGCTGATCAGGGTGACCCCGGGAACCACCGCCTTGAGGCGCTCGGGCAGGGTGATCGGGATCCAGTCGCCGCTGAGCATCACCAGGCGCAGGCTGTGCAGGCAGGTCGGTGCCTGCGGGCCGAGGAACTCGACGAGCATCTCCAGCGAGGCCGGCACGGTGTTCCACACGGTGACGCCATGTTGCTGCACGCAGGCCGCCCATTCGTCGGGGCGCGGAGTTTCGCTGTGCGGCGGCAGCACCAGGGCGGCGCCGGTGGCCAGGCCGCCGAAGATGTCGTGCACCGACAGGTCGAAATTGAAGCTGGACAGGCCGATCATGCGGTCGGCGCTGGTCAGGCCGAAGCGGGCGATCACGTCCTGGATGGTGTTCACCGCGCCGCGATGGTCGATGGCGACACCCTTGGGCTGGCCGGTGGAGCCGGAGGTGAAGATCACGTAGGCCAGCTGGCGGTCGCCTTCGGCGGGCGGCAGGTCGACCGCCGCCGGTACGGCGTCGGGCAGGACCTCCTCGAGCAGCAGCACCGCGACGCCCTCGGGGACGCGCAGATCGGCGGCCAGCTCGCGCTCGACCAGCAGCACCTTGACCCGTGGGCGGGCGATCAGCCACTCCTTGCGGGCCTGCGGCTGGTCGGCGGTGATCGGCAGGTAGGCGCCGCCGGACTGCACCACGCCGAGCAGGGCGGTCACCTGGCGCCAGCCGCGCTTGGCCACCACGGCGACCAGGTCGTCGGCGCCGACCCCGGCCTCACGCAGGCGCGCGGCGAGGCTGCTGCTCCAGCGCCATAGGCTGCGGTAGTCGACCGTGCGGGTCGGATCGATGATCGCCGGACGCTCGGCGTATTCGTCACAGGCGCGGGCGACGAAGCTTTCCAGACGGCCGCTGGGCAGTTCGCGGGCGGTCCGGTTGGCCCCCTGGCGGGCCTGCAGGGCGGCCTCCGGCACCTGCGGCAGCAGCACGGCGTCTTCCGGTGCCGGGTGTTCGAGGATCGCCTCGATCTGCTGTTCGAGGGCGGCGAACATGCCGTCGATCACGCCGGGCAGGAACAGGCCCTCGACGAAGTCCCAATTGAGCACCAGCTCATCGAGGTACATGTAGGCCTGGCAGTCCAGCCACACCTGCGGAGTGTGCAGGCCGCCGCCCAGGTTCCGCCAGCCGAGCGCGTTGGGCAGCAGCAGGTCGTCCGGCAGGTCGAGGCCCAAGGAACTGGCGAACACCACCGGCATCACCGGCAGGCCGCTGCCGGTGGCGCCCATGGCGCGGATCACCTCGACGCCCTCGATCCGCGAGTGGCGGATGTCGCGGGCCAGCTGGCGCTGCAGCACCCTGGCCCGCTCGGCGAAGCTGCCCGGCGCGTCCACCGACTCCAGCAGCAGGGTGCTGCCGAAGTTGCCGAAGGCGCGCTGGAAGCGCGGATCGCCCGAGGGGCGGTGGCTCATCAGCATGTTGATGGTGAACGACGGATTGCGCGACCACAGGCGCAGCACGTCGGTATAGGCGGTGCAGAACAGCATGCTGACGCTGATCCCCAGCCGGCGGGCCTGCGCGTTGAGGCGGGCGGCCTTGTCCGGGCCGAAGACCAGGCGCTTGCGCTGGAAGCGCGAGGCCTCCGGCATCCGCTCGTGGTCGACCACCGGCAGTTCCGGGGCGTTGCGCAGGCTGTCCAGGCGCTCCTGCCAGTATTCCAGCGAGCGCTGGTAGGGCGCGGTGCGCTTGAGGGCCTGGCGCCTGGCGATGAATTCGGGGAACAGGGCCCGTTCCTGCGCCGGCAGGCCCTGGCCGGAGTAGACCCGCACCAGGGTGTCGTAGAACAGGCGCACCGAGAAGGCGTCGAAGGAGATCAGGCGGAAGGCGATGTTGATGTAGAAGCCTTCCTGCACGCGATCGAGGAACAGCGACAGCTGCACCCGCTCGCCGAGCAGGGCCAGCTTGTCTTCCATGCCCTGCTTGCGCAGTTCCTGCAGCGCGCTCGCGGTCAGCGGCGGCTGGCCGCGCCAGTCGGTGGTCTCGAGGGTGACCTTGCCGAGCGGCGTGCGCGCCGGGCGTTGCCGGCCGTCCGCGAGGTAGTCCATGGACAGCTCGGGATAGGCTTCCAGCACGACCTCGAGCGCCCCTTCGAGACGCGCTACATCGAGCGTCTCCGCGAAGTAACAGAAATAAAGGAACGGCACGGTATGGAACTTGTAGACCTGCTGTTCGCCCACCCAATAGGCGTGCTGCAATCCGGTGAGGGGGTATGCTTCGGCGTCATGCTGGGGAACTGGCGCCAACTCTTTTTGTGTGTCGAACATTATATGTTTTATTAAATAAACAAGTTATTAAAGGGACTGAGAAAAAAAGGACGTGCGCGACCCTGGCCTGTGACCATTAATTAATATGCAAAGAATTGTCAGCATTTCGACAATAGAGTGCCTGGGCGTACCGAGCCTGCCTGGCTGGTAGCCCATCCGAGTCGATTGGCTGTTTGGGGGAGCGCGTTATCTGCCGTGCATCTGCCGGTTAATTCCTTTTTTACTCAATGGCTAGTGGCAGTTGGGGAATATCTGAAAAACTACTTGCCGTCTCTGAAGACGAAGTGCGGGCGCTATGGTCTGCTGGATTCCCGCTTCCGTGGAAATGATTGCTTCTTCAACTTTTCGCGGAGGAAGAGGCTGCAGATCCATGGGGTCTGCGGCTATTCGAGCGGACTGAATTATAGCTCTTGTAATATTTTGTAATTATGGCGAGGCGATATACCGGCTGCAAGACGAATTCCGTGTCGTGGTAGGCAAACTTGACCAACGGTGCTTCGGAAAACTTGCCCAACGCCTGGCCAGCAGACTTGCAAGCGCGAATGGTCGCAACCCCGCCATGTCGCTTCGCGTGCCTGTCGCGCGGCAAGTCGCGTGTTCGCAACAGGAGCAGGCAAGCGCGGAGGGTTCTATCGTCAAGGGCGCTCAGCGCGGAAACGCCAGGCCCTGCTCGTCGAACTCGAGCACCGTCACTTCGTCGTCGGCATCGGTGATCTCGGCGCGGCGCAGCGCACCGTTGGCGTGGTAGGCGTAGACGTGCTGCAGCTCGCGCTCGCCGTAGACCAGCTTCTCCACGCGGATCAGGCGCTCGTCGGCGTCGTAGTGGCCGCGAAAGAAGGTGTTGCGGTTGTGCAGGCCGGCTGCGTCGAGTTCGTTGACCAGCTTCAGCGGCAGGCGGATGCCGCTGTAGGTGACGAAGTGGCGGCAGGTGGCGGCGGTGTCGCGGCTCATATCCATGCTTTACATGTGGCTATTGGGCGGCGCGATCATCGCACAACGCAGGCGCGCGCGGCAGGGGCGCAAGCCTCGTGCGGCCCCCTGGCGCGCTCAGGCCTGGGCCAGCCGGCAGTTCTCCTCGTCCTCCGCCAGCACCCGGTTGCGCCCGCTGCGCTTGGCGCGGTACAGCGCCTGGTCGGCCTCGCTGGCCAGCGCCTTGGCCTCCTGCTCGCCGTACAGCTGGGCGATGCCGCAGCTGAAGGTGCAGTTCAGGTCCTGCGGCTGCGCCGGAAAGTTGAGTTCGGCGAAGCGCCGGCGGATCTCGTCGAGCACCCGTACGGCGGTGGCGGCGTCGGTATCCGGCAGCACCACGGCGAACTCCTCGCCGCCGTAGCGGCCGATGTAGTCGCTCTTGCGCAGGCGCTGCTTGAGGAACAGCGCCAGGCTCTTGATCACCCGGTCGCCCATCGGGTGGCCGTAGCGATCGTTGACCTGCTTGAAGTGATCGATATCGAGCATGGCGAAGGACAGCGGCTGCTGGTCGCGCCGGGCGCGCAGGCAGGAGTCCTCGAGCAGCTGCAGGATGTGGGTATGGTTGTACAGGCCGGTCAGGCTGTCGCGCACCATGCGCGCCTTGAGGTTGCGCGCGCGGGCGGCGCGGTTGCGCACGGTGGCGATCAGGTGGCGCGGCTTGATCGGCTTGGTCAGGAAGTCGTCGCCGCCCTTGCCCATGGCGTTGAGCTGCTTGTCGAGGTCGTCCTCGGCGGACAGGTAGATGATCGGCACGCTGACGTAGCGCTCGTGGTGGCGGATCACCTTGGCCAGCTCGGTGCCCAGGCATTCGGGCATGTACATGTCGAGGATGATCAGGTCGGGCTGGAACTCGCCGAGGGCGGCCATGGCGCGGATCGGGTCGGTGATGCTGCGGGTGATGATGCCGGCGTTGTTGAGCATGCGCTCGGTGAAGGTCGCCTGGGCCCGCGAGTCGTCGACGATCAGCACGCGGTACGGCTCCTGTTGACTGCCCCGGGTGAGGTCCTCGAGTCGGTCGAGCAGCATCGCGGCGTCCAGGCTGCCGCTGAAGAAGTCCTGGCCGCCGGCGCGCACGGCAGCCAGGCGGGTGCGCGTGTCGGCTTCGCGCTCGCTGAAGAACAGCACCGGCAGCGCCTGCTCCAGCCCCTCCTGGACTTCCTCGGCCAGGCGCAGACCGCCGCCGGCGCCGCCGAAGTCGACCTCCATGACCAGCGCCGCCGGAGCGCGGCGCGCCATGGCCAGGCGCAGAGCGGCGGCGTCGGCCACCACCACCGCGGTGAAGCCGAAGAACTCCAGCTGGCGGACCAGACGCGCACTGCGTTCGCCATCGCAGAGGGCGAGGAACACGGGTTTGCGCAGCTGCGCGAGGATGCCGGCATCCTGGCCGTCGCCGCGGCGCAGGCCGGTGCGCGCCAGGCGCTGCATCAGGCCGTCGAGCTGGGCGATCAGTTCGCTGGTGAGGCGTCCGCGGTTGGCGGCCACCGCCTGCAGGCAGCTGGAGATGCTGCCGGCCAGCTGTATGTGGTCCGCCTGGTACAGGCGTTCGGCGCTGGCGCCCAGGCGCTGGGCGGTTTCCACCAGCTCGGCCATGTAGGGCGCGCTCCATTCGCCGTGCTGCAGGCGCTGCCACAGGTCGAGGACCTGGCGGGCCTGCTGGATCAGGCGTCTGGTGAAGTGTTGTTCGAGGCTGGCGCCATGGACTGCATCTTGACCGCTCATGTTGCCCTTTCCCTGGCTGAATGGCGCGACGTCTCGCGCCGGTGTTGGGGTCTCGCCCGATCCGATAGGGCGGTGAATCCGCGAGTCTACCTGACTTGTGTTGCCGGAAAACGGCAACCGAACCCGCGAATTCTGCCCTTCGTCGGCCATGGCCGGGTTGACCGGCATCACAGGGCGGCGGCCGCGATGCCCACCCGCATCGACCGGCATGCCGTCCTCGAGCGCCGCGCCACCCGATCCGCGGTGCGCGCCGACCGGACGTTGCAGAGGGGCGCGCCGCGCCACCCTCACGGGCGCGGCGGCAGGATTTCGAGAATCTCGATCACCCAGTCGCCGGCCGGGCGGCGCCACACCACCTCGTCGCCGGGCGCGGCGCCAAGCAGGGCGCGGCCCAGCGGCGATTCCCAGTTGATCTTGCCGGTGGCGGCATCGGCCTCGTCCTCGCCGACCAGCTGCACCTCGTGCTCGTGGCCCTTGGCGTCGGCGAAGGCCACCCGGCTGCCGATCTGCACCTGGTCGCGCGAGATCGCCGGCGGCACCACCTGCGCGCTCTGCAGCCGCTGGCGCAGGTAGCGCAGATCGCGCTCCAGTTCGGCCAGATGCTGGCGATCGGCGTCGTCGCCGCGCGCCTGCTCGGCGGTGAGCGCCTGCTGGGCCGCCGCCAGGCGTTCCTCCAGCTGCGCGAGACCATGGGCCGTGACGTAGTTGGGCTGGTCGCTGACGCTGCGCTCGACGGGCTGCTCGGGCTGCTCGGCGGACAGTTCCTCATGGACGAAGGCTCGACTCATGGCGGTTCTCCTGCAACGGGCGGGAATACCCTGAGTGTGCAGCGTTTGCCGGCGTCCGCCAACGACCGCTGGGACGAACCGCGCGTTGGCGGGTCGGCGGCCGGCCGTCGCCGCGCGCTGTCCTTGTCAATCGGGGTGGACGGGTCAACAATCGGCGACAAACCGGTCCGGTGGCGGCCGCGACGAGCGGTCGATCGGATCGCCGCTGCGCGGCGCCCGCCTGCCGTGCCCGTCCGTCACTCTTGTGGATCTCCTTGATGGCCGATTTCCAGCAATCCCTGCGCCTGCCGCCCGAGCGGCTCAGCAGCCAGTTCGACGCCGAACAGCTGACCTTCAACAGCACCGACGAGCTCGAGCCGTTCCGCGGCGTGCTCGGCCAGGAGCGTGCGGTCGCCGCCCTGCAATTCGGCGTGGCCATGCCGCGCCCCGGCTACAACGTGTTCGTCATGGGCGAGTCGGGCACCGGGCGCTTCTCCTTCGTGCGTCGCTACCTCAAGGCCGAGGCCAAGCGCCAGGCGACCCCGTGCGACTGGCTGTACGTGAACAACTTCGACGATCCGCGCGAGCCGCGCGCGCTGCGTCTGCCCTCGGGACATGCCCAGGCGCTGGTGGCCGACGTCGAGCAACTGATCGACAACCTGCTGGCCACCTTCCCCGCGGCCTTCGAGACGCCCGCCTACCAGCAGAAGAAGAGCGCCATCGACCGCACCTTCAACCAGCGCTACGACCGCGCCCTCGACGTGATCGAGAAGCTGGCCCTGGAGAAGGACGTCGCCCTGTATCGCGACAGCACCAATATCGCCTTCACGCCGATGAAGGAGGGCAAGGCGCTCGACGAGGCCGACTTCGCCCAGTTGCCGGAGGCCGAGCGCGAGCGCTTCCACGCCGACATCGCCACCCTCGAGGAGTGCCTTAACGAGGAACTCGCCGGCCTGCCGCAGTGGAAGCGCGAGTCGAGCAACCAGCTGCGCCAGCTCAACGAGGAAACCATCACCGTGGCCCTGGAGCCGCTGCTCACCCCGCTGTCGCAGCGCTACGCGGACAACGCCGACGTGTGCGCCTGGCTGCAGGCGGTGCAGATCAACCTGCTGAAGACGGCGGTCGACCAGCTGGTCGAGGACAATCGCCCGGATGCGCAGAAGCGCCTGGCGCTGGTGGAGTTCTACAGCCCCAGCCTGGTGGTCGGCCATCCGCTCGATGGCGGCGCGCCGGTGGTGTTCGAGACGCACCCGACCTACGACAACCTGTTCGGCCGCATCGAGTACAGCGCCGACCAGGGCGCCCTGTACACCAGCTACCGCCAGCTGCGTCCCGGCGCGCTGCACCGCGCCAACGGCGGCTACCTGATCCTCGAGGCGGAGAAGCTGCTCTCCGAGCCGTTCGTCTGGGACGCCCTCAAGCGCGCCCTGCACTCGCGGCAGCTGAAGATGGAATCGCCGCTGGCCGAACTCGGCCGCCTCGCCACCGTCACCCTGGCGCCGCAGCTGATCCCGCTGCAGGTCAAGGTGGTGATCGTCGGCTCGCGCCAGGTCTACTACGCGCTGCAGGAGCTCGATCCGGACTTCCAGGAGCTGTTCCGCGTGCTGGCCGACTTCGACGAGGACATCCCGCTGGGCGAAGACAGTCTCGAACAGTTCGCCCAGCTGCTGAAGACGCGCACCTCCGAGGAGGGCCTGGCGCCCTTGAGCAGCGACGCGGTGGCGCGCCTGGCCACCTACAGCGCGCGCCTGGCCGAGCACCAGGGGCGGCTGTCGGCGCGCATCGGCGACCTCTTCCAGCTGGTCAGCGAGGCCGACTTCATCCGCCAGCTGGCCGGCGAGCCGGTGACCGACGTCGGTCACATAGAGCGCGCGCTGCGCGCCAAGGCCACGCGCACCGGCCGGGTGTCGGCGCGCATCCTCGACGACATGCTGGCCGGGGTTATCCTGATCGACACCGCCGGCGCGGCGATGGGCAAGTGCAACGGCCTGACCGTGCTGGAGGTCGGCGACTCGGCGTTCGGCGTACCGGCGCGCATCTCCGCCACGGTCTACCCGGGCGGTTCGGGCATCGTCGACATCGAGCGCGAGGTCAGCCTCGGCCAGCCGATCCACTCCAAGGGGGTGATGATCCTCACCGGCTACCTGGGCAGCCGCTACGCCCAGGAATTCCCCCTGGAGATCTCGGCGAGCATCGCCCTCGAGCAGTCCTACGGCTACGTCGACGGCGACAGCGCCTCGCTCGGCGAGGTCTGCACGCTGATCTCGGCGCTGTCGCGCACGCCGCTCAAGCAGTGCTTCGCCATCACCGGCTCGATCAACCAGTTCGGCGAGGTGCAGGCGGTCGGCGGGGTCAACGAGAAGATCGAGGGTTTCTTCCGTCTCTGCGAGGCGCGCGGCCTGACCGGCGAGCAGGGGGTGATCATTCCGCATGCCAACGTCTGCAACCTGATGCTCGACGAGCGGGTGATCCAGGCGGTAGTCGGCGGGCTGTTCAACGTCTACGCGGTGCGCACCGTGGACGAGGCGCTCAGCCTGCTGGTCGGCGAGGCGGCGGGCGTGCCCGACGAGCACGGCCAGTTCCCCGCCGGCAGCGTCAACGCGCGGGTGGTCGAGCGCCTGCGCGAGATCGCCGAGATCGAGGAGGAGCTCGAGGCGGGCGAGGAGGCCGGCAAGGCCGAACATCCGCCGACCACTGCCGCTCCGGCGGCCGCGGCCGGGAAGCGCACCACCCGCCAAGTGCGGCGCCGGCGCTGAGCGTCGCCGGGCGGGGCGCCAGGGCGTGCCCGGCGCTCTTCTCGGCCGGCGGGGCGGCTGGCGATTTTTTGCTCAGTCGCCCGCCCGGGCCGCCGTTGTGTCCTCAGCTCGATCTGCCCCCGTGTCATGCACAAGGTTATCCACAGCTGGCGGGGATAACTTCCCCCTTCCCATGGCCGCCCCACTTGACTAGGATCAATACAGGTCCCTGATAAGGAGCGCCGCCATGTCGCGTCACTTCTGTCTGACCCGGCGCAGTCCGGGAGTCGTCACCCGCATCGAATGCGCGATCCATCCGCTGGCCGGCGGGCAGGGGTTGTGGACCCTCTTGTGCGCCGCCGGACTGGATGCGGCCCAACCATCGGCGGTCAAGGCGCAGGGCCCGTTCCACGGCCTCGCCGAGGCGGAAAGCGTGCTCCACGAGATCATCGACAACCTGCACGCCCAGGGCTACCGCACCGTCGGCGAGCCCTCGATCTGGTGCCTGCACATGCAGGCCGAGCTGCGTCGGCAGAACGCCGGCCGCGGTCACCCCAGCGGGGATTTCCGCTGGGTTCCCTGAGCCGGTCGCAAGCTCGCCGGTGGTCGGCGCAGCGGCGCCAGCGAGCCTTCCGCGCATTTCATCCAGAATTCGTCCACATAGTTATCCACAGCGCGGCGGCTGGCCGGCTGCAGAGGCCGGAGGCTGCCGGTATACTCCGCGCTCCTTTGGTCATTGTTGTGCCTGTCTCATGGAACGACTCATCGAAACCACCATGTACGCCGCGCGTTGGCTGCTGGCGCCGATCTACCTGGGCCTGTCGCTGGCGCTGCTGGCGCTGGCCCTGAAGTTCTTCCAGGAAATCTTCCACGTATTGCCGCACGTCTTCGAGCTGGCGGAGGCCGAGCTGATCCTGATGCTGCTGTCGATGATCGACATGGCGCTGGTCGGCGGTCTGCTGGTGATGGTGATGATTTCCGGTTACGAGAACTTCGTCTCCCAGCTCGACATCGCCGAGGGCAAGGAGAAGCTCGACTGGCTGGGCAAGATGGATTCCGGCTCGCTCAAGCTCAAGGTCGCCGCCTCCATCGTGGCGATCTCCTCGATCCACCTGCTGCGCATGTTCATGGACGCGCAGAAGATCGCCAACGACAAGCTGCTCTGGTACGTGGTCATCCACATGACCTTCGTGATCTCGGCCTTCGCCATGGCCTACGTGGACAAGCTGACCAAGCACGACCACTGATCCGCGCTGTCCGTGCGCGCTCGGCGCGCCGTCGGTGCACTCCGGAAAGGCCCTGCTCAGGGCCTTTCCAGCATCTGCAGGACCGCTTCCGGCATGCCGGCGGTTCTCGCGGCGAGCAGAAAGTCCTCCCGCCGATAGGCGACTTCCCGAAATTCGATGCTCTGCGCACCCTCGTCATAGACTGCGTACTGCGCGGCGCGCGAGCCGTCGCGCGGCAGGCCGACGGAGCCCGGGCAGACCAGATAGGTGTGGCCCTTCTTCAGCTCGACCCGCCCGCCCTTGACGAAGTGGTCGACGCCCAGCCGATCGCGGAAGTAGCTGCCCTGGATATGGCTGTGGCCGTGGAAGCACAGGGCGATGTCACGCTCGCGCAGCTTGTCGAGGTTGTGTTCGGCGGTGGCCGCGTACACGTAGGCATGCATGAAGGAGGCGTCGGCGGGGGCTCCGTGTACCGCGTAGAGCTCCTCGTGGCGCCAGCAGTAGGGCAGCTCGCCGAGCCACTGGCGGTCGGCAGCGGTCAGCCGTTCGACGGTCCAGGCGAGCGAGGCCTGCGCTGCGCGGTTGAAGCGCTCGCCGGCCACGCCGAGAAAGGCCGCATGGTCGTGGTTGCCGCGCAGGAACAGCCAGGCGCGCTGCCGCAGCTCCCGCAGACACTCCGCCGGGGTCGGGCCGTAGCCGACAAGGTCGCCGAGCACGATGGCCTGCTCGATCCCTTCGCCGTCGAGCTCGCGCAGCACCGCCTGGAGGGCCGGGTAGTTGGCGTGGATGTCCGCCAGCAGGGCGATGCGCCGGCCGCGCAGCGCCTCGGCGGCGGGCGGCGCATAGGGGCCTTGTGGCACCGACGCGGGGCTGGGGTCGGCGCCCAGCCCGCGGACGGCCTCGCTCAGGCACTGCAGCACCGGACGGCGGGCCTCGGGCACGAAGGTGGCGTCGAAGTGGCCGGCCAGCATCGCCGGATAGACCGTGTCCACCTCACCCAGCAGCCGACGCAGGGCACCCCCGAGGCGCTCTGCCAGGCGCTCGTCGAGGGCGGGGTGGCGGCGGATCAGGCCGGTCAGGCCGTGGGCGAGGGACACCAGCTGGTCGGGCGAGTAGATGTCGTCGTCGACGTAGTAGAGCTCCTCGCCGAAGACGACGTAGTTGGTCGGCCCGTCGTCCTGGCGCAGCTGGTGGTCCTTCCAGAAGGCGAAGTAGCGCGCGAAGAACTTTTCCAGCAGGACGCAGAAGGCGTCGGTATCGCCGCGTTCGAGATGGGCGAGCAGCACGCTATCCAGCGTGGGGTGGCGCTCGCTGACATTGGCCAGCGCGCAGCCGTCGTCATTCTCCAGCACCAGCCAGTGGCGGTTGGGCAGGTAGATGGCGTAGCGCCTTTCCTGCTTCAGCCGGGCCTGGCACCAGGCGGTGGCCTTGGCGGCGGACAGGGCGAAGGGCGTCTTCAGTTTCAGGACGTGGCGGGCATCGGCGTATAGGCGGGTGGACACCTTGCCCTTGAACGTCGAGTTGCCGCCGAGGTCGCAGGGCTGATCGAGCAGCGCCAGGATGTCGCTGGCGTGAATCGAGACGCTGCCCGAAATCGAGTCCAGATAGGGGATATGCATGGGCCTGGTTCGGCAGGATGCGGCGCCTATGCGCACAGCCGGCGCCGTCGAGGCGAAGGGGGCGCCGCGCGGTCGACTCCGGCGGCGCGGCAGCGGTTACGGGCAGAGCGGGGCCACTTCGGTCAGGCCGCGACGCAGGGCGGCCCAGCCCATGCCCAGGTTGGCCTTGCGGGTGGTGATCAGGACCATCAGGCTGTCGGCCTTGCCCGGGACCACGGACATGAAGTGGTAGGTGCCGCCGGTGGTCATCTGGATTTCCTGCATGGTCTTCTCGACCGGAACTCCACGCTGGGCCGACAGCAACTTCTCCACCGCGGTGATGTTCTTGCCGCGGAACATCTCGACCGCCGCGGCGGCCACGGCATCGATGTAGGTTTGCGAGAAATACGGGACATTGTGCGCGCTGGCCAGCATCAGGCCGTTGCTCAGGTCGACGACCGCACAGCCGGTGGCGCCGTCGACTTCGGTGAGAACCTTCTTGCAGATATCGTCCAGGTTAGCCATCAGTTGGTTGCCTCTTCTTTGGTTTTCGGGAGGGACTTCAATTCCCTGAGGATGCTGTCGATGCAGCCGCGCGTGGAGCTGAGCAACAGGCCAAGGGATCGGCTGGAGTCGGAGACGGAGGCGATCGCCACGTTCCGGGTCACATGCATGAAGGCGACGATGCCGCCGTCCAGTTCGGCGATGACATCCTTGCAACCGCCCATGGCGACTTCGCCGGCCAGCGAATCGCCGAGCGCCATGAAAGTACTGCCAAGGGCCGACAGGCGATCCAGCGAATATTCCTTTTTCTGGGCACCGGCAACGAGGTGGCCATCGCTGGAAACGACTACGCTGGCGACGACGAAATCATTGTCCTTGACGAACTCGTTGACGTACGTGCGGATTATTCCGGTCATCGTCTGCCTGGAAACATCGACGATTTCTGGCGTGCTATTCATCGGCTGAATCACTCGTAGATAATCATGGATGCCATCGCTTCAACCATCAGTCGTACATCGGCCGCCTTGCGCGCGTCGACGGGAAAGATGGGATATGGCAGATGCTGGGAGTTCATGTAGTCGTAGTACTTGGCCATGCTCGACAGGTTGTCGCCGATATGGGTAACACCGACTGCCATGGTCGACTCGTCGATACTCTTGCGAAAACGCTTGATATAGAAGTCGAGGTCCGCCAGTGCGGTCGGACTGCTGTGGTTGACCAGGATGACGAAGCCGAGCGCGCCCGTGGCGAGGATGTCCCACATGAACGAGAAGCGCTCCTGGCCGGGCGTCCCGTAGATCCGCAGCTTGCTGCCGTCGTCGAGGGTCAGCTCGCCATAGTCCATGGCGACCGTGGTCGAGGCCTTGAAGGCGCTGACGGCATCGCTGGCGGCCACATCGGTGGAAACGACTGGAATTTCGGAGATCGAACCAATGGCGGTGGTCTTGCCGGCGCCAACCGCGCCGGTTATCACGATCTTGATTTCAGCCATGAATCACCCGGCAAAACGCCTCAATATCCGTGAGAAGACTCCTGCCTTTTCTGCGCGGGCGGGGATGCCTGGCATGATCGGGCCGGTCCCGAGTGCTGCAACCGTCGTCGCTTCTTCTAACTGAAGCAGATCGCACATGCAAGCGGAGTTATAGAACTTGAGAACTTCGCGTGGCGCCCAGTCACTTTGGCTACAGAGTTCCTGGAGGGTCGACGGCTGTTTCATTAGTTGGCCGCTGAGGACTATATGCATGGAGTTGTGTTCGAAGCGGCTAAAACTTGGCCAGCGTTTCAGTTTGAACTTGCGCTGTAGAATTGCCCGGGAAATATTGCCCGGAGGCTCTGGCTCGGCCTCTTGGGCGGCGAGCCAAAGAAATCCCTCGAGCGGCATGGAGTGCATGTCGACGACAACGTCGCCGAGTCCGGCAGCGGCGAGCGGGTGCAGTTGCGGCCGCTCGCTCGCCAGCGCCAGCCTGAGCAGGTCGCGGATGCGCCAGGAATAGCTTTCGGGCAGGTAGGCCAAGCCTCGGGCACGGTCGGCGAACACCTGCAGATCGCCGCCGAAGCGGGCACGCCATGCGGCGGCGGTGGCGGTGAATTCGCCGACCTGCTGCAGGAAGTCCTGGCCATGCTTGACCGGCAGAAGGCCGCGCGGCAGCTCGGCGCTGTCTTCCAGACCCCCGGCGTCGAGCCCGTCGAGGAGTTCGGCGGCGGGAAGCTTGGCGCAGAGCAGGGGCAGCAGGCCGATGAGGCTTCTGGTCGAGGCCGGCCGTTCCAGGCACCAGGAATAGCCCTGGCCGCCATAGACCACGGCGATCGGCCCCTGGCGGTGTGCGCAGGCCTGGGCGAACAGACCGGCGCCGGGCTCGTCCTCCTTGACGAACACCACTTCGGCGTTGGCGGCGTCGGTGTAGGTCAGATCCAGATTGAGGCGTTTGGCGGCCTGGCCGATCAGGGTCGCCAGGAACGTCTGCTCGTCTTTGTCGAATACTCTGATCGAAATCTTCATGACCTTCTCCGGGGCGGCCGCCGCCGCTTGGCCGAGTCCTGACCGGCATGTGCACCTTGGGCGAACATGCAGATTCCGTGCCTCGCTTTTCCGGCAGGCCTCGCCGCCGGGGTCGCGGGGCGATTGCGGCGCGGGAGCCGGGCGCCACCGGCCGGCATTCCGGCCTTCGCAGGGCGCTGCAGTTGTGCGTGGGCTGAGGGCACAGGGGCAGAGAGGAGCGGGTGGTTTGCGCCGCGCCTTGTCGGTTTGGCGACAGGAGCGCAAGGCCTGTGGCCATTGGCGGTGCGCTGCCGGGCGAGTTGCTGCCTTGTGGCGCCGGCGGCGCGCGGCAAGGCCGTGGCGGCGGGCGCCGAAGCAGGGCGTCGGTGCCGGGGGCAGACTGTGCTAGTCTGGCCGACCTTTTTCACCCCCTTGCCTGGAGTTCCCATGGCCCAACTCGACCTTTCCACCGACGAAGCCCGTGTCAGCTACGGCATCGGTCGCCAACTCGGCGGCCAGCTGCGCGACAACCCGCCGCCCGGTGTGACCCTCGACGCCATCCTCGCCGGCCTGGCCGACGCCTTCAACGGCGCGGACAGCCAGGTGCCGAACGACGCGCTGACCGCCAGCTTCCAGGTGATCCGCGAGCGCATGCAGGCCGAGCAGGCGGCCAAGGCCGAGGCGGCCGCTGCCGCCGGTCGCGACTACCTGGCCGAGAACGCCAAGCGCGCGGGCGTCACCGTGCTGGCCTCCGGCCTGCAATACGAAGTGCTGGTTGCAGGCGAAGGCGCCAAGCCCGGCGCCGACGACCAAGTGCGCACCCACTACCACGGCACCCTGATCGACGGCACCGTGTTCGACAGCTCCTACGAGCGCGGCCAGCCTGCGGAATTCCCGGTCGGCGGGGTGATCCCGGGCTGGGTCGAGGCCCTGCAGCTGATGAACGCCGGCAGCAAGTGGCGTCTGCACGTGCCGAGCGAGCTGGCCTATGGTGCCCAGGCCGTCGGCAGCATCCCGCCGCACAGCGTGCTGGTGTTCGACGTCGAGCTGCTGGACATCCTGTAAGGCAGTCGGTTTCCCGCGCCGTCGGCGCGGGCAACGAAAAACGCCCGTCGCGGCCAGGCCGGACGGGCGTTTTGTCGTGTGCGGGAAACTCAGTGGGTGCGTGCGACGGCGAACTCGCTCAGCTCCACCAGCGCATCGCGGTACTCGCCGGCCGGCAGCACGTCGAGGCTGGCGATGGCGCGGGCGGCGAAATCGCGGGCCAGGCGCGCGGTATAGTCGAGGGCGCCGGCGGCTTCCACGGCGGCGCGGATGCTTTCCAGGTCTTCGATGCCACCCTGCTGGATGGCCCGGCGTACCAGCGCGGCCTGTTCGGGCGTGCCTTCGCGCATGGTGTAGATCAGCGGCAGGGTCGGCTTGCCCTCGGCGAGGTCGTCGCCGACGTTCTTGCCCAGGGTGGCGGCGTCGCCGCGATAGTCGAGCAGGTCGTCGACCAGCTGGAAGGCGATGCCCAGAGCGTCGCCGAAGGTCCGCAGGGCGACGGCCTGCTCGGCGCTGGCGCCGGCCAGCAGGGCGGCGCTGTGGGTGGAGGCCTCGAACAGCATTGCGGTCTTGCCGCGGATGACCTCCATGTAGATTTCCTCGGTGGTGCTGGCGTCGCGGATCTTCGACAGCTGCAGCACCTCGCCCTCGGCGATCACCCGGGTGGCGTTGGCCAGCACCTGCATCACCGGCAGCTCGCCGAGTTCGACCAGCATCTCGAAGGAACGCGCATAGAGGAAGTCGCCGACCAGCACGCTGGGCGCGTTGCCCCACAGGGCATTGGCGGTGGAGCGACCGCGACGCATGCCGGACTTGTCGACCACGTCGTCGTGCAGCAGGGTGGCGGTGTGCAGGAACTCGATGGTGGCGGCCAGCAGGTTGAGGCGCTCGCCGCGCGCCCCCAGAGCGTTGCCGGCCAGCAGGACCAGCAGCGGGCGCAGGCGCTTGCCGCCGGCGGAGGTGATATAGTCGCCGATCTTCTCCACCAGAGGGACGCGGGAGGCGAGCTGGCGGCGAATGATGCCGTCGACGGCGGTGAAATCGTCGGCCACCACGCGATAAAAAGCCTGGGGTTCCATCAGCGGACTGCGCTCCTCTTGAGTTGCGCGGCATGCTAGGTGCCGGGTCCGGCACTGTCAAGGCAAGCCAGTGGCGCACTTGCTTGCAGGCCAAGCCTTGCGTACAATCGCCGGCCCGAACTTCCCTGGCATTCCCTGCCTTACGCAATGCAGCGGCGACCCTTCCGGCGCCCTGCAGCCATGCTGGCCAATAACTCTTCCACCAAAGCGCCAGGTGAGCAGGTCTAACGGAGACATCCCATGTACGCAGTAATTGTTACCGGCGGCAAGCAGTACAAAGTCGCTGAAGGCGAATTCCTCAAGATCGAAAAGCTCGACGTGGCGACCGGTGAAAGCGTGGCTTTCGACCAGGTCCTGCTGGTCGGCAACGGTGACGACGTCAAGATCGGTGCTCCGGTCGTCGAAGGCGCCAAGGTGACCGCCGAAGTGATCGCCCAAGGCCGTCACGACAAGGTGCGCATCATCAAGTTCCGTCGTCGCAAGCACCACATGAAGCGTCAGGGCCACCGTCAGTGGTTCACCGAAATCAAGATCACCGGCATCCAGGCCTGATCCCCTCTTTTTCCGGAGTATTGACTCATGGCACACAAAAAAGCTGGCGGTTCTACCCGTAACGGCCGCGATTCCGAAAGTAAACGCCTTGGCGTGAAGATGTACGGCAGCCAGGCTGCGATTGCCGGCAACATCCTCGTGCGTCAGCGCGGCACCAAGTTCCACGCCGGCTACGGCGTTGGCATGGGCAAGGACCACACCCTGTTCGCCAAGATCGACGGCGTGGTCAAGTTCGAGACCAAGGGTGCCTTCGGTCGCAAATACGTGAGCATCGTGGCCAACTGATCACGCGCTTGCCGAAAAAGCCCTGTCTGTCGACAGGGCTTTTTTGTTTGTAATATCCCAAGCTTCACATGACCCGCCAGGCGCGGGAGGCATTGCCCAATGAAATTCGTCGATGAAGTATCCATTCACGTGCAGGCCGGCGACGGCGGTAACGGAGCCCTGAGCTTCCGCCGTGAAAAATTCATGCCCATGGGCGGTCCGGACGGCGGCGACGGCGGTGATGGCGGTTCGGTCTACCTCCAGGCCGACAGCAACCTCAACACCCTGGTGGACTACCGCTACACCCGTCGCTTCCAGGCCCAGCGCGGCGGGAACGGCCGCAGCAAGGACTGCACCGGCGCCAAGGGCGAGGATCTGACCCTGCCGGTGCCGGTCGGTACCACGGTGATCGATGCCGGCACCCAGGAGATCATCGGCGACCTGACCGTCGACGGTCAGCGCCTGCTGGTGGCCCATGGCGGCTGGCACGGCCTGGGCAACACCCGCTACAAGACCAGCACCAACCGCGCGCCGCGGCAGACCTCGCCGGGCAAGCCGGGCGAGGCCCGCGACCTCAAGCTGGAGCTCAAGGTGCTGGCCGACGTCGGCCTGCTCGGCATGCCCAATGCCGGCAAGAGCACGCTGATCCGTTCGGTGTCCGCCGCCAAGCCGAAGGTCGCCGACTATCCCTTCACCACCCTGGTGCCCAACCTCGGCGTGGTCAGCGTAGGCCGCCTGAAGAGCTTCGTGATCGCCGACATTCCCGGCCTGATCGAGGGCGCCTCCGACGGCGCCGGCCTCGGCATCCGCTTCCTCAAGCACCTGGCGCGTACCCGTCTGCTGCTGCACCTCGTGGATATGGCGCCGCTGGACGGTTCCGACCCGGCTGCCGCCGCCGAGGCGATCATCAATGAGCTGGGTCGCTTCAGTCCGGCGCTCACCGAGCGTGACCGCTGGCTGGTGCTCAACAAGGCCGACCAGCTGCTCGACGAGGAGCGCGAGGAGCGCCTCAAGGCTGTGGTCGAGCGCCTCAACTGGAAGGGCCCGGTCTACGTGATCTCCGCGCTGGAGCGCGAAGGCACCGAGCGGCTGTGCGGCGACATCATGAATTACATCGACGAGCGTACCCAGCGCCTGGCCGAAGAACCGGCGTTCGCCGAGGCTGCCGCCGAGCTGGATCAGCGCATCGAGGACGAGGCCCGCGCCCGTCTGCAGGAACTCGACGACGCCCGCGCCCTGCGCCGTGCCGGGGTGCGCAGCGCCGACGAGGAATACGAAGAAGACGACTTCGATGACGACGAGGACGACGAGGACGGTCCGGAGATCATCTACGTCCGCTGAAGTCCGTGACAGGAGGGGCCGTCCGGCCCCTCGAGCCCGAGTGCAAGGTTGCAGAACATGCGTGAGAAGGTGAGCAAGGCCCGTCGCTGGGTGGTGAAGATCGGCAGTGCGCTGCTGACCGCCGACGGCCGGGGGCTCGACCGCGGCGCCATGGCCGTGTGGGTCGAGCAGATGGTGGCGCTGCGGCGCGCCGGGGTGGAACTGGTGCTGGTGTCTTCCGGCGCCGTGGCGGCGGGCATGAGCCGGCTGGGCTGGAACGAGCGACCTAGCACCATCCACGAGCTGCAGGCCGCCGCCGCGGTCGGCCAGATGGGCCTGGTGCAGGCCTGGGAGTCGAGCTTCGCCGAGCACGGCCTGCAGACCGCCCAGGTGCTGCTGACCCACGACGACCTCTCCGACCGCAAGCGCTATCTCAACGCGCGCAGCACCCTGCGCACCCTGGTCGACCTCGGCGTGATCCCGGTGATCAACGAGAACGACACCGTGGCCACCGACGAGATCCGCTTCGGCGACAACGACACCCTGGCCGCGCTGGTGGCCAACCTGGTCGAGGCCGACCTGCTGGTGATCCTCACCGACCGCGACGGCATGTTCGATGCCGATCCGCGGCACAACCCCGACGCCCAGCTGATCTTCGAGGCGCGCGCCGACGATCCCGGCCTCGACGCGGTGGCCGGCGGCACCGGCGGCGCCCTCGGGCGCGGCGGCATGCAGACCAAGCTGCGCGCCGCCCGGCTGGCGGCGCGCTCCGGGGCCAACACCATCATCGTCGGCGGGCGCATCGAGCGCGTGCTCGATCGCCTCAAGAGCGGCGAGCGCCTCGGCACCCTGCTGACGCCCGAGCGCGGCCGCCACGCGGCGCGCAAGCAGTGGCTGGCCGGGCATCTGCAGATGCGCGGCACCCTGAGCCTGGATGCCGGCGCGGTACGCGCCCTGGTCGAGCAGCGCAAGAGCCTGCTGCCGGTGGGCGTCACCGCGGTGGAGGGCAGCTTCCGGCGCGGCGAGATGGTCGCCTGCCTGGGCCCCGACGGCCGTGAAGTGGCTCGGGGGTTGGTCAACTACAATGCAGCCGACGCCCAGCGCATCATCGGCCTGGGCACCGAAGCCATCGAGCAGGTGCTCGGCTACCTCGAGGAGCCCGAGCTGGTCCATCGCGACAATCTGGTGCTGGTATGAGGACGACCATGACCGCAAGGAAACTGCTCCGGCCGATGGCCGCCGCCTTGGCGCTGCTGGCCGCTGGTGCGCAGGCCGAGACCGTCGGCGAGGTGTCGACGGTGTTCAAGCTGCTCGGCCCCAACCACAAGATCGTCATCGAGGCCTTCGACGATCCCAAGGTGGAGGGGGTGACCTGCTACCTGTCGCGGGCCAAGACCGGCGGCATCAAGGGCGGCCTGGGTCTGGCCGAGGACCGTGCCGAGGCGTCGATCGCCTGTCGTCAGGTCGGTCCGATCCGCTTCCTCGATACGCTCGAGGACGGCGAGGAGGTGTTCAAGGAGCGCACCTCGCTGGTATTCAAGACCATGCAGGTGGTGCGCTTCCTCGACAAGAAGCGCAATACGCTGGTGTACATGGTCTACAGCGACCGCGTCATCGAGGGCAGTCCGCAGAACTCGGTGACCGCCATTCCGATCCTGCCGTGGCCGAAGACGGCAAACTGATTCCGTGATTGCGTAGGGTGGGTTAGGCCGCAGGCCGTAACCCACCGAGCCGGCCGCCAGACCGGCCATGGCGATGCCGGCGGCATCGATGGTGGGTTACGCCGCTGCGCGGCTGACCCACCCTACGTAGGCAGCAGCAACAAAAAAGCCGGTCGGGTTGCCCCGACCGGCTTTTTTCATGCCCCGCTGTCTGCCTCAGAAGCCGGCTTGCTGCACCAGCGCCAGCAGCGGCTGCGGGTAGACGCCGAGCAGCAGGGTCAGGCCGGCCACCGCCAGCAGCATGAGGCCGCCGGTCTGCTGGGCCCAGTGCTGCGGCGCATCGCGGCGCTGCAGGCTGGGCTCGACCAGGAACAGGCTGACCATCACGCGCAGGTAGTAGTAGACGGCGATCGCGCTGCCGAGGATCAGTGCGCCGAGCAGCCACCACAGCTGCGCCTCGACGCCCGCGGCGATGACGAAGAACTTGCCGATGAAACCGCCGGTCAGCGGGATGCCCGCCAGCGACAGCATCATCACCGCCAGCACCGCGGCCAGGTACGGACGGCGCCAGAACAGGCCGCGGTACTCGAACAGCGCGTCGGTGTCGCGGCCCTGGTAGGGGGTCGACATCAGGGTGATCACGCCAAAGGCGCCCAGGCTGGTCAGCACGTAGCTGAACAGGTAGACGCCGATGGCCTCGGTGGCCAGGCCCTTGCTGGCGATCAGGGCGACCAGCAGATAGCCGAAGTGGGCGATCGACGAGTAGCCGAGCAGGCGCTTGAGGTTGTTCTGCAGCAGCGCCAGCAGGTTGCCGACCAGGATCGAGAGGATCGCCAGCAGGCCGAGCAGCTGGCCCAGCCAGCCTTCGGCGAAGGCCGGGGAGAGCTGGTAGAGGCGCAGCAGCACGGCGAACACGGCAACCTTGCTGGCGGTGGCGAGGAACGCCGACACCGGCGCCGGGGCGCCCTCGTAGACGTCCGGGGTCCACAGGTGGAAGGGCGCCAGCGACAGCTTGAAGGCCAGGCCGATCAGCATCATGCCGACACCGAGCTGCGCCAGCTGACTGGGGGCTTCGCCGCCGACGGCCAGGCTGGTACCGATGCCGGCGAAGCTCAGGCTGCCGGCGTCCGCGTACAGCAGGGCCATGCCGAACAGCAGGAAGGACGAGCCGGCGGCGGACAGCACCATGTACTTGATGCCGGCCTCCAGCGAACGACGGTTGAAGAAGGCGTAGGCGATCAGGCCGTAGGTCGGTACCGACAGCAGCTCCAGGCCGATGAACAGCCCGGCCAGGTGCTGCGCGCTGACCAGCACCTGGCCGCCGGCGCAGGCCAGCAGCATCAGCAGGTACAGTTCCTCGCGGTTGCCCGGGTAGCCCTTGCCCGAGGCCCCGCCCAGGTAGGCGTGGGTCAGGGTGATGCAGGCCAGGGTGGCGGCGAGGATCAGCGCCTGGTAGTAGCAGGCGAAGTCATCGATGCGCAGCAGCGGGGTCACCTCCAGCGGGGTGACGCCGAGAGCCGGAATGATCGCCAGCAGGCCCAGGTTGAGACCGGCCACCGAGAGCAGGAAGGTCTGGCCGTGATGGCGCCGCCAGGCGATCGCCAGCATCACCACGATGGTGGTGGCGCCGGTGATCAGCAGCGGCAGCAGGGCGGTCAGGTGTTGAGTGGTGAATTCCATGACGTGACTTACCGTGCCGATTCAAGTTGGGAGAGGGCGCCGCCCAGCCACTGCTGCACGCCCTGCATGCTGGCGGCCGAGGTGTCGAGCACCGGCTGCGGGTAGACGCCGAGCAGGATCAGCAGCACGGCCAGGCCCAGCACCATGACCAGTTCGCGGGCATTCAGACCGGGCACGGCGGTTTCCGCCTTGGCCGGGCCGAAGTAGGCGCGGTGGATCATGCACAGCGAGTAGACCGAACCGAACACCAGGCCGGTGGCGGCCAGCACGGCGATCCAAGGCTTGATCTGGAAGGTACCGAGCAGGATCAGGATCTCGCCGACGAAGTTGCCGGTGCCGGGCAGGCCCAGCGCCGCGGCGGCGAAGAACAGGCTGATCGCCGGCAGCCAGGGCATGCGTGCCCACAGGCCGCCGAGGGCGCGGAAGTCGCGGGTGTGCATGCGCTCGTACATCTGGCCGCAGAGGATGAACAGCGCAGCGGCCGACAGGCCGTGGGCGATCATCTGCACCACCGCGCCCTGCAGGGCCATCTGGCTGCCGGAGTAGATGGCGATCAGCACGAAGCCCATGTGCGACACGCTGGAGTAGGCGACCAGGCGCTTGATGTCGGTCTGCGCGAAGGCCAGCAGGGCGCCGTAGACGATGGCAAACACGCCCAGGCCCATGGCGATCGGCGCGAACTCCGCCGAGGCGTTGGGGAACAGCGGCAGGGCGAAGCGCAGCAGGCCGTAGGCGGCGGTCTTCAGCAGGATGCCGGCCAGGTCCACGGAGCCGGCGGTCGGCGCCTGGGCGTGGGCATCGGGCAGCCAGGAGTGCACCGGTACCACCGGGAACTTCACCGCGAAGGCGGCGAAGAAGCCGAGCATCAGCAGGTACTCGGTGCCGGCAGGCAGGTCGGTCTGCAGCAGGTCGGCGTAGGCGAAGGTCAGCACGCCGCTCTGGCCGTAGTGGATCAGCACCAGGGCGAGGATCGCCACCAGCATGATCAGGCCGCTGGCCTGGGTGTAGATGAAGAACTTGGTGGCGGCGGTGATGCGGCTCTTGCCGCTGCTGCCGCTATGACCCCAGAGCGCGATGAGGAAGTACATCGGCACCAGCATCATTTCCCAGAAGAAGAAGAACAGGAACAGGTCGATGGCGAGGAACACGCCGACCACCCCGCCGAGGATCCACAGCAGATTGAGGTGGAAGAAGCCGACGCGCTTGCTGATTTCCTTCCACGAGCAGATCACCGAGAGCACGCCGAGCAGACCGGTGAGGGTCACCATCAGTACCGACAGGCCGTCCAGCGCCAGGTGGATGGAGATGCCGAAGCGCTCGATCCACGGGGTCTGGAACTCCAGGGCCCAGGCCGGTGCGCCGCCCGGCGCCGGGGCCAGGCTGAAGTTGGCGCTGGCCCACAGGTCGAGGCCGAGGGCGAACAGCAGGGTCATGCTGATGAGCGCGATCCAGCGCGGCAGGACGGCGCCGAAACGCTCGGCCTGCCAGCACAGCAGACCGCCGATGAAGGGAATCAGGATTAGCCAGGGCAGAATCATGACGGGCCGTTTTCCTTAATTCAGAAGCAGAAGGGCAGCGAGCACGAACACGGCCCCGCCGACGATGGAGGTGGCGTACCAGCGCAGGTTGCCGGTCTGGCTCTGGCGCAGGGCGAGGTGGCCGCCGCGGGCGAGCAGCGGCAGCACGCCGATGCTGACGTCGACCGGGTCGTGGCCGAGCAGGCGGCAGAGCAGCAGGTAGGGCTTGACGAACAGCTTGTCGTACAGCCAGTCGAAGCCCCAGGCGGCGTACCACCAGGCGCCGAGGAAGCGGCCCGGGGCGCTCTGCGCGACGCTGGTCACCAGGCTGCGCTTGCCGAGGAACAGCAGCGCGGCGATGACGATGCCGAGCACCGCGATGGCGCCGGACAGCAGCTCCAGGCTGTGCTGTGCCTCACCGCCGGCATGGCCGACGCTTTCCGGCAGCACGCCGGCCAGCGGCGGGGTGATCAGCGCGCCGACGAAGGTCGACAGCACGATCAGCGTGGCCAGCGGCAGGTTGTGGGCGATGCCGTGACCTGCGTGCGCCTCGGTCTTCGCCTCGCCGTGGAAGGCGATGAAGATCAGCCGGAAGGTGTAGATCGAGGTCAGGAAGGCGCCGGCGAGGCCCGCGTAGAGCAGGCCGCTATGACCGCTGGCGAAGGCTTCCCAGAGGATCTCGTCCTTGGAGTAGAAGCCGGCGGTGACCAGCGGCAGGGCGGCCAGCGCAGCACCACCGACGATGAAGCTGGCGTATGCCAGCGGCAGCTTCTTCCACAGGCCGCCCATCTTGAAGATGTTCTGCTCGTGGTGGCAGGCGTTGATCACCGAGCCCGAGGCGAGGAACAGCAGGGCCTTGAAGAAGGCGTGGGTCATCAGGTGGAAGATCGCCGCATCCCAGGCGCCGACGCCGAGGGCGAGGAACATGTAGCCGATCTGGCTCATGGTCGAGTAGGCGAGGATGCGCTTGATGTCGGTCTGCACCAGGGCGGCGAAGCCGGCCAGCACCAGGGTCACGCCGCCCACGATGCCGACCAGCTCGAGGATATCGGGGGTGAGCAGGAACAGGCCGTGGGTACGGGCGATCAAGTAGACGCCCGCGGTGACCATGGTCGCCGCGTGGATCAGCGCCGAGACCGGGGTCGGGCCGGCCATGGCGTCGGCCAGCCAGGTCTGCAGCGGCAGCTGGGCGGACTTGCCGACCGCGCCGCCGAGCAGCATCAGGGTGGCCAGCCACAGCCAGGTGTCACCGGCCACGTACTTCTGCGGCGCCAGCACCAGCAGCTCCTGGATGTTCAGAGTGCCCAGATTCAGCAGCAGGATGAACAGGCCGATGGCCATGAACACGTCGCCGATGCGGGTGACGATGAACGCCTTGAGCGCCGCGTTGCCGTTCTTGACTTCCTTGAAGTAGAAGCCGATCAGCAGGTACGAGCACAGGCCCACGCCTTCCCAGCCGAAGTACAGGAACAGCAGGTTGTCGCCCAGCACCAGGAACAGCATGCTGGCGATGAACAGGTTGGTGTAGGCGAAGAAGCGCGAGTAGCCCTCCTCGCCGCGCATGTACCAGCTGGCGAACAGGTGGATCAGGAAGCCGACGCCGGTGACCACGCCGAGCATGGTGACCGACAGGCCGTCCAGATACAGGGTGAAGCTCGGCGCGAAGCCGGCGACGTTCATCCACTGCCAGAGGACCTGGGTGAACACGCCGCCTTCGGGCGGCGCGACGTTGAATTGCCAGATCACCCAGGCGGCGGTGAGCGCCGACAGGCCGACCGAGCCGACGCCGATCAGCGCCGCCAGGTTCTCGGAGAAACGGCCGCGGGAGAAGGCCAGCAGCAGCCAGCCGAGCAGCGGGAACAGACAGGTGAGGAATAATAGGTTCATCCGCGCATCTCGCTGGCAGCGTCGATATCGAGGGTATGGAAGCGGCGATGCAGCTGCAGCAGGATCGCCAGGCCGATGCTGGCCTCGGCGGCGGCCAGGGTGATCACCAGAATGAACAGGATCTGGCCGTCGGGCTGGATCCAGCGGCTGCCGGCGACCACGAAGGCCAGCGCGCAGGCGTTCATCATCACTTCCAGGCTCATCAGCACGAACAGGATGTTGCGCCGCACCATCAGGCCGACCAGGCCCAGGCTGAACAGCACGGCGGCCAGGGCCAGGCCGTGCTCCATGGGAATCGCATTCATGCGGTGGGCTCCTTGGCTTCCGGGCGACCGAGGTGGTAGGCGGCTACCAGCGCTGCCAGCAGCAGCATGGAGGCGAGTTCCACCGCCAGCAGGTAGGGACCGTACAGGTGGGCACCGACGGCCTTGGCGTCGATGGTCTCGGTGCCGATGGCCGCGTCGCCGCTGCCGCCCAGCAGCACGTAGAGCAGCAGGGCGAGCAGGGCGGCGGAGAGCAGGCCGGGACCGACCCACAGGCCGGGCTTGAGCCACGCGCGTTCCTGCTCGGCGGTGGCCGGGCCGAGGTTGAGCATCATCACCACGAAGACGAACAGCACCATGATGGCGCCGGCGTAGACGATGATCTCCAGCACGCCGGCGAAGGGCGCGCCGAGGGCGAAGAAGGTCATCGATACGGCGAGCAGCGAGACCACCAGATAGAGCAGGGCATGCACCGGGTTGGTGTGGCTGATCACCCGCAGGGTGGATGCCACAGCCACGCCGGCGGCGAAGTAGAAGGCGAATTCCATCGTTCTTCCGTCCTTAAGGCAGCAGGCCTTTCACGTTGATCGGCTCGGCCTCGTTCTGCGCGGCGCCCTTGGGCTTGCCGGCGATGGCCATGCCGGCGACGCGGTAGAAGTTGTAGTCCGGGTTCTTGCCCGGGCCCGAGATCAAGAGGTCTTCCTTCTCGTAGACGAGGTCCTGACGCTTGTACTCGGCCATCTCGAAATCCGGGGTGAGCTGGATCGCGGTGGTCGGGCAGGCCTCCTCGCACAGGCCGCAGAAGATGCAGCGCGAGAAGTTGATGCGGAAGAACTCGGGATACCAGCGACCGTCTTCCTGCTCGGCCTTCTGCAGCGAGATGCAGCCTACCGGGCAGGCTACCGCGCACAGGTTGCAGGCTACGCAGCGCTCCTCGCCGTCGGGGTCGCGGGTCAGCACGATGCGGCCGCGGTAGCGCGGCGGCAGGTACACGGGCTCCTCGGGATATTGCAGGGTGTCGCGCTTGCGGAAGGCGTGGGAGAACACCATCACCAGGCTGCGCAGCTGGGTCCAGGTACCGTGCAGGACATCCAGAATGTATTTGAACATGGCGTGTTTTCTCCTTACTGGGCGACCAGCACCAGGGCGCCGGTCACCAGCAGGTTGAGCAGGGTCAGCGGCAGGCAGAACTTCCAGCCGAAGGCCATCACCTGGTCATAGCGCGGGCGCGGGATGGACGCGCGCAGCAGGATGAACAGCATGATGAAGAAGCAGGTCTTGAGGGCGAACCAGACGAACGACAGCTGCGGCAGGATGCCGAACGGACCGTGCCAGCCGCCGAAGAACAGGGTCACCAGCAGCGCCGAGACCAGCACGATGCCGATGTACTCGCCGACGAAGAACATGCCCCACTTCATCCCCGCGTACTCGATGTGGTAGCCGTCGGCCAGTTCCTGCTCGGCCTCCGGCTGGTCGAAGGGGTGACGGTGGGTGACCGCGACGCCGGCGATGAAGAAGGTGCAGAAGCCGAGGAACTGCGGAATGATGAACCACAGGTTCTGCGCCTGGTAGTCGACGATGTCGCGCATGTTGAACGAGCCGGCCTGCGCCACGATGCCCATCAGCGACAGGCCCATGAATACCTCGTAGGAGAGGGTCTGCGCCGAGGCGCGCAGCGAGCCGAGCAGGGCGAACTTGTTGTTGCTCGACCAGCCGGCGAACAGCACCGCGTAGACGGTCAGGCCGGCCATGGCGAAGAAGAACAGCAGGCCGATGTTCAGGTCGGCCACGCCCCAGGTTTCGGTCACCGGGATCACCGCGAAGGCGATCAAGAGCGCGCTCATCGCTACGATCGGCGCCAGGGTGAAGATCAGCTTGTCGGCGAACGGCGGAGTCCAGTCTTCCTTGAAGAACATCTTCAGCATGTCGGCGGCCAGCTGGAAGATACCGAACGGACCGACCCGGTTGGGGCCGTGACGGTCCTGCCAGAGGCCGAGCAGACGACGCTCGACGAAGCTGAGGAAGGCGCCGCAGACCACCACGGCGAGCAGGATGACGATGGCCTTGAGCACGCCGACGATCACGGCGATCACTTCCGGTGTGAGCCAGCTCATTGCGCGACCTCCTGCAGGGCTTCGGCGAACAGCGTAGCGGACAGCGGCGGGATGCCGTCGAGGCCGACCGGCAGGCCGAGCAGGCCGTCGGCCAGCTCGTCGATCACCTTGAGCGGCAGGCGCAGCTCGCGGCCGTCGACCTTCAGGCTGAGCAGCGCGCCGTCGGCGAGGTTCAGGCGCGCGGCGGCGTCGCCGCCGAGGGCGGCGTAGGCGGCCGGGATGCGCTCCTGTACCGGTGCGGCGAGCGAGGAGGTTTCGTCGCTGCCGAACAGGTGGTGCAGGGCGACCACCTGCCAGCGTCCGGCGGCGCCGCTCGCGGCAGCCGGCACGGCGAACCAGCCGAGGCCGTTGGCCGGGGTGTCGAACAGGCGCACGCCGGGGTCGCCGGCGCGCAGATGGCCGCCGACCTCGTCCTGGAACTTGTTCCAGGCCTGCGGCGAGTTCCAGCCCGGCGACCAGGCGAACGGCACCTGCTGGCGGGCTTCGGCACTGCCGGCGTAGCCTTCCATGGAGAAGGCGAACGCCGAGTCGGCGTCCTGCGGCTGGCGCGGCTCGTGCACGTCGATGTTGGCGCGCATCGAGGTGCGGCCGCTGTAGCGGTGCGGTTCGCGGGCCAGCTTGAGGCCCTTGATGCGGAACGCGGCCTTGGGCGCGGCGCCCTCGATGGCGGCCAGGCGCGGGTTGCTGGCGGCGCAGGCAGCGGTGACCTGGTCGAGCTGGGTCCAGTCGACGCGCTGGCCCTGGAGGGTGCTGTGCAGCGCGTGCAGCCAGCGCCAGCCCTCGCGGACCAGGATCTCGCTGTCGTAGTAGCTCGGTTCGAACACCTGGAAGAAGCGCTGGGCGCGGCCTTCCTGGCTGACCAGGGTGCCGTCGCCCTCGGCGAAGCTGGCCACCGGCAGCACCAGCTGGGCGCGGGCGCTGGTGGCGGTGTGCTGGTGGTCGGCGACGATCAGCACCTTGGCCTTGGCCAGTGCGGCGTCGACCTTGGCGGCGGCGGCGCGGCGGTATAGGTCGTTCTCCAGCACCACCACGGCGTCGGCCTGGCCGGAGCTCAGCGCGTCCAGCGCGGCCTCGACGGAGTCGCCGCCCAGCAGGCTCAGGCCGAGGCTGTTGGCCTCGGCGACGACCAGGCTGATGCCGGCGTTCTTCTCGCGGTTCTTCAGCGCCTTGGCGATGTTGCCGGCGGCTTCGAGCAGCGCCTGCGAGCCCAGCGAGGCGCCGGCGACGATCAGCGGACGCTTGCCGTTGATCAGGGCGCTGGCGATGCGCTCGGCCAGGGCGGCGGCCTCGCCGTCCAGACCGGCCACGGCCGGGGCGCTCGGGTCGATGGCGTGGGCCACGGCGAAGCCGAGGCGGGCCAGATCGTCCGGCGCGGCGTGCACGCACTCTTCGGCGACGTCGTCCAGACGTGTGCTGGTGACGCTGGCGATAAACAGCGGGTTCAGGGCATGTTGCGCGACGTTCTGCACCGCCAGTTGGTGCCAGTCAGGGATCTTCGCCGCCGCAGCGATCTCGGTGGCCTTGCCGCGGGCGGCCTGGCGCAGGGCCAGGGCGATGCGCGGCGCGGTCTGGGTGAGATCCTCGCCGAGCACGAACACCGCGTCGAACTCTTCCAGCTCGCGCAGCGACGGGGTCGGCAGCGGACCGTCGTCCAGCAACTCGCGGATCAGGCGCAGGTTGGCCAGCTCGCCTTCGGCGATGCCGCTGTAGAAGTTGGTGGCGCCGACCAGTTCGCGCAGGGCGAAGTTGCTTTCCAGGCTGGCGCGCGGCGAACCGATGCCGATCACCTTCTTGCCCTGGAGGAGGGCGGCGGCCTGGTCCAGCGCGGCGTCGATGCCCAGCTTCTGGGTACCCTGCTCTTTATTCAGCAGCAGGGGCTGGCGCGGACGATCTTCGCGGTTGACGTAGCCGTAGCCGAAGCGGCCGCGATCGCACAGGAAGTAGTGGTTGACCGCACCGTTGAAGCGGTTCTCGATGCGACGGATCTCGCCGTAGCGCTCGCCGGGGCTGGTGTTGCAGCCGACGCTGCACTGCTGGCAGATGCTCGGCGCGAACTGCATGTCCCACTTGCGGTTGTAGCGCTCGGAGTGGGTCTTGTCGGTGAACACGCCGGTCGGGCAGACCTCGACCAGGTTGCCGGAGAACTCGCTCTCCAGCACGCCGTCCTCGACGCGGCCGAAGTAGACGTTGTCGTGGGCGCCGTAGACGCCCAGGTCTTCGCCGCCGGCGTAGTCCTTGTAGTAGCGCACGCAGCGGTAGCAGGCGATGCAGCGGTTCATCTCGTGGGCGATGAACGGGCCGAGGTCCTGGTTCTGGTGGGTACGCTTGGTGAAGCGATAACGGCGCTTGTTGTGGCCGGTCATCACCGTCATGTCCTGGAGGTGGCAGTGACCGCCTTCCTCGCACACCGGACAGTCGTGCGGGTGGTTGGTCATCAGCCATTCGACGACGCTGGCGCGGAACTGCGTGGCTTCCGCGTCGTCGATGGAGATCCAGGTCTTGTCGCTGGCGGGGGTCATGCAGGACATGACGATGCGCCCGCGCGTGTCGTTCTCGTCGTTGTACTGCTTCACCGCGCACTGGCGGCAGGCACCGACGCTGCCCAGCGCCGGGTGCCAGCAGAAGTAGGGGATGTCGAGGCCGAGGGACAGACAGGCCTGCAACAGGTTGTCTGCGCCGTCGACGTCGTACGACTTGCCGTCTACGTGGATAGTGGCCATGGTTCAGGTTTCTTCTTTGCCCGCGTGAGCGGACTGGCTAATGGAATTCCGTGGTGCCCCGGCCCTGCGGCGCGGGGCGTCGGGAGCGGGGGAATGCGCATTGCGCAACGTCCCGCCGCCCGACTCCGTCGTCTCGTCGCGGCCGCGCCTCAGGCGCCGGCCAGCTGTACCGCTTCGCCGCGGGAGGCGACGCCCGGCGCCACGCCGGCCTCGAACTCCTCGCGGAAGTACTTGATCGCGCTGCCCAGCGGCTCCACCGCGCCCGGTGCGTGGGCGCAGAAGGTACGGCCCGGGCCGAGGAAGTTGACCAGCCCCAGCAGGGTCTCGATGTCCTCGGCGCTGCCCTGGCCGCGCTCCAGCGCGCGCAGCATCTTCACGCTCCACGGCAGGCCGTCGCGGCACGGGGTGCACCAGCCGCACGACTCGCGGGCGAAGAACTCCTCCATGTTGCGCAGCAGCGAGACCATGTTGACGGTGTGATCGACCGCCAGGGCCAGACCGGTGCCCATGCGGGTGCCGACCTGGGCGATGCCGGCGCTGTGCATCGGCGCGGACAGGTGCTCGGGGAGCAGGAAGCCGGTGCCGGCGCCGCCGGGCTGCCAGCATTTCAGCCGGTAGCCGTCGCGCATGCCGCCGGCGTAGTCCTCGAACAGCTCCTGGGCGGTGATGCCGAACGGCAGCTCCCAGATGCCGGGGTTCTTCACCTTGCCGGAGAAGCCCATCAGCTTGGTGCCGTGGTCGTGGCTGCCCGGACGGGCCAGCGAGTGGTACCACTGCACGCCGTTGCCGATGATCGCCGGCACGTTGCACAGCGATTCGACGTTGTTGACGCAGGTCGGCTTGCCCCATACGCCGACCGCCGCCGGGAACGGCGGCTTGGCGCGCGGGTTGGCGCGGCGGCCTTCCAGCGAGTTGATCAGCGCGGTTTCCTCGCCGCAGATGTAGCGCCCCGCGCCGGTATGCACGAACAGCTCGAAGTCGAAGCCCGAGCCGAGGATGTTCCTGCCGAGCAGGCCGGCGGCCTTGGCTTCCTCGATGGCGCGGTTGAGGTTGGCGGCGGCGTCGACGTATTCGCCGCGCAGGAAGATGTAGCCGCGGTAGGCCTTGAGCGCGCGCGCGCTGATCAGCATGCCCTCGATCAGCAGGTGCGGCAGCTGCTCCATGAGCAGGCGGTCCTTCCAGGTGTTGGGCTCCATCTCGTCCGCGTTGCACAGCAGGTAGCGGGTCTTGATGGACTCGTCGGCCGGCATCAGGCTCCACTTCACCCCGGTGGGGAAGCCGGCGCCGCCACGGCCCTTGAGGCCGGATTCCTTGACCTCGTGGACGATGTCCGCCTCGGCCATGTCCTTGAGCGCCTTGCGCGCGGCGGCGTAGCCGTCCTTGCGCTGGTATTCGTCGAGCCACACCGGCTGGGCGTCGTCGCGCAGGCGCCAGGTCAGCGGGTGGGTTTCCGGCGTGCGGGCGACCGTGTTGAGCGGCCCGATGGAAGTCAGGGTCTTCATGCGTAGTCCTCCAGCAGCTTGGCGACGCCGTCGGCGGTCACGTTGCCGAAGGTGTCGTCGTCGATCATCAGCGCCGGGGCCTTGTCGCAGTTGCCCAGGCAGCACACCGGCAGCAGGGTGAAGCGGCCATCGCTGCTGGTCTGGCCGGGGGCGATGGCCAGCTGCTGCTGGATCGCGCCGAGCACGCTCTCATGACCGCCGATAAAGCAGGTCATGCTGTCGCACACGCGGATGATGTGGCGGCCGACCGGCTGGCGGAAGATCTGGCTGTAGAAGGTGGCCACGCCCTCGACGTCGCTGGCCGGGATGCCCAGCACCTCGGCGATCGCGTAGATGGCGCCGTCCGGCACCCAGCCGCGCTGCTTCTGGACGATCTTCAGCGCCTCGATGGACGCCGCGCGCGGGTCCTCGTAGTGGTGCATCTCGTGCTCGATGGCCGAGCGCTCGGTCTCGCTCAGGGCGAAACGGTCGGTTTGGATCAGGTCTTGCGAAGAAATAGATGCCTGGCTCATTGTCAGCGGTCCACGTCAGCCATCACGAAGTCGATACTGCCCAGATAGGCGATCAGGTCCGCCACCATGCTGCCGCGGATCACCGCGGGGATCTGCTGCAGGTGGGCGAAGCTGGGGGTGCGGATCCGGGTACGGTAGCTCATGGTGCTGCCGTCGCTGGTGAGGTAGTAGCTGTTGATGCCCTTGGTCGCCTCGATCATCTGGAAGGCTTCGTTGGCCGGCATGACCGGGCCCCAGGAAACCTGCAGGAAGTGGGTGATCAGGGTCTCGATGTGCTGCAGCGTGCGCTCTTTCGGCGGCGGCGTGGTCAGCGGGTGATCGGCCTTGTACGGGCCTTCCGGCATATTGTTCAGGCACTGCTCGATGATGCGCAGGCTCTCGCGCATTTCGCCCATCTTGACCATGCAGCGGTCGTAGGCGTCGCCGTTGTGGGCCAGCGGGACCTCGAACTCGAAGTTCTCGTAGCCGGAGTACGGACGCGCCTTGCGCAGGTCGAAATCGAAACCGGTGGCGCGCAGGCCGGCGCCGGTGACGCCCCACTCCAGCGCTTCCTTGGTGTTGTACTTGGCCACGCCCTGGGTGCGGCCCTTGAGGATGCTGTTGCGCAGGGCGGCCTTCTCGTACTCGACCAGGCGCTTGGGCATCCAGTCGAGGAACTCGCGCACCAGCTTGTCCCAGCCGCGCGGCAGGTCGTGGGCGACGCCGCCGATGCGGTACCAGGCCGGGTGCAGGCGGAAGCCGGTGATCGCCTCGACCACCTTGTAGGCGCGCTGGCGGTCGGTGAAGGTGAAGAACACCGGGGTCATGGCGCCGACGTCCTGGATGTAGGTACCCAGGTACAGCAGGTGGTTCAGGATGCGGAAGAACTCCGCCATCATGATGCGGATCACGTCGACGCGCTGCGGTACCTTGATGCCGGCGAGCTTCTCGACCGCCAGCACGTAGGGCAGGTTGTTCATCACCCCGCCGAGGTAGTCGATGCGGTCGGTGTAGGGGATGAAGCTGTGCCAGCTCTGCCGCTCGGCCATCTTCTCGGCGCCGCGGTGGTGGTAGCCGATCTCCGGCACGCAGTCGACGATCTCCTCGCCGTCCAGCTGCAGGATGATACGGAACGCGCCGTGGGCGGACGGGTGGTTGGGGCCGAGGTTGAGGAACATGTAGTCCTCGTGCTCGCCGCCGCGTTTCATGCCCCAGTCCTCGGGCCGGAAGCGCAGGGCTTCCTGCTCCAGATCCTGCTTGGCGGCGGACAGGCTGAACGGGTCGAATTCGGTGGCGCGCGCCGGATAGTCCTTGCGCAGCGGGTGGCCTTCCCAGGTCGGCGGCATCAGCAGGCGGCTGAGGTGCGGGTGGCCGGTGAAGGTGATGCCGTAGAGGTCCCAGACCTCGCGCTCGTACCAGTTGGCGTTGGGCCAGATGCTGCTGGCAGTCGGTACGTTGAGGTCGCCTTCGCTCAAGGCGACCTTGATCATCACGTCGCTGTTCCGCTCCATCGAGATCAGGTGGTAGAACACGCTGAAGTCGGCGGCGGGCAGGCCGCGGCGCTGGGTGCGCAGGCGCTCGTCGACGCCGTGCAGGTCGTAGAGCATCACGTAGGGCTTGCTGACCTGGCGCAGGAAGGTGAGCACCTCGATCAGGCGCGCACGCGGCACCCAGAGCACCGGCATGCCGGTCCGGGTGGATTGGATGGTGAAGGTGCCGGCGCCAAAGCGCGCCTGCAATTCGATGACGATGTCCTGGTCATCGGCCTTGTACGGCGGAACGGACAGAGCGGTGTCTGCAGTCATGATTCTCGGTCGCTGTCGGTCAACGGATGGGCGCGCCCGCCGTGCGGCGGGCGGGGGCTCATACTTCGTCGGGGCTGCGCAGGTTGGTTACCTGGATGCGCTGTTCACGGCGGACGTCACGCTGCGCCGGCATTTCGGCGCGGTAGATGCCCTGGTCGCCAACCACCCAGGAGAGCGGACGACGCTCCTCGCCGATGGAGTCCTGCAGCAGCATCAGCGCCTGCAGGAACGCCTCGGGACGGGGCGGGCAGCCGGGAACGTAGACGTCCACGGGCAGGAACTTGTCCACCCCCTGGACGACCGAGTAGATGTCGTACATGCCGCCGGAGTTGGCGCATGCACCCATGGAAATGACCCACTTGGGCTCCAGCATCTGCTCGTACAGGCGCTGGATGACCGGCGCCATCTTCACGAAGCAGGTGCCGGCCACGACCATGAAGTCGGCCTGGCGCGGTGAGGCACGGATCACCTCGGCGCCGAAGCGGGCGATGTCATGGGGCGCGGTGAAGGCGGTGGTCATCTCCACGTAGCAGCAGGAGAGGCCGAAGTTGTACGGCCACAGGGAGTTCTTGCGCCCCCAGTTGACGGCCTTGTGCAGGACGTCTTCCAGCTTGCCCATGAAGACGCTCTTGTGCACCTGGTCTTCTAGCTGGGAATCGGAAACGGTCTCCCGCTGGCCGATCGGATACTGGTCGTTGACCGCATCCGGATCGATCCGGGTAAGTTCATATCGCATTGCCAAAGCCTCATTGTTTCAGCTTCGCCTGCCGCTCACGACGTGCTGCGGGCGCCCAGTCGAGCGCGCCGATACGCCAAAGATAGACAAGACCTGCCAACAGAATTGCTATGAAAACGGTAGCTTCGATGAGGCCGGCCCAGCCGCTTTCGCGTACGGAGACGGACCAGGCAAAGAGGAAGAGGGCTTCAACGTCGAAGATCACGAACAGCATCGCGACCAGATAGAATTTGGCGGACAGGCGCAGACGGGCGCTGCCGGTGGGCACCACGCCGGCCTCGAACGGCTCGTTCTTGCTGCGCCCCCAGGCGCGGCTGCCGAGCAGGCTGGAAACGCCGAGCATGAAGGCGATCAGGCCGAAGACGCCGAGCAGGAAGACGGCGAAACTCCAGTTGTGGGCAAGCAATGCGCTCGATTCGGTCATGCCGGGCACTCTTCGAAAATCTGGGACATGGCGTGGGGGTTAGCCTTGACGGCGCCAGGCAGCGCTGCGGCAGTTTGTCACGCCCGGGAAAAATTGCCGCAATTGTAGGCTTCCTCACTTCGTAAGTAAATTTATCCGTTGGGATTATCTATTGCAGGGCGGGGAACAATCCTTGCCGCGCTTGACCCAGATCAGCGGTGCGCGGATAAAAAAGGCCCCGCCGGAGCGGGGCCAAACGTGCATGGCACGACCTTGAACGGGAAGCTGGCTCAGGCCCCGGCGCGCAGGGCGGCGCCCCTGGCGCGGGTCACCCGGTCCACCAGGTAGACCAGGCCGTGATAGTCGATGCCGCTGTGGCTCGACAGGCCGATCTCGCAGGTGCGACTGGTGGAGACGCCCTCGCCGCACTGCTGCACCGCGTCCTTCAGCGAGCGCAGCGCATGGCTGTTCAGCTCGGGGACGTTGAAGCCCTTGTCGCCGGCGAAGCCGCAGCAGTGGATACCCTCCGGTACCACCACCTGGCTCGTACAGCGGCTGACGATATCGATCAGCCCCTGCGCCTCGCCCAGGTGCTGGGTGCTGCAGGTGACGTGCACCGCCACCGGTTCGGTCTGCGGGGTGAACTCCAGGCGCTCGAGCAGGTGCTCGCGGATGAACTTCACCGGGTCGTAGACCTTCAGCCGTGCGTCGGTGAGGTCCTGCACCAGGCGCAGGGTGCACGGGCTGGTGTCGCAGTAGATCGGATCGAGACCGCCGCGGCTGGCCTGCACCAGCGCGTCGATCAGCTCGCGGCGCTTGGCCTCGGCCTGCTCGGGGTAGCCCTTGGAGGCGAACGGCTGGCCGCAGCACAGGTTGTCCAGCTCGCTCGGGAACACCACCTGGAAGCCGGCCTTCTCCAGCAGCGCACGGGTCTTATCGAGCAGCGGCACCTGTTCGGCATCGCCCGCCGCCGGACCCATGGCGCGCGATACGCAGGCGGCCAGATAGACCACCCGCGGTTTTTCAGTCACTTGCTGCGCGGCCGGCAGCGCCAGGCGCACCGGCTGCGGCATGGCGGGCGTCCATTGCGGCAGACGCTCGCCGGACAGCCGGCGCAGGCCGGCGCTGAGCGCAGCCAGGCGCGGCGCGCCGAGCAGACGGCGCGCCGCGTCGGCGGCGGCCAGGGTCAGGCGGGTGCCTTGCAGCACGGTGGCGAAATGCCCCGCCAGCCAGGTCGCGGTGCCGGCATGGTCGGCCTCGGCGGCGCGCAGCTTGCGCACCAGGTCGCCGGTGTTGATGCCGACCGGGCAGCGCTGCGCGCACAGCCCGGTGGCGGCGCAGGTGTCGAGGCCGTGGTAGTGGTAGGCGCGCTCCAGTTCGCTGGTGTCGATGCCGGCGCGCTTGCGCGCCTGGATGTCGCGCCAGATGACGATGCGCTGGCGCGGCGTCAGGGTCAGTCCGCGCGACGGGCACACCGGCTCGCAGAAGCCGCACTCGATGCACTTGTCGACGATCTCGTCGGCGGCCGGCAGCGGCTTGAGGTTCTTCAGGTGGATCTCGGGGTCCGCCGAGAGCACCACGTCGGGGTTGAGGATGCCTCTGGGGTCGAGCAGGCGCTTGATCTGCCACATCAGCCGGTAGGCCTCTTCGCCCCACTCCAGCTCGACGAAGGGCGCCATGTTGCGCCCGGTGCCGTGCTCGGCCTTCAGCGCGCCGCCGAACTCCACCGCCACCAGCTGCGCCACCTCGCCCATGAACGCTTCATAGCGCGCCACCTGGGCGGGATCGTCGAAGCCCTGGGTGAACACGAAGTGCAGGTTGCCCTCCAGGGCGTGGCCGAACAGGATCGCCTCGTCGTAGCGGTGCTTGTCGAGCAGCTCGAGCAGGCGGTTGACGCCGTCGGCAAGGCGCTCGACCGGGAAGGTGACGTCCTCGATGATCACCGTGGTGCCGGTCTGGCGTACCGCGCCGACCGCCGGGAAGGTGTCCTTGCGGATCTTCCACAGCTGGTTGTAGACGACCGGGTCCTCGCTGAAGTCGACCTGCTTCTCCACCGGGAAGTGGGCGATGGACGCCATGATCTGCGCGATCTGCTCGTGCAGCAGGCTCTGGCTGGCGGCGCGCGATTCGATCAAGAGCGCGCAGGCACCGCCCGACAGCGCCTTCACCCAGACCGGCATGCCCTTCATGTTCTCCACCGAGCGCAGACTGCGGCGGTCGAGCAGCTCCACCGCGGAGACCGGCTGCTGCTTGAGCACCGGCACCGCGCGGCAGCAGTTCTCCACGTCGGGGAAGACGATCAGCGCGCTGGCCTTGTGCGGGTAGTCCGGCACGGTGTGGTAGGTCACCGCGCTGATAAAGCCCAGCGTGCCCTCCGAGCCGACCATCAGGTGGTTGAGGATGTCCAGCGGCTCGTCGAAGTCGACCAGCGCGTTGAGCGAGAAGCCGGTGGTGTTCTTCAGCCGGTATTTGTGACGGATCTTGTCGGCCAGCGCGGTGTTGGCGCGGGTCTGCCGGCCCAGTTCGGCCAGTTCGGCGAGCAGTGCGGCGTGGCTCTGGCGGAAGGCGGCCACGCTGACCGGGTCCTCGCTGTCCACCACGCTGCCGTCGGCCAGCACCAGGCGCAGGCCGGCGAGGGTCTTGTAGCTGTTCTGCGCGGTGCCGCAGCACATGCCGCTGGAGTTGTTGGCGACGATGCCGCCGATCTTCGCCGCGTTGATCGAAGCCGGATCGGGGCCGATCTTGCGCTGCAAGGGCGCCAGCACGGCGTTGGCGTTGGCGCCGATCACCCCCGGCTGCAGGCGGATCTGCATGCCGCCGGCGCGGACGTCGCGGCCGTTCCAGTTGTCGCCGAGGACCAGCAGCACCGAGTCGCTGATCGCCTGGCCGGACAGGCTGGTGCCGGCGGCGCGGAAGGTCACCGGGACCTGGGAGGCCGAGGCCAGCTTGAGCAGTTCGACCACCTCGGCTTCCGACTCGACACGCAGCACCAGCTTGGGAATCAGCCGGTAGAAGCTGGCGTCGGTGCCGAAGGCCAGGGTGGACAGCGGGTCGTCGAAGCGTCGCTCGCGCGGGATCAGCCGCTCGACGGCGTCAATAAAGGAAGCCGGCAGGCTCATGCGTCCTCCAGGATCAGCACGATAAGATCTTTGGGGCCGTGGGCTCCGTAGGCCAGCACCTGCTCGATGTCGGCGGTCTTCGACGGCCCGGACACCAGCAGGGCGTTGGTCGGCATGCCGGCGGCCCAGCGCTGCTCCTGCATCACCTCGTAGAGGTTGTCGCGAATCTGGCTGGCCTTGAGCAGGGCGAAGTGCACCGGCGGCACCAGGCTCATCAGGCGCGGCTCATGGCGGTCCGGCCAGAGGATCAGGCTGCCGGTGGCGGCGATGGCGCCGAGGGTGCCGGTCAGGCTGGCCGGGGTGTCGTCGAACAGTTCGGCCTTCCATTCTTCGACCGGGCGGTCGTAGGCCTTGAGCACCGGCAGTCCCGGGCGCCCGGCGAAGTGCGCGGCGAGCTGCGCGCCGTGCGGTGTGCCCGGGGCGATCAGCAGGCTGGGCAGCTGCCTGACCGCCAGCAGCCGCTCGACCAGCGCCGGCCAGTCGGTCGTCGTGGTCAGGTGGGTTTCGGTGTGCACCGCTTCCATCAGCTGGCGCAGGCGACTGATGCGCTCGCCGGCCGGATAGCGCCACGGCTCGGTCACCAGGGCGACGTCGTAGTCGTCGGCGATCGGCTGGGTTCCGGCCAGGCTGTTGCGCAGCTTGGCGAGGATATTGGCTTTGGCAGACATCACTTGCCCTCCAGGTGCTCGCGGGCCAGCTCGTGCAGCGAGCGGGCGGCCGGTTTCGGTGCGCTGTGGTGCTGCGTCCACGGGCCGAGCTGGTTCGGCGTCAGGCCGCGCAGGCGGGTGGCCAGCAGGCCGAAGGCGCGGTACGCCAGCGGGCTGGTGTTGAGCAGGCGCCAGCCCTTCCACAGCAGACGCTCGCTGGCCGAGTACTTGCTGCCCTGGCCGCGCATTACCTTGTGCGGGTCGTCCGGGCTCTTCACGTTCTCTTCGCGCAGGCGGCGCAGCAGCGCGGGGATCGGGATCTTCACCGGGCAGACCTCGCCGCAGGCGCCGCACAGCGAGGAGGCGGACGGATGGTCCGGGGTGTTTTCCAGGCCCATCAGGTGCGGCGAGATGATCTTGCCGATCGGTCCCGGGTACACGGTGCCGTAGGCCTGGCCGCCGATGCGGGTGTACACCGGGCAGTGGTTCATGCAGGCGCCGCAGCGGATGCAGTTGAGGGTCTGGCGCAGCTCGCCGTCGGCGAAGGCCTGGCTGCGGCCGTTGTCGAGCAGCACCAGGTGGACTTCCCGCGGGCCGTCCAGTTCGTCGCTCTTGCGCGGCCCGGAGATCATGTTGACGTAGGTGGTGATGCCCTGGCCGAGCGCCGAGCGGGTCAGCAAGGAGAGCAGCGGCACCACGTCGCGCAGGTTCTCGACGACCTTTTCTATCCCGGTGACGGCGATATGCACCGGCGGCACGGTGGTCGACATGCGGCCGTTGCCTTCGTTCTCGACCAGCAGCAGAGTGCCGGTCTCGGCCACCGCGAAGTTGACCCCGGAGACGCCGATGTCGGCCTCGAAGAACTTCTGGCGCAGCACGCGGCGGCCGGTCTGGATCAGCTGGTCGACGTCCTCGGTGTAGGCTTCCCCGAGCTTGTCGTGGAACAAGGACGCGACCTGTTTGGCGTTCTTGTGGATCGCCGGCATGATGATGTGGGTGGGCTTCTCGTGGTCGAGCTGGATGATGTACTCGCCCATGTCGGACTCCAGGGCTTCGATGCCCTCGGCCTCCAGCACATGGTTCATGTCCATCTCTTCGCTGACCATCGATTTGCCTTTGATCACTTGCCGCGCCTCGTGAGCGCGGATGATCGACAGGACGATGGCGTTGGCCTCGTCCACCGTCTCCGCCCAGTGCACTTTCACACCGTTGCGGGTCAGGTTGGTTTCCAGCCGCTCGAGCAGGTCGGGCAGCTGGGACAGCGCGCGGGCGCGCACATGGTTGCCCATCTCGCGCAGGTGTTCGCGCTCGAAATCGTCGGGCATCGACGCCAGGCGCTTGGCCATCAGCGAGTCCATGGCCTTGCGCATATTGCCGCGCAGCTGGCGGTCCTGCAGTGCGTCGTGGGCGTTGTGCTTGAGTTCGCGGCTGGGAATTTCGACCGCCGGGATGCGCTGGCTCATCGGCCACCTCCGGTACGTTGCCAGAGGAAGCTGGCCAGGTGCTGGCCGCGCAGCGCGGCGTTCTGCTTCTCGAAGGCGCCGTTGATGTTGAGCAGGCAGCCGCAGTCGGCGCTGATCACCTGGGCGGCGCCGGACTCCCGCAGGGCGCGGGTCTTGTCGGCGACCATGGCGCCGGAGATGTCCGGCATGCGCACGCTGAAGGTGCCGCCGAAGCCGCAGCACTCGCTCTCGTGGTCGTGGTCGACGCGCTCGACCCCGGTCAGCTGGGCGAGCAGGGCGCGGCCGTGCAGGTGGGTGTTCATCTCGCGGCGCGCCGAGCAGGAGGTGTGCAGGGCGATGCGGGTCGGCGCACCCTGGTCCTGGAATTCGACCTTGCAGATATAAAGAAGGAACTCGGCCAGCTCGAAGGTGCGCTCGGCCAATGCCCGAGCGCGGGCCAGGGTTTCCGGCTCGTCCTTGAACAGCTCGGCGTAGTGATGGCGGACCATCCCGGCGCAGGAGCCGGACGGCACCACCAGCGGCCAGTCCTGCTCGAACAGCGCGAGCTGGGCGCGCGCCACCTCGCGGGCCTCGTCGGTGTAGCCGGAGGTGTAGGCCGGCTGGCCGCAGCAACTCTGCGCCTGCGGGAAGTGCACGCGGATGCCCTCGCGCTCGAGCAGGCGGATGGCGTCCATCCCGGCCTCGGGGAAGAACAGGTCGAGCACGCAGGTGCCGAACAGATAGACGTTGGCCGGCTTGTGCGCCGGGTACTGGCGTGGCGTCGGCAGCGGCGGCGCCACGCGGGTGGCGTTGGGTGCGGCGTCGTAGAACAGGTCGCTCATCAGGCATGCCTCCGGGTGGGCCCGGTTATCGAATGGCAGACGCCGGGGAGACCCCGGCGCTGCGTGCTTCAGCTGACAGTCTTAGTGCACCAGCATGCCGGTGAACACGTAGGCCTGGGCCAGGGTGATCAGACCGACGAAGGTGGCGAAGATCAGGCTGTGCTTGAGGGTGAAGCGGAACAGGTCCGACTCCTTGCCGACCATGCCGGTGGCGGCGCAGGCCACGGCGATGGATTGCGGCGAGATCATCTTGCCGGTCACGCCGCCGCTAGTGTTGGCGGCCACCAGCAGGGTGTCGTTGACGCCGATCTGGTGCGCGGTGGTGGCCTGGAGCGAGCCGAACAGGGCGTTGGACGAGGTGTCCGAGCCGGTCAGGAACACGCCCAGCCAGCCGAGCAGCGGCGAGAAGAACGGGAACGCCACGCCGGTGCCGGCCAGTACCAGCGCCAGGGTGCTGGACATGCCGGAGAAGTTGGTGACGAAGGCGAAGGCCAGCACCATGCCGATGGAGAGGATCGGCCAGCGCAGTTCGACCAGGGTTTCCTTGAAACTGGTCAGACCATCTTTGGCGTTGACCTTGAGCACGATCATCGACAGCAGTGCGGACAGGAAGATCGCGGTGCCGGTGGCCGATACCGGGTCGAGCTTGAACACGGCGGGGATGGCGGTGGCCTTGGCGACGATCGGCGCGCCCTTCATCACCAGCTGGTCGAGGTGCGGGATGGCGAAGTAGAACACCCAGTCGTGCAGGGCGCCGTCGGCGGCGAACATCGCCTTGAACGGCTTCAGGGTCCACACGGTGACCATCGCGGTGAGGATCAGGAACGGCGACCAGGCCTTGATGATCTGGGCGGTGCTGTACGGCGACGGAGTGGTGTTGCGCGGACCACCGAAGCCGCCCATCACCGCGGCGCCGCCGGCGGTCATGCCGACCACCTGGGCGCTCTCTGCGCGCTTGGGCTGCCAGACCTTCAGGAAGGCGGTGAGGCACACCAGGCTGACCAGCGCCGAGGTGATGTCCGGCAGTTCCGGGCCCATGAAGTTGGAAGTGAAGTACTGGGTGACGGCGAAGCTGGCGCCGGCGACCAGCGCGGCCGGCCAGGTTTCCTTGACGCCGCGCCAGCCGTCCATCATCGCCACCAGCCAGAACGGCACGATGATCGACAGCAGCGGCAGCTGACGGCCGGTCATGGCGCCGATCTTGAAGGGGTCGATGCCGGTGACCTGGCCGGCCACGGTGATCGGGATGCCCAAGGCGCCGAAGGCCACCGGAGCGGTGTTGGCGATCAGGCACAGGCCGGCGGCGTACAGCGGGTTGAGGCCGAGGCCGACCAGCAGGGCGGCGGTGATCGCCACCGGGGCGCCGAAGCCGGCCGCGCCTTCGAGGAAGGCGCCGAAGGAGAAGCCGATCAGCAGCACTTGCAGGCGCTGGTCGTCGGTGACCGACAGCACCGAGCTGCGGATCACCTCGAACTGGCCGCTCTTCACCGTGAGTTTGTAGAGGAATACCGCGGCGACGATGATCCAGGCGATCGGCCACAGGCCGTAGATGAAGCCGTAGCCGGCGGCGGCGAAGGCCATGTCGGCGGGCATGCCGTAGGCGAAGATGGCCACCAGGATCGACAGGGCGAGGGTGATGGTGCCGGCGACGTGGCCCTTGAGGCGGAACACCGCCAGGGCCAGGAAGAAGAACACGATCGGGATCAGGGCGGCGAGTGCCGACAGGCCGAGGCTGCCAAGCGGGGTATAGAGCTGTTGCCAGGCTTGCATGAGGGATTCCCCTTGATTGTTGTTGGGTGCGGCTGCAGCGCTGGAACGCGTTGGCCGGGGTCCGGGATGGGGGTTCCGGGGCGGCTTGGGCGAATATTGGTAATACCAATTTACAGCAGCGCGAAGGAAGATTAATTTTTGAGCAGGCCTGTGTCAATTTGCCCGCTTGCGACTTTCGTCGTGGGTATGCTCGCCGCGCCGCGGTTGCAGGGGGTGGGGTGGCTGGGTAGGCTGTGGTCGCAAGACGACCGGATAGCGCGGCAGAGGGCCGGCGCGCTGGTCAAACCAGTGGAGATTCAGTGATGGGGTTTGGTCCGCTTCGGCAGCGCCGTCTGTCGGATGACATCGTCGAGCGCCTCGAGGCGATGATCCTCGAAGGCTCGCTCAAGGCCGGCGAACGCCTGCCGGCGGAGCGCGCATTGGCCGAGCAGTTCGGCGTATCGCGCCCGTCGCTGCGCGAGGCGATCCAGAAGCTGGCGGCGCGCGGCCTGCTGGTCAGCCGCCAGGGCGGCGGCACCTACGTGGCCGAAGGGCTCGGTTCGGCGTTCAGCGATCCGCTGCTGCAACTGCTGGAAACCAGCGGCGAGGCGCAGCGCGATCTGCTGGAGTTCCGCCACACCCTGGAGGGTGCCTGCGCCTTCTACGCCGCGCAGCGCGCCACGCCGCTCGATCACACCCGCCTGCGCGACGCCTTCGAACGGCTGCAGGCCTGCTATGCCGCGCCGGTGCCGGGCGGCGGCGCCGAGGAAGGCCTGGCCGATGCCAACTTCCACCTGGCGATCGCCGAGGCCAGCCACAACGCCGTGCTGCTGCACACCATCAAGGGGCTGTTCGATCTGCTCAAGCGCAACGTGGTGACCAATATCGGCGGCATGTACGCGCAGCGTGGCGAAACCCGCGAGATGCTGATGCAGCAACACCGCGAACTGTACGAGGCGATCATCGAAGGGCGTGCCGAAGTGGCGCGGGAAATTTCCAGCCAGCACATCCACTACGTGCAGGAAGTGCTGGCCGAGGTGCAGCAGGAGGCGCGTCGCGAGGCGCGGGCGCGGCGGCGGCAGGGGTTGTAGCGATAGGCGGGGAGGGAGGGCGCCGGCGAGAACGGTCGGCGCCCGGCAGGATCAGTCGTCCTTGCCCTTACTGCGCACGGCGCGCTGGATCTCGCGGTTGGAGTCGCGTTCCTTTTCCACGGCGCGCTTGTCGAATTCCTTCTTGCCCTTGGCCAGGGCGATCTCGCACTTGACCAGGTGCTTCTTCCAGTACAGCGACAGGGCGACGCAGGCGTAGCCCTTCTGCTGCACGGCGCCGAACAGCTTGCCGAGCTCCTGCTTGTGCAGCAGCAGCTTGCGGGTGCGGGTCGGGTCGGCGATGACGTGGGTGCTGGCCGCGCTCAGCGGGGTGATGTGGCTGCCGAGCAGCCAGGCCTCGCCGTCCTTGAGCAGCACGTAGCTGTCGGTGAGCTGGCCCTTGCCTGCGCGCAGACTCTTGATCTCCCAACCGACCAGGGAGACGCCGGCCTCGAAGCGTTGTTCGATGTGGTAGTCGTGCAGGGCCTTCTTGTTGAGGGCGATGCTGCCGGCGGGGTGTTTTTTCTGTTTAGCCATAGGCGGCGCATTATAGGGATTTGCCTGCCGCGGCGCCATGTGTCTTGCGGGCGGTGCGCGGCTTGAGCCGCTGCGGCGAAATCCGGACAATATGCGCAAACTTCCGGCGAGTCCCCATGAGCACGCACATCCAACGCTCGGCCCTGCTGCCGTATCCCGCGCAGGCGCTCTACGACCTGGTCAACGACGTGGCCAGCTACCCGCAGTTCCTGCCCTGGTGCACGGCCAGCGAGGTACTGGAGCGCACGCCCGAGCGCATGCGCGCCACGCTCAAGGTCGGGCGCGCCGGAATCAGCCAGCAGTTCACCACCAGCAACACCCTGACGCCGGGCGAGTCGATCGAGATGAAGCTGGAGCAGGGGCCGTTCAGCGCCCTGTACGGGGTGTGGACCTTCCAGGCGCTGAGCGACAGCGCCTGCAAGATCAGTCTCGACCTGACCTTCGACTACTCCGGCGCGCTGGTCAAGGCCACCCTCGGCCCGCTGTTCAACCAGGCCGCCACCACCATGGTCGACGCCTTCTGCCAGCGGGCCAAGCAGCTCTATGGATAGGCCGGACACCATCGCCGTCGAGGTGGTCTACGCCTTGGCCGACAAGCAGAAGCTGCTGCGCCTGAGCGTGCCCTACGGCACCACCATGCGCGAGGCGGTCGAGCGCTCGGGGATCGCCAGCCTGTTTCCGGGGCTGGAGCTGGATGGGGCGCCCATGGGAATCTTCGGCAAGGCGGTGGCCAGGCCCGAGGAGCGCGTGCTGAAGGACGGCGAGCGAGTGGAGATCTACCGGCCGCTGATCGCCGATCCCAAGGAGGCGCGCAAGCAGCGCGCGGCCAAACTGAGCAGGGCCAGGGCGGGCGAGGGCGGATGAATCGGCCGGCGACGTGAAACGAAAAAGCCCGAGCGTTGCTCGGGCTTTTTGTTGGAAGGCCGACTTATTCCTCGGGCTCGACGTCCAGCGGCTCCGGAGTCGGCACCGGCGCCGGCTCGGCTTCGTCTACCTCGCGCTGGATCTGCTCGAGCAGCGAGCCGGGGGCGGGCGCCGGTTCGGCGGGTGCCGCTTCGCTCGGCGGGGTGGTCGGTTCGGTGGCGGCCGGGGCTTCCTGGGGCGCCGCGCCTGCGCTGCCGCCGCTGATCGCCTCGTCACGGCTTACGCCGGGCATGAAGTCGCCGGCCAGGCCGACCAGCTGCTCATTGGCGTCGAACACCAGGCTGATGCGTTCCTGCTGGCGTACGCCGCCGCCGGGCTGGATACTGTAGAGGTAATCCCAGCGGCGAGCATGGAAGGTGTCGGTGATCAGCGGGTTGCCCATGATAAACCGCACTTGCCGCTGGGTCATTCCCGGGCGCAACTGGTCTATCATGTCCTGAGTAACCACGTTGCCCTGCTGGATGTCGATCTTGTACACCCCCGGAAACGAACAGCCGGCGAGTGCTGCAAGTCCCAGGAAAGTGAGGCCGGTCAGCATGAGCTTGGCTTTTTGCATCGGTGGTTCTCTTCCACTATCTTGGCGGGCAACAGAAACGGGATCATACCCGCATTGAGGGAGGCTGCGAAGCGCTCCTCTGTGAGAAAGCTGAACATGGTTGAAAACAACGAACTGCGTAAGGCGGGGCTCAAGGTCACCCTTCCCCGGATCAAGATCCTGCAGATGCTCGATTCCGCCAAGCGGCGTCACATGAGTGCCGAGGATGTCTACAAGGCACTGATCGATGCCGGCGAGGATGTCGGTCTGGCCACGGTGTATCGGGTGCTGACCCAGTTCGAGGCAGCCGGCCTGGTCGAGCGTCACAACTTCGACGGTGGCCACGCGGTGTTCGAGCTGTCCGACGGCGCCCACCACGACCACATGATCAACGTCGACAGCGGCGAGGTGATCGAATTCATCGATCCGCAGATCGAGAAGCGTCAGCGCGAGATCGCCGAGGAACACGGCTACGAGCTGGTCGATCACAACCTGGTGTTGTACGTGCGCAAGAAGTCCTGAACGGCAGGCAACAACGAAAAAGGCGACCTCGGGTCGCCTTTTTCATGTCCGCTCGCCGGATTCAGGCCGCCACGTTGCCGATCAGCTGGCGGGCATGGGCCAGCGATTCGTGGGTCAGGTCGAGACCGCCGAGCATGCGCGCCACCTCTTCGATGCGCTGGCTCGGGCCGAGCTCGGCCACCGCGGTGCGCGTCTCGTCGCTGCCGCGCTGCTTGTGGACGAACAGGTGCTGGTGGCCGTAAGCGGCGACCTGCGGCAGGTGGGTGACGGTGAGCACCTGGCCGCGCGCGCCCAGGCGACGCAGCAATTGGCCGACCACCTCGGCGGTGGGGCCGCCGATGCCGACGTCGACTTCGTCGAACACCAGGGTGGGGATGCGCGAGGTCTGCGCGGTGATCACCTGGATGGCCAGGCTGATGCGCGACAGCTCGCCGCCGGAGGCCACCTTGGCCAGGCCCCGGAGCGGCTGGCCGGGGTTGGCGCTGACCTGGAACTCCACCTGCTCGAGGCCATGGGCCTGTGGCTCCTCGCTGACCGCCGGTTGCAGGACGATGGCGAAGCGCCCGCCGGGCATGCCCAGGCGCTGCATTTCCGCCTCCACCGCGGCGGCCAGGCGAGTCGCCGCGTCGCGGCGCAGGATGCTCAGCTCGCCGGCGCGCTCGTGGTAGTGGCGGGCGTAGGCAGCCAGCTCGTCGCCGAGTCGTCCGACCGCCGCGTCGTCGGCGTCCAGTCCGGCCAGTTCGCCGCGCAGGCGCTCCTGCAGCTCGCCCAGTTCGGCGGGCTGCACGCGGTGCTTGCGCGCCAGGCTGTAGATGGTGTCCAGGCGCTCCTCGATCTGCTGCAGGCGCTGCGGGTCGGCCTCGAAATGGTCGACGAAGCGATTGAGGCTGCTCACCGCCTCTTCGACCTGGATCTGCGCGCTGGCCAGCAGGTTGATCGCCTCTTCCAGCGCGGCCGGCTGGCCATGACTGCCACCCAGGCGTTGCAGGCTGCTGCCCAGGGCGCTGAGCACGTTGCCACCGTCGCTCTCGCTGCACAGGTCGATCACCTGGCGGCAGGCGCCGAGCAGCGCGCCGGCGTTGCTCAGGGTCTTGTGCTCGCGTTCCAGATCCGTCAGCTCGTCGGCGCCGAGGGCGAGGTTGTCCAGTTCCTCGAGCTGATAGCTGAGCAGTTGCTGGCGCGCGTGCTGCTCCTCGCTGCTGCCGGCCAGGCGCTGCAGCTCGTTGCGCGTCTGCCGCCAGCGCTGCGCGGCCAGCTGCACCTGGCGGGCCGCTTCGTCGGCGCCGGCATAGGCGTCGAGCAGGCGGCGGTGGGTGTCGGGCTTGAGCAGCGACTGGTGCTCGTGCTGGCTGTGGATGTCGATCAGTCGTTCGCCGAGCAGCTTGAGGTCGCCGAGCGGGCAGGGCGTGCCGTTGATGTAGGCGCGCGAGCGGCCTTCGCGGGTGATCACCCGGCGCAGGATGCACGGACCGTCGCCTTCCAGGTCGCGCGCGACGAGCCAGTCGCGTGCCTCGGGAATGTCGCCCAGGTCGAAACTGGCCAGCACGTCGGCCTTGTCGGCGCCGGGGCGCACCACATCGCCGCCGGCGCGATCGCCGAGGGCGAGGCCGAGGGCGTCGAGCATGATCGACTTGCCGGCGCCGGTCTCGCCGGTGATGACGCTCATGCCGCCGCGCAGCTCTAGATCGAGCTGCTCGACGATGGCGTAGTTGCGGATCGACAGATGCACGAGCATGGAGCTGGACCTCGCGGGCGGTTTGTCTGTGTATTTGTACAGTATGTGTGGATTTGTACAGTAGTCAACTTTGTCGCGGCAATCCCCCTTGAAGCTGCGGCCGGCGCCCCCATATAGCCGCCTGAATCGCGGGCAGTGCCCGACCGTTGCTTTGAAGGAGACATCCATGGCTGACGAACACAAGCTTGATCCGCAGGGCCCCGAGGCCGAGGTGCAGGGCGAGGCGGCAGGCGCCGCCGGCGAAGACCTGGCGCAACGTGTGCAGGCGCTCGAGGAGCAGGTGGCCGAGGCCCGCGATCAGGCCCTGCGCGCCGCCGCCGAGCTGCAGAACGTGCGTCGCCGCGCCGAGCAGGACGTTGAGAAGGCGCACAAGTTCGCCCTGGAGAAGTTCGCCAGCGACCTGTTGGTGGTGGTCGACAGTCTGGAGCGTGGTCTCGAGCTGTCCGATCCGGACAACGAGGCGCTGCGGCCGATGCGCGAGGGCATGGAGCTGACCCTCAAGGCCTTCCACGACACCCTCAAGCGCTACCAGGTCGAGGCGCTCGATCCGCACGGCGAGCCGTTCAATCCCGAGCATCACCAGGCGATGGCCATGCAGCCCAGCGCCAGCGTGGAGCCGGGCAGCGTGCTCAAGGTGTTCCAGAAGGGTTATCTGCTCAATGGTCGTCTGCTGCGTCCCGCCATGGTGGTGGTCAGCAAGGCCGAGTGACATGAATCGCCGGGAATGCCCTTGAAAGTCGTCTGGGCATCCCCATCTGTAGTGCCAAGCATCGAGTCATCCGGGCGATCCCGCGAGATCGCCGGAATTCAAGTTTCGGGAGAGTGAATATGGGCAAAATCATCGGCATCGACCTGGGTACCACCAACTCCTGCGTATCCGTGCTGGAAAACGGCGTGGCCAAGGTCATCGAGAACGCGGAAGGGGCACGCACCACCCCCTCGATCATCGCCTACAGCAACGAGGGCGAGATCCTGGTCGGCCAGAGCGCCAAGCGCCAGGCAGTGACCAACCCGCACAACACCCTTTATGCGGTGAAGCGCCTGATCGGCCGCCGTTTCGAAGAGGACGTGGTGCAGAAGGACATCAAGCTGGTGCCCTACAAGATCGCCAAGGCCGACAACGGTGACGCCTGGGTCGAGGTCAAGGGCCAGAAGATGGCGCCGCCGCAGATCAGCGCCGAAGTGCTGAAGAAGATGAAGAAGACCGCCGAGGACTACCTGGGCGAGCCGGTCACCGAAGCGGTGATCACCGTGCCGGCGTACTTCAACGACAGCCAGCGCCAGGCCACCAAGGACGCCGGCCGCATCGCCGGTCTGGACGTCAAGCGCATCATCAACGAGCCGACCGCCGCGGCGCTGGCCTATGGCATGGACAAGGCCAAGGGCGACCACACCATCATCGTCTATGACCTGGGTGGCGGTACCTTCGACGTGTCGGTGATCGAGATCGCCGAGGTCGACGGCGAGCACCAGTTCGAGGTGCTGGCCACCAACGGCGACACCTTCCTGGGCGGCGAGGACTTCGATATCCGCCTGATCGACTACCTCGTCGACGAGTTCAAGAAGGAAAGCGGCATCGACCTCAAGGGCGATCCGCTGGCCATGCAGCGCCTGAAGGAAGCCGCCGAGAAGGCCAAGATCGAGCTGTCCTCCGCGCAACAGACCGACGTCAACCTGCCGTACATCACCGCCGACGCCACCGGTCCGAAGCACCTCAACGTCAAGGTCACCCGCGCCAAGCTGGAAGCTCTGGTCGAGGAGCTGGTCGCGCGCACCATCGAGCCGTGCCGCGTGGCCCTCAAGGACGCCGGCATCGACGCCAGCAAGATCGACGAGGTAATCCTGGTCGGCGGTCAGACCCGCATGCCGCTGGTGCAGCAGAAGGTCGCCGAGTTCTTCGGCAAGGAGCCGCGCAAGGACGTCAACCCGGACGAGGCCGTGGCCATGGGCGCCGCCATCCAGGGCGCCGTGCTGGCTGGCGACGTCAAGGACGTGCTGCTGCTCGACGTCTCCCCGCTGACCCTGGGCATCGAGACCCTGGGTGGCGTGATGACCGCGCTGATCGAGAAGAACACCACCATCCCGACCAAGAAGTCGCAGGTGTTCTCCACCGCCGACGACAACCAGTCGGCCGTGACCATCCACGTGCTGCAGGGCGAGCGCAAGCAGGCCGCGCAGAACAAGTCGCTGGGCCGTTTCGACCTGGCCGACATCCCGCCGGCGCCGCGCGGCGTGCCGCAGATCGAGGTCACCTTCGACATCGACGCCAACGGCATCCTGCACGTCGGTGCCAAGGACAAGGCCACCGGCAAGCAGCAGTCCATCGTGATCAAGGCCAACTCCGGCCTGTCCGAGGAAGAGATCCAGCAGATGGTCCGCGATGCCGAGGCCAACGCCGAGGAGGATCGCAAGTTCGAGGAGCTGGTAGCTGCGCGCAATCAGGGCGATCAGCTGGTGCACGCTACCCGCAAGATGGTTACCGAGGCCGGCGACAAGGCGACCGCCGAGGAGAAGGCCGCCATCGAAACCGCGCTGGGCGAGCTGGAAGTGGCCGTGAAGGGCGACGACAAGGACGCTATCGAGGCCAAGGTCAACGCCCTGTCCCAGGCTTCCGCCCCGCTGGCGCAGAAGATGTACGCCGAGCAGGCCCAGGACGCCACCCAGGCCGATGCCGCCAAGCAGGACAAGGCCCCCGGCGACGACGTGGTCGATGCCGAGTTCGAAGAGGTCAAGGACAACAAGTAAGCGTCACGCTTGCTTCCGCCCCGAGCCGCCGCAGCCCTGCGGTGGCCCTGAACCGCCACGCGGGAGCTTGCTCCCGCGTCGGCGTGTCTGGGGTAGATGAAACCGGAGTGCATGAGATCCATGGCAAAACGTGACTATTACGAGGTGCTCGGAGTCGAGCGCGGGGCCAGCGAGGCGGAGCTGAAGAAGGCTTATCGCCGCCTGGCCATGAAGTACCACCCGGACCGCAATCCCGACGACAAGGCGGCCGAGGAGAAATTCAAGGAGGCCAACGAGGCCTACGAAGTGCTCTCCGACGCCAGCAAGCGTTCCGCCTACGACCAGTACGGCCATGCCGGGGTCGATCCGAGCATGGGCGGCGGCGCCGGTTTCGGTGCCGGTGGCGCCAACTTCTCCGACATCTTCGGCGACGTGTTCAGCGACTTCTTCGGTGGTGGTCGCGGCGGTGCGCGCGGTGGCCCGCAGCGCGGCGCCGACCTGCGCTACACCCTGGAGCTGGACCTCGAGGAGGCGGTGCGCGGCACCACGGTGACCATCCGCGTGCCCACCCTGGTGGCGTGCAAGACCTGCGACGGCAGCGGCGCCAAGAAGGGCAGTGCGCCGGTCACCTGCACCACCTGCGGCGGCATCGGTCAGGTGCGCATGCAGCAGGGCTTCTTCTCGGTGCAGCAGACCTGCCCGCGCTGCCACGGCAGCGGCAAGATGATTTCCGACCCCTGCGGCAGTTGCCACGGCCAGGGCCGCGTCGAGGAGCACAAAACCCTGTCGGTGAAGGTGCCGGCCGGCGTGGACACCGGCGATCGCATCCGGCTGGCGGGCGAGGGCGAGGCCGGGACCCTGGGCGGTCCGGCCGGCGACCTGTACGTGGTGGTCAACGTGCGCGAGCACGCGATCTTCCAGCGCGACGGCAAGCACCTGTACTGCGAGGTGCCGATCAGCTTCGCCGATGCCGCGCTGGGCGGCGAGCTGGAAGTGCCGACCCTGGATGGTCGGGTCAAGCTGAAGATTCCCGAGGCCACCCAGACCGGCAAGCTGTTCCGCCTGCGCGGCAAGGGGGTGACTCCGGTGCGTGGTGGTGGCGCCGGCGACCTGATGTGCCGGGTGGTGGTGGAGACGCCGGTCAACCTCGACAAGCGCCAGCGCGAGCTGCTCGAAGAGTTCCGCGGCACCCTGCAGGGCGACAGCTCGCACTCGCCCCGGGCCAGTGGCTGGTTCGAAGGCGTGAAGCGTTTCTTCGACGATCTTTAACCGAACGGGAGGGCGGCGCGGCGCGCGCCGGTCGCTCTCCGGAGCAGAGTTATGCGACGTATTGCAGTGATGGGCGCCGCCGGGCGCATGGGCAAGACCCTGATCGAGGCGGTGCTACAGGCGCCGGGCGCGGTGCTGACGGCTGCGGTGGATCGTCCGGACAGCAGCCTGGTCGGCGCCGACGCCGGCGAGCTGGCCGGCCTCGGCCGCCTCGGCGTGACCCTGGCGGGCGAACTGGAGCGGGTGCTCGAAGATTTCGACGTACTGATCGACTTCACCCATCCGACCGTGACCCTGAAGAACCTCGCCACCTGCCGCGCGGCCGGCAAGGCGATGGTCATCGGCACCACCGGCTTCACCCCGGAGGAGAAGCAGCAGCTGGCGGAGGCGGCCAAGGATATCCCGATCGTCTTCGCCGCCAACTTCAGCGTCGGCGTCAATCTGTGCCTGAAGCTGCTGGACACCGCGGCGCGGGTTCTGGGGGATGACGTCGACATCGAGATCATCGAGGCGCACCACCGCCACAAGGTCGACGCCCCGTCCGGTACCGCCCTGCGCATGGGCGAGGTGGTCGCCAATGCCCTGGGACGCGATCTGCAGCAGGTCGCGGTGTACGGCCGCGAAGGGCAGACCGGTGCGCGGGTCCGCGAGACCATCGGCTTCGCTACCGTGCGTGCCGGCGATGTGGTGGGCGACCATACCGTGCTGTTCGCCGCCGACGGCGAGCGCGTGGAGATCACCCACAAGGCCTCCAGTCGCATGACCTTCGCCCGTGGCGCGGTGCGTGCCGCGTTGTGGTTGGAGGGGCGTACGGCGGCGCTCTACGACATGCAGGATGTGCTCGATCTCGCCTGAGCATCGACGGGCCGCGGCTGCGCGGCCCGCTTGCCCCGCAAGGGTGCGTTGGTCGGCGCGGACGCCGCTGGCCCCTTTCCGCTGGATGATTTTTGTACTAAAATATCGCACCAGTGTGTCCATTAAGAGCATGCAAAGTGTCCAAATCAAAGCGGGGTGATGTGAGTCTCACGTCATTCCGCTTTTTTGCAGCCTGAATTTTTGCATGCAACGGCTCTATTTACGGGAGGTCTTCTTGACTAAGCCAGCCATACTCGCGCTTGCCGACGGCAGCATTTTCCGCGGTGAAGCCATCGGCGCCGACGGTCACGCCGTTGGTGAGGTGGTGTTCAATACCGCCATGACCGGCTATCAGGAAATTCTCACCGATCCTTCGTACGCCCAGCAGATCGTCACCCTGACCTACCCGCACATCGGCAACACCGGCACCACTGCGGAAGACGCCGAGTCGACCAAGGTGTGGGCCGCCGGCCTGATCATCCGCGATCTGCCGCTGCTGGCCAGCAGCTGGCGCAACAAGCAGTCGCTGCCGGAGTACCTGAAGGAGCACGGCACCGTCGCCATCGCCGGTATCGATACCCGTCGCCTGACCCGCGTGCTGCGCGAGAAGGGTTCGCAGAACGGTTGCATCCTGGTCGGCGCCGACGCCACCGACGAGAAGGCCCTGGAACTGGCTCGCGCCTTCCCCGGCCTCAAGGGCATGGACCTCGCCAAGGTGGTCAGCTGCAGCGAAACCTACGAATGGCGCTCCAGCGTGTGGAACCTGGAAACCGACAGCCACCCGGAAATCCCGGCCAGCGAGCTGCCCTACCACGTCGTGGCCTACGACTTCGGTGTCAAGCTGAACATCCTGCGCATGCTGGTGGCGCGCGGCTGCCGCGTGACCGTGGTGCCCGCGCAGACTCCGGCCAGCAGCGTGCTGGCGATGAGTCCGGACGGCGTGTTCCTGTCCAATGGCCCGGGTGACCCCGAGCCGTGCGACTACGCCATCCAGGCCATCAAGGACGTGCTGGAGACCGAGATTCCGGTATTCGGCATCTGCCTCGGCCACCAGCTGCTGGCCCTGGCTTCCGGCGCCAAGACCATGAAGATGGGACATGGCCACCACGGTGCCAACCACCCGGTGCAGGACCTCGATACCGGCGTGGTGATGATCACCAGCCAGAACCACGGCTTCTGCGCGGACGAGGCCACCCTGCCGGCCAACCTGCGCGCCACCCACAAATCGCTGTTCGACGGCACTCTGCAAGGCATCGAGCGCACCGACAAGGTCGCCTTCAGCTTCCAGGGCCACCCGGAAGCCAGCCCGGGCCCGCACGACGTGGCCCCGCTGTTCGATCGCTTCATCGCCGAGATGGCCAAGCGTCGCTAAGCCTGCCGACAGATCAACGGATTCGTGTGAGAAAACATGCCTAAACGTACAGATATCAAAAGCATCCTGATCCTCGGTGCCGGCCCGATCGTCATCGGCCAGGCGTGCGAGTTCGACTACTCCGGCGCCCAGGCTTGCAAGGCCCTGCGCGAGGAAGGTTTCCGCGTCATCCTGGTGAACTCCAACCCGGCCACCATCATGACCGACCCGGCCATGGCCGACGCCACCTACATCGAGCCGATCAAATGGCAGACCGTTGCCAAGATCATCGAGAAGGAGCGTCCCGACGCCCTGCTGCCGACCATGGGCGGCCAGACCGCGCTGAACTGCGCGCTCGATCTCGAGAAGCACGGCGTACTGGAGAAGTTCGGCGTCGAGATGATCGGTGCCAACGCCGACACCATCGACAAGGCCGAGGACCGCTCGCGCTTCGACAAGGCCATGCGCGACATCGGCCTGGCCTGCCCGCGCTCCGGCATCGCCCACAGCATGGACGAAGCCTACAAGGTGCTCGACAAGGTCGGCTTCCCCTGCATCATCCGTCCGTCGTTCACCATGGGCGGCACCGGCGGCGGTATCGCCTACAACCGTGAAGAGTTCGAGGAAATTTGCACCCGCGGTCTCGACCTGTCGCCGACCAGCGAACTGCTGATCGACGAGTCGCTGATCGGCTGGAAGGAATACGAGATGGAGGTGGTCCGCGACAAGAAGGACAACTGCATCATCGTTTGCTCGATCGAGAACTTCGATCCGATGGGCGTGCACACCGGCGACTCGATCACCGTGGCTCCGGCGCAGACCCTGACCGACAAGGAATACCAGATCATGCGCAACGCCTCCCTGGCGGTGCTGCGCGAGATCGGCGTGGAAACCGGCGGCTCCAACGTCCAGTTCGGCATCAATCCGAAGGACGGTCGCATGGTGGTGATCGAGATGAACCCGCGCGTGTCGCGTTCCTCGGCACTGGCTTCCAAGGCCACCGGCTTCCCGATCGCCAAGATCGCCGCCAAGCTGGCGGTCGGCTACACCCTCGACGAGCTGTCCAACGACATCACCGGCGGCCGTACCCCGGCCTCCTTCGAGCCGTCGATCGACTACGTGGTCACCAAGGTGCCGCGCTTCGCCTTCGAGAAGTTCCCCAAGGCCGACGCCCGCCTGACCACCCAGATGAAGTCGGTCGGTGAAGTGATGGCCATCGGCCGCACCTTCCAGGAGTCGGTGCAAAAGGCTCTGCGCGGCCTTGAAGTCGGCGCCACCGGCTTCGATCCCAAGCTCGATCCGGCCGATCCGGACGCCGAGAGCATCCTCAAGCGCGAGCTCACCGTGCCGGGTGCCGAGCGTATCTGGTACGTCGCCGACGCCTTCCGCGCCGGCATGAGCATGGACGACATCTACGCGCTGACCAAGATCGACCACTGGTTCCTGGTGCAGATCGAGGACCTGATCAAGGACGAGGAGCGGGTCAAGACCCTCGGACTGTCCAGCATCGACCGCGACCTGATGTGGAAGCTCAAGCGCAAGGGCTTCTCCGATGCGCGCCTGGCCAAACTGCTCGGCATCACCGAGAAGAACCTGCGCAGCCATCGTCAGAAGCTCAAGGTCGTGCCGGTGTACAAGCGCGTGGACACCTGCGCCGCCGAATTCGCCACCGACACCGCCTACATGTACTCGACCTATGAGGAAGAGTGCGAGGCCAATCCGTCGACCCGCGACAAGATCATGATCCTCGGCGGCGGTCCCAACCGTATCGGCCAGGGTATCGAGTTCGACTACTGCTGCGTCCATGCTGCCCTCGCCATGCGCGAAGACGGCTACGAGACCATCATGGTCAACTGCAACCCGGAGACCGTCTCCACCGACTACGACACCTCCGACCGCCTGTACTTCGAGCCGGTGACCCTGGAGGACGTGCTGGAAATCGTCCGCGTCGAGCAGCCCAAGGGTGTGATCGTCCAGTACGGCGGACAGACTCCGCTGAAGCTGTGCCGCGCCCTGGAAGAGGCGGGCGTGTCGATCATCGGCACGACCCCCGACGCCATCGACCGCGCCGAAGACCGCGAGCGCTTCCAGCAGATGGTCCAGCGCCTCGGCCTGCGCCAGCCGGCCAACGCCACCGCGCGCAGCGAGGAGGAGGCCCTGGCCCACTCCAAGGTCATCGGCTACCCGCTGGTGGTGCGTCCGTCCTACGTGCTGGGCGGCCGGGCGATGGAAATCGTCTACCAGGAAGAAGAACTCAAGCGCTACATGCGCGAAGCGGTGAAGGTGTCCAACGACAGCCCGGTGCTGCTCGACCACTTCCTCAACTGCGCCATCGAGGTGGACATCGACGCGGTGTGCGACGGGCAGACCGTGGTGATCGGTGCGATCATGCAGCACATCGAGCAGGCCGGCGTGCACTCGGGCGACTCCGCCTGTTCGCTGCCGCCGTACTCGCTGCCGGCGCACATCCAGGACGAGATCCGCGCCCAGGTCAAGAAGATGGCCCTGGAGCTCGGCGTGGTCGGCCTGATGAACGTGCAGATGGCCGTGCAGGGCGAGGATATCTACGTCATCGAGGTCAACCCGCGCGCCTCGCGTACCGTGCCGTTCGTCTCCAAGTGCATCGGCGAGTCGCTGGCCAAGGTGGCCGCCCGCGTGATGGCTGGCAAGACCCTCGCCGACATCGGCTTCACCACCGAGGTGATCCCGCCGTACTTCAGCGTCAAGGAAGCGGTGTTCCCGTTCAACAAGTTCCCGGGCGTCGACCCGATCCTCGGCCCGGAAATGAAGTCCACCGGTGAGGTGATGGGGGTCGGCGACAGCTTCGCCGAGGCCTTCGCCAAGGCCCAGCTGGGCGCCGGCGAAGTGCTGCCCACCGGCGGCACTGCCTTCATCAGCGTGCGCGAGGACGACAAGCCCTACGTGACCCAGGTCGCCCGCGATCTGGTCGAGCTCGGCTTCGAGGTGGTGGCCACCGCTGGCACCGCCCGTATCATCGAGGCCGCCGGCCTGCCGGTGCGTCGGGTGAACAAGGTGACCGAAGGTCGCCCGCACGTGGTCGACATGATCAAGAACGACGAAGTCAGCCTGATCATCAACACCACCGAAGGCCGTCAGTCGATCGCCGACTCCTTCTCCATTCGTCGCAACGCCCTGCAGCACAAGATCTGCATCACCACCACCATCGCCGGTGGCCAGGCGATCTGTGAGGCGCTCAAGTTCGGTCCCGAGAAGACCGTGCGCCGGCTGCAGGATCTGCATGCGGGTATCCAGGCATGAGCAAGTTCCCGATGACCGTCCAGGGCGCGCGCGCCCTGGAGGAAGAGCTGAAGCTGCTCAAGATCGAGCGGCCGAAGATCAGCCAGGCCATCGCCGAGGCGCGCGAGCTGGGCGATCTCAAGGAGAACGCCGAATACCACGCCGCCCGCGAGCAGCAGGGCCTGGCCGAGGCGCGCATCCGCGACATCGAGGCCAAGCTGTCCAACGCGCAGATCATCGACGTCAGCGCGATTCCGCGCACTGGCAAGGTGATCTTCGGCACTACCGTGGACATCGCCAACTGCGAGACCGACGAGACCGTGACCTACCAGATCGTCGGCGATGACGAAGCCGACATCCGCGCCGGCAAGATCTCGGTCAGCTCGCCCATCGCCCGCGCCCTGGTGGGCAAGGAGGAGGGTGACGTGGTGATCGTGCAGACCCCGGGTGGCAAGGTCGAGTACGAGATCGTCGAGGTGCGCCATCTCTGAGCGTGCGCTGCCGCGTCCGCCGCTGCGTGCCGGCGCCATCAGTTGGCGTCTGGCACAGACCTTCTGGGTCGGCGGACTGTGGCTGCTCTACTTCGTGCTGCTGCCGGCGCTGGAAAGGTATGGTTTGGCGCCGGTTCTGCTGCAGGATATTTCCGCAGTCCTGATTCCCCTGCTGCTCGGCTTCGCCGGCTTCTGCGTCTTGCTGCAGAAGCTGGTGCTGGCCCAGGTGCAGGGTTTGCGCGGGCTTTGGGCGGATTTCCGCGGGCAGCTGCTGCTGGCGGTACTGCTGCTGGTGGCGGCTTTCTTCGTCGGCCCTTGGGTGGGACTGACGGGGGAGCGCTGGCAGCTGTTCTGCTACCTGGCGGTGGCGACCTGCGGTCTGTTGCTGGTGCTGCAGCCGGTGCCCGGCGAGCAGTGAGAGGGCACGCGATGCCTGGCGGCATCGCGCATGCCGTCACTCAGAACGAGTGGCGGACGATATTGGACAGCTGACGGTTCTGCTTGGCGGCCTTGCGGTAGACCAGCGCCATCTTGCCGATCACCTGCACCAGTTCGCAGCGTGCCTGCTGGCACAGCTCGTCGATCAGCGCGCGGCGGTCGTCGCGCTCGGCGAGGGCAAACTTGACCTTGATCAGTTCGTGATCGTTCAGTGCGCGCTCCAGTTCGGCCTGCACGCCTTCGGTCAAACCCTGCTCCGCGACTATCAATACCGGATTCAGGTGGTGGCCGATAGATTTGTATTGTTTCTTCTGCTCGTTGGTGAGCGGCATAATCTGACCCTTGCGTCCGATCCAGTGAAAAGCGGCGGCTAGTTTACCCGAGTGTCGGTATGCCGCCCAGATGAGGTGCCCCGGAGCCCGTTCCAGGACCAGCTCGCGTGGACTAAAAGAGCGTTTCGATAATCCCTGCCCGAGGATGGCGCAGAAAAAGGCTATCGCTCGCGCGCCAGCTGCACGCTGCTGGAGATCCAAGGCAAGGACTGCCTCATGCGCCCCGGCATGCCCGTGGTCGGCCTTGGCGCCGCGTCGGGTGGGTGGACCCAGGTGGCCCTTCGGGTGCTTGGCGACAAGGGGCGGCTGATCGCCTCGGGCATTCTCCCTGTGGGCAACATCGTCGACGTCACCTTCATCCCGGACGCATTTGCCGACGGCGAGGTGCACGCGCAGATCCTCGTGGCGATCGGCAAGTAGCCGGCGGACCTTGTGATTTCCGACATGGCCCCCATTATGAGTGGACTACGCTCGGCCGGCCGATCAGCCGCGCGCCATGTTCCTGTGCTAGCTGGCGCGGGATCTGGCAGTCCGGGTGCAGCGTCTGCGCAGCGATTTCCTGATCAAGATCGTCCAGGACGAGGGCTTCGACGCTTACCTCAGGCAGGCGCGCGAGTTGTTCGACCAGATGGAGATGCGCAAGCCGAGTTCGCCGCGCGACCATTCGGGCAAGCAATACCTGCTCGCCCGGAGCTTTCGCGGTGCCTAGACTGCAGCATAAGCATGCAGTGGAGGTCAAACCAGGTTACAACCCGCTCTGCCAGCAATCGGGCGGCTGTAGTAAGTTATGATGGTGCGTATTCGTCCGTCATGTGAAGCGGTTTCCAGGCGGGGCCGGTCAGAGAGGGTAGGCAATTGAACGACATGGCAAAGAACCTGATCTTGTGGCTGATCATCGCAGCCGTGCTGGTGACGGTGATGAACAACTTCTCCACGCCGAACGAGCCGCAGACGCTCAACTATTCGGAGTTCATCCAGGAGGTCAAGGACGGCAAGGTCGAGCGCGTGACCGTCGATGGTTACGTCATTGCCGGCCGTCGTGTCGACGGCGAGCCTTTCCGTACCATCCGTCCGGCGATTCAGGACAACGGCCTGATCGGCGACCTGATCGACAGCAAGGTGGTGATCGAGGGCAAGCAGCCCGAGCAGCAGAGCATCTGGAGCCAGCTGCTGGTAGCCAGCTTCCCGATCCTGGTGATCATCGCCGTGTTCATGTTCTTCATGCGCCAGATGCAGGGCGGCGGCGGCGGTCGCGGCGGCCCGATGAGCTTCGGCAAGTCCAAGGCGCGCCTGCTCTCCGAAGACCAGGTGAAGACCACCCTGGCCGACGTCGCCGGCTGTGACGAGGCCAAGGAAGAAGTCGGCGAACTGGTCGAATTCCTCCGCGACCCGGGCAAGTTCCAGCGCCTCGGCGGCCGCATCCCGCGCGGCGTGCTGATGGTCGGCCCGCCCGGTACCGGCAAGACCCTGCTGGCCAAGGCGATAGCCGGCGAGGCCAAGGTGCCGTTCTTCACCATTTCCGGCTCCGACTTCGTCGAAATGTTCGTCGGCGTCGGCGCTTCGCGCGTGCGCGACATGTTCGAGCAGGCCAAGAAGCACGCACCCTGCATCATCTTCATCGACGAGATCGATGCCGTCGGTCGCCATCGCGGTGCCGGCCTCGGCGGTGGTCATGACGAGCGCGAGCAGACCCTCAACCAGCTGCTGGTGGAGATGGACGGTTTCGAGATGAACGACGGCATCATCGTCATCGCCGCCACCAACCGCCCCGATGTGCTCGACCCGGCGCTGCTGCGTCCCGGCCGCTTCGACCGCCAGGTGGTGGTCGGCCTGCCGGACGTGCGCGGTCGCGAGCAGATCCTCAAGGTGCACATGCGCAAGGTGCCGCTGGGCGACGACGTCGAGCCGGCGGTGATCGCTCGCGGTACTCCCGGCTTCTCCGGCGCCGACCTGGCCAACCTGGTCAACGAGGCCTCGCTGTTCGCCGCGCGCAACGGCAAGCGCCTGGTGGAAATGAAGGAGTTCGAACTGGCCAAGGACAAGATCATGATGGGCGCCGAGCGTCGCTCGATGGTCATGACCGAAGACGAGAAGCTGATGACCGCCTACCACGAGTCGGGTCACGCCATTCTCGGCTGCCTTTTCCCGTCCGATCCGGTGCACAAGGTCACCATCATTCCGCGCGGACGTGCGCTGGGGGTAACCATCTCCCTGCCGGAGCGCGACCACCACGGCTACAGCCGAATCTGGCTGCACAACAAGCTGAAGATGATCTTCGGCGGCCGGATCGCCGAGGAGATCATCTTCGGTCACGAGAAGGTCACCAACGGCGCCACCGGCGACATCGGCCAGGCCACCCGCATCGCGCGGACCATGGTCACCCAGTGGGGCATGTCGGACAAGCTCGGCTTCCTGTCCTACGCCGATGACGACGAGGAAGTGTTCCTCGGTCGCTCGGTAGGCCGCGGCAGCAGCGTCTCTGCGGAAACGGCGCGGCTGATCGATGACGAGGTGCGTGCGGTGATCGATGGCAACTACGCCCAGGCCGAGCAGGCGCTGCGCGACAACCTCGACAAGCTGCACGCCATGGCCGAGGCGCTTATGAAGTACGAGACCATCGATGCCGAACAGGTCGCCGATATCATGGATGGTCGCGAGCCTCGGCAGCCCAAGGGCTGGAACGACTCGGGCAGCGGCTCCTCTGGCAGTGCCAGGCCGCAGACCGAGATTGGCCCGCGCGCCGACAAGCCGATCGGCGGGCCGGCTGGAGAGCACTGATTTACCGATGAGCAAGCGACCCTTCCTCGACCGGCTGCCCTGTGGCAGCCGGTTTCTTGATTTGTCCCGTCCACAGGTGATGGGCATTCTCAACGTTACCCCCGACTCCTTCTCCGACGGCGGCCGCTTCGATCGGCTGGAGGCCGCCTTGCGTCATGCGGAGGAGATGGTCCGTGCCGGCGCCACGCTGATCGACATCGGCGGCGAGTCGACCCGCCCAGGCGCTCCCCCGGTTTCCGAGCAGGAGGAGTTGGAGCGCGTCTGCCCGGCGGTCGAGGCGATCGCCCGCGAGCTGGACGTGATCGTCTCGGTCGACACTTCCACTGCGGCCGTGATGGCCGAGACGGCGCGCCTTGGAGCCGGGCTGATCAACGACGTGCGTTCGCTGCAGCGTCCCGGGGCGCTCGAAGCGGCTGCCGCCAGCGGTCTGCCGGTGTGTCTGATGCACATGCGGGGCGAGCCGGGCACCATGCAGGACGATCCGCGCTACCCGGATATCTACGCCGAGGTGCATGATTTCCTGGTCGAGCGCATGGCCGCTTGTGCGGCGGCCGGCATTCCCGCCGAACGCATCGTGCTGGATCCCGGCTTCGGCTTTGCCAAGACCCTGGAGCATAATCTGCGCTTGTTCCAGCAGTTGGGGCGGCTGCATGAGTTGGGTCGGCCGCTGTTGGTCGGGGTATCGCGCAAGAGCATGATCGGCAAGGTGCTGGACCGGCCGGTGGGCGAGCGCCTATCCGGCAGTCTCGCCCTGGCCGCCTTGGCCGTGACCAAGCGCGCCCAGATCGTGCGGGTGCACGATGTGGCGGAGACCGTGGATGTGGTCCGCATGATTGCTGCCGTGGAATGGTCGGACTGACAAGAGCAGAGGCAGGAACACAGGATGGCTAGAAAATATTTCGGGACCGACGGTATTCGCGGCCGCGTGGGCGAGTTCCCTATTACTCCGGAGTTCATGCTCAAGCTGGGTTGGGCCGCCGGCATGGCGTTCCGCCGCCAGGGGCACTGCAAGGTGCTGATCGGCAAGGACACGCGCATTTCCGGCTATATGTTCGAGTCGGCGCTGCAAGCCGGGTTGATCGCGGCCGGTGCTGACGTGATGCTGCTCGGGCCGATGCCGACCCCGGCGGTCGCCTATCTCACCCGCACCTTCCATGCCGACGCCGGCATCGTGATCAGTGCCTCGCACAATCCCCATGATGACAACGGTATCAAGTTCTTCTCCGGCAAAGGCACTAAGCTGCCGGACGAGGTCGAGCTGATGATCGAAGAACTGCTCGATGCGCCGATGGGAGTCGTCGAGTCCGCCCAGTTGGGCAAGGCCTCGCGGATCAGCGATGCTGCCGGCCGCTACATCGAGTTCTGCAAGAGCAGTGTGCCGACCAGCACGGATTTCGCCGGCCTCAAGCTGGTACTCGACTGTGCCCACGGTGCCACCTACAAGGTCGCGCCAAGCGTGTTCCGCGAGCTGGGTGCCGATGTTTCGGTGATCGGCGTGCAGCCAGACGGCCTGAATATCAATGCGGGTGTCGGCTCCATCCATATGGGGGCGCTGCAAGAGGCGGTGGTCGAGCGGGGAGCCGACCTGGGCATCGCTTTCGATGGCGATGGCGATCGGGTGCTGATGGTCGATCAGGCGGGCAATGTGGTGGATGGCGACGAGCTGCTGTACATCGTCGCCACCGACATGCAGGAGCGTCAGCGGATGAATGGTGGGGTGGTCGGCACCCTGATGAGCAATCTCGGCCTCGAGCTGGCGCTCAAGGCGCGTGGCATCCCATTCGCGCGGGCCAAGGTCGGCGACCGCTATGTAATGGCCGAGATGCAGGAGCGTGAATGGCCGCTCGGCGGGGAAAATTCCGGGCACATCGTCTGTACCCAACACACCACCACGGGCGACGCCATCATTGCAGCGCTGCAGGTGTTGCTGGCTCTGCGCCGCCGGGGGCAGACACTGGTAGAGGCGCGGGCGGCGCTCACCAAGTGTCCGCAGGTACTGATCAACGTACGCTTCGGCGGCGATATCGATCCGGTCTCCCATCCCCAGGTGCAGCAGGCCTGCGCGCGGGTAACCGAGGCTCTGGCCGGGCGCGGGCGCGTGTTGCTGCGCAAATCGGGTACCGAGCCGCTGGTGCGGGTCATGGTCGAAGGTGACGAGGAGGCCTTGGTGCGTCGCCATGCGGAGGACCTGGCTGCCCTGGTGAAAGAGGTATGTGCTTGATTTCGCTTGCTTGTTTCTCGTTGCTCAAGTAACATCTGCGCCCACTTTGGACGACGAGGTTCGCATGCGCCGCCCGCTGGTCGCTGGTAACTGGAAGATGCATGGCACGCTTGCCAGCGTCGCAGAGCTGATCAAGGGGTTGCGCAGGCAGGCCCTGCCAGCCGGAATCGATGTGGTGGTGATGCCGCCCGCGCTGTATCTGGCTCAGGCCGTTGCCGGGCTGGAAGGCCGCGGTGTGGTGGTCGGCGCGCAGGATTGTGCTGTCGAGCCGCTGCAGGGCGCGCTGACCGGCGAGATCGCGGCGGTGCAGTTGGCTGATGCCGGGTGTCGCTATGTGTTGGTTGGTCACTCCGAGCGCCGGCTGTTGCTGGGTGAGGAGGATGCGGTGGTGGCGCGTAAGTTTGCTGCCGCGCAGTCTTGCGGTCTGGTGCCGATGCTTTGTGTTGGTGAGACGCGTGAGGAGCGCGAGGCCGATCGCACCCTCGAGGTGGTGTCGCGCCAGATTGGCGTTGTTCTCGAGGCTGTAGGTGTGAGCGCATTTGCGCGCGCGGTAGTTGCTTACGAGCCTGTATGGGCCATCGGTACGGGGTTGACCGCTACGCCTGAGCAGGCGCAGCAAGTGCACGCAGCCATTCGTGCGCAGCTGGCGGCAGCTGATCCGTCGGTCGCCGCGGGTGTGAGGATTCTGTATGGCGGCAGCGTCAAGGCTGCCGGGGCGGCCGAGTTGTTTGGCATGCCGGATATCGATGGGGGGCTGGTGGGTGGTGCCTCTCTCAATGCGGATGAATTCGGTGCGATCTGTCGCGCCGCGGGATGCTGAAAGATGCTCGAGACAGTGGTGATCGTGGTTCATCTGCTGGTTGCTCTGGGCCTGGTGGGTCTGGTGCTGGTCCAGCAGGGCAAAGGTGCTGATGCTGGTGCATCTTTTGGTGCCGGCGCCTCGGCTACCGTGTTTGGTAGTCAGGGTTCTGCTACTTTCCTGAGTCGTTTTACTGCTATACTTGCTGCCGTTTTTTTTGCAACTAGTTTGGGTTTGGCCTTTTTTGCCAAAGATAAAGCTGATATGCTTAATCAAGCTGGTTTGCCGGATCCGGCAGTACTAGAAGTTCCAAGCAAGCCCGCCGCAGACGATGTGCCGGTGCTTGAAGAGCAAAAGCCGACATCTTCTGATGTTCCGGCGAGCGAAGTGCAAAAGCCGCAGCAATAAGTACTTCGCGATAAAGAGTTTGCCGAGGTGGTGGAATTGGTAGACACGCTACCTTGAGGTGGTAGTGGCCATAGGCTGTAGGGGTTCGAGTCCCCTCCTCGGTACCAAACACAACAGACCCGCAATTGCGGGTCTTGTTGTTTCTGGAGTTCGGTTGACCCATAGGGTCGTCTGCTGTATAGTTCGTCTTCTTTGACGCGGGGTGGAGCAGTCTGGTAGCTCGTCGGGCTCATAACCCGAAGGTCGTAGGTTCAAATCCTGCCCCCGCAACCAGTTAAGACAAAAGGCCCCTTTTCAGGGGCTTTTTGCTAGTTGGACAGTTTGTACCACTCTTGAAGAGTGGTTACCTACGGGATGGGCGCTTCGCCCATTTTTTGTTTGCACAGCATGCGGAGGCGATCAGGTGTCGAGCAAGCTAGAACAGTTGCAGGCCTTGCTGGCCCCGGTGGTCGAGGCGCTCGGCTACCAATGCTGGGGCGTCGAATTCATTTCCCAGGGGCGGCATTCGCTGCTGCGGGTCTACATCGATCATGCGAACGGCATCCTGATCGATGACTGCGAGAAGGTCAGTCGCCAGATCAGTGGCGTGCTGGACGTCGAGGATCCGATCAGCGGCGAATACACCCTAGAGGTTTCTTCACCGGGAATGGATCGCCCCTTGTTCACCCTCGAGCAGTTCGCTGCCCATGTCGGCGCGCAGGTGAAGATCAGGCTGCGCTCGCCCTATGAGGGGCGACGCAATTTCCAAGGCGTGTTGCATGGCGTGGAAGAGCAGGACGTGGTGGTCCAGGTGGATAATCACGAGTACCTGCTGCCGATCGAGTCGATCGACAAGGCCAACATCATTCCCAGTTTTGATTGAGGCGCGGATCCGGCGGATCCCAATGGATTGCGAAAGGCGAGGCGTACGATGAGCAAAGAAGTACTGCTGGTAGTAGAGTCGGTTTCCAATGAAAAAGGAGTGCCGCCCAGCGTGATTTTCGAAGCGCTGGAGCTGGCCCTGGCCACTGCCACCAAAAAGCGTTACGAGGACGAGGTCGACGTACGTGTGTCGATCAACCGTCACAATGGCAATTATGAAAGCTTCCGCTGCTGGACGGTGGTCGACGAAGACACCCTGGAAAATCCGGCGGCCGAACTGACCCTGGCCGAGGCGCAGGAGAAGCAGGAAGGCGCCAAGATCGGCGATGTGATCGAGGAAAAGATCGAGTCCATCGAATTCGGCCGCATCGCCGCACAGACCGCCAAGCAGGTCATCGTGCAGAAGGTGCGCGAAGCCGAGCGCGCCCAGGTGGTCGATGCCTACCGCGAGCGGGTCGGCGAGATCATCTCCGGTACCGTCAAGAAGGCCTCGCGCGACAGCGTCATTGTCGACCTCGGCAACAATGCCGAGGCGCTGCTGGCCCGCGAGCACATCATTCCGCGCGAGTCCTTCCGCGTCGGCACCCGTGTGCGCGCCCTGCTGAAGGAAATCCGCAGCGAGAACCGCGGTCCGCAGCTGATCCTGTCGCGCACCGCGCCGGAAATGATCGTCGAGCTGTTCCGCATCGAGGTGCCGGAGATCGCCGAGGGGCTGATCGAAATCATGGCTGCCGCCCGTGACCCGGGCTCGCGCGCCAAGATCGCCGTGCGTTCCAAGGACAAGCGTATCGACCCCCAGGGCGCCTGCATCGGCATGCGCGGTTCGCGCGTGCAGGCCGTGTCCGGCGAGCTGGGCGGCGAGCGCGTCGACATCGTGCTGTGGGACGACAATCCCGCGCAGTTCGTGATCAATGCCATGGCTCCGGCCGAGGTGGCGGCGATCATCGTCGACGAAGATACCCACACGATGGATATCGCCGTGGCCGAGGACAACCTCGCCCAGGCGATCGGCCGCAGCGGGCAGAACGTGCGCCTGGCCAGCCAGCTCACCGGTTGGACCCTGAACGTGATGACCGAGGCCGACATCCAGGCCAAGCAGCAGGCCGAGACCGGCGACATCGTGCGCCTGTTCGTGGACGAGCTGGGGGTGGACGAGGAGCTGGCCGAGGTACTGGTCGAGGAAGGCTTCACCACCCTGGAAGAGATCGCCTACGTGCCCATGGAGGAGATGCTCAGCATCGAGGGCTTCGATGAAGAAATCGTCAGCGAACTGCGCTCCCGTGCCAAGGATCGCCTGCTGACCAATGCGATCGCCACCGAAGAGAAGCTCGCGGATATTCATCCGGCGGATGACCTGCTGGAACTGGAAGGCATGACCAAGGAGCTGGCCGTGGAGCTGGCGCTGCGTGGCGTGCCGACCCGCGAAGACTTGGCAGAGCAGTCGATTGACGACCTGCTCGAGATCGACGGCATGACTGAAGAGCGTGCCGGCAAGCTGATCATGGCCGCCCGAGCCCATTGGTTCGAGTAAGTGGCGCGGCCCGAGGAGAGAAGTGCATGACGCAAGTCACGGTGAAAGAACTGGCCCAGGTGGTCGACACACCGGTAGAGCGCCTGCTGCAGCAAATGCGTGAGGCAGGTCTGCCGCACAGCCGCGCCGAGCAAGTAGTGACCGACGAAGAGAAACAGAAACTGCTCGCGCACCTGAAGAGCAGCCACGGTGAAAAGTTGGAAGAGCCCAGCAAGATCACCCTGAAGCGCAAGACCACCAGCACCCTGCGGGTGGCTGGCAGCAAGACCATCAGTGTCGAGGTGCGCAAGAAGAAGACCTTCGTCAAGCCGGAAGCGGCCGAGGCGGCGGTCGAGCCCAAGCGCGAGCAGGAAGACAAGCGTGTCGCCGAGGAGCGCGCGGCGGCCGAAGCGGCTGCTGCTGCCGAGAGCGCCCGCCAGAAGGCCCAGGCCCAGGTCCAGGCTCAGCCGCAGGCCCGCCCGGAGTCGCGCCGCGTCGACGATGCCGAAGAGGCTCGCCTGCGGGCGGTTGCCGCTCGTCAGGCCGCTGCCGAAGCGGCTGCCGCCGCGCAGGTCGAGGCGGCCAAGCCGGCTGCTGCCGAACGCGCCAAGGAAGAGGCGCGCCGCGCCGCCGCGCCCAAGCGCAGCGAGGATGACGAGCGCCGCGACCGCAAGCACGCTCAACATCGCCCGTCGCTGAAGGAAAAGGCTCCGGCGCCGCGCGGCGCAGCGCGCAGCGGTGGCGAGGAAGAGGAAGGCTTTGGCCGTCGCGGTGGTCGCGGTGGCAAGGGCAAGCTGAAGAAGCGCAACCAGCATGGCTTCCAGAGCCCGACCGGGCCGATCGTGCGCGAAGTCACCATTGGCGAGACCATCACCGTGTCCGAGCTGGCCGCGCAGATGTCGGTCAAGGGCGCCGAGGTGGTCAAGTTCATGTTCAAGATGGGCTCTCCGGTGACCATCAACCAGGTGCTCGATCAGGAGACCGCCCAACTGGTGGCCGAAGAGATGGGCCACAAGGTCAAGCTGGTCAGCGAGAACGCCCTGGAAGAGCAGCTGGCCGAGTCCCTCAAGTTCGAGGGTGAGGCCGAGTCGCGCGCGCCGGTGGTCACCGTCATGGGTCACGTCGACCACGGCAAGACCTCGCTGCTCGACTACATCCGCCGCACCAAGGTGGCGACCGGCGAGGCGGGTGGCATCACCCAGCACATCGGTGCCTACCACGTGGAAACCGATCGCGGCATGATCACCTTCCTCGACACCCCCGGCCACGCCGCGTTCACCCAGATGCGTGCCCGCGGTGCCCAGGCCACCGACGTGGTCATCCTGGTGGTGGCGGCCGACGACGGCGTGATGCCGCAGACCCAGGAAGCCGTACAGCACGCGAAAGCGGCCGGCGTGCCGATCGTGGTCGCGGTGAACAAGATCGACAAGCCGGATGCCAACCCGGACAACATCAAGAACGGCCTGGCCGCGCTGGATGTGATTCCGGAAGAGTGGGGTGGCGATGCCCCGTTCGTGCACGTATCGGCCAAGGTCGGTACCGGTATCGACGAACTGCTGGAAGCCGTGCTGCTGCAGGCTGAGGTGCTTGAGCTGACCGCGACCCCGTCGGCCCCGGGCCGTGGCGTGGTGGTCGAGTCGCGCCTGGACAAGGGCCGTGGCCCGGTGGCCACCGTGCTGGTGCAGGACGGTACCTTGCGTCAGGGCGACATGGTGCTGGTCGGCGTCAACTATGGCCGAGTGCGGGCCATGCTCGACGAGAACGGCAAGCCGATCAAGGAAGCCGGTCCGTCGATTCCGGTGGAGATTCTCGGTCTCGATGGCACGCCGGATGCCGGTGACGAGCTGACCGTGGTTGCCGACGAGAAGAAGGCCCGCGAAGTCGCCTTGTTCCGTCAGGGCAAGTTCCGCGAGGTCAAGCTGGCCCGTGCCCACGCCGGCAAGCTGGAAAACATCTTCGAAACCATGGGCCAGGAAGAGAAGAAGACCCTCAACGTCGTCCTCAAGACCGACGTGCGCGGTTCTCTGGAGGCCCTGCAGGGCTCGCTGGAAGGCCTGGGCAACGAGGAAGTCCAGGTGCGTGTGGTCGGTGGCGGTGTCGGTGGTATCACCGAGAGCGACGCCAACCTGGCGCTGGCCTCCAGCGCGGTGATCTTCGGCTTCAACGTGCGTGCCGACGCCGGTGCGCGCAAGATCGTCGAGCAGGAAGGTCTGGACCTGCGCTACTACAACGTCATCTATGACATCATCGAAGACGTCAAGAAGGCGCTCACCGGCATGCTCGGCAGCGACGTGCGCGAGAACATTCTCGGCATCGCCGAGGTGCGTGACGTGTTCCGCTCGCCCAAGTTCGGCGCCATCGCCGGCTGCATGGTCATCGAGGGGCACGTCCATCGCAACCGTCCGATCCGCGTGCTGCGCGACGACGTGGTGGTCTTCGAAGGCGAGCTGGAATCTCTGCGCCGCTTCAAGGACGACGTCTCCGAAGTGCGTAACGGCATGGAGTGCGGTATCGGCGTGAAGAGCTACAACGACGTTCGCGTCGGCGACAAGATCGAAGTCTTCGAGAAGGTCCAGGTAGCGCGCAGCCTCTAAGCGTCAGCGAGTGCTGCAAGCGTCAAGCCGGAAGCTCCTGTGGGATGCTTCCGGCTTGTGCGTTTCGGCTTCAGTGTTTTTACGGATTACAGTCATGGCCAAAGAATACAGCCGCACCCAGCGGATCGGTGACCAGATGCAGCGCGAACTGGCGCAGCTGATCCAGCGCGAGATCAAGGATCCGCGCCTGGGCCTGGTGACCCTGACCGGTATCGACGTCAGCCGCGACCTGTCGCATGCCAAGGTGTACTTCACCATCATGGGGCAGGACGACGATGAACAGAAGATCGCCCTCAACCAGGAAATCCTCAAGGATGCCGCCGGCTATCTGCGCATGCTGCTCGGTCGCGCGATCAAGCTGCGTACCATCCCGCAGCTGCATTTCCTCTACGACGAGAGCGTGCGTCGTGGCGCCCAGCTGTCGGCGCTGATCGAGCGCGCCGTGGCCGAGGATCGCCAGCATCAGGACGCGGACAAGGAGTAAGGCGTGGCCCAGGTGAAACGCATTCGCCGTGCGGTCAGCGGCATCCTGATTCTCGACAAGCCGCATGGCTTCAGCTCCAACGCGGCGCTGCAGAAGGTGCGCTGGCTGCTCAACGCCGAGAAGGCCGGTCACACCGGCAGTCTCGATCCGCTCGCCACCGGCGTGCTGCCGCTGTGCTTCGGCGAGGCGACCAAGTTCTCCCAGTACCTGCTCGACGCCGAGAAGGGTTATGCCACGGTGATGCATCTGGGCGTCACCACCACCACCGGCGATGCCGAGGGCGAGGTGCTCGAGCGGCGCGAGGTGAATTTCGACCGCGAGCAGCTGGAGGCCCTGTTGCCGCGCTTCCGCGGCCAGATCCAGCAGGTGCCGCCGATGTACTCGGCACTGAAGAAGGATGGCCAGCCGCTGTACAAGCTGGCACGTGCCGGCGAGGTGGTGGAGCGCGAGGCGCGTTCTGTTACTATTGACCGGCTCGAGCTGACCCGCTTCGAGCCGCCGTTCGCCGATCTGTCGGTGAGCTGCAGCAAGGGCACCTATATTCGCAGCCTGGTCGAGGATCTCGGCCAGGCGCTGGGCTGCGGGGCGCACGTCGCCGAACTGCGCCGCACCCAGGCCGGCCCGTTCCGCCTGGAGCAGGCGATCACTCTCGACGAGCTGATCGCCGCCCACGAACAGGGCGGTGCCGAAGCGCTCGACCGCTTCCTGTTGCCGGTGGATTGTGGCCTGGAAGACTGGCCGGTGGCGCAGCTGTCGGAGCACAGCGCCTACTACTGGCTGCACGGCCAGCCGGTGCGGGCTCCCGAGGCGCCGAAGTTCGGCATGCTGCGGGTACGCGATCACGAAGGTCGTTTCATCGGTATCGGTGAGGTGACCGACGACGGGCGCATTGCGCCGCGTCGACTGATTCGGTCCTGAGGACCGGACGAGGATGGCTGTCAGCAGGCACGGTCACTCCTCCACTCATGAAAACGGGGAACTTCCCCGGCCTGTTACCTCAGAGGAAAGTCCATCATGGCACTGAGCGTTCAAGAGAAAGCCCAGATCGTTAACGATTACAAGCAAGCTGAAGGCGATACCGGTTCTCCGGAAGTGCAGGTTGCCCTGCTGACCGCCAACATCAACAAGCTGCAGGACCACTTCAAGGCCAATGCCAAGGACCACCACAGCCGTCGTGGTCTGATCCGCATGGTCAACCAGCGCCGCAAGCTGCTGGACTACCTGAAGGGTAAGGACACCACTCGTTACAGCGCCCTGATCGCGCGTCTGGGCCTGCGTCGCTAAGACGTAGCTCTCTGGAGGCCTGGAGCTGGCACGTCCGCCCCCGCGGGCTGCCTGCTCCAGGCTTTCCGAGGTCCTGTACGAAAGCCCGCCGCGCGGCGGCCTTCCGTACATGACCTGCGAAGTGGTCAGGGTCCGATTCCCGCCGCTTCCCCGATTTCCCCAAGGCAACATAGAGAAGGAAAATACCGTGAATCCGGTTATCAAGCAGTTCCAGTTCGGTCAGTCGACCGTCACCCTCGAGACCGGGCGCATCGCCCGTCAAGCCTCCGGCGCCGTGCTGGTCAACATGGATGGCGTCAGCGTGCTGGTCACCGTGGTCGGTGCCAAGCAGGCCGACCCGGGCAAGGGCTTCTTCCCGCTGTCCGTGCACTATCAGGAAAAGACCTACGCCGCCGGCCGCATCCCGGGTGGCTTCTTCAAGCGTGAAGGCCGTCCGAGCGAGAAGGAAACCCTGACCTCGCGCCTGATCGACCGCCCGATCCGCCCGCTGTTCCCCGAAGGTTTCATGAACGAAGTGCAGGTCGTCTGCACCGTCGTTTCCACCACCAAGAAGTCCGATCCGGACATCGCCGCGATGATCGGCACCTCCGCCGCGCTGGCCGTATCCGGCATCCCCTTCGACGGCCCGATCGGCGCTGCCCGTGTCGGCTACCACGACGAAGTGGGTTACATCCTCAACCCGTCCTACGAGCAGCTGCAGAGCTCGCGTCTGGACATGGTCGTGGCCGGTACCGAAGACGCCGTGCTGATGGTCGAGTCGGAAGCCGAAGAGCTGACCGAAGACCAGATGCTGGGCGCCGTGCTGTTCGCCCACGAGGAATTCCAGAGCGCCATCCGCGCCATCAAGGAATTCGCCGCGGAAGCCGCCAAGCCGCGCTGGGACTGGCAGGCACCGCAGGCCAACACCGCCCTGATCGACGCGATCAAGGCCGAGTTCGGCGAGGCGATCTCGAACGCCTACACCATCACCGTCAAGCAGCAGCGCTACGCCGCCCTCGACGCCCTGCGCGATCAGGTGGTCGCCAAGTTCGCTGGCGAAGGCGAAGGCCAGTTCCCGGCCGGCGAGGTCAAGGACGTGTTCGGCCTGCTCGAATACCGCACCGTGCGCGAGAACATCGTCAACGGCAAGCCGCGTATCGACGGTCGCGACACCCGCACCGTGCGCCCGCTGGCCATCGAAGTCGGCGTGCTGGGCAAGACCCATGGCTCGGCGCTGTTCACCCGCGGCGAAACCCAGGCCCTGGTGGTCGCCACCCTCGGCACCGCCCGTGATGCCCAGCTGCTGGACACCCTGGAAGGCGAGCGCAAGGACGCCTTCATGCTGCACTACAACTTCCCGCCGTTCTCGGTGGGCGAGTGCGGCCGCATGGGCAGCCCGGGCCGTCGCGAGATCGGTCACGGCCGTCTGGCCCGCCGTGGCGTCGCCGCCATGCTGCCGAGCCAGACCGACTTCCCCTACACCATCCGTGTGGTGTCGGAAATCACCGAATCCAACGGCTCCAGCTCGATGGCTTCCGTCTGCGGCGCTTCCCTGGCGCTGATGGACGCCGGCGTGCCGGTCAAGGCGCCGGTGGCCGGTATCGCCATGGGTCTGGTCAAGGAAGGCGACAAGTTCGCCGTGCTGACCGACATCCTCGGTGACGAGGACCACCTCGGCGACATGGACTTCAAGGTGGCCGGTACCGACAAGGGCGTGACCGCCCTGCAGATGGACATCAAGATCCAGGGCATCACCGAAGAGATCATGGAGATCGCGCTGAACCAGGCTCTGGAAGCGCGTCTGAACATCCTCGGCCAGATGAACCAGGTGATCGCCAAGCCGCGCGCCGAGCTGTCGGAAAACGCGCCGACCATGATCCAGATGAAGATCGACTCGGACAAGATCCGCGACGTGATCGGCAAGGGTGGCGCCACCATCCGCAGTATCTGCGAAGAGACCAAGGCCTCGATCGACATCGAGGACGACGGCAGCGTGAAGATCTACGGCGAAACCAAGGAGGCCGCCGAGGCTGCCCGTCAGCGCGTGCTGGGCATCACCGCCGAGGCCGAAGTCGGCAAGATCTACGTCGGCCGCGTGGAGCGCATCGTCGACTTCGGCGCCTTCGTCAACATCCTGCCGGGCAAGGACGGTCTGGTGCACATCTCGCAGATCAGCGACAAGCGCATCGAGAAGGTCACCGACGTGCTCAAGGAAGGCGAGGAAGTGAAGGTGCTGGTGCTGGACGTGGACAACCGCGGCCGCATCAAGCTGTCGATCAAGGACGTGGCGGCGGCGGAAGCTTCCGGCGTCTGATCCTTCGACAGACCTGCTGCAACAGAAAAGGCCCCGTGGGGCCTTTTCTGCTTTCTGGATCGGCGTGGCCCGGATCAGCGCCGGCGCTGGCTGTCGACCTCGACCAGGCGATTGCCCTCGAAGCGCAGGAAGTAGTACATGCCATTGCGCGGACCGTAACTCCACTCTTCGACCGGCACCAGCTCGAAGCGACCGTAGGCGTCGGTACGCTCGCGCATGCCGATATGGTCGCGGGTGGCCGGCTCGCCGCACTTGTGCAGCACCTCGTCGGCCCGATCGCCGGTGGCGACCAGCTGGCTCTGGCAGCGCAGGCTGCCCGCATACAGCGGAGTGGCGGCCAGCAGCAGGGCCAGACACAAAAACCTGGACACGAAAAAGAACCTCCCGGAGCTCGGTGCGTCGGACACCGGCGCATGCAGATTGGACATCGCGGACAGCAGCTTACGCGCTGTCCAGGTGCAGGGGAACGCTGACCACGCCGCCTTCGGCCGTGCTCTCGGCGCTGCCGACTTCGAGCAGGTAGACGCGCTCGTCGTTCAGGCCGCCCTGTTCGACCAGCCAGGCCTTGATCGCCCGGGCGCGGTCCTGGGCCAGCTGGCGTTGCAACAGGGGGCTGGCGGTCCAGGAATCGAGCACGGCCTGGCGCAGGCGCGCGGCGCGTTCGGGCTTCTTCAGCTCGCGCCACTCGGCGGGCGGCTGCTGCTTGAGGCGGGAGCGATAGATGCCCTCGAGCAGGACGGCCTTCATGTCTTCCGGAACCTGCAGCTGACTGGCTTCGGCAGGTACCGCGTCGCCGCGCCGCTGCAGCATGCGGTACCAGGTGTCCTGATATTCGCGCTCCAGGCGCCGCTCGGCCAGCGGCGAACCATCGAGCGCCGCCACGCTCATGCCTTCCACCTCCAGCCGCAGCTCCGTGCGATTTTGCAGGGCCTTGGCCAGCTTGCCGAGGTTGGCCTGTGCCGCTGCACTCAGCTCGCTGGAGCCGGCCGCGAAGGGCACGCTGTCGAGCTGCTCATCGCTGCCCTCGGCCAGTCCGGCGATGAGCTTGAAGGGCGACTGCACCGCGCGCAGGGCCAGGTTGCGCAGGGTCTGCCAGACGATCGGTACCACGCTGAACTCGGGATTGTTGAGGTCGCCCTGTACCGGCAGGGCGATGTCGATATTGCCCTCGGTGTCCTTGAGCAGCGCCACCGCCAGGCGCACCGGCAGGTCGGTGGCGCTGGGACTGTCGACGCGCTCGCCGAGCTGCAGGTCCTCCAGCAGGACCCGGTTGTCGGCATCCAGGCGGCCCTTGTTGATACGGTAGTGCAGATCGAGGTTGAGCCGGCCCTTGCGGATCTTGTAGCCGGCGAACTTGCCGGCGTAGGGGGTCAGGGTGGTCAGCTCGACGCGCCGGAAGCGGGTGGCGATATCCATCTGCTCCAGCGGCGAGAAGGGCGTCAGGCGGCCCTTGATGCTCACCGGGGCATAGCGATCGACCTTGCCGCGGATATCCACGCTGGCCGACTGGTTCGCCTGGTTGTCGAGCGTGCCGATGCGGCCATTGAGCTGCTGGATGGCGGTGGCGAAGTCGGGAGTCAGCGAGAAGTCGGCGAAGTTGGCCGAGCCGTCCTTGATCTCGACGCCACCGATCAGCAGGTGCAGTGGCTTGCCCGGCTGCGCCGGAGCGGGGGCGGGCGGCTGGGGGATCAACAGCTCCTTGACGTTGGTGCTGAGGTCCTCGTTGATAATGAAGCGGGCGTAGGGCTGTAGCAGGCGAACCCGATCGATGCGCAACTGCTCGCCGTGACGGTACTCCAGGCCATCGAGGTTGAGCGTCTGCCACCTGACGAAGTCGCGCCCCTTGAGGGTGTCCAGGGTATGCAGCTGGTTCACTTCGGCGCTGCCGGCGAGGCGCAGCGCCAGCGGCGCGACTCCCTGCAGATCGACGGCGAGGTCGGCGCCCAGAGTGCCGCTGCGCAACTCCAGACGAACGAACGGGCTCAGGTAGGCCTGCGCCAGACGCAGATCGAGTTCGCGTGCCTGTACCTGCAGCTGGCTGGACAACGGCTGCAGGCGCACCTGGCCGCTGGCCTCGAGACGGCCGCGGGCGCCGATGCCGCTGGCCAGCTTGAGGCGGAATGGCTGCTCGCCAGTGCTGCTGACGTCCTGCAGATCGAGGTTCAGCGGACCTACCTCCAGCGGCACCGCCGGCTGCGCTACGCGGTCCTCGAGATGGGCGCGCCAGTCGCGCAGCTGAATGTCCTTGAGGCGAACCTGCCAGGGGCCGTCAGCACGCGGCGGGGCTGCGCCGTCCGCCGGCATATCGCCCGTTGTCAGGGGGGAAGCGGGTGCGGCGCTCGCGGTATCGCTCCCGCCAGAGGGCACGGTGCTGCTGGGCGCTGCGCTCGTGGACGCCGGCGCGCTGGCGGCGGGGGCGGTATCAGCAGCCGGCTGGGGCGCGGGCGGTGGCACCTGCAGGCTCGCCAGCTGGCGCTCCAGCAGAGTCTGCCAGTCGAGGCGACCGTCGGCCTCGCGTGCCGCCCAAGCCTCCAGGCCCTGGCTGCGCAGCTGGCCGATCGCCACCTGGCGGGCGACCAGATCCAGGGAGGTATCGGCGATCTCCAGGCTGGCCAGCTTGAGCACCGGCGGGGTGCCCGGTCGATGCAGCTGCAGCGCCGTGAGGTGCGCCTGGCCGTTGGCCAGCTGGAGCTGCGGTCCGGGGCTCAGGCTCAGTTGCCCGGCGGCGAGCGCCAGCTCGTCCACCTCGAGCAGCGGCTGGCCGTCGGGCTGGCGCAGCTGCACGCCGCTCAACTGCACCTGGCTATTGCTCAGTTCGAGATGCAGCCCTTCCTCGAGCTTGAGCTGGAAGTCGCCGGCCAGGCTGGCGACGCCTTGCGGCAGCTCTAGCGCCAACAGGCGGCGCACATAGGGCCACCAGGTGCTCAGGCCGATCTCGGCGACGCTCAGCCGGCCTTCGGCACGCAACGGCTGCAGACCCAGGCGGCCCTGCAGGTCGAGGCGGGCGCCGCTCGAACCGTGTGCCTGCAGGCGCAGTTCGCCATTGTCCACGGTGCGGGTGCCGAAGCGCAGCAGCTCGAGGTCGAGCTGCTCGTAACGCAGCTCGACCGGCGGTTGCGGACGCTGGTCGAGCAGGTGCAGGCTGCCGCCGCTCAAGACGAAGCGGTCGACATACAGCGGGAACGGCTCGCCGGGCGGCGTCGGCTCCTCGGTAGCGGTCGGCAGCCGGAACAGCTGCAGCAGGTTGAACGGGCGGTCGGCGGCGAACAGCAGTTCGACGTGCGGCCGCTCCAGCTGCAGCTCGTGCAGGTGCAGTGCCCCCTGCCACAGGCTGTCGACCTGCAGGTTGGCGTACAGCCGGGCGAAGGCCAGTTGCTCGGCTCCCGTCTCGCCGAGACGCAGGCCGTGCAGGCTCAGCTCGAGGCTGAACGGATTGAACTCGATGCGCTCCAGGCGGGCGGGTACGGTGGCGTACTCGGCCAGCTTCTGGTTGGCGATCTTCAGCCCCGCCCATGGCACCAGCAGGAAGCCGACCAGTGCATACAGCAGGGGAACGACGACCAGGGCCACCAGGCCACGCTTCAATCCTTTGGGCATAACCACGCGCTTCATCCAGGCAGAAGATGCCTTGGAGTATGGCATGCGGCGCCGGTTCCAATTGTGGCGGCCGCCGCCATTCGCGTAGCTCGCGGGAGCTGCCCGCGAACTTTGCGTCGCCGGCTTAGAGGCGCAGGATCAGCGTCTTCAGCGGCGGCCGATCATCGAACGAAGGGAAGTCGGCGGCGGGCGTCAGCACTTCGACCTCACGTACCGGACGCCCATTCTTGCTGGCGCAGCGCAGCACCTGTTCGCGCCAGTCGGCCAGCTCGACCTTCGCCAGATTGTTGCAGCACACCAGAGTGCCGCCCTCGGCGGTGGCCAGCAGCGCCGGCTTGAGCAGGCTCTGGTAGTCGCGCAGCAGGTCGACGGTGCCGAAGGCGCTGCGGGCCCAGGCCGGCGGGTCGAGGAACACCAGGTCGAAGCGCTCCTCCGCCAGGCGCGGGTAGCCGGGCAGACGCTGGCCGCGGCGATGCGCCACCGGCAGGCCGGCGAGCTGGCGGATGGCCGGAAAGTAGTCGGACTGGATGAAGCGCATTGCCGGGAGATCCGGATTGAGCGCGCCGTTCTCGCGGCCGACCGCCAGGTTGCCTTCGGCGAAGTCGAGATTGGTCACCTGACGCGCGCCGCCGGCTGCGGCGCACAGGCCGACCCCGCAGGTGTAGGCGAAGAGATTGAGCACCGACTTGCCGGCGCTGTGCCGCTTCACCCAGCCGCGGGCGTTGCGCAGGTCGAGGAACAGCAGCGGGTCCTGGCCAGGGTGGCGGGCGCGCACCCGGTAGTTCAGCCCCCATTCGTGGCCGAGCAGATCGGCCAGCGCCTCGGGGGCGGCCTGGTAGACGGGGTCGCTGCGGTCGATGCGCGAATTGGCCTGCGAGCGGTCGTTGTACACTGGCAGCAGGGAAGTGCCGAGTGCATCCTGGCAGGTGGCGAAGGCGTCGAGCAGGACTTCGCGCTGCAGCGGCTGGTGGAAACTCTGCACCAGCAGCTGCGGGCCGTAGCGGTCGATGGTCAGGCCCGGCACGCCTTCCTGGCTGCCGTGGAGCAGTCGATAGCAGTCGGTACCCTGCGCGTGCAGGTCGGCGAGCAGCGCCTGGCGGCGCTCGAGGGCGGCGCGCAGCGCCTGGTTCAAGGCGGACATGACGCGTCTCCGGCTCAAGGGGGCGGCAGTTTACCAGCCCGGCCCCGTGTGCGCCCGTCCCGCGCCTTCGCTTACGGCATCAGCCGGCCGGCGACCAGCTGGTCGACCACCGAGGGATCGGCGAGGGTCGAGGTGTCGCCGAGGTTGTCCAGTTCGTTGCAGGCGATCTTGCGCAGGATGCGCCGCATGATCTTGCCCGAGCGGGTCTTCGGCAGCCCGGGCGCCCACTGGATCAGGTCGGGGCGGGCAAACCCGCCGATCTCATGGGCCACCAGCTCGCTCAGCTCCTGGCGCAGCGGCTCGCTCGGCTGGGTGTCGCTCATCAGGGTGACGAAGGCGTACACGCCCTGGCCCTTGATATCGTGCGGATAGCCGACCACCGCCGCCTCGGCCACCGCGTCGTGCAGCACCAGGGCGCTCTCCACCTCGGCGCTGCCCAGGCGGTGGCCGGAGACGTTGAGCACGTCGTCGACCCGCCCGGTGATCCAGTAGTCGCCGTCCTCGTCGCGGCGCGCGCCGTCGCCGGTGAAGTAGTAGCCGGGGTAGGGCTTGAAGTAGGTGTCGATCAGCCGCTGGTGGTCGCCGTACACGGTGCGGATCTGACTCGGCCAACTGCCCTTGATGGCCAGCAAACCGCTGCCCGGCCCCTCGATCTCGCGGCCGCGGTCGTCAAGCAGCACCGGCTGCACACCGAAGAACGGCCGGGTCGCCGAACCGGGCTTGAGCGTGGTGGCGCCGGGCAGCGGGGCGATCATGATGGTGCCGGTCTCCGTCTGCCACCAGGTATCGACGATCGGGCAGCGGCTATCGCCGACCACGTGGTAGTACCACTCCCAGGCTTCCGGGTTGATCGGCTCACCCACCGAGCCGAGCAGGCGCAGGCTCTCCCGCGAGGTGCATTGCACCGGTGCGTCGCCTTCGCGCATCAGCGCGCGCAGGGCGGTGGGCGCGGTGTAGAAGATGTTCACTTTGTGCTTGTCGATCACTTGCCAAGGCCGCGAGGCGTCCGGATAGGCGGGCACGCCCTCGTACATCAGGGTGATGGCGCCGTTGGCCAGCGGGCCATAGACGCCGTAGCTGTGGCCGGTGACCCAGCCGACGTCGGCGGTGCACCAGAAAACCTCGCCGTCGCGGTAGTCGAACACGTACCTGTGGGTCATGGCGGCGGCCAGCAGGTAGCCGCCGGTGGAGTGCAGCACCCCCTTGGGTTTGCCGGTCGAGCCCGAGGTATAGAGGATGAACAGCGGATCCTCGGCGTCCATCGGTTCGGCCGGGCAATCGGCGTCGACCTGGCCGAGCAGCTCGTGGTACCAGTGGTCGCGGCCGGCCAGCCAGTCGATGCCGGCGTGGCTGTGGGCGACCACGATCACGTTGGCCACGTTCGGGCAGTCCCGCAGCGCGCGATCGACGTTGGCCTTGAGCGGGACGTGCTTGCCACCGCGCACACCCTCGTCGGCGGTGATCACCAGCCGGCAGTCGGAGTCGAGGATGCGGTCGCGCAGGGCGTCGGGCGAAAAGCCGCCGAACACCACCGAGTGCACCGCACCGATGCGCGCGCAGGCGAGCATGGCGCAGGCCGCCGCCGGGATCATCGGCAGGTAGATGCACACCCGGTCGCCCTTGTGGACGCCGAGCAGCTTGAGGGCATTGGCCAGCCGGCAGACCTGCTCGTGCAGTTCGCGGTAGCTGAGATAGCGGGACTGGCCGGGGTCGTCGCCCTCCCAGATGATCGCCGTCTGCTCGCCGCGCGTGGCCAGGTGACGGTCCAGGCAGTTGTAGGCGGCGTTCAGCTGGCCGCCGCGGAACCAGCTGACCTGGCCCTTGCGGAAGTCGCCGTGGTGCACGCTGCGCCAGGGCTTGAACCAGTCGAGGAAGCGCTGGGCCTGCTCGGCCCAGAACTGCTCGGGTTGCTCGATCGATTGGCGATAGAGCCGCTGGTAATCCTCGGCGTGCAGCCAGGCATGCCGGTAGGCGGCGGGGGCGACCGGGTGGACACGAATATCGAACATGGCAAGGCCCTGCGCGTCAGTCCGCGATGCCCTTCAGCGTGGACCCGGACCATCAGCCTTGCAAGGACGGCCCGCCGTGCGGGCGGGCCGTGGGCGCCTCAGCCGCGGTGGCGGGCGCGGAAGTAGTCGATCAGGCCCTGGGTCGAGCTGTCCGCGGCCGGGCTGGCGTCCTCGCCGGTGAGGCGGCCGTAGAGGTTCTTGCCCAGCTCCTTGCCCAGCTCGACGCCCCATTGGTCGAAGGCGTTGATGCCCCAGATCACGCTCTGGGCGAACACCTTGTGCTCGTAGAGGGCGACCAGTGCGCCGACGCGCCGCGGGCTGACCCGCTCGAGAACGAGGGTGTTGCTCGGCCGGTTGCCGGGAATCACCTTGTGCGGCGCCAGGCGCTGCACTTCGGCCTCGGCCAGGCCCTGGGCGCGCAGCTCGGCCTCGGCTTCCTCGAGGGTCTTGCCGCACATCAGCGCCTGGCTCTGCGACAGGCAGTTGGCGTACAGCCACTGGTGGTGGTCGGCGACCGGGTTGTAGCTGACCACCGGCACGATGAAGTCGGCCGGGATCAGCAGGGTGCCCTGGTGCAGCAGCTGGTGGTAGGCGTGCTGGCCGTTGCAGCCGACGCCGCCCCAGATCACCGGGCCGGTGCCGCAGCTGACCGCGCTGCCGTCCTGGCGCACGCGCTTGCCGTTGGACTCCATGTCCAGCTGCTGCAGGTGCTGGTTGAAATTGCGCAGGTGGTGATCGTAGGGAAGGATCGCGTGGCTCTGCGCGCCCCAGAAATCGCCGTACCAGACGCCGAGCAGGGCCAGCAGCACCGGCATGTTCTGCTCGAAGGGCGCGCTCTGGAAGTGCTGGTCCATGGCGTAGGCGCCGGCCAGCAGCTCCTTGAAGTTGCCCATGCCGATGGCCAGGGCGATCGGCAGGCCGATCGCCGACCACAGCGAGTAGCGCCCGCCGACCCAGTCCCACATCGGGAAGATGTTCTCCGCGGCGATGCCGAACGCCACGGCCGCCTCGCGGTTGCTGGACACGGCGATGAAGTGGCGGTGCAGGTCGGCCTCGCGGCAGCCCTGGGCGAGCACCCAGCGCCGCGCGGCCTGGGCGTTCTTCAGGGTCTCCAGGGTGCCGAAGGACTTGGAGGAGACGATGAACAGGGTGGTTTCCGCGCGCAGTCCGGCGGTCACTTCGTGGAACTCGCTGCCGTCGACGTTGGCCAGGTAGTGGCAGCGCACGCCGCGCTGGGCGAAGGGCAGCAGCGCCTCGGACACCAGCTGCGGGCCGAGGAAGGAGCCGCCGATACCGATGTTGACCACGTCGGTGATCGGCATCTCGGTGTAGCCGCGCCACAGGCCGTTGTGGATGCGCTGCACCAGTTCGGTCATCTGGCCGAGCACGCGATGCACCTCGGGCATCACGTCGACGCCGTCGACCAGAACGCGCTCGCCGACCGGACGGCGCAGCGCGGTATGCAGCGCCGGGCGGCGCTCGGAGGCGTTCACGGGACGGCCTTCGAACAGCGCCTCGATCGCCGGCTGCAGCTTCATCTGCCGGGCCAGCTCGATCAGCGCGGACAGGCTGCCGGCGTCGATCAGGTTCTTCGAGTAGTCGAGGAACAGGCCGGCCTGGCTCAGCGAGTAGCGCTGGAAGCGCTGTGGATCGGCGGCGAAGGCGGCGCGCAGGCTGAACTGCTGCATGCGCTCGCGTTGCGCGCGCAGGGCTTGCCAGGCGGGCTGTTGGGTGGCATCCAGCGGCTTGAGATAGTGTTCCATCGGCTGACTCGGGGGAATGTCGGAATCTGAAGGTAGGAGATGCACCAAGCCCGGTACGGGACCGGGCTTGGTGACGGTGCAGCGGAGAATCAGGCGACCTGTACGGGAATCGCGTGGCTGGTGTGGCTGAGCTCGTTGCCCGGCTGGAAATACAGCATGTGGGGCTTGTGCAGGGCCAGTTCGGCTTCGCTGTACTGGGCGTAGGTGCAGATGATCACGCGATGGCCGACGCCGGCCTTGTGCGCCGCGGCACCGTTCACCGAAATCATCTTCGAGCCTTCCTCGGCGCGAATCGCGTAGGTGGTGAAGCGCTCGCCATTGTCGACGTTGTAGATCTGGATCTGCTCGTACTCGCGGATGCCGGCCAGGTCCAGCCATTCGCCGTCGATGGCGCAGGAACCTTCGTAATCCAGCACGGCGTGGGTCACTTCGGCCCGGTGCAGCTTGGCTTTGAGCATGATGGAATGCATGGCGGGTACCTCATCAGGCCGTGGCGTCGAGATCCACGAGCAGGTTGTCGATCAGCCGGGTGGTGCCCAGGCGGGCGGCGGCCAGAATCACCAACTGGCGGTCGGCACCGGTGGCCGGCTGCAGGGTGAGCGGATTGCGGATTTCCAGGTAGTCCGGCACGAACCCGGCCTCCTGCAGGCGGGCGTTGGCTGCCGCCAGCAGGTCCGAGTGCTCGGCAGTGCCGGCGCGCAGCGCCTGGGCCACCTGGTTGAGGGTCTGGTACAGCTTCGGGGCGCTGGCGCGTTGCGCCTCGTCGAGGTAGCCGTTGCGCGAGGACAGCGCCAGGCCGTCGGCGGCGCGTACGGTCGGTTCGCCGATGATCTGGATCGGCAGATTGAGGTCGCGCACCAGCTTGCGGATCACCGCCAGTTGCTGGAAGTCCTTCTCGCCGAAGATCGCCAGGTCGGGCTGCACCATGTGGAACAGCTTGGTCACCACCGTGGCCACGCCATCGAAGTGGCCGGGGCGGCTGGCGCCGCACAGGCCGGCGGAGACGCCCGGCACGCTGACGATGGTTTGCCCGGTCATGCCGTCGGGATACATCTCCTCGGCACCGGGGGCGAACAGCAGGTTGCAGCCGGCCGCCAGCAGGGTTTCCTGGTCGGCGGTGAGGGTGCGCGGGTACTTGTCGAGATCCTCGCCGGCGCCGAACTGCAGCGGGTTGACGAAGACGCTGGCCACCACGAAGTCGGCGCGTTGCGCGGCCTTGGCCACCAGGGCGGCGTGGCCGGCATGCAGGTTGCCCATGGTCGGCACCAGGCCGATGCGCTTGCCTTCGCTACGCGCGCGGGCCACGGCGGCGCGCAGTTCGCGAACGGTCTTGACGGTGATCATGCGGAGAAACCGTGTTCGGGGGCAGGGAATTGGCCGTTCTTGACGGCCTGGGTGTAGGCGGCCAGAGCATCCGGGATGCTGGTCTGGCCGACCATGAAGTTTTTCACGAATTTCGGCGGACGGTTGTTGAGGCCGAGCATGTCGTGCAACACCAGCACCTGGCCGTCGGTGTCCACGCCGGCGCCGATGCCGATCACCGGGATGCGCACCGAGCGGCTGATCTCGGCGGCCAGCGCGCTGGGCACGCATTCGAGCAGCAGCATGGCGGCGCCGGCTTGTTCGAGGGCGATGGCGGCTTCGCGCATCTCGCGGGCGCGCGCTTCGTCGCGGCCCTGCACCTTGTAGCCGCCGAACAGGTTGACCGACTGCGGGGTGAGACCGAGGTGCACGCAGGTTGGAATGCCGTTCTCGGCCAGGCGCCGCACGGTTTCGGCGAGCCAGGCACCCCCTTCCAGCTTGACCATGTGCGCGCCGGCGCGCATCAGCACGGCGCTGCTGTCCAGGGCCTGCTCGAGGGTGGCGTAGCTCATGAACGGCAGGTCGGTGAGGATCAGGGCGCCGTGGTTGCCGCGCTTGACGCAGGCGGTGTGGTAGGCCATGTCGGCGACGCTGACCGGCAGGGTGCTGTCGTGGCCCTGCAGGACGTTGCCGAGCGAATCGCCGATCAGCAGCACCTCGACGCCGGCCGCGCAGGCAGCGGTGGCGAAGGTGGCGTCGTAACAGGTCAGCATGACGATCTTCTCGCCATTCTGCTTGAGACCCTGCAGCGTGGTGAGGGTGACATCAGGCATCAAGGAATCCTCATGGTGCACCGCAAGAGGGCGCGGGCAAACGGTGCCTATAGTCCCGATGGGGGGCGGTGAAGTCAATCGGCGCCATTTTCCGCCGCTATCGGCTGTCGGTCTGCTCGAGACGTTCCAGCCCGACGAACGGACAGCAGTCCAGCAGCGTCTGCAGCGCCTGGCCGTCGGGCAGGCGCAGGTCGGGAGCGATCTCGGCCAGCGGGTAGAGGACGAAGGCGCGTGCGTGCATATGGTAGTGCGGCACGGTCAGGCGCTCCTCGTCCAGTTGCAGGTCGCCGAACAGCAGGATATCCAGGTCGAGGGTGCGCGGACCCCAACGCTCGGCCTTGCGTTCGCGACCCTGCTCGAGCTCGATGGCCTGAAGGGCGTCGAGCAGCTCCAGCGGGGCGAGTTCGCAGTCCAGGGCTGCCGCGGCGTTGACGTAGCGCGGCTGGTCCGGCGGGCCGAGCGGGTCGCTGGCGTACAGCGAGGACACCGCGACCAGCCGGCAATGCGGCAGGCGCGCGAGGGCGGCGAGGGCCGCCTCGAGCTGCCGGCGGGGCTCGGCGAGGTTGCTGCCAAGGCCGATATAGACGCGCGCCATCGGCGGTTACTCCTGCGACTGGCCGGCGGGCGCATCGCTGCGCCGCTTGCGCGGGCTGCGCCGGCGCTTGCGCGGTGCCTTGTCCTTGTCACGCCCCTCGCCTTCGCTGAGGGCGCGGATCATGCCGCGCCGCTCGCTGTCGCTGGCGTCCTGGTAGTGCGTCCACCAGTCGCCCAGGTCGCCGGTCTGCTCGCCGGCGCTCTCGCGCAGCAGCAGGAAATCGTAGCCGGCGCGGAAGCGCGGGTTTTCCAGCAGCAGGTCGGCACGCTTGCCCTGACGGCGCGGCAGGCGCTCCTGCATGTCCCAGATCTCCCGCAGCGGCAGGGTGAAACGCTTGGGAATGGCGGTGCGCCGGCACTGTTCGCTGATCACCTCGTGGGCGGCCTCCTGCAGTGCGGGAATGGCCGGCATGCCGCGCGCCTGCAGCGTTGCGGCGCGGGCGGGCAGGGCGGGCCAGAGCAGCGCGGCGAACAGGAAGGCCGGGGTGACCGGCTTGCCGAGGCGGATGCGCTCGTCGGTGTTGGCCAGCGCCTGACGCATCAGCCGGCCGGCGTACTCCGGGTCCGCCTTGAGGGCGGCAGCACTGGCCGGGAACAGCGGGGCGAACAGGTCATACTCGCAGAGCAGTTCGAAGGTCCGCACGCCCTGGCCGGAGAGGAACAGCTTGAGCACCTCGTCGAACAGGCGGGCGGAGGGAATGTCGTTGAGCAGCGGCGCCAGACGGCGGATCGGCTCGGCGCTGTGCTTGTCGATCGCGAAGTCGAGCTTGGCGGCGAAGCGCACCGCGCGCAGCATGCGCACCGGGTCCTCGAGGTAGCGCTGCTCGGGCACGCCGATCAGACGCACCAGACGGTTGCGGATGTCGTGCACGCCGTGGGCGTAGTCGAGGATGTGCTCGCTGTGCGGGTCGTAGTACAGCGCGTTGATGGTGAAGTCGCGGCGCTGGGCGTCGTCTTCCTGGCTGCCGTAAACGTTGTCGCGCAGGATGCGACCGCTCTCGTGGCGTGCGGCCTGGCTGCTGTCCTCGTCGTCCTCGCCCTGCGGGTGATTGGCGCGGAAGGTGGCGACCTCGATGATCTCGCGACCGAAGTGCACGTGCACCAGCTTGAAGCGACGGCCGATCACCCGCGCGTTGCGGAACTCGGCGCGCACCTGTTCGGGAGTGGCGCTGGTGGCCACGTCGAAATCCTTGGGCTCGATGCCCAGCAGCAGGTCGCGCACGCAGCCGCCGACCAGATAGGCCTTGTAGCCGGCCTTCTGCAGGCGCTCGACCACACCGACGGCGTTGCGGCTGATCTGCTCGTGACGCAACGGGTGCTGCTGGTTGCCGAGCACTTCCGGCGTGGTGCGGATGGTCCGGGGGCGGCGCAAGGGAGAGCGCAGGGTCTGGAACAGCTTCTTCAGCATGGGTGACTGGTTACCGGTGGCGGGAACAGGCGATGCCTGGCATTGGAAGCGGATTCTAGCACTGGCCGGCAGGGATGGTGAACGGTGGGGCGGAGGCGGGGGCTGGCAGGCCGGGAAGCACAAGGGGGAGCCGAGGCTCCCCCTTCAGGTCTGGTCGTGCTTTGTTCTTGTTGGTATGACGGGCGTGTTGTTGTTTTTGGTCGCCCGCCCGGACGTTGAGTCCGGTGGTAGCCCCAGGACGGGACCGAAGAACAAACGGATTGCTTTGGACGCTGATCGGGTCGCTAACCTGGACGGGCGCTGCCTGAAGGCAGTTTTATTGTTCTCGGTCCGGGCGAGGGAAAGCCCTCGTTGCGCCGCTCCTCTCCAAAAGAATCAGTTTGCTGCGCCTCCACCCTGTTGTTTTTGTCGTGTTGGAGTCGTTGCGTGTTGTTTTTATTGTGGCGGTTCTGCGTTCTTGTTTTTGTTATGCGAATAATAAAGCACGTGGCGTGCCAGTTTTAATAAATCATTTAAAATCAATCATTTATGATTTTTAATGGGTGACGGCAAGGCAGAAAAAAGCCGGGTTCCCGTTACCGGGGAACCCGGCTGTTGTTACGCGCCGGTGGTGGGGTAACACCGCGGAGGCTGTTCTCGATGCGCTGTGCATCGATCAGTCTACGACAAGATCGGCTTCGCCTGGCCTGACCATGGCTTGCGATCCTGGACAGGCGCTCAGCTGTCGGCCGAGGCCCCCGACTTGCGCCGCGGAATGCCCAGGCGCTGGCGGCGTTCCCACAGGCACTTGCGGCTGATGCCGAGCTTGCGGGCCAGTTCGGTCTCGGTCATGTGGTCCTGGTGTTCGAGCACGAAGTGCTGGAAGTAGTCCTCCAGCGACAGGTTCTCCGCCGGCTCGCTGCCGGCCGGCAGCGGCGGGAGCTCCGCGGCGAAGTCCTCGGGCAGCTCCAGCTCGACGTCGATGCCGAGCAGGTCGAGGGGGATGGTCGCGCCCTCGCAGAGGATCACCGCGCGCTCCACGGCGTTCTCCAGTTCGCGCACGTTGCCCGGCCAGCTGTAGTGGCGGATCGCCTGCAGCGCCTCGGCGGAGAACTGCAGCGGTTCGCGGCCCATGCGCGCACATTGCCGCGCCAGGAAAACCTTGGCGATCTCCAGCACGTCGTCCTCGCGCTCGCGCAGCGCCGGCAGGCGCAACGAGATGACGTGCAGGCGGTAGTAGAGGTCCTCGCGGAACTGGCCGTTCTTGGCCAGGCTCTTCAGGTCGCGGTGGGTGGCGGCGATCAGACGCACATCGACCTTCTGCGATTGCACCGAGCCGACCCGGCGGATCTCGCCCTCCTGCAGCACGCGCAGCAGGCGCGCCTGGGCTTCCAGCGGCAGCTCGCCGATCTCGTCGAGGAACAGGGTACCGCCGTCGGCCGCCTCGACCAGGCCGGTGCGTCCGGCCGTGGCGCCGGTGAAAGCGCCCTTCTCGTGGCCGAACAGCTCGGACTCGATCAGGGTTTCCGGAATGGCCGCGCAGTTCACCGAGATCAGCGGCGCCTTGGCGCGCCTGGACAGGTTGTGCAGGGCGCGCGCCACCAGCTCCTTGCCAGTGCCGGATTCGCCCTGGATCAGCACGGTGGAGTCGGTCGGCGCCACCTTGCGGATTTTGCCGTAGAGATCCTGCATCGCCGCGCACTGGCCGATGATGCCGATCTCGCCGCTGGTGGTGGCGGCTGCGGCGGGGGCGGCTTCGCTCTTCGCGCTGGCCGGTGCCGCGGCGCGGGCCTGGCGCTCGCGCAGGATGCGCGCCACGGCCTGGAGCATCTCGTCGTGGTCGAACGGCTTGGCGATGTAGTCGATGGCGCCGAGCTTCATCGAGTCGACCGCCGAGCGCAGGCTGGCGTAGCTGGTCATGATCAGCACCGGAGTGCCTTCGGCCAGGCCGATCAGCTCGGTGCCCGGAGCGCCGGGCAGGCGCAGGTCGCTGATCACCAGGTCGAAGCCGGGGATGCTGTAGCGCTCGCGCGCTTCCTGTACCGAGCCGGCCTCGCTGACCTGGTACTGGTTGCGCTCCAGCAGGCGACGCAGTGCCGAGCGGATGATGGTTTCGTCTTCGACGATGAGGATATGTGCCATGTCTGTTCAGCTCTCGCGACGTACTCGGAGGCGTCTGGAAACTGTCTGCGCCGGTCTCTGTGGACGGCTTTGCGGATACGCCCGGAGCGGGCGTCGGGCCGGCTGTGCGGGCGCCGGATGGCGCCGTGGCAGTACGGTTGCAGTGTCCATCGGCTTCACGGGGTGTCGGCAGCCATGGGGCCGCCAAAGCGCGGCAGGGTGATCCGGAAGCGCGTACCGCGCTGCAGTTCCGGGTCCGCCGGGCTGTCGATGGTTATCTGTCCATAATGCTCCTCGATGATCGAATAGACCAGTGCGAGGCCCAGGCCGGTCCCTTTGCCGGGGTCTTTGGTGGTGAAGAAGGGTTCGAACAGGCGCTCGACGATCGACTGGGGAATCCCCGGTCCCTCGTCCTCGACCAGCAGGTCGACGGTGTGCTCGCCGGCCTCGCTGCGCACGCGGATGGCGCCGCCGGACGGCGAGGCGTCGCGGGCGTTGGATAGCAGGTTGATCAGGACCTGGGCGAGACGTTGGGCGTCGCCCTCGACCCAGTGCTGCGGGTCGCACAGGTTGAAGTAGTGCACGTCGTAGTCGCGGTTGAGCGACAGCAGACCGATGGCCTCGCGCGCCACGTCGGCCAGGCACACCGGCTCGTTGTTGTGCTGGCGGCCGCCGGCGTGGGCGAAGCTCATCAGCGACTGGACGATGCGGGTGATGCGCTTGGTCTGCTCGACGATCTGCTCGGTGGTCTCGGCGATCTCGGGGTCGCCCGCGCGCTCTTCGTGGAGGTTCTGCGCCAGGCAGGCGATGCCGGTGACCGGATTGCCGATCTCGTGGGCCACGCCGGCGGCCAGGCGACCGATCGAGGCCAGACGCTCGGAGTGGACCAGGCGATCCTCCAGCAACTGGGTCTCGGTGAGGTCCTCGACCAGCAGCACCAGGCCGCTGTTGCCGGGCGCCAGCGGTTCGTCGATGGCGGCCTTGTGCAGGTTGAACCAGCGGGTCTGGCCGTCGAGGGCCAGGCGCTGTTTGTGCAGGTGTTCGTCGGGGGCGTCGATGAAGCTGGTCAGCAGCTCGCGCCACGGCTCGGGCAGGGTGGTCATGCGCGAGCCGACCACGCGGCGCGCCTCGATGCCGGTCAGCTCCTCCATGGCGCGGTTCCACTTGATGATTTCCTGGTCCTGGGCCAGCGAGCAGACGCCCATCGGCAGTTCCTGCAGGGTCTGCCGGTGGTAGCGGCGCAGGGCATCGAGCTCGGCGGCCAGCCCGGTGAGGCGCGACTGGTAGTCCTCCAGGCGGCTTTCGATGAAGTGGATGTCCTCGGTGAGGTAGGTCTCGTCGGCCGCCTTGTAGGGCAGGAAGGTCTCGACGATGTCCTGGGCCACGCTCGGTCCCATCAGCCCGGACAGGTTGGCCTCGAGGCGATCGCGCAGACGACGCAGGGCGTAGGGGCGTTGTTCGTCGAAGGGCAGGCCGAGGTCGCGCAGCGCCTGTTCCACCTCGCGCTGGGCGGTGCGCGCGCCGAGGGGCTTGGCCAGTTCGCTGGCGAACTCCTGCGGCGAGGCGGCGACCAGTTCGCGGCGCTGCGGGCGGCGCACGTTGTCCACCGCGCAGGCCTCCGCGGCGCTCTGCTCCTCGCTGCTGGCTTCGGTGAACAGCGACACCAGGGTGAACACCAGCACGTTGACCGCCAGCGAGGCGATCCCCGCCAAGTGCCAGCTGGTGTCGTCGAGCACGTAGACCAGGTTGAGCAGCGGCAGGTAGAAGCCCGGCACCTCGCCGATCAGCGGCAGCAGCATGGTGAGGATCCACACCGTGGCGCCGGCCAGCAGACCGCCGATGAAGCCGCGACGGTTGGCTGTCGGCCAGTACAGCACCGACAGCGCGCCGGGCAGGAACTGCAGGGTGGCGACGAAGGACACGGTGCCCAGGTGCGACAGTTCCTGGTCGGAGACGATCAGCAGATAGAAGCCGTAGCTGGCGGCGATGATCGCGGCGATCAGCGCGCGGCGAGTCCACTTCAGCCAGCGGTAGATGTTGCCCTCGGCCGGCGGCTGGTAGAGCGGCAGCACCAGGTGGTTGAGCGCCATGCCCGACAGCGCCAGGGTGACCACGATCACCAGACCGCTGGCGGCGGACAGGCCGCCGATGTAGGCGGCGAGCACCAGCCAGGGGTTGCCGACGTCGAGGCCGATGCCGAGGGTGAAGTATTCCGGGCTGGTGGCGACGCCGAGCTTGAGGCCGCCCCACAGGATCGGCGGCACCGCCAGGCTCATCAGCAGCAGGAACAGCGGCAGGCCCCAGCTGGCGGTGGCCAGCGCGCGCGGGTTGAGGTTCTCGGTGAAGGCCATGTGGTACATGTGCGGCATGACGATGGCGGCGGCGAAGAACACCAGCAGCAGGGTGCGCCACGGCCCTTCCTGCAGCGGCGTGTGCAGGGTGGTGAGGGCGGTCTGGTTCTGCAGCAGCCACTGCTCGAGGCCGGCCGGCCCGTTGAACACGTGGTACAGGGCGTACAGGCCGACGGCGCTCATGGCGCACAACTTGACCAGCGACTCGAAGGCGATGGCCACCACCAGTCCCTCGTGACGCTCGCGGGTGGCGATGCGCCGCGAGCCGAACAGGATGGTGAACAGGGTGAGCAGGGCGCAGAAACCCAGGGCCACCCGCTCGCGGGTCGGCTCACCGGTGATCAGCGTGACGCTGTCGGCGACCGCCTGGATCTGCAGGGCCAGCAGCGGCAGCACGGCGACCAGCATGAACAGCGTGGTCAGGGTGCCGGCCCAGGTGCTGCGGAAGCGGAAGGCGAACAGGTCGGCCAGCGAGGACAGCTGGTAGGTGCGGGTCAGGCGCAGGATCGGGTAGAGCAGCACCGGGGCGAGCAGGAAGGCGCCGGACAGGCCGAGGTAGATGGCCAGGAAGCCGTAGCCGTACTGGTAGGCGAGGCCGACCGCGCCGTAGAACGCCCAGGCGCTGGCGTATACGCCCAGCGACAGGATGTAGACCAACGGGTGGCGCACCAGGGCGCGCGGCACCGCGCCGCGCTCGGTCAGCCAGGCGATGCCGAACAGCACCAGCAGGTAGGCGGCGCTGATCAGCAGCAGGTGGGTGAGGTTAAAGCTCGTCGGCATCGCGCTGGCTCTGCAGGATGAAGGCCACGACGATCAGGATCAGCCAGAGCAGGTACGGCCGGTACCAGGCGCCATTGGGGTCGATCCACCAGTCCATGATGGCCGGGGAGAACAGATAGATCCCCACCACCAAGAGCAGGACCAGCCGGTAGATGTACATGGGAGACCTCGTGATTGGATGGCCGGATGGTAGCGGAGGCGGGGGCGAAGCAGAAGCACGCGGTAACACAGTCATGGTGCGCCGTTCAGCGCACGGCGGCTTCGGCCAGGGTGGTTTGCCGCGCAATGGCGGCGACGTTCCAGTGGCGCACGCCCCAGGCCAGCACCGCGGCGGCGTCGCCGTCGGCGAGTTCGTCCGGCGGCCGCTGGCCGAGGGCGCGCAGGGCGCGGGCGAGCAGCGCCGGCGCCTGGTCGGCCGGCAGTGGCGGCGAGCGGTACGACTTGCCGAGCTTGTGACCGTCCGGCTGCAGCAGCAGCGGGATGTGCAGATAGCGCGGCCGGGGCAGGCCGAGCAGCTCCTGCAGGTACAGCTGGCGCGGCGTCGAGTCGAGCAGGTCGGCGCCGCGCACGACGTCGGTGATCCCTTGCCAGGCGTCGTCGAGCACCACCGCCAACTGGTAGGCGAACAAGCCGTCGCGGCGGCGGATGACGAAGTCGCCGACCTCGCGGGCGAGGTTCTGGGCGAACTCGCCCTGTACGCGGTCGAGGAAACGGTATTCGGCATCCGGCACGCGCAGGCGGATGGCGGCATCGGCCAGTGGCCGGCCGGCGTCGCGGCAGGTGCCGGGATAGATCGCCTGACCCTCGAGCTGTTTGCGCGAGCAGTTGCACGGGTAGGCCAGGCCGCGCGCCAGCAGGTCGTCCACCGCGGCGGCGTAGGCGGCGTGCCGGTCGCTCTGCCGTTCCACTACGCCGTCCCATACAAAGCCGTAGGTCTCCAGGGTACGCAGGATGGCGTCCTGCGCGCCGGGCACCTCGCGCGGCGGGTCGAGGTCCTCCATGCGCAGCAGCCAGCGGCCGCCGGCGGCGCGGGCGTCGAGGTAGGAGGCGAGGGCGGCGACCAGCGAGCCGAAGTGCAGGTAGCCGCTGGGGGTGGGGGCGAAGCGGCCGGTGTAGGCGGTAACGGGGCTCATCGGCGGGCGTGCGGCAGGAGAGGCGGGCGAGGGTCCGCGCCGGCAGCTGCCGGCGGGGCCAGAAACAGCGCGGGGCGCCGTGGCGCCCCGTTGCGGGTCAGGAACCCAGCTGCTTTTCCTTGATTTCCGCGAGGGTCTTGCAGTCGATGCACAGGGTGGCGGTCGGTCGTGCCTCGAGGCGGCGGATGCCGATCTCGACGCCGCAGGACTCGCACCAGCCGTAGTCGTTGTCTTCGATCAACTGCAGGGTTTCGTCGATCTTCTTGATCAGCTTGCGCTCGCGGTCGCGGGTGCGCAGTTCCAGGCTGAACTCTTCTTCCTGGCTGGCGCGGTCGGCCGGATCGGGGAAGTTGGCGGCCTCGTCCTGCATATGGTGCACGGTGCGGTCGACTTCCTCCATCAGCTGCTTCTTCCAGCCGTTGAGAATGCCGACGAAGTGGGCGCGCATCTGGTCGCCCATGTATTCCTCGCCGGGGGTCTCCTGGTAGGGCTCGAAGCTGCGGATCTGGTTGCTTTTGTCTTGGGTCTTGGTCGGCATGATATGTCCGCCTCTCACGTTCGCTAATCCCGTGCGCAGGTTGTATCCATCAGCGGCATTCTAGCCGGGCCTGCGGTTGCAAGCGGGCGAACCTACCAGAATCCCGGGGAGGACGCCACCCCGGGGGTCACGCTCTCTGCACCGTCGTGTTGCAGTTGGCTAGAATCGCTTTTTGCCCAATCACGGAGGGCCGCATGGCTCCCTCATTCAGCGCGCGCAGCCGCGCCATCGAACCCTTCCACGTCATGGCCCTGCTGGCGCGGGCCCACGAGCTGCAGGCCGCCGGCCACGACGTCATCCACCTGGAGATCGGCGAGCCGGACTTCACCACCGCCGAACCCATCGTGCGCGCCGGCCAGGCGGCATTGGCCGCCGGGCATACCCGCTACACCGCGGCGCGCGGTCTGCCGGCCCTGCGCGAGGCGCTGGCCGGCTTCTATGCCACCCGCCATGGGCTCAGCATAGACCCCGAGCGCATCCTGATCACCCCCGGCGGCAGCGGCGCGCTGCTGCTGGCCGCGGCCCTGCTGGTCGATCCCGGCAAGCACTGGTTGCTCGCCGATCCCGGCTACCCATGCAACCGCCATTTCCTGCGCCTGGTCGAAGGCGACGCGCAACTGGTGCCGGTGGGCCCGGAGTCGCGCTACCAGCTCACTCCCGAACTGATCGACCGGCACTGGAATGCCGACAGCGTAGGTGCGCTGCTCGCCTCGCCGGCCAATCCCACCGGCACGGTGCTGAGCCGCGACGAACTGGCGGCGCTGTCGGCGACGCTGCGGGCGCGCGGCGGCCACCTGCTGGTCGACGAGATCTACCACGGCCTGACCTACGACCTGGAGGCGCCCAGCGTGCTGGAAGTGGACAACGAGGCCTTCGTGCTCAACAGCTTCTCCAAGTATTTCGGCATGACCGGCTGGCGCCTCGGCTGGCTGGTGGCGCCGCAGGCGGCGGTGCCGGAGCTGGAAAAGCTGGCGCAGAACCTCTACATCAGCGCGCCGACCCTGGCCCAGCACGCCGCGCTGGCCTGCTTCGAGGAGGGCACCCTGGCGATCCTCGAGGCGCGCCGCGCCGAGTTCGCCCGCCGCCGCGACTACCTGCTGCCGGCCCTGCGCGCGCTGGGCTTTCGCATCGTCGTGGAGCCACAGGGCGCGTTCTACCTGTACGCCGACATTTCCGCCTTTGGCGGTGACGCCCAGGCCTTCTGCCGGCACTTCTTGGAGACCGAGCACGTCGCCTTCACGCCCGGGCTGGACTTCGGCCGCCACCAGGCCGACCGCCATGTGCGCTTCGCCTACACGCAAAGCCTGCCGCGCCTGGAGGAGGCGGTGGCGCGCATCGCCCGCGGCCTGAAGAGCTGGAGGCCCGATGCGCTTTGATCCGCCGCTGGAGGAGGGACGTCTGCTGCGTCGCTATCAGCGTTTCTTCGCCGACATCGAGACGCTGTCCGGCGAGACGCTGACCATCCACTGCCCGAACACTGGCTCGATGCGCAACTGCATGGTCGAGGGCGGGCGGCTTTGGTTCAGTCGCTCGAACGACCCCAGGCGCAAGCTGCCGGGGACCTGGGAGCTGAGCGAGACGCCGCAGGGCCGGCTGGCCTGCGTCAACACCGCGCGGGCCAACGCCCTGGTCGAGGAAGCGCTGCATGACGGCGTCATCGCCGAGCTGGCCGGCTTCGCCGACCTGCGTCGCGAGGTACGCTACGGCGAGGAGAACAGTCGTGCCGATTTTCATCTCGACTACCCCGGCGGCGGCGCCTTCGTCGAGGTGAAGAGCGTCACCCTGGGCTTTGCCGATACGTCGGTGGCGGCCTTTCCGGATGCGCGCACCGAGCGTGGCAGCAAGCACCTGCGCGAGCTGGCCGCTCTGGCGCGCCAGGGCGTGCGCGCGGTGCAGTTGTACTGCGTCAATCTTTCCGGGATCGAGGCGGTGCGCCCGGCGCAGGAGATCGACCCGCACTATGCGGCGGCCTTGCAGGCGGCGGTCGCGGCCGGCGTGGAGGTGCTCGCCTATGGCGCCGAATCGTCGCCGCTGGGGATGCGTCTGGTGCGCCGGTTGGAGGTGTGCCTGTAGGTGCCGGCGACCCGGGCAGGGCTCAGCCGTCGACCCAGATGGCGCCGTCCTGCTCGCGGCAGGGCAGCGCCGCGAGGCTTTGTCCGGCGCAGGGGCCGGCGACGCACTCGCCGGACTCGATGACGAACAGCGCGCCGTGGGTGGCGCACTGGATCAGGCTGCCGCTGACGTCGAGGAACTGGTCGGGCTGCCACTCCAGGGGAATGCCGCGGTGCGGGCAACGGTTGCGGTAGGCGTATACCCGCCCTTCGCGGCGCACCAGCAGCAGCGCGCTGCCCGCCAGGGTAAAACCGCGGCTGTCGCCTTCGGCCAGGTCGTCGCTGCTGCACAGTCGTTGCATGGGATCGCCTCCGTCTCGCCGGCATTATCCGCAGTGCGCGCGGCGCCTGCCAAGTCGCACGGTGCGCCGCGCCGGCCTGTTATGCTGCCGCATCGTTCCTGCTCGAAGCCGATCCCGCCCCGATGAACCCTCCGATCCGTGGCTCCCTGCTGCTGCCCCTGCTGGGACTCGCCCTGGCGCTGGCCTTCTGCCTGGCGCTGGCGCTCGGTCCGGTCAGCCTGTCGCTGGCCGACAGCCTGCGCGCCCTGCTGCGTCTCGCCGGTTTGCCGCTGGCGGGGGAGGGACTGGAGCAGGCGGAGCTGATCGTCGGTCAACTGCGCCTGCCGCGTGCGCTGCTCGGTCTGGCCGTGGGTGCGGTGCTGGGCCTGGCCGGGGTGGCGATGCAGGGGCTGTTCCGCAATCCTCTGGCCGATCCCGGCCTTATCGGCGTCTCCAGCGGCGCCGCGCTGGGCGCGGCGCTGGCCATCGTCGGTGCCAGCCAACTCGGCGGGCTGCCGGGCTGGCTGGCACCCTGGCTGCTGTCGGTGTGCGCCTTCGCCGGCGGTCTCGCGGTGACCGCACTGGTCTACCGCCTCGGCCGGCGCGAGGGGCAGACGCGAGTAGCCACCATGCTGTTGGCCGGCATCGCCCTGAGCGCCCTGGCCGGAGCGGCCATCGGATTGTTCAGCTACCTGGCCGACGACGCGACCCTGCGCAGCCTGACCTTCTGGAACCTGGGCAGCCTCAACGGCGCCAGCTACGCGCGGCTGTGGCCGCTGCTGCCGGTGTGCCTGGGCGTGGCGCTGTGGTTGCCGCGACGTGCCACGGCGCTGAACGCCTTGCTGCTCGGCGAGTCGGAGGCGCGCCACCTAGGCTTCGAGGTCGAGCGCCTGAAGCGCGAGCTGGTGTTGTGCGTCGCCCTCGGCGTCGGTGCGGCGGTGGCGGCGGCGGGCATGATCGGTTTCGTCGGCCTGGTGGTGCCGCACCTGGTGCGCCTGCTCACCGGCCCCGACCATCGCCGCTTGCTGCCGGCGGCAGCTCTCGCCGGGGCCACCCTGCTGCTGCTCGCCGACCTGGCGGCGCGTCTGCTGCTGGCGCCGGCGGAGCTGCCGATCGGTACCCTGACCGCGCTGCTCGGCGCGCCCTTCTTCCTCTACCTGCTGCGTCGGGAGCGCCTGTGATGCTGCGCGCAGAGCAGTTGGCGGTGCAGCGTGGGGCCTGCCGCGTGCTGGAGGGGATTGACCTCGAGCTGCGTCCCGGCGAACTGCTGGGCGTGCTCGGTCCCAACGGCGCCGGCAAGAGTAGTCTGCTCGGCGCGCTGTGCGGCGAGCTGTCGCCGGCCGCCGGCCAGGTGCTGCTGGACGGCCGTTCCCTCGCCGCCTGGCCTGGGCGCGAGCGGGCGCGACGGTTGGCGGTGCTGCCGCAGAGTTCGACGCTGAGCTTTCCCTTCGCCGTCGAGGAGGTGGTGGCCATGGGCCGCCTGCCGCATGCCACCGGGCTGCGCCACGATACCGAGGTGGTGGCCGCGGCGCTGGCGGCGGCGGATGTCGCCCATCTGGCCGGCCGCAACTACCTGGCGCTGTCCGGCGGCGAGCGCCAGCGGGTGCAGCTGGCGCGGGTGCTGGCACAGTTGTGGCCGGGGGCTGCGGGCCAGGTGCTGTTGCTCGACGAGCCGACGGCGATGCTGGACCCGTCGCACCAGCACGCCATTCTGCAGGCGGTGTGCCAACTGACCGCGCATGGCGTGGCGGTGTTGGCGGTGCTGCACGATCTCAACCTGGCGGCGCGCTACTGCGATCGCCTGCTGCTGCTCGGCGCCGCGCGCGCGGCGGCGCTGGGAACCCCGGAGGCGGTGCTGCGGGCGGCTCCGCTCAAGGCGGTCTTCGGTCTCGAGGTGCTGGTGCAGCGCCATCCCGAACGGGGCCATCCACTGATCATCGTGCGCTGAGGAGAATGGCCGATGCGTTTGTTGCTGCTCTGCACTCTGGCCCTGCTGGCCGCTTGCCACAGTCTGCCGCCCCTGCCCGCTTGGCAGGGCCCGGAAGGGCGCCGGCATGCCGATCTGGGCGCGATCGTCGATCTGCACAGTGGCGAGCGACTGACCCCGGCGCAGCTGGTGGCGCGTCTGGCCCCGGCGCCGCGGCTGCTGATCGGCGAGCAGCACGACAACCCGGACCACCATGCCCTGCAGCTGTGGCTGCTGCAGGCCCTGGCGACGGAACGCCGACCCGGCGCCCTGCTGCTGGAAATGCTCAACCCCGAGCAGCAGGGGCGGGTGGATGCCGTGCACCCGGCGGCGCGGCGCGGCGAGTGGCCGAGCGATCTGCCGGCGGCGCTGGCCTGGCAGAAGGGCTGGGACTGGACGATGTATGGCGCGCTGGTCCGCCACGCCCTGGCCCGGCCGGAACCCTTGCTGGCGGCCAATCTCGGCCGCGGTGAGATCGGATCGATCTATCGCGCGCCGCCGGCGCTGACGGGCGAGGCGTCCACGGCGCCGGCGGTGCAGGTCGCGCTGCGCGCCCAGATACGCGAGGCGCATTGCGATCTGCTGCCTGAAGACCAGCTGCCGGCCATGCTGGCGGTGCAGCAGCAGCGTGATCGACGCATGGCCGAGCGGCTGCTGGCGGCACCGGCACCGGCACTCCTGCTGGCCGGCGGCTATCACGTGCGTCGCGACCTCGGCGTGCCGCTGCACCTGCGCGATCTGGGGGCGGGGGAGGGCATCCTGGTATTGCAACTGGCGGAAGTGGGGCAGCCGGTAACGGCGGCCCAGGCCGATTACGTCTGGTTCACTCCCGGGCAACCCGCACAGGACCACTGCGCTGCGCTGCGCGAGGGCGGTAAGCGCTGACGCGCGGACAAAAAAAGACCCGGCAGCGCCGGGTCGAAACCGTGATTTAGCCTGATGAGGAGATAAACCGAAGATCGGCTGACGCCTTTCCCGTTTTACCTGCCGGTCTCGCGACCAGCTGGGTAAATAATAATGCTTCTCATTTTTGAGTCAAGCGCTTCCTTGTCGCATAGGTAACAAAAAAGGCGAGCGGAGGATGTCCGCTCGCCTTTTTTGGGGAGATGCGCGGGGCTTAGGCAGGCAGGGCCAGGCGCTGCTGGGTGACTTCCTGGTTGAGCAGGCGGATACGCCGGGCCAGGCTTTCGATCAGGCTGTGGGCGATGCGCGGATTACTGTGCATCAGGGTGATGAATTGTTCCTTGGGGATGGTCATCACCGTGCACGGCTCGCTGGCAATGACGGTGGCACTGCGCTTTTCCCCGGTGAAGACCGCCATGGCACCGAAGATTTCGTCCTTCTGCACGTCACCGACCCGCTGGCCATCGACGAAGGCCTCGGCGTGTCCCTCGACGATGATGAACACGTTGTCCGCCTCGTCGCCCTGGTGGATCAACTCCTCGCCCGCGGCGAAGTGCTGATAGCCGGTGTTGGGGCGCAGCTCGGGTTGACGCAAGCGGGCCAGCGCGTCGGCGAGCAGGCTGATCTGCCCGCCCAGGTACTGGGTGAACAGCTCCTGGCGCCGTGGCTCGGCGTGGATGTGGGCGAACACTGCGTTGCGCGCATACGGGCGCAGGCGCACCGGTTCGCTGCAGCTGTAACGGCAGGCCGGGGATTCGAGGCCCTGGCGCAGGCCGAGCAGGTCGCCTTCGCTGAGGAAGAACACTGCGCGTTCGTCGAACTCGGCCTGTAGCAGGCCGCTCTCGATGAGATAGAGCTGGTTGGTCGGCAGCTCTTCCAGAGCGTCCCGCAGCTCGGCAATTTCCAGCGACGGGCCGCTCGGCTCGAGTCCCTCCAGAAGTTGTCCGGGGAGGCTCTGCAGGTGGTTGATCAGTTGATCGGCATAAGCCGGGTGCTCGCCGGTGAGGTACATGGGCGCGATTCCTTGAGGAGCAGGTCGAATAATGACGCCAAGCGCCCACAGACAATAAAGGTTTTGTCTCGGGAAGGTAAATTGATGGCGGTGGAGTTGTGAGCTAGCTCTTGTTGCGCGGCTCGCCGGCGGCGAGCTGATCGAGCAGGTGGGCCTTGCGTTCGTGGGGCAATTCGCTCCAATGCACGTCGAGCAGCGCACCCTCGATGGAATAGAGCAGGACGCGGGAAGCGTTGAAGCCGCGGGCGAGCACCGCTCGATAGGCCGCCACCGCGCCGCGTCGGCGCAGTTCGTTGGTGCTGTGGATGCCGACGGCATGCAGCCACAGCGCCGAGGTTTTGCCGAGGTTCTTCAGTTCCAGCAGTTCATCGTTCATCGCCCCACCCCAGGCTGGCCGGCCGTCTAGCGAGAAGTCTAGACGGCACTGGCAAAGCCGCGAGCGCCGTCAGTCGCGGACGGGGCGGCGGCTCACAGGCCGGGCAGGTGGCGGCGCAGACGCTCGACCAGTTCGTCGAGGCTGCCGACTGCGTCGGTGTCGATACGCCCGCTGTGCGCCAGCTCGGCTTCGCTCAGGGGCTCGCGGCTGCGCTCCTGGGCCTGGATGACCTCCAGGGTCGCGTCGGACGGATCGCTGCCCGCTGCCTGGCGTTCGGCCAGCCAGGTGGCGATCACCTCCTGGGGGGCGTGGCAGTCGAGGATCAGGAAGGACACGCCAAGCCGTTCGGCCACGGCATGGGCCGCCTGGCGCTGGTCCTGCTTGAGGTAGGTGGCGTCCAGGACTGCCGGGAAGCCGGCCTGCAGGATGACGTCAGCCAGCCCGTGCAGTCGTGCATAGGTGGTCCGGCTGGCTTCGCTGGAGTACAGCTCGGCCTCGGCGGCAGCGGGAAATAGCCGTTTGCGCTCGACATCCGAACGCAGGCGGATGGCGCCGAAGGCCTCGACCAGCCGCTCGGCCACGTGACTCTTGCCGACCGCGGATACGCCGTGGGTGATGGCGAGAAAGCGGGTCGGCACGCTGCTGTAGCTTTCCGCCAGGCCGGCGTAGGCGCGGTACTGGCGCAAAATGGCCGCCCGCTCCTCGGGATTCTGGTCCGGGGTCAGGCGGAACAGGCTGATCTTGGCGCGGACCATGGCACGGTAGGCCTTGTAAAACGGCAGCAGGGTCAGGCCGTGGTAGTCGCCCGTCAGCTCCAGGTAGGTGTTGATGAAGCGCCCGGACAGCGACTTCAGACCGCGATCCTCGAGATCCATGGCCAGGAAGGCGGCGTCGCTGATCACGTCGATCAGGCGGAACGGCTCGTTGAACTCGATGCAGTCGAATAGCACCGGGCGACCTTCCTGCAGGGTGACGTTGGCCAGATGGATGTCGCCGTGGCACTCGCGGATGAAACCATCGGTCTTGCGCTGGTCGAGCAGAGGCTTCAGGCGGGCGAAGGTGTCTTCGGCCCAGGCTTCGAGATGCTGCAGTTGGCTCAGGTCGCCGGCCTCGTCGAGGTACGGGCGGATTTGCTCGAAATTCTGCCGCACCGGCGCCATCACCGCCTCGGCCGTGCCCAGGGGATGTTCGGCGGGCACGCGCCCGGCCTTGGCGTGCAGGTCGGCGATCTGCTCGGCGAGCTGGTCGATGTGCGCGGCAGTCAGCTCGCCGCGTGCCAGCACGTTGGACAGCAGGTCGCTCTGCGGAAACTGGCGCATCTTCAGCACGTGGTCGAGCACCGGGCCGTCGCCGCCGAGCTGCGGGGCGTCGAGGCTGCCGGTGACCGCCAGAACCTCGAGATAGAGCTGCGGGGCGGTGCGCTGGTTGAGGCGCAGCTCCTCGCGGCAGAAGTGTTCGCGGGACTCGCGGGTGCTGAAGTCGAGGAAGCCGAAGTCAACCGGCTTCTTCAGTTTGTAGGCGTAGGAGCCGGTGAGCAGGACCCAGGAGATATGCGTCTCGATGACCTCGAAACCCTCCACCGGGTGCGGGTACAAGGCGGGGTTCTGCAGGGCTTCGATCAGAGACTGGCTCACGGGCGGTCCTTTTCGTCGGAAATGTGGCTAAAGGCCCATTATGGCGGCTGCGTTCGGTCGTGCAAACCGCCGGGAGCCTCATTCGGCCGCCCGCGAAATGCGTATAATGCCGACCCATGACTCGATCCCGCACCCCCTCCCGTCGTACATCCTCGTCCCGTCGTCAGCCTCCGCGAGCCCCCCGTCCCTGGCTGGGCTGGCTGGTCAAGCTCGGCCTGGCCGGCCTGGTGCTGCTCGCTGCGCTGATGATCTATCTCGATGCCGTGGTCCAGGAGAAATTCTCCGGGCAGCGCTGGACCGTACCGGCCAAGGTCTACGCGCGGCCGCTGGAGTTGTTCGCCGGCCTCAAGCTGAGTCGCGAGGATTTCGTCACCGAGCTGCAGGCGCTCGGCTACCGGCGGGTCAACCGGGTCCAGCGTCCCGGCGAGCTGGCGGTGAGCGCCGGTCAGGTCGAGCTGCATACCCGCGGGTTCCAGTTTTATGAAGGTGCCGAGCCGGCCCAGACGCTGCGGGTGCGCTTCTCCGGCAACCAGGTGGCCGGCCTCAGTCAGGCCGGTGGCGGCGAGCTGGCCGTGGCGCGCCTGGAGCCGCTGATGATCGGTGGGTTGTATCCGGCGCACAACGAGGATCGCATCCTGATCCAGCTGGACGAAGTGCCGCCGTTCCTGCTGGACACCCTGATCGCGGTCGAGGATCGGGATTTCTATAGCCATTTCGGCGTGTCGCCCAAGTCGATCGCCCGGGCCATGTGGGTCAACACCACCTCCGGCGCCCTGGTGCAGGGCGGCAGCACCCTGACCCAGCAGCTGGTGAAGAACTTCTTTCTCAGCAACGAACGCAGCCTGACCCGCAAGGGCAACGAGGCGCTGATGGCGCTGCTGCTGGAGCTGCATTACGACAAGCGACAGATCCTCGAGGCCTACCTCAACGAGGTGTTCCTCGGCCAGGACGGCCAGCGGGCGATCCATGGTTTCGGTCTGGCCAGTCAGTATTTCTTCGGTCAACCGCTGGCCGAGTTGCGCCTGCATCAGGTCGCCCTGCTGGTGGGCATGGTCAAGGGACCGTCCTACTACAATCCCCGGCGTTATCCGGAGCGCGCGCTGGAACGGCGCAACCTGGTGCTGGATCTGCTCGGCGAGCAGGGCGTGGCCAGTGCCGAGGAAGTAGCGCAGGCCAAGAAGGCGCCGCTGGAAGTCAGCAGTCGCGGCAGCCTGGCCAATACCACCTATCCGGCGTTCCTCGACATGGTCAAGCGCCAACTGCGCCAGGACTATCGCGACGAGGACCTGACCGAGGAAGGGCTGCGCATCTTCACCAGTCTCGATCCCATCATCCAGTCCAAGGCCGAGAAGGCCATGGCCGAGACGCTCAAGCGCTTGGGCGGACGCAAGGGCATCGACGAGGTCGAGTCGGCGATGGTGGTGACCAACCCGCAGACCGGCGAGGTGCAGGCGCTGCTCGGCAGCCGTCAGCCGCGCTTCGCCGGTTTCAATCGCGCGCTCGATGCGCAGCGGCCGATCGGCTCGCTGGTCAAGCCGGCGGTCTATCTCACCGCGCTGGAAAAGCCCAGCCAGTACACCCTGACCAGCCTGGTGGTCGACGAGCCGTTCTCGATCAAGGGCGCCGATGGCCAGGTCTGGCAGCCGAAGAACTACGATCGCCAGGCGCACGGCACCATCTTCCTCTACCAGGGGCTGGCGCACTCCTACAACCTGTCGACCGCCAAGCTGGGGTTGGAGCTGGGCGTGCCCAATGTGCTGAAGACGGTCGCGCGGCTGGGCGTCGAGCAGGACTGGCCGGCCTATCCGTCGATGCTGCTGGGCGCCGGTGCGCTGAGCCCGATGCAGGTGGCGACCATGTACCAGACGCTCGCCAATGGCGGCTTCAACACGCCGTTGCGCGGGATCCGCAGCGTGCTGACCGCCACGGGCGAGCCGCTCAAGGGCTACCCCTACGAGGTGCAGCAGCGCTTCGATCCGGGCGCCATCCATCTGGTCCAGGAGGCCATGCGCCGGGTGATGCGCGAGGGCACTGCGCGTTCGGTCTACAGCCAGCTGCCCGCCTCGCTGACCGTGGCCGGCAAGACCGGCACCAGCAACGACTCGCGCGACAGCTGGTTCGCCGGCTTCGGTCAGGATCTGCTCGCGGTCGTGTGGATGGGGCGCGACGACAATGGCAAGACTCCGCTGACCGGTGCCACCGGAGCGCTGCAGGTGTGGACCAGCTTCATGCGCAGCGCCATGCCGGCGCCGCTGGATACCACGCCACCCAACAACGTTACCCTCGCCTGGGTCGACCCCTACAGTGGCCAGGGTTCCGACCAGAGCTGCCCGGGGGCGGTACAGATGCCGTATATTCGCGGCAGCGAACCGGTGGCCGGAGTGCCCTGCGGCATGTCGCAACAACTGCAGGAGCCGGCGCAGCAGGTCATGGACTGGGTGCGCGGGTGGCTGGATCAGTAGCGGGTGACCTTGTCCGGTAGGTTCGCGTCGTCAACGTTCGCCGAGCGGGTTCGGAGAGTGCGTTGCCCGTCTTCGCCATGGCCGCTATGACTCGGTGCGAGGCCTTGTCTGGGCCTTGGGCGTCCGACCTGGCTTGATCAAACAACCACGCAGGCCATCCGGCGGCACTTTGCCGGCAGATGGCTTGTCCAACGACTGGATGACGACTGCGGGTCGGCTCGTCATGCATCACTCACGGCAAGGAGACTGGATGTGAACAAAGGGTGGTTGGTGCCGTTGGCATTGTTGTCGCTGCTGGCGGGGTGTGCGACGCCCGTGCAGCGCGGATCTGTTCCGGTGGTGGAAGCTGGCCGGCCGGTGAGCGCCGGTGGTTCTCAGGCGCGCGCCCCGGCGGTGGCCGCTCCGCAAGCGGCGCCGCGTGCGCAGCCGCAGGCGCAGGATTCGGGCGTGGTGGTGATGGTGCCGGAAGGTGTGGCGGATGCGCCGATCCAGACCTTCCCGGGGGCTTCGTCCAGTGCGCCGCTGACTACGGGCGGCGGCCTTGGCGGTTCGTCCACAGTTGCCCCGACGATCAGCGCACCGCCGGCAGGCTCCGGCGCGGTGACCCTTGCAGCGGACGAGCGTCTTGAGGGGCCTGTTCTGGCGCTGCTGACCTCGGCGCAGCAGATGGAGCGCAGCGGCAACCTCTCCGGCGCCTCGGCGAGTCTCGAGCGCGCCCAACGCATCGCTCCGCGCGAACCGCAAGTACTTTACCGTCTGGCCGAGGTACGCCTGGCGCAGGGTGATCCGGCGCAGGCCGAACAGTTGGCGCGTCGCGGACTTTCCTATGCCGGCGGCCGGCCGGCGCTGCAGGCCAGCCTGTGGGAGCTGATCGCGCAGGCACGCGAGCGCCAGGGCGACGCGGCAGGTGCCGCCCAGGCACGCCAGCGCGCCAAGGTGCCGCTCTGATGGACGGTCGCCTGCCGCAGCTGGCCGAGCAACTGCTGCTGATCGAGCGCGAGCTGCGTCTGCTCGGCTGGTGGGCAAGCGGCGCGCCCGCACCGGAGCGCCTGACCAGTCGTGAACCCTTCTGCGTCGATACCCTGGCGTTCGAGGAATGGTTGCAGTGGATCCTGTTGCCGCGCATGAAGGTGCTCATCGAGCAGGCGGGGCCGTTGCCTACGGCCTGCGCCTTGCGACCGATGGGCGAGATGTCGTGGGGAGGTGATACCCGCGTAAATGGACTGCTGGGCTTGTTGGGCGAGGTTGATCGTCTGCTGACCGCAGCCGCCTGAGGCGGCTGCAGAGCCTGCGGGTTATTTGCAGTTCTCGGTGATAGCCTTTTCCGTCTCGGCAATCTTGGCCTGGCGTTCATCCTGAGTCAGCCGGCGCGCTTCCCCGTCACCTTCCTTCACCTGGACGCGACGGTTGTTGCGCAACTGGGCCAGGTTGGTGCGCAGGGTGGTGCAGTAGGTTTCGAGTTCCTTTTCCTTTTCTGCCACTTCCTGGCGCACGCGCGCGTCGATTTCCTGCTGTTTGGGGTCGTCGACGGTGCTGCCGACACTCGGCGGCGTTTCCGCGGGCTTGCTTGCCGGCGGCTGCTTGGCCGGTGGAACGACGCTGGCCGTGGTGGCCTGCGGTGGCTGGGCGGTGAAGTGGGTGATCCCTTGGGCATCGACCCACTTGTAGATCTGGCCGGCGCAGGCTGCGCCCGCGCAGCCGAACAGCAGACTGGCAAGAAGAAGTGTGCGACGCATGCGAGATCCTTGTCGTGAGAGGAAAGGCTCGGGCAACTATACCGAAAAGGACGGCCCCGGCAGTCTGCGCTGGGTCACAGGCGAGGCCGTGAACTTCGGCTTGACTTGCCTGCGCCTTACCCGAACAATCTGCGATTCGCTGTAGCGAGTCCGCCCATCTGCGGTCCGCTCGGCAGACCATGAGGTGCACACCCGCGCCGCCCAAGCCAGGCCCTGTCACGCGTTACCTCGCGCCGGGGTGGGAGTTTTCCGTAACACCAGGGAAGCTCCCGATACTTGCTAAGTCAGCAGCTGACGTCGCCGGCGACTACCGTCGCCCATGCTCTGCCTGGCAGACAACCGAATTTCGGTCGCCCTTGCAAGGGTGTATCTCAGGCGTTCTAGAGGTGAAACGTGGAGCTTTTATCAGGCGCTGAAATGGTCGTCCGCTTCCTGCGTGACGAAGGCGTGAAATACATTTACGGGTACCCGGGTGGTGCCCTTCTGCATGTCTACGATGCGTTGTTCAAGGAAAAGGCCATCGAGCACATCCTTGTCCGCCATGAGCAGGCGGCGACGCACATGGCCGACGGTTATGCCCGTGCCACCGGCAAGGCCGGCGTGGTCCTGGTGACCTCCGGCCCGGGCGCGACCAATGCCATCACCGGCATCGCCACCGCCTACATGGACTCGATCCCCATGGTCGTGCTGTCCGGCCAGGTGCCGAGCAACATGGTCGGCACCGATGCCTTCCAGGAAACCGACATGGTCGGTATCTCCCGGCCGATCGTGAAGCACAGCTTCATGATCAAGCATCCCTCGGAGATCCCCGAGGTGCTGAAGAAGGCCTTCTACATCGCCGAATCCGGGCGTCCCGGTCCTGTCGTGGTGGATATTCCCAAGGACATGACCAATCCGGGCGAGAAGTACGAGTACGTCTACCCGAAAAAGGTCAAGCTGCGCTCCTACGGCCCGGCCGTGCGCGGTCATTCCGGGCAGATCCGCAAGGCGGCCGAGATGCTCCTCGCGGCCAAGCGTCCGGTGGTCTACTCCGGTGGCGGCGTGATCATGGGCGACGCCGCTGCGCCACTGACCGAACTCGCACGCATGCTCAATCTGCCGGTGACCAACACTCTGATGGGCCTCGGCGGCTATCCGGGTAGCGATCGCCAGTTCATCGGTATGCTCGGCATGCACGGCAGCTACACCGCCAACCTGACCATGCACCACGCCGACGTGATTCTCGCTGTGGGCGCGCGCTTCGATGATCGCGTGACCAACGGTCCGGCCAAATTCTGCCCGAATGCCAAGGTCATCCACATCGACATCGACCCGGCCTCGATCTCCAAGACCATCAAGGCCGATGTGCCGATCGTCGGCCCGGTGGAGAGCGTGCTGAGCGAGATGGTGGCGATTCTCAAGGAAATCGGCCAGAAGCCGAACCAGGAGGCGCTGGCCAGTTGGTGGAAGCAGATCGAGGAGTGGCGTGGCAGTCGCGGTCTTTTCCCCTACGACAAGGGCGACGGCAGCATCATCAAGCCGCAGACCGTGATCGAGACGCTCTACGAGGTGACGCGTGGCGATGCCTTCGTCAGCTCCGACGTCGGTCAGCACCAGATGTTCGCGGCGCAGTACTACAAGTTCGACAAGCCCAATCGCTGGCTCAACTCCGGCGGTCTCGGCACCATGGGCTTCGGCCTGCCGGCGGCCATGGGCGCCAAGCTGAACTTCCCGGACGTCGACGTCGCCTGCGTGACTGGCGAGGGCAGTATCCAGATGAACATTCAGGAGCTGTCGACCTGCCTGCAGTACGACTTGCCGGTGAAGATCGTCACCCTCAACAACCAGGCCCTGGGCATGGTCAAGCAGTGGCAGGACATGGTCTACAGCGGCCGCCACTCGCACTCCTACATGGAGTCGCTGCCGGACTTCGTCAAGCTGGTCGAGGCCTACGGTCACGTAGGCATGCGCATCACTCGGCTCGAGGATCTCAAGCCGAAGATGGAGGAGGCCTTCGCGCTCAAGGATCGCCTGGTGTTCCTGGATATCCAGGTGGATGCCGCTGAGCACGTATACCCGATGCAGATTCGTGACGGCTCCATGCGCGACATGTGGCTGAGCAAGACGGAGCGCACCTGATCATGCGACACATCATTTCCCTGCTCCTGGAGAACGAGCCTGGCGCGCTGTCGCGTGTGGTCGGCCTGTTCTCCCAGCGCAACTACAACATCGAGAGCCTGACCGTCGCGCCGACCGAGGACCCGACCCTGTCGCGTCTGACGCTGACCACCATCGGTCAGGACGAGGTGATCGAGCAGATCACCAAGAACCTGAACAAGCTGATCGAAGTGGTCAAGCTGGTGAACCTGTCGGAAAGCGCGCACATCGAGCGCGAGCTGATGCTGGTCAAGGTCAAGGCCACCGGCGCCCAGCGCGCCGAGATCAAGCGCACCGCCGACATCTTCCGCGGCCAGATCGTGGATGTCACCAGCAGCGTCTACACCGTGCAGCTGGCAGGTACCAGCGACAAGCTCGACAGCTTCATTCAGGCCATTGGCACCGCGTCGATCCTGGAGGTGGTCCGTAGCGGCGTCACCGGCATCGCCCGCGGCGACAAGACGCTGAGCATCTGATTTTGAACAAGGCCTGACAGGCCGCACTGAACCGAGGGTTTTCCATGCACGTTTACTACGACAAAGACTGCGATCTGTCGATCATCCAGGGCAAGAAGGTTGCCATCATCGGCTACGGCTCCCAAGGCCACGCCCATGCCTGCAACCTGAAGGACTCCGGCGTCGATGTGACCGTCGGTCTGCGCGCCGGCTCCTCCAGCGTCGCCAAGGCCCAGGCCCACGGCCTGAAGGTTTCCGAAGTGGCCGAAGCCGTTGCCGCCGCCGACCTGGTGATGATCCTGACCCCGGACGAATTCCAGGGCCGCCTGTACAAGGACGAGATCGAGCCGAACCTGAAGAAAGGCGCTACCCTGGCCTTCGCTCACGGCTTCTCCATCCACTACAACCAAGTCGTGCCGCGTGCCGATCTCGACGTGATCATGATCGCGCCGAAGGCTCCGGGTCACACTGTGCGCTCCGAGTTCGTGCGCGGCGGCGGTATCCCGGATCTGGTCGCCATCTACCAGGACGCCTCCGGCAATGCCAAGAACGTCGCCCTGTCCTACGCCAGCGGCGTGGGCGGCGGCCGTACCGGCATCATCGAGACCACCTTCAAGGACGAGACCGAAACCGACCTGTTCGGCGAGCAGGCCGTGCTGTGCGGTGGTTGCGTTGAGCTGGTCAAGGCCGGTTTCGAAACCCTGGTCGAAGCCGGTTACGCGCCGGAAATGGCCTACTTCGAGTGCCTGCACGAGCTGAAGCTGATCGTCGACCTCATGTTCGAAGGCGGCATCGCCAACATGAACTACTCGATCTCCAACAACGCCGAGTACGGCGAATACGTCACCGGTCCGGAAGTGATCAACGCCGAGTCCCGTGCTGCCATGCGCAATGCTCTGAAGCGCATCCAGAACGGCGAATACGCCAAGATGTTCATCAGCGAAGGCGCGACCAACTATCCGTCGATGACTGCCTATCGCCGCAACAATGCCGCCCATGGCATCGAAGTGGTCGGTGAGAAGCTGCGCGCCATGATGCCGTGGATCGCTGCCAACAAGATCGTCGACAAGACCAAGAACTAAGGTCTGCGATGAGGAAAAGACGCGGCTACGGCCGCGTTTTTTCTGTCCGTCGTTTTGGTATAAAGCCGCGGGTGGCCGGTCTGCGGTGCGAACTGTTAGGGTTCCGGTCAGTCGAAATATCATAGCGATCAAGGTGCGTACCATGAGCGAACAACCTGGGGAACCGAACAAGACGCCCGAGGGCGACAGTCTGCTGCCGATCGACGAGCATGTCGAAGAGGGGCAGGACGCCGAGGGGCGCCGGGTCAGGCATCGCGGCGTCTATCTGCTGCCCAATCTGTTCACTACCGCCAATCTGTTTGCCGGCTTCTTCTCGATCGTCAGCTCCATGAACGGCAAGTTCGAGGTGGCGGCCATCACCGTGTTTGTCGCCATGCTGCTGGATGGCCTGGATGGGCGGGTGGCGCGCCTGACCAACACGCAGAGCGCCTTCGGGGCTGAGTACGATTCGCTGTCGGATATGGTGGCCTTCGGTCTGGCGCCGGCGCTGTTGGCCTACAAGTGGGCACTGTCCGGGTTGGGTAACGTCGGTCTCACCGTCGCCTTCATCTATGCGGCCTGCGCGGCATTGCGTCTGGCTCGCTTCAATACCCAGATTGGCAAGGTGGACAAGCGCTACTTCATTGGTCTGGCCAGTCCGGCGGCGGCGGGTGTGGTGGCGGGCACGGTATGGGCACTCAAGGATTTTGGCGTTGATGGTGTGGATATGCCGGTGCTGGTGGTGTTGCTGTTTGCGCTGCTGGTAGCGGCGGCAGGCGCCCTCATGGTCAGCAACATCAAATATCACAGCTTCAAGGATCTCGATCTCAAGGGGCGGGTTCCGTTCGTGGCGATCCTGGTGGTGGTGCTGGTCTTTGCCGTTATCTTCAGTGACCCGCCGCGCATCTTGCTGTTGATCTTCCTGGCCTACGCGGCCTCCGGGCCGGTACAGCGGCTGCTGCAGGTGCGGCGCCGGGCTCGGGTGGAATAGATTTCGCAAAAAAGTGTTGACCTGCCGATTCAAGTCCCTATAATGCGCGCCACTCCCGGCGACGAGCTGAAAAGCCCTT
>NZ_JAJHPU010000014.1 GCF_020831405.1 Pseudomonas oryzagri | reverse complement strand
GGGTGGCCTGAACCACTACCAGTACGTACCCAACCCGACGGGGTGGGTGGATCCGCTGGGGTTGAGTTGCTGTCCGCCGGGGGGCTCCATAGATAAAAGTCCAACCAACACAGGCGCGGGATCTCGCTATAAAGAGATAATTTCATCCATTGATGGTCGAAAAGTTGGGGAGTATACAGCTTTAGATGATGGACCACTTAGTGCCGGTGCCGTGACTCGAGCTGAGCAGCAGGGTAGTCTTGCAGCAACATTTTCGGGAGGGCGATACGCTGATATGGAGTTAAACAGCGATACAGTTGCATATCGCGCATGGCACCCCGGGCAAGCAAGAGAGTTTGGCGCATTCTGGTCTCTAGAGAAACCGGCAGGAAGCCTGCAGACTCGTATTGACTCCGCATTGTTACCCGAATGGGGAAAGCTTAGGGGAAATCCATTGCACCGGCAGCAAGCGACTAGATATACCATAGTAATTATACCTAAGGGAACAAGGGTGTACATTGGTGAAGTTGGCACGCAAGGAGGGGCGTGGGTTGGGGGTGGAAGCCAGATGTTAATAAAAGACGGGGCGGTTCTTCCTGGGTGGAAGGTTGGAGAGGGGTTGTTAAAATGATATGCGGTTGTTCAGGGCTTAGGGAAGTTGGGGGGTTCGCTAGCTTCCCTGAATATGATGATTTTCTCAAAACCTTAAAAAGCAGCGACCTGTTTTTTTCCGTTGAAGTTGAGAAAAACTATTCTGGTGTTGGTGGTCTTGAAGAATTTTGGTTTAAGTGCAGGGAGTGTGGCGATATTTGGCGGATAGTAGAGCCAGATCCGCCGTTTGGTGGTATGTGGTGCAAGGTTTGATCTCATGGACTAGGTGCTATATGAAAGGTTTATGGTCGGTTTTTAAAAGCCTTAAGAGTGATCGAAGATGTTCGGCTTTTGATGATTTTTATTCTTTTTTGAAGCGATTTTCACCTTTCTGTACTAGGTTCTGTACGAAAAGTCCGAACGGGTAGAATCGGCGCCATGACAGGCTGGAGGCCCGCATGGCAAAGCGCTACGAACTCCCGGATGCAACTTGGGAGCTGATCGCTGATCTGGTTTCCCCGACCAGAAGATGGGGCGACCTCGCAGTGACGACCGACTGATGCTCAACGGCATCTTCTGGATCCTGTGCTCAGGTGCAGCCTGGCGCGACCTGCCAGAGCGATTCGGCCCTTGGTCAACGGTGTATCAGCGGTTTCGGGACTGGGGGGATGAGGGCACGTTCGACCAGGTTCTTGAGCGTTTGCACGTTCGCCTGAATCAGGAAGGGCTGATCGATCTGGATACCTAGATGATTGATTCCACAGCGGTGCGAGCAACCCGAGCTTCTTCTGGCGCCGGGAAAAAGGGGGGCCAGAAAAGCTGGTAGACCGTGCGCTCGGGCGCAGCCGAGGGGGCCTGACCACCAAGATCCACATGGTTTGCGATGCCAACGGCGTGCCTCTGCGCTTTTTGCTGTCGCCAGACCAAGCCAGCGACATCTCGAATGCTCAGGCACTCCTGGATCAGGTTCGCATCCCCGGCAAGCCAGGCCGGCCTCGCAAGCGCTGCCGCTGGTTGCTGGCAGACAAGGGTTACGATGCCGAGCACTTGCGCCAGTACTGCGACCGCTAACGGATGCAGCCTGTGATTCCGCTGCGAACCATGAATCGCAAGCCCAAGCCGGGCCTGCCAAGGCTGTTCGACCGCCCGAAATACCGGCAGCGCAACATCATCGAGCGGATGTTCGGCTGGCTGAAGGAGAGCCGCAGGATCGGCACTCGCTACGACAAGCTGGCAAGAAGTTTTGCCGCCATGGTCACGCTGGCGTGCACGCTGCGGTGCCTACGGCAGTACTTTTCGTACAGAACCTAGTGTAGAGAAAAAGCGGGTATCTGTTGATCACACGCCTAGTGGATATTTGGATTGGAGTGGCGTTGACCCGAAAGGTAAAACTCGAGCAGATCATGTGCGAATGCATGGATTAGATGATCCAACTAGAGCGGTTCCTCATGGTGTATTTACCGAAGACCCAATTATCGCCACAGAAAAAGCATGGGAAATCGCCAAGAGCAAGGGGGTGAAGCCACATGTCGAGAGTCCGGGAAATAGGAATTGGGTTTATGATATCCCATATGCGGGAGCTGGAATCCTAGGGGAAAGGCCAGGAGCGGCAGCCGGAAATCCAGTCCTTAATCTTATAATGATAGTTGTCAAGCCGGATTCAAATAGAATAGTTACTGCATTCCCAATGTGAGTGTTTATGGAAAAAATCTTCTACGTTACAGATTCTTATTTGGCCTCCTATCAGCAGGGGGGGTATATCTCATTATCGTAAAATCTACCTCGGGAAAGCTCTATGGGGTTTCATGTGAATTTGAAATATGCACGTCAGATATAGAGATGGCTTCTGTGCCTGCTGGTGAGTGTTTTTGCGCTCTAGATGAGAAGTACTCAATGGCAAATTGGATTCCATATATTGATGAGGTCGGGATGATCCCGGCCGGATGGGAAGATGTTGTAAATTCAGGACTCTCTGGGTTTGTTGTTGGGTATCAGTTAGAGGGTGGTTGGAGGCACATAGATTTAAGTAGTTATGGCTTTGTATTTTTCTAATAATGCTCTTGTGATCTTGACTCGTGAAAGGGACAGATTCATTTAGTTAGCTGTAAATCACCTGCCAGGACGAGCAGGGCGCCATCAACCAATTCGAGCGGGACGCCGCCGGCCGCCTGCGCCAGGTCATCCTGCCGGGCGGTGCCAGCCACGCCTACGACTACAACGCCTACGGCAACCTGATCCGCGAGCGCCGCGGTGCCGGGCAGAAGCTGGTCACCCACTATCGCTACGACAGCCAGCACCGACTGGTCGGTGTGCAACTGCCCGATGGTCGCGAAGTCGGCTACCGCTACGACGCTTTCGGCCGGCGCATCGCCAAGGAGGTGGACGGCAGGACCACCGAATTCCTCTGGCAGGGCGAGCGGCTGATCGCCCCCCGCAGGAATTGACCAGCCCAAGCGGCGCCATCCTCTGGTCGGCCCGCTACCGCGCCTACGGCAACGTCGCCCGCCTGGACGTGGCCGAAATCGACAACCCGCTGCGTTTCCAGGGCCAGTACTACGACGCCGAGACTGGCCTGCACTACAACCGCCACCGCTACTACAATCCCGGCACCGGTCGCTTCCTGACCCCGGACCCGATCAGGCTGGCCGGTGGTCTGAACCACTACCAGTACGTACCCAACCCGACGGGATGGGTGGATCCGCTGGGGTTGAGTTGCTGCCCGGATGGCGATACTGGAAAGCTAGGGACGGTGGTGGATCCGGTATCCAAGGCTCGGGTGGATGAGGGCGCACCAACTACTCCTACTCCCGATTTTTATATTGGCCCTTCAGGGCCTAGCTCCACCCTCCCTGCGACAGGGTATCGTTACATGAGATACAAGAATGATGACGGCTCGATCAACAAGTATGCCCAGCAGGCTCTGGAAACAGGTGAGGCGCGTCTATCTTATTTTGGTTTCGATAAGTTTGAAAGTGGAGATGCTGTGACGGACGCCCTCCAGATTAGGCGCCGAAACATGTAACAGAAAAAGATCCGGGGCCAGCATGGAGTGATGGCCGGTTGCGATTAAAATTCAACACCCTACAGCTTTACGAGAACGGTCGGCCAAGAGTATCTGCTCCTTACAGTCACGGTGGTAAGGGCGATGAGTTGGAACCTTTCACAGAAGCATATCCTGCCTATGGTAAAGGTGGGGCGAGACAGTTGATACCTAGACCAGGTGAGGTTATCGACATTAAAGCAGATCAAATTGACATTCTTCCGGAGTAATTATTGTGTTTTCAGATAGTCAGGCAAGAGCGATTTTGAGAAAGCTGGTTCTTGATCATATTGACAAGCCGACAGCAGAGGTAGAACGCCTAATTAATATCATTGATGATCCTGCTCGACAGATACCTATTAGAGGTGCTTTGGAGGCAATTAGAACCCAGGGCGATAATAACTTTACAGCGGAGGAGTTAGAGATTATTGATGATTTGATTTATCTTTATGGATAATAGAATTAAAATGACTAAAAAGTCTTATTGAGTGCTGGTGCGAGTCGCGCCCCACTCAAGGCATAAGGGAGAGCGGATATTGATGTCCAGGATCGAGTTAGAGGTGGCCATTGCACTCAACTTCTGCAATAACCAATATAAAAATGATTTATCCTGATAATGAGTTTTTGAAACGCATAAAGTGATCTGCTTGAGTTTATCTCGCAACATGCGAGGGGCAGATTTATTTAGCTGGCTGTAAATCCCCGCCAGAACGAAAGGGAGCCATCACCCGGTTCGAGTGGGGCGCCGTCGGCCGCCTGCGCCAAGTCACCCTGCCGGGCGGTGCCAGCCGCGCCTACGACTACGACACCTACGGCAACCTGATCCGCGAGCGCCGCGGGAGCGGACAGAGGCTGGTTACCCACTATCGCTACGACAGCCAGTACCGGCTGGTCGGTGTGCAACTGCCCGATGGTCGCGAAGTCGGCTACCGCTACGACGCCTTCGGC
>NZ_JAJHPU010000013.1 GCF_020831405.1 Pseudomonas oryzagri | reverse complement strand
ACAGCGCTTACACACCCAACCTATCAACGTCGTAGTCTTCGACGGCCCTTCAGGGAGCTCGAGGCTCCAGTGAGATCTCATCTTGAGGCAAGTTTCCCGCTTAGATGCTTTCAGCGGTTATCTTTTCCGAACATAGCTACCCGGCAATGCCACTGGCGTGACAACCGGAACACCAGAGGTTCGTCCAACCCGGTCCTCTCGTACTAAGGTCAGCCCCTCTCAAATCTCAAACGTCCACGGCAGATAGGGACCGAACTGTCTCACGACGTTCTAAACCCAGCTCGCGTACCACTTTAAATGGCGAACAGCCATACCCTTGGGACCGGCTTCAGCCCCAGGATGTGATGAGCCGACATCGAGGTGCCAAACACCGCCGTCGATATGAACTCTTGGGCGGTATCAGCCTGTTATCCCCGGAGTACCTTTTATCCGTTGAGCGATGGCCCTTCCATACAGAACCACCGGATCACTAAGACCTACTTTCGTACCTGCTCGACGTGTCTGTCTCGCAGTCAAGCGCGCTTTTGCCTTTATACTCTACGACCGATTTCCGACCGGTCTGAGCGCACCTTCGTACTCCTCCGTTACTCTTTGGGAGGAGACCGCCCCAGTCAAACTACCCACCATACACTGTCCTCGATCCGGATAACGGACCAGAGTTAGAACCTCAAGATTGCCAGGGTGGTATTTCAAGGATGGCTCCACGCGAACTGGCGTCCACGCTTCAAAGCCTCCCACCTATCCTACACAAGCAAGCTCAAAGTCCAGTGCAAAGCTATAGTAAAGGTTCACGGGGTCTTTCCGTCTAGCCGCGGATACACTGCATCTTCACAGCGATTTCAATTTCACTGAGTCTCGGGTGGAGACAGCGCCGCCATCGTTACGCCATTCGTGCAGGTCGGAACTTACCCGACAAGGAATTTCGCTACCTTAGGACCGTTATAGTTACGGCCGCCGTTTACCGGGGCTTCGATCAAGAGCTTCGCTTGCGCTAACCCCATCAATTAACCTTCCGGCACCGGGCAGGCGTCACACCCTATACGTCCACTTTCGTGTTTG
>NZ_JAJHPU010000012.1 GCF_020831405.1 Pseudomonas oryzagri | reverse complement strand
ATCAGTCGGGAACTATCACCCCAGGAGGGATGGCAGTCGAGATACAAGGGGCGAATTCATTCGCCAAGCAGGCCTTTGGCCTGCCGTGGGCAACATCCGGGGCCGCGTTGCGGCCCATGGCGAATGAATTCGCCCCTACAGGGTGGTGTCGTTTGCCCGCCAGCGCGTTCGGCTGGGTATTCCTTCCCAGGCGCTCCGCGTCTCCCTCCGTGACGCAGCTAGACTCCATCTCCCACCCCCACCCGCGGAGCCCCAAGATGACCAGCAAAAACACCATATGTCTCTGGTACAACGACGACGCGCTGGACGCTGCGACCTTCTATGCCGCGACCTTCCCTGACAGCGCGGTGGGTGCCGTCCATCGGGCGCCGGGGGACTATCCGGCGGGCAAGGAAGGCGATGTGCTGACCGTCGAGTTCACGGTGATGGGCATTCCGTGCCTGGGGCTTAACGGCGGGCCGGCGTTCAGGCACAGCGAGGCTTTCTCGTTCCAGGTAGCGACCGACGACCAGGCCGAGACGGACCGCTTGTGGAACGCGATTGTCGGCAACGGTGGTCAGGAGAGCGAATGCGGCTGGTGCAAGGACAAGTGGGGCCTGTCGTGGCAGATCACGCCGCGGGTGTTGACGGCCGCCTTTACCAGCCCCGATCGGGCCGCGGCCAAGCGCGCGTTCAACGCGATGATGACCATGCGCAAGATCGATGTGGCGGCGATCGAAGCGGCAGTAAAGGGGTAACCCGCGCTTGGGGAAGGCCTGAAATAGCCACCTATCGTCACTCCCGCGAAGGCGGGAGCCTGGCTGCTGCGGGCCTTGTGGATTCCCGCCTGCGCGGGAACGACCTCTTCATATACAGCCCCGTGAAGTCATGGCGTATTCCCGAGCCCTGCTCAGGCGACTGCGTCCATCCGGGATGGCCGCGGCGGGGCGGTTTTGTCGCCGCGTCTCGGGGAAAGACCTCGCTCCCCTGCTCCCTCGGCTTCAAATATCCATGACCATCTCGTGCCACGCCATGCCGCCGTGGTCGGACGCGGAGGGTTGCACGTAGCGATAGCCCATGCGCGTGTACAACTCGACGTGGCGGTCCTTGCACATCAGGTGGATGGTCTTCTTGCCCAGCTCGCGCATCTGTTTGACGAAGGTGCGCATCATCAGCGTGGCGTAGCCCTTGCCCTGGTGCGCGGGGTCGATGACGACCGACATGATGACCACATTCGGCGCCTCGGCATCGTGGCGGACCAGTTCCTTGAAGGCTTCGTCGGACATGACCACGTCGTGCGCGCAGCCGCAGTTGATGAAGCCGATCACCTCGCCCTCCAGCTCCATGACCAGGAAGCCTTCGGGGTATTGCTCGATCCGCGTGGCGATCTTTTCCAGGGTGGCCGCTTCGTCGCCTTCGTAGGCCGAGGTCTCGATCTCGTAGCAGCGGTCGGTGTCCGCCAGGACGGCGGTGCGAAAGGTCGGAATGTTCATGTGCTTGTGCTCCTGGCCCTGGGGCGGTGTCGCGGGGAGTCGAAACATCATGGTAAAGGAAAGACAGCCTGGGGCGGCTTTCGCCTCCGCAGCTCCAGCATCCGCCGAAATGAAAAAGCCCTCCCCACAGGATGGGGAGGGCTTGGTCTTAACGGCTTGCTAGCGGATCAGCGACCCCAGCGTGCCGCCGCTTCGGCGCTGAACATGGCCGGGGTCCAGTTTTCCTGGGTTTCCAGGACCGGCGCGCCGGTTTCGTTGGCGATGTTGTCCACCAGGTAGGCGCCGGAGATCAGGTCGTGGTGCGCGGCGATGCCCCAGTAGGGAGTCTGCGACTCGTAGGCCCACATCCAGTTGCCCAGCACGGTGCGCCACAGCTGGCCGCGGCCGTCGTACTGGTCGGACAGCGCCGAGCCCCAGGTGTCTTCCTGGATGTAGAACACGCGCTTGGCGTACTGGTGGCGGAAGCCGGGCTTGAGGGTTGCCTCCAGCACCCAGACGCGCTGCAGCTCGAAGCGCATCAGCTCGGTATTCACGTGGCCCTTGTGCTTGGTCAGGTCGGCGATCTTCACGTCGGCCTGGTTGGTGGCGAAGGCGTTCCAGGGAATGTAGATCTCCTTCTTGCCGACGATCTTCCAGTCGTAGCGCTCGGGCGAGCCGTTGAACATGTGGTGTTCGTCGACGGTGCGGAAACCGCCGGCGCCCTGCGGCATGTCGAAGCCGAACGACGGCGCCTGGCGCACGCGGCGGGTACCCGGGTTGTACAGGTAGACGTCGCGCGGCTGGGTCTTGTAGTTGGAGTTTTCCCGCGTGGCGTAGACGGTGCCCTTGTCGCGCAGCGGCAGGTGGGTCTTCTGGATGGTCAGCGACATGATGCCGCCGAAGGGCGGGGTCAGGTCCGTGGTGTCGCGCATGGCCCCCGGTTCGGAACGCACGCCGAGGAACTTGTTCTCGGTCTTGCCCCAGGCCAGGTTGCCATCGGGGTAGACCACCACATCCTGGGTCATCAGCTCGGTCTTGAACGGCTGCGGGCCGGTGTTGTTGATGTTCCACAGCAGCTCGAGGCCGGTCTTCGGAATCGGGAACGGATTGGAGCCGGTCACCGCCTTCAGGCCCAGGCCGTCGTCGACCAGTTCGGCCGTGGTGGCGTTCTTCTTGAAGGCCTCGCAGACCCAGTCCGGGAAGCGGAAGTCGCGGTGGCTGGGGTACACCGGCATCTTGAAGGTGTCGGGATACTTCTTGAACAGCGCCTTCTGCCCGTCGCTGAGCTTGTCGGCGTACTGCGCCATGTTCTGCGCGGTGATGGTGAACAGCGGCTTTTCGTCGGCGTAGGGGTTCGGCCAGAACTTGCCGGTGCCTTCGAAGCTGACGTTATCGGGCTTGCCCAGCCACTTGCCGGAGAACGGCGGAATGGTGCCGTCGGCGTTGCCGGCCTTTTCGGCTCCGGAGCAGGTCAGATCCTTGCCCAGGCGCGCGGCTTCTTCGGGAGAAACCTTGGCCCATACGGTCTGGCTGAAGGCGCAGAGGATGCCTGCGCTCAGCAGGCTGGCTCGGAAGAGGGTCTTGTTCATCGCGGGATCTCCTGCTCTTACAGGTTGTACTTGAAGTTGATGGCCAGGAAGTCACGGTCGGCCAGCGGGCGTTCCAGCGGGTCGGCCGAGCCCAGGTAGGCGTTGTAGGTAGCGCCGATCTCCAGGTTGTTGAGGTACTTGAACTTGGCGCCGAGGCTGGCGCGCGCGTCGCCGTCGCCACCGAAGCCGAAGGTGCCGACGGAGGACTGGTTGAAGGCGTGGCCGTAGCTGAACGGCACGTCCAGGTCCCAGCCGTTGAACACGTTCGGGTAGGTCAGGGTGACCATGAACTGGCCGAACTGGGCGTTGCGGTCGTTGGCGAGGGCGTCGAGGCCGCCGTCGTCGACGTCATTGACGTGCACCGCGCCGAATTCGCCGGCGAAGGAGGTCTGCGGCGCGATCCAGGTCGTGCCCCAGGTCTTCAGCGCGGAAACCTGCGCCTGGGTCGCCTGGCCGCGCGACACGCCGGTCTTGGTCAGCAGCGACAGGCCGTCCTTGTAGCTGACCTCGCTGGAAACCTGCCAGTCGCCCAGGCGGGTGGAAATGCTCGCGCCGGTCAGGTCGACATCCTCGAAGTACTTGAGGTGATACTGGCCGCTGGGAATATCGAGCATCACGTTCGGGGTGCGCTCGTGGTAGCGCAGACGATAGGCGCCCACCTCGGTATAGGGGGTGAGCTTGTAGCGCGCACCGACGCCCCACTCGCCGCCGTCGCGGGCGTTGTCGCTCTCGCCGCGGGTCAGTGCGCCGCCGAAGCTGGCCAGGGTGGCCATGTCGCCCGGCGCGAAGCGGATGAACTGGCCACCCGGGCCGATCATGTCGGCGTAGGAGAAGTACTCGCCCGCCGGCGACAGTTCATAGGGATGGTTCTTGAACTGGTAGTAGCCGAGCAGGGTCCAGTCGTTGATCGACAGGCGCCCGGAGGCCTGCAGTTCGGGCAGGAGGATTTCCTTGATCTCGGTGCCGGGGATGTTGGCCTTGGTGGCGTCGACCGGGCCCTGCACGCCGGAAATGCCGGAGATGAACAGGCTCTCGCCCCAGGCCACCACCTGGTTGCCGAGGCGCAGGTCGAGGAAGCCGCTGTCGCCGACGGTGGTGCCGCCGTACAGGTAGGTGTCGAGCAGGCGGGTACGGGTGCCGACGCGCTGGCGGGCGTCGGAAGTGAACTCGTCGTGGTCGCCAAGCTTGTTGACGGTATCCGGCGAGTTGTTGTCGTTCTTGCGGTTGTAGGCAAAGTCGTAGAAGGACGAACCACGCACCATCAGACCGTAATCGCCCTTATGGATATCCATTTCGGCGAGCAGGCTGACGCGATTGTTGAAGAAGCTGCCGCGGTCGAAGTTGCGGTCACCGTCGTCGCCGTTGATATTGTTCAACAGTTCGTCGGCCTGTTTCTCGGCACGCATGTTCAGGCCGTAGTTGAAGGTGGCCAGATAATCGACTTCGAAACCATCGCCAAACTCGAACGAGCCGGCCTGCGCTGCCGGAATTGCCAGAGCGCTTACGGCACAGCCCAATAGGCTGAGTCTGAAGTGGCGCGGCAGGCGGCCGAGATTATTGTATTTTTGGTTCATCGGTTCAGCTCCTCTGGGGCGCTTTTGTAAGTTCTTCTTGCCCTGATATGACTCTTGAATCGCGGCAGACCCGCCAATTGCAAGGCGCACAGCAGTTGGCTCTTGCATCGACCATTGCCGGGCTGGCTGGCCGAGTAAGTTCATCATTACCCGCCTAAAAGTCGCTTACATACTTAGTTCGGACTAGGCTGCCCGGTGGCCCTTGTGCTAGCGGAAAAGAACTCTGGCGCGCACGCGCGACAGGTCGGCGAAGGGCTGTCGAAGTTGTCTGGAATGGGAATTCGAGCGGCTATTGGCCGTTATAAAAAATCCCGGCTGCCGCTCTTGCGAACGGCACCCGGGTTTCATACAGGCAACGGCGGTCAGGGCGTGGCGGGCGACAGCGTGGCGTCCGCGCGGACGCTATGGCGCTCGCCGCCGACGTTCAGCCAGCAGGCCAGCGCCGGCAGCAGCAGCACGGCGCCGAACACGTTCACCAGGAACATGAAGGCCAGCAGGATGCCCATGTCGGCCTGGAACTTCAGCGGCGAGAACGCCCAGGTGGCCACGCCGACCGACATGGTCACCGCGGTGAAGATCGCCGCCGTGCCGCGCTGGCGCATCGCCTCGTAGAACGCCATGCGCAGGTCCTGGCCCTCCTCCTCGATCTGGTGCTTGACCCGCTCGAACAGGTAGATGCCGTAGTCCACCCCTACCCCGACCCCGAGGGCCACCACCGGCAGGGTCGCCACCTTGAGGCCGATGCCCAGCGCGGCCATCAGCGCGTTGCACAGCACCGACACCACCGCCAGCGGCGCGATGATGCACAGCACCGCCTTCCAGGAGCGGAACATCAGGAAGCACATCAGGGTGATGGCGCCGAAGATGGCCACCAGCATCTCCACCTCGGCCTGCTCCACCGCCTCGTTGGTCGCCGCCATCACCCCGGCGTTGCCGCCGGCCAGACGGAAGGCGTCGGCGACGCGGAACTGTGCGTCGGACGTCGGCTGCTCGGTGATAAAGCGCTTGATCTCGCTGGTCAGGTGATGGAGGGTCGCGCCTTCGTGGTCCTTGGTGTAGATCAGCACCTGCATCGCCGTGCAGCCCTGGGTGTTCATGCCCAGGTCGGGGTTGTAGGCCTCGGCGCCCTGCTGCAGGGCCTGGCTGCTGCGCGGCAGCGCGGCCCAGCGCGGATTGCCCTCGTTGTTGGCGCTGATGCCCACCTTGGCCATGTCCGGTACGCTGACCACCGACTGCACGCCATGCACGCCGCGCATGAAGGTGGCGAAGCGGTCGACCGCGTTCATCACCGAGTAGTGCAGGCAGGCGTCGCCCTCGAAGCCCTTGGCCTCGACCACCACGCTCAGCACGTCCACGCCGATCGCGTAGCTGCCGACGATGCTGGCGTTGTCGCGGTTGTAGCGCGAGTCCTCACGGAACTCCGGGGCGCCGCTGCCGATATCGCCGATCACGAGCTTGCGCGACTCGGCGATGCCCAGGCCGAGCAGGCCCAGGCAGGCGACGGCAACCAGCAGGGCCGTGGCCGGGTTGGTTACCGCCGACAGCTTCCACCAGAACGGATGGCGCTTGCCGCCCGCCGTGGCGGTGCGGCGGGCGGAGTCTTCCAGGCGCATGCCGGAGAGCAGGATCGGCAGCATCATCTTGTTGGTGATGATCATCAGCAGCACGCCGAGGCACGCGGTGATGCCCAGCTCGCGCACGCTGTCGATCTGGATGCGCATGATCACCGCGAAGCCCAGCGCGTTGGCCAGCAGGGCCAGGGCGCCCGGCACGAAGATGCGGCGGAACGAGCTGTGCGCCGCGGCCAGCGAACTCGCCCCGGCCAGCACCTCGAGCTTCCAGGCGTTGGTCATCTGCACCGCGTGGGACACGCCGATGGAGAAGATCAGGAACGGCACCAGGATCGACATCGGGTCGATGCCGTAGCCCAAGAGCGGCAGCAGGCCGAGCAACCAGACCACCGGCAGCAGCGCCACCACCAGGGCCAGCAGGGTCATGCGCAGCGAGCGGCAGTAGGCGAACAGCAGCACCGTGGTGATGGCGAAGGCCAGCAGGAAGAACACGAAGACCCCGGACAGGCCGCTGACCACGTCGCCGATCAGCACCGGGAAGCCGATGATGTCGACCTCGATCTGCGCGCTGGCGTACTTGGCGCGCACCGCGTCGAGCGCCTTGGCGATCTCCACGTAGTCGACCTTCGCGCCGGTCTCCGGGTTGATTTCCTGCAGGTCGGCGCGGATCAGCGCGCCGCGCAGGTCGCCCTGCACCAGACGGCCGATCACCCCGGCGCGCGCCACGTTGCGGCGCACGGTCGCCAGATCCTGTTCCGAGCCGCCGAACTTAGCCGGCACCACCACGTCGCCGTAGAAACCCTGCTCGGTGACCTCGATGAAGCGGGTGTCGGGGGTGAACAGCGACGAGACCCGGGTGCGATCGACGCCGGGGATGAAGAACACATCGTCGGTCGCCTCGCGCAGGGCCTTGAGGAACTGCACGTTGTAGATGTCGCCCTGGCCCTTCCAGCGCAGGTTGACCAGCACGCGGTTGGCCCCCGGGAAGGCCTTCTGGTACTCGGTGAAGGTCTGCATGTAGGGGTGCTGGAGCGGGATCATCTTGTAGAAGCCGGGGTCCAGCTTGATGCGCGTGGCCGTCGCGGCGAACACCAGGGTCAGCAGGATGAACAGGGCCAGCAGCCAGCGGCGGTTGGCCATGAGCAGGTCGGCGCAGCGGTAGACCCACTGGGCATTCTTGTTGTTGTCCATGAGAGTGTCCGCTTGTGTCAGGGAGTCGGGGATTTGGCCGGCTTGCCGGCCACGCTGATGCCGGACTGCCCGGTGAAGATCAGCCGGCCATCGGCCAGCTCGGCGACGCTGGAGAGGCTGCCGGCGCCGCCATCGTTGAGGCGCTTGAAGGTGCGCCCGCCATCGCCGGACTGGGTGACCACGCCACCCTCGCCGACCAGCACCACCCGGCCGTCGTCGGTGAGGGTGCCGCCATACAGGGAGAGGCCGGTGTCGGCGTCGATCTCCTGCCAGGTCGCGCCGAAATCGCCGGTGCGGAACACCTTGCCGCGCATGCCGTAGACCAGCCACTCGTTGGCCGACACGGCGATCAGGCCGAAGAAGCTGCCGTTGTAGAAGTCCGCCAGGCGCTCCCAGCTCTGCCCGCCATCGGCCGAGCGCGCCACCAGGCCGGATTCGCCGACCAGCATCAGGCGCTGCCGGCCGTCGCCGGCGATGCCATAGAAGTGGCGGTCGCCCAGGCCGGTGTCGCGCGGCTGCCAGCTCTTGCCGCGGTCGTCCGAGATCAGCAGGCGGCCGAAGCTGCCGGTGGCGAACAGCGGCCCTTGCGCCTTGCCCCACACGCTCATCAGCGCCTCGGCGGCTTCGGCGTCGAAGTTGACTTCCTGCCAGCTCAGCCCGCCGTCCTGGCTGCGCAGGATCCAGTTGTCATGGCCCACCGCCAGGCCCAGCGCCGGCTCGGCGAAGAACACCTGGGTGAGGGTCGAACCGCGCTGGGGGGCCACCCTGGCCTCGCTCCATTGCGCGCCGCCCTTGCTGTAGAACAGGTGGCCCAGTTCGCCGGCGGCGACCAGGTTGCCGCCCTCGGCCTGCGCCGCGCCGTTGATCAGCATGAGCTGTGGTTGCGCGTCGCTGGACGGGAACGCCGGGCTGGGCCGCGGCAGGAAAGATGCGACCGTGCCGGCGGCCACCAGGCCGACGACGCACAGGCCGATCAGGATGCGGGAGCGATTGTGCGACTGGCGGGCGCCGACCTCGGCAGGCGGCACCGTTCGCAAGGCTGATTCGTTTTTAATTGTTGTGACTGGCTGCATAACTCCTCCTCGTCGACCCGGCACCCGCTGTCCAGAGCAGACTGCGGTACCGGGGGATAGTCAGAATTTGGCGGCCGGAGGGGGGCGGCGCATCGTCCGATCAGACAAGGGGGGAAACACTCATCGATCATTCGGACGATGCCGGGGGGACGGGCAAGGGAGAGGCTCACTCCTCGCGGGAGCGGCGAGGGGCATCCCGGCAAGCCGGCGAAACGCAGTCCGTCAGCACCGGCCGCGCCGCCCTGCCGCGGCGCAGCCATTCGTCGCATCTAGTCCGTTCGGACTAGGACAAAGGTGCAATCGCTTCCTATGGTGGCCTTGAAGCTCGACGGCATGCCGTCGGCTTGCTGCCACCGCAGTTCGATAGCGAGATAACAACAATGAAAACAAGAAAGCCGCTGTACCTCGTCCTTTTCTTCGCCAGCACCGCCCTCTCCCCTGCCCTGTTGTCCACTGGCCAGCTGCCGCTGCTGGCGGCCCAGGCGGACAGCTGCCAGCACTGTCCGGCGCAGCTCGTCACCCCCAGCACCCCGCTCGGCCAGCTGTTCCTCTGAGGGGCACCCCGCTCCTCACGACAAACTGCACGGTCCGGACAACAAAAAGCCGGCGCCACCCGAAGGTGGCGCCGGCTCTGGTCGTGACTGCGGTTACTCGACGGCCTTGACCATGTCCTCGACCACCTTCTTGGCGTCGCCGAACACCATCATGGTCTTGTCCATGTAGAACAGCTCGTTGTCCAGGCCCGCGTAGCCGCTGGCCATCGAGCGCTTGTTGACGATCACGGTGCGCGCCTTGTACGCATCGAGGATCGGCATGCCGGCGATCGGCGACTTCGGATCGGTCTTGGCCGAGGGGTTGACCACGTCGTTGGCGCCGAGCACCAGCACCACGTCGGCCTGGCCGAACTCGGGGTTGATGTCCTCCATCTCGAACACCTGCTCGTAGGGCACCTCGGCCTCGGCCAGCAGCACGTTCATATGCCCGGGCATCCGTCCGGCCACCGGGTGGATCGCGTACTTCACGGTCACCCCGCGGTGGGTCAGCTTCTCGGTCAGCTCCATCAGCGCGTGCTGGGCGCGGGCCACCGCCAGACCGTAGCCCGGCACGATGATCACGCTGTCGGCGTTGCCCAGCAGGAACGCGGCATCGTCCGCCGAGCCGCTCTTCACCGGACGCTGCTCCTGGGAACCGGCGACGGTCGCACCGGCTTCGGCGCCGAAGCCGCCGAGGATCACGTTGAAGAACGAGCGGTTCATCGCCTTGCACATGATGTAGGAGAGGATCGCGCCCGAGGAGCCCACCAAGCTGCCTGCCACGATCAGCATCGAGTTGTTGAGCGAGAAGCCGATCCCGGCGGCCGCCCAGCCCGAATACGAGTTCAGCATCGACACCACCACCGGCATGTCGGCGCCGCCGATCGGGATGATGATCAGCACGCCGATCACGAAGGCCAGCGCCACCAGCACGGCAAAGGCGGTGAGATTACCCGTGAAGGTGAAGGCCAGGCCCAGGCCGACGATGGCCAGGCCCACCGCCAGGTTCAGCCAGTGCTGGCCGGCGAAGGTCACCGGGGCGCCCTGGAACAGGCGGAACTTGTACTTGCCGGAGAGCTTGCCGAAGGCGATCACCGAACCGGAGAAGGTGATCGCGCCGATGGCCGCGCCGAGGAACAGCTCCAGGCGGTTGCCGGCCGGGATGGCATCGCCCAGCTGCGCGACGATGCCCAAGGACTGCGGCTCCACCACCGCGGCGATGGCGATAAAGACCGCGGCCAGGCCGATCATGCTGTGCATGAAGGCGACCAGCTC
>NZ_JAJHPU010000011.1 GCF_020831405.1 Pseudomonas oryzagri | reverse complement strand
TGCTGACCAGCAGGTCGCGGCGGCCGCGCAAATCCGGATCGTCGTCGATGTGCTGCTTGATCGCCCGCAGCGTCTCGGCAATCTGTCGCTCGATATGCGCGAGCAGCTCATGGATCGACGCCTGCACACTGGTGTCCGAAACCTCCAGCCGATTGCGCTCCATCTGCTCGATTTCCTGAAGATCCTGTAGGCGTCTGACCAGCGCCTGCAGGCGCTTCTGCGCCGGCGGCGTGGGTATCCAGGCGCGCAACTGGTCGACATGCCGCTGCCCGTAGGTGGCCAGCAGCTTGGCGTCGGTGCGATCGGTCTTGCCGCGCAGCAGCTCGCTCTGGGCGTAGCTGGCGATGCGTGCGGGGTTCATCACGCAGACCCGATAGCCCAGGCCATACAGGTACTCGGCGACGGCTTCGTGGTAGATCCCGGTCGCCTCCATCACGATCCAGGCAGCGGGCTCGGCATATTGTTCCAACCACCTCTCGACATCCCTGAAGCCCGCCGGGGTATTGGCCAGCTTGCTTTTGGTGCGGTGCTTGCCGTTGGCTTGCAGGGTGGCGATATCGAGGCTGTGCTTGGCAACGTCGATGCCGACGACGGACGTCATGGGGAAAAACTCCTGTGCAGGGTTCGGTGCGATCATCACGGCACTCGGTCCAACCTTGTGAATACGAGCTCTCACCGCAGGTGGGCTCCAGATACCGTTCGGACTTGTCGAGCGCGTGTGGAGGGCTGGAGCACGATCTACGGCGCAGGCTCGAAGCCTAAGGGGCGAAGCGTCTTCCAGGTCCTCCTCCCGATG
>NZ_JAJHPU010000001.1 GCF_020831405.1 Pseudomonas oryzagri | reverse complement strand
CAAGTCCGGCGTGCCGTTCGATCGCCAGCGAGCCATTGCTCACTGATGGGGAAGACGGTATCTACGACTCGTTTCTGGCCTACCACCGCATGTCTGCCCAGGGATCGCCCAAGCTCATCTGATCGGCGACCGCCAGTCCGCCCCTATTGCACGGGGCTTGAGGTAGAAACCGACTGCATGACCCCGTCGATAAAGGGCGCCTTGCCTGCGAGGTATTCGCCGATGCCGCCGGTGTTGTCTGCCTCCAGGGCCAGCTTCAAGTCTTGATAGCACTCGCGAAGTATCGGATCGCTTCTGAGGATGTCGCGAAAGCGGAGCATTCTTCCGATCTGATCGTGGCCGCTAAGGCAGATATGGATCTTATGGGTTCGCACCCCATCGATATCGCGACGATAAAAATGGTGTCCCGCCGACAGATCACTTCCGCGTACGTATCCAAGTTCGCTCAGGACACTTGTGCGTAAGGATTCATTTCGATGTGCCGAAATCTCGACCAGCATGTCGATCTCCGGCTTGGCTGCCAGTTCGGGTACGGCAGTGCTTCCGACATGATGGATGGCGATAAGCTCTTCGCCAAATGCCTTGGCGATTTGCTCCTTGGCAGCAAGGAAGAGCGCAGGCCAATTACTGTCATAGGGTGAAATCTTGCTCGTTAACGCCACGATGCTTGTTCCTTGTCTCGGGGACTTGTCCTAGGGAAAACGCAAAGATTGTGAAGGTGCGCCACAGCATCCATGCGGGCCGGATTCTAGCGCCGCCAATACGTGACAGCTACGGTGGAGCACTTGGCCAATCTGCCTATTGATTGTTAGATCGTTCCCACGCTCGGCGCTCGGCGTTATACATAAGTCGCGTGAACTCGAGAGGTAGTAATGAGCTGGGCGACAG